>NZ_JAOWGM010000030.1:0-831329 GCF_030333125.1 Citrobacter sp. CK206
CTAAACCGACGTTTTTTATAATGTATTTTGTCCATGCATCCGATAACTTCACCTGATTTTTTTGACTAAAAAGGTGATTAAAAACTATGCAAATAGGCTATGTCAGGGTGTCAACAAATGACCAAAATACGGATCTCCAGCGACAGGCCCTGGAACGAGCAGGATGTGAACAGATTTTTGAGGAAAAAATGAGCGGAACGGTTGCAAACAGACCGGCACTAAAACGGCTGCTGCGAGTCCTGAAAGAGGGAGATACGCTCGTTGTTTGGAAACTGGATCGGTTGGGGCGCAGTATGAGAAATCTTGTGTTGCTGGTTGATGAATTGCGTCAACGAGGAGTGCATTTTCGAAGCCTGACAGACAGCATCGATACATCAAGCCCGATGGGACGCTTTATTTTCCATATTATGTCAGCGCTGGCAGAAATGGAGCGTGAATTAATTGTCGAACGAACCAGGGCAGGTTTAGCCGCTGCGCGAGAGAAAGGGAGAATAGGAGGGCGTAGGCCAAAGTTAACGGCAGAACAGTGGGCGCAGGCTGGCAGACTGATAGCTAACGGTGTAGACAGAAAACAGGTCGCGATAATTTATGATGTGGCTGTATGCACGCTCTATAAAAAATTTCCAGCAGGAGAGCGGTAAATTGCCGCATCAGAGCGTATGCAAGACCCTGATGCGGCCAGCTGGCGATCGTTCGATAGTGCGAATATAGAATGGTTGCCAGCCGCCGCGGATTGTATCTGCCCGGCATAACGGATCAATGCGTTTTATCTGAAACTGGTATTAATGCCACGTCTTTTTACTCAGGCTGGTGATAGCTGAAATGGCATGTGCTGAATCATCAAAAAGCCGGGTCAGTACAGGAACCCACTGCCTGTTTTTGTACTCAAGCACCAGATGTCCAGGCAGGTCTTTGCTGACGATGGCAAATGTCCTGAGTTCAGGCGTTGGAACAGGGAGATCGGTGCCAAGCGGGAAATATATTCTTACCCCGGCAATAATCATGTTGTCCATGCTCATCATTCGTTCACCAGCCACATATCGGC
This sequence comes from Citrobacter sp. CK206, assembly GCF_030333125.1. NCBI lineage: Bacteria > Pseudomonadati > Pseudomonadota > Gammaproteobacteria > Enterobacterales > Enterobacteriaceae > Citrobacter > Citrobacter sp. CK206. The sequence goes on from NZ_JAOWGM010000030.1 coordinate 1,046, forward strand.
TTCTTCAAACATCTCTTCCAGCATACGGTTAAGTCGTTCTTTTTCGGTCTTTGTGCAATCGCTGTTTAATGCGTTAGCCTGCATTGGCTTAACTCTCACGTTGGCATCGGGGAAGATCCGGTGTACGCGCTTTGTCAGCTCGTTAAGAATGATGTTTCTTGCGTCCGGTAGCCCCTCGACATTGCGTTTGTCGTAAACGAGTTCCACAAACATAAAATTCTCCTTTTACTGGTTGGATATACAGTTAAATTTAAACTGTATAAATAAACAGTGTCAAGGTGTTGATGACGATGTTAAGAGGATCTGTGAAATGGTTGTTTTGACGGCGCTTTTACCCCAGTTTTACCCCGAAGCTTCCCCGTTCAAAAAACAGGCATAAAAAAACCAACCGTAAGAGGTTGGTTTTTCTAAGGGATTTTGGTCGGCACGAGAGGATTTGAACCTCCGACCCCCGACACCCCATGACGGTGCGCTACCAGGCTGCGCTACGTGCCGACTTGTGGATGCCAATACTACCGCTTTCCACCACGAATGCAAGGGGATGTCTTGCTAACTGATTTATAATTAATCAGTTAGCAATGAATCGTTTCTCGTCGGTCAGTACCTGCAACAACAGGCTCAGCTGCGGCTTCTGGTCTTTGATCTTCTCGCCGTGTAGATCGTATGTCTGATAGGTGCCGTTATTGTTCAGTACCAGCGTCATTTCCGGCGTGGTAATCGCCAGCGTACTGCCGTCCGCCGCGGTCACCCAGTAATGGCGGCGCGTGGCGTTGAACAGATCCTGTCCCTGCGAGTACTCATTGGCTGGCGTACTGACGTGCAACAGTCGCTGCATCAGCGTCGTCATCAAATCCGTATGGTCGGTCAGAGTGTTGATTCGCTGCGCTGGCGTGCCCGGCCAGTGAATGATCAACGGCACTTGCAGATGGCCGCGAGACCAGGCGAAATGGCTTTCTTCCTGCACTAACGGTACGCCGCGACCGCCCGTAATGATCACCACGGTGTTGTTGAGTTTCCCTGCGTCACGCAGTGCGCTGAGCACCCGGTTAATCTGGGCATCCACGTTCTCTGCGGCGCGGGCATACCGTTTCGCAAAGTCTTTCTGGTTGCTGTCGTCAACGTTTGTGCCGTTGAAGGAAACCCATGAGAACCAGCGGTTATCTTCCTGGGCGTAACGTCCTAACCAGTTAATCCACTGGCTCGCCGTTTGCTCGTCGGACTGCGTTTGCACAGTTGGCATGGAGAAGTCTGACAGCAGCGCCTGGCGGTAGAGCGGGCTGGTGAAGCCGTCAGAAGAGAATAACCCTAACTGATAGCCTTGCTGGTTCAGCGCTGAGATCAGCGCGGCAGGCGTTCTGGTTGACAGAATACCGTCCATATAGCTGGGCGATACGCCATAGAACAGACCAAATATTCCATTGTCAGACGTGTTGCCTGAACTCATGTGGCGCGTGAACGACGTATTCTGTTCGGCGAATGCGGCCAACGCGGGCATCTGTTTTTCATAGCGGGAGTAGTTCAGCGCGTCGACCGTAATTAACAGTACGTTCTGGCCGGTGCCCATGTCGCGATACTGCAAATCGCTCAGCGGATACTGAACGGAAACGGCTTCCGGGTTGCCTTGTTCCACCAGACGGCGCTGATACTCCTGCGCATCCAGCAGACCGTGTTTTTCCAGAAAACGGCGCGCCGTCATCGGGTATGACAGCGGTAAATTCGCGCGCTGCATGGTGATTGGGCGATAGAAGTTGGCGTCTGCCCAGATATACACCACATGCGAAGCGATAAATGAGACGAAAAAGAACGCGGCAAGCGGTTTGGCGAAATGGCGACGTCGCGTCAGGCTGCGCAGCTTTTGCCAGCTCCAGGTCGCAAACAGCATTTCGATTAACAGGATGACCGGCACGCTAATAAACATCAGTTGCCAGTCGCGCGCCATCTCGTTCTGATCGGGGTTAATGACCAGTTCCCAGACAATGGGATTCAGGTGCAGGTGGAAGCGGGTAAAAACTTCGCTGTCGATCAGCAACAGCGTCATGCCCGCCGTCGCCAGGATAGCTGACAAAAAACGCATCAGCCGCTGGGACATGACAATAAATGTCAGAGGAAACAGGATCAGCAGATAGGCGGCGAACACCAGAAAGCTGAAATGCCCGACAATGCTCAGGTACGAGTAAATACGCCCTGCAAGCGTTGTCGGCCAGTCTGCGACAAACAGGTAACGGCTACCGAGCACCATGGCCAGCAGAATGTTGAACAGTGCAAACCAGTGCCCCCAGCTAACCATCTGGGAGACTTTTTCACGGTAGCGCTGACGATGAGTTACCATAAATAGCCGTTCGTTTCCCTTAATGCGCTTTGTCGTCGTTAATTGAAGACTGTAATGCGCGGGCAAAAGAGTTCGCAATCGCCTGGCGTTGAGCCGGTGCGATGCTGGTGTTGATAAGGTTGGTGACCATGTTTCCCAGCACCATCAGGGAAAGGTCGGTCGGTGCCTTATGTTTTTCCAGTACGTTGAGCAGGTCACTCAGTAATTGTTCAACGTGTTCGTCACTATAGCGGGAGTGTTGTGGCATAAATCGCAATCAGTTTGTTCATGAAAGGGCAACATATTACCGTAGCAACAGTTTTTTTTCTGCTTTTTTATCTCCTGTTGCGTCACCGCCCGTCAGGTGATTGAATACCGCCCGGTCATAAAGGAGAGTTTATCATGAGTCTGGATATCAACCAGATTGCCCTGCACCAGCTTATCAAACGTGATGAGCAAAATCTTGAGCTGGTCTTGCGCGATTCATTACTGGAGCCGACAACCACCGTTGTCGATATGGTGGCTGAACTGCACCGGGTCTATAGCGCCAAGAACAAAGCGTACGGCCTGTTCAGCGAAGAGAGTGAACTGGCGCAAACGCTGCGGTTGCAGCGTCAGGGCGAGGAGGATTTTCTTGCCTTTAGCCGTGCGGCGACAGGCCGTTTACGCGACGAACTGGCGAAATACCCGTTTGCGGACGGCGGTATTGTCCTGTTCTGCCATTACCGTTATCTGGCGGTGGAGTATCTGCTGGTGGCGGTGCTGAACAACTTAAGCAGCATGCGCGTGAATGAGAACCTGGATATCAACCCGACGCACTATCTGGATATTAACCATGCGGATATTGTGGCGCGTATCGATTTGACCGAATGGGAAACGAACCCGGAATCCACCCGTTATCTGACCTTCCTGAAAGGCCGGGTAGGGCGCAAAGTGGCCGATTTCTTTATGGATTTCCTGGGCGCCAGCGAAGGGCTGAACGCGAAAGCGCAAAACCGGGGGCTGTTGCAGGCGGTGGACGATTTCACCGCAGAAGCGCAACTGGACAAAGCTGAACGTCAGAATGTCCGTCAGCAGGTGTACAGCTACTGCAATGAGCAATTGCAGTCTGGTGAAGAGATTGAGCTTGAATCGCTGTCGAAAGAGTTATCCGGCGTCAGCGAAGTCAGCTTCAGAGAATTTACCGCTGACAAAGGCTATGAGCTGGAAGAGAGTTTCCCGGCGGACCGCAGCACGCTGCGTCAGCTGACGAAATATGCCGGGAGCGGCGGTGGGTTAACCATCAACTTCGACGCCATGCTGTTAGGTGAGCGGATTTTCTGGGACCCGGCGACCGATACGCTGACGATCAAGGGAACGCCGCCAAACCTGCGCGATCAGCTCCAGCGTCGGACGTCCGGCGGTAATTAACGGTTTTGACGTTATGTGTTGTAACGCCGGATAGCGGTGCAGGCACCTTATTCGGCTTACGGTTCATCGCCTTGTCGCGCACCATAAAAAAACCCCGCCGTGGCGGGGTTTTTCTTCAACTTGTTGGCGATTACGCGCGAACGAAGTCGATGTGAGTCAGCTTCGGCTTGAACGCGTGACGCTGTACAGCCTGAGCTTTAACTTTTACTTCTTTACCGTCAACAACGATGGTCAGAACTTCGCTGTAGAACTCAGCTTTAGCTTGCATGTTCATAACCTGGTCGTGGTCCAGTTCGATAGCAATCGGGGCTTCAGCGCCACCGTAGATGATTGCCGGGAACTTGTTAGCGGCGCGCAGGCGGCGGCTCGCACCCTTACCCTGCTCTTTACGTACTTCTGCGTTGATAGTAAACATTTAAAATCTCTCTTAAATAATTCCTGTTACAGGCGACCCAGCAACAGGTAAGTGATCTGCTTTGCGTATGCAAAAGCGGGCGAGATTCTATACTCAAATGGCTATCACATCAATCAAAAGTACGATTAACCGCGCAATTCATGTGCCCGCCGGAAGCGGCCTTCATAATCGAAGACTTTTTCGCGCACCTGCCAGTACTGACCTTTCATGCGGGCGACGACAAAATCAGGGTGGCGAAGCAGCGCCTGCTGCGCCAGGATATCCGCCGCAGCGATCCAGCGTAACGGAATACCCGGCGTGCGGGTATGCGGGCGAATAAACAACTGTTCAAAGGCGGTGCGTTGAGCGGGCGTCTGCAATCGGAAGCGCTCACTCACATCGGCGCCGTCCTCATCGTAGTAGGTGATTTTCAGCCATTCGCCTTTCCCATCATGCCCGTGTTGTAACGCCATCCCGCTACAGCGCAATACCAGCGCATCTTTGAGTTTTAGCGCCGCTTTCAGCATATCGTCCGGGTCGACCAGAATCGTGTCGCACTCCCGGCAGCGCCGGGCGGCGATATCGTTTTCCGCGTTGCACTGCGGGCAGTTTTTAAAGCGGAAGCGAAAATCGCACTGTTCGCGATGCCCGTCATCATCTTCAAACCAGCCCTGGCAGCGGCGACCGAAATGCTCAATCAGCGTGCCGTCAGCGGTGGTTTTCCCCCAGAAGGTATTGGCGAACCCGCAGGCTGGGCAGAACACCTGCACGGGAACGTTGTCACTTTTGCCTTTTGGCGTGCCCACTTCCGGCGCATACAGATCGTGCGGGTTTCCGGCATAGTCGAGGATCAGACAGTCGGTTTTTCCAGGCGCAAGCCGCAGACCACGCCCCACGATTTGTTGGTAAAGACTGACTGACTCTGTCGGGCGCAGGATAGCGATAAGATCGACATGCGGCGCGTCAAACCCGGTCGTCAGCACGGCGACGTTCACCAGATAACGAAAGCGCTGGGCTTTGAAATCGTTAATCATCACGTCGCGCTCTGCGCCCGGCGTGTCCCCGGTAATCAGCGCCGCATCATCGGTGGGCAGCAAACCCACAATCTCTTTGGCATGTTCGACGGTGGCGGCGAAAATCATCACCCCTTTGCGGGTTTGGGCAAATTCAACAATCTGGCTGATGATGTGCGGGGTCACGCGCTGCTGCTTTTTCAGCTCGCGATTGAGGTCAGCTTCGCTGAACAGGCCGTTACTCTGTGCCTGCAGGCGGCTAAAATCATACTGCACCACGGGCATATCCAGACGCTCCGGCGGCGTCAGATAACCATGCTTAATCATGTAGCGCAGCGGTAACTCATAAATGCAGTCGCGAAAGAGCGCTTTTTCGTCGCCGCGCACCATGCCGTGGTAATGGAAATGATAAATCCAGCCTTTGCCTAACCGGAAAGGGGTGGCCGTCAGGCCGAGCAGACGTAAGTGGGGATTCACTTTACTCAGGTGCGCCAGGATTTGCTGATACTGACTCTCTTCATCGTCGCCGATGCGGTGGCATTCATCGACAATCAACAGCGAAAACTCGCCCTGGAAGGCGTCAAGGTTACGGGCGACCGACTGCACGCTGCCAAACACCACCTTGCCGTGGCTCTCTTTACGCTTCAGACCGGCGGCGAAAATGTCGGCCTCCAGCCCCAGCGCGCAATATTTGGCATGGTTTTGCGCGACCAGCTCTTTTACATGCGCCAGCACCAGCACGCGCCCACGCGCCACTCGCGCCAGCTCGGCAATCACCAGACTTTTGCCTGCGCCGGTCGGCAGGACAATCACAGCAGGCGTGCGGTGGCGGCGAAAATGGTTGAGCGTGGCATCCACGGCTTCTTGCTGGTAAGGACGAAGTGTAAAAATCATGGTCTCACTACGATGAACGGTACAGGGAATAGTATGCCATGAATCATTTCCCTTGAGCGATGGTTAGAGCCCGTTATACTGGATGGACAACGGCTTCATTTTTCGGGCGTTATGCCCGATTTCCGTATTATTACAGGCAAAATCAAACTCATGCGACTTGATAAATTTATCGCTCAGCAACTCGGCGTCAGCCGTGCTATTGCCGGGCGTGAGATTCGTAGTAACCGTGTTATCGTCGATGGCGAAATCATCCGAAACGCGGCGTTTAAACTCCTGCCAGAACATAATGTCGAGTACGATGGCAACACGCTGGTTCAGCAAAATGGTCCGCGCTACTTTATGCTTAATAAGCCTCAGGGCTATGTCTGTTCAACGGACGACCCGGATCATCCCACGGTACTCTATTTCCTTGATGAACCTGTCGCGTACAAGCTGCATGCCGCCGGGCGGCTGGATATCGACACCACGGGACTGGTGTTGATGACGGATGATGGCCAGTGGTCGCACCGGATCACCTCTCCGCGCCATCATTGTGAGAAAACCTATCTGGTCACGCTGGAATCGCCGGTAGCTGCGGATACCGCCGAACAGTTTGCCAAAGGCGTGCAACTGCATAATGAGAAAGACCTCACCAAACCGGCCGTGCTGGAGGTGATCACCCCGACGCAGGTGCGTCTGACCATTAGCGAAGGGCGCTACCACCAGGTGAAGCGGATGTTCGCCGCCGTGGGGAACCATGTTGTCGAACTGCACCGCGAACGCATCGGCGCAATTGTGCTGGATGACGACCTCGAACCTGGCGAGTATCGCCCGTTGACCGAAGAAGAAATCGCCAGCGTCGGTTTATAGACCCGGTGAGCCAGGCGCTTTACGTCCCGCTAAATTCAGGAGTTCATTTGTGACCACCCGGCAGCACTCATCCTTTGCCATTGTTTTTATCCTTGGCCTGTTAGCCATGCTGATGCCGCTGTCGATTGATATGTATCTTCCGGCGCTGCCGGTGATTTCTGCCCAGTTTGGCGTACCGGCGGGCAGCGCGCAGATGACCCTCAGTACCTATATTCTGGGGTTCGCCGTGGGGCAGCTTATTTACGGCCCGATGGCGGACAGTCTCGGGCGCAAGCCGGTTATCCTCGGCGGGACGCTGGTGTTTGCGGCGGCGGCGGTGGCATGCGCGCTGGCGCAGACTATCGACCAGTTGATCATCATGCGTTTCTTCCACGGTCTTGCCGCCGCTGCGGCGAGCGTGGTGATCAATGCTCTGATGCGCGATATCTACCCGAAAGAAGAGTTCTCCCGCATGATGTCATTCGTCATGCTGGTGACGACAATCGCGCCGCTGATGGCGCCGATTATTGGTGGGTGGGTTCTGGTGTGGTTGAGCTGGCATTACATCTTCTGGATTCTGGCGGTGGCGGCGATTCTGGCATCGGTGATGATCTTCTTGTTGATTAACGAGACGCTTCCCGTTGAACGCCGTCAGCCGTTCCATATTCGTACCACGATAGGGAACTTTGCCTCGCTGTTCCGACACAAACGCGTACTGAGCTATATGCTGGCCAGCGGATTTAGCTTTGCGGGAATGTTCTCGTTCCTCAGCGCCGGCCCGTTTGTGTACATCGAGATTAACCATGTGTCGCCGCAGCATTTTGGCTATTACTTTGCGCTGAACATTGTGTTCTTGTTTGTGATGACCATTATCAACAGCCGCTTCGTGCGCCGGGTTGGGGCGTTGAATATGTTCCGTACCGGGTTATGGATTCAGTTTGTGATGGCGGCCTGGATGGTATTCAGCGCGCTGTTTGGCGTGGGCTTTTGGGCGCTGGTGGTTGGCGTCGCGGCGTTTGTCGGATGCGTTTCTATGGTCTCTTCAAACGCGATGGCCGTTATTCTGGATGAATTTCCGCATATGGCGGGCACCGCCTCGTCGCTGGCCGGTACGTTCCGGTTTGGCATTGGCGCGATTGTTGGGGCGCTGCTGTCGCTGGCAACCTTTACCTCCGCCTGGCCGATGATTTGGTCGATTGCTTTCTGCGCAACCTGCTCCATTCTCTTCTATCTCTACGCCAGCCGCCCGAAAAAACGGTGATCTAATACACAACATGGAAGCCGGAAGGCTTCCTTTGTTGACGTACATCAACGTCAAATCCATCATTTTTTCCATTTATGTTTATTTTATGTAAAATCAATTTATGTAAAAAGTCACATCATTGTAGTTAAAAAGGTTGAGTTAGATCGCAGAAACGGGTACATATAGCCCGCAAATACGTCCGGCACTGGCAAAAAATATTTTAATAACGGGCTGTACAGGCCGCTCAGACCAGGGATGTAAGCGTTTTCGATCTGTTTAAGGACGGGTTGTCAATGATGTGTTAATATGGATGTAAATAAATTGTGAAGTGAATGTGCTTCCGGGGAAAGAAAGTGACTACATTACAACTCTCAATCATTCATCGTTTACCGCAGAACTATCGGTGGTTAACGGGTTTTGCAGGTTCAAAAGTTGAACCGATTCCGCAAAACGGGCAGAACACAGAAAACAGTCTGGTGGCGCTCAAACTCCTGAGTCCCGATGGCGATAGCGCATGGCCGGTGATGCATACACTTAGCCAGGCGCTTAGCGACATCGAAGTGCCTTGCTCTGTTCTGGAGTGCGAAGGCGAGCCGTGCCTGTTTGTTAATCGTCAGGACGAATTTGCCGCGACCTGCCGCCTGAAAAATTTCGGCGTAGCGATAGCGGAACCCTTTTCGAACAACAATCCTTTTTGAGCGTCAGCTTAGCGCGAGCAACTGACGCGTATACTCCTGTTGTGGTGCGGTAAAGACACGCTCACATTGCCCCTGTTCCACCACTTCTCCTTGTCGCAGTACAATGACCTGATGGCATAATGCGCGCACAACATGCAGATCGTGGCTGATGAAAATGTAAGCCAGGCGATGCTTTTGTTGTAAAGATTTCAACAGCGCCAGGATTTGTGCCTGAACCGTTCTGTCCAGCGATGATGTCGGTTCATCCAGAATAATCAGCGACGGTTTCAGTATTAGCGCCCTGGCGATAGCGATACGCTGGCGCTGGCCGCCGGAAAATTCCGCCGGGTAACGATGGCGCGTCTCAGCATCCAGACCCACTTCCTTCATGACGGCGATAACCTGTTCTTCGCGCTGCCCGGCAGAAAGGGCCGGTTGATGGACGCGTAAGCCTTCTTCAATAATTTGCAGTACGTTGAGGCGGGGGTTCAGCGATGAGTTCGGGTCCTGAAATACCACCTGAATACGGTGACGAACCGGCAGCAACTGACGGCGGGTTAAATTTTGCAACGGCTGGCCGTCAAAAGTGATGCTGCCCTGCGAACGAATCAACCGCAGCAAGGCCAGGCCGGTGGTGCTTTTCCCTGACCCGGATTCACCGACCAGCCCCAGCGTTTCACCGGGTCGAAGCGCGAAACTCACCTCGTTAACCACGACGTTATGATCCACCACGCGTTTCAGAACCCCTTTTCGAATCGGGAATGCGACGCGAAGCTGGTTCACTTCCAGCAGCGGCGACGACTCACCGGGCAATGGAACCGGGGAGCCGGTGGGTTCGCTGTTCAGCAACTTCTGCGTATAGGGATGCTCAGGCGCGCTAAGCAACGGCAACGCACGGTTTTGCTCCACGCATCGTCCGTTTTGCATCACCGCCACGGTGTCCGCCAGTTTTTTCACAATGCTGAGATTATGGGTGATAAACAGCATACCCATATTCAGTTCGCGTTGCAGTTCACGCAGTAGTTGCAGGATTTGCGCCTGTACGGAGACATCCAGAGCGGTCGTGGGTTCATCGGCGATTAACAGTTCAGGATGCGTGAGCAACGCCATTGCGATCATCACGCGCTGGCGTTCACCGCCTGAGAGCTGATGGGGATAATCGCTCAGCCGTTTCGCGGCCTGACGAATCCCTACGCGATCCAGGCAGCTCAGGATTTCGGCCCTGGCGGCCTCACGGCGCATTCCCCGGTGCAGGGACAGCACTTCGTAGAGCTGTTTTTCCAGCGTATGCAACGGGTTTAGCGATACCATCGGTTCCTGAAAAATCATGGCGATTTTATTGCCCCGCACGCCGCGCAGCGTCTGCTCGCTGGCGTGGAGCAATGACTCGCCATGAAAACGGATATCGCCCGCGAGATACACCGCAGGCGGAGAGGGCAGCAACCGCAGAATCGACAGCGCGGTGACGCTTTTACCGGAGCCGGATTCGCCCACCAGCGCCAGCGTTTCGCCTGCGTCAACCTGTAGAGAGATGTCGTTAACAACCGTGCGCACGTTCTCCTGATGGCGAAAACCTACCGATAAATTCTCAATAGTTAACAGAGGATGCGTCATCTTATACCGCCTTGTTGGGATCAAACGCGTCGCGTACTGCTTCGCCAATAAAAATCAGCAGCGACAATAACACCGCGACGGACAGGAACGCGGTGATCCCAAGCCACGGCGCCTGCAAATTATTTTTACCTTGCAGGAGTAATTCGCCGAGGGAAGGGGAGCCGAGCGGCAGGCCAAATCCGAGAAAATCCAGTGACGTCAATGTGGTAATCGAGCTGCACAAAATGAACGGTAAAAAGGTCAGCGTGGCGACCATCGCGTTGGGCAGCATGTGACGCAGGATAATGCTGCGATCGCTGACGCCCAGCGCCTGCGCGGCGCGGATGTAGTCGAAATTGCGCGTGCGCAGGAATTCCGCGCGAACCACCCCGACCAGGCTCATCCAGCCAAACAGGACGGTAATGGCCAGCAGCCACCAGAAATTGGGTTGCACCACGCTTGAGAGCAGAATAATCAGAAACAGCGTCGGCATTCCTGACCACACTTCGATGAACCGTTGCCCCCACAGGTCGATTTTTCCGCCGTAATACCCCTGCAACGCGCCCGCCAGCACGCCCATTACGCTGGAACAGAGGGTAAGCATCAAACCAAACAGGATAGAGATTCGCGTGCCGTAGAGGATGCGCGCCAACACGTCGCCGCCATTCGCGTCGGTTCCCAGCCAGTTTTGTGCGGACGGCGGAGAGGGGAAGGGTTTATCAGTGGCAAAGTTGATGCTGGTGGCGCCAAAACGCACGGGCGCCCACAGCACCCATCCGTGGTTTTCAAGCTGCTTTTGCAGCCAGGGGTCCTGATAATCCGCCTGCGTTGCGAACGGCCCGCCGAAATCGCTTTCGCTGTAGTTTTTGACCAGCGGAAAGTACCAGCTTCCCTCATAGCGCACCAGCAGCGGTTTATCGTTGGCGACCAGTTCGGCGCACAGACTCAGGCCAAACAGCACCAGGAAAATCCACAGTGACCAGTACCCCCGGCGATTATGACGAAAACGCGCCCAGCGGGCCTGGTTTGCAGGGCTTAATCGCGGCATCAGCGTCCCTCAAAATCAATGCGTGGATCAACCAGCGTATAGCTGATATCGCTCAGGATATTCAGCAGCAAGCCGATCAGGGTGAAAATGTATAACGTGCCAAACATTACCGGGTAGTCGCGTGACACGGTCGCTTCGTAGCCCAGCAACCCCAGCCCGTTTAAGGAAAACATCACTTCAATGAGCAGCGAACCGGTGAAAAACATGCTGATAAAGGTGGCGGGAAAACCGGCGATTACCAGCAGCATGGCGTTGCGGAAAACGTGCTTCCACAGAATGTTTTTTTCGCTCACCCCTTTTGCACGCGCGGTGACAACGTACTGTTTGCGGACTTCATCCAGAAAAGAGTTTTTGGTCAACATGGTCAGCGCGGCGAACCCGCCGATCACCGTCGCCAGTACCGGTAACGTGATATGCCAGAGGTAGTCGGTAATTTTCTGATACCAGGGCAGGGAATCAAAATTGGCGGATACCAGGCCGCGCAGCGGGAAGAGGTCGTAATAGCTACCGCCAGCAAAGAAAACGATCAATAAGATGGCGAACAGGAAGGCGGGGATAGCGTAGCCAACGATGATAAAAGCGCTGCTCCAGATGTCGAAACGGCTGCCGTTATATACCGCTTTGCGGATGCCCAACGGGATCGACACCAGATAAATGATGAGCGTACTCCACAATCCGAGCGTAATGGACACGGGCAGACTGTCTTTGATTAACGTCAGTACGGATGCGCTGCGAAACAGGCTGTCGCCGAAATCGAAACGAACATAGTCCCAGAGCATTTTAAAGTAGCGCTCATGAACAGGCTTATCAAAGCCGTAGCGATGCGTGATCTCCGCGATCACCTCGGGATCTAACCCACGTCCGCCGCGATAGTGGCTGTCGCTAATATTCCCTACGCCGGTCTGGGCGTGGCTGGCGCGAACGCCTTCGCTACCGGCGCCGGGCAGGGCGCCAGACTGGCCGAATTCAATGGCCGCGATCGCCTGGTCAACCGGGCCGCCCGGTGCGATCTGGACAATAAAAAAGTTGATTGTAATGATGGCCCACAGCGTCGGGATCACCAGTAACAGACGTCGAATCAGGTAGGTGCCCATTTATTCTCCCTGTCGTCTGGCGGCGGGAAGTTTTGCCGCTTTGTTGACGTCATACCACCAGGTATCCAGTCCAATGGTGTAGATCGGCCGAATGGCCGGATGGGAAAATTTATCCCACCAGGCGAGCCTGTCTTCCGCCATATACCACATTGGCAGCATGTAGTAATTCCAGGTCAATACCCGATCCAGCGCCCGCCCGAGGGGAACCAGCTTCGTTTTATCGCCCTGGGCGGCAATGATTTGGGCAATCAGTTTATCAATGACCGGGCTTTGCACGCCTGGCGCGTTATAGCTGGAGTCAATGTATTCAGACGCCCAGGATATTTGTAGATCGGAGCTGGGCCACGGCATGGCGCGCCACAGTCGCGGCATCATGTCGTAGTCGCGACTGCGCATACGGTTGGTGATTTGCGAGTTATCAACCTGGCGGATGTTCATCGTGATGCCAAGACGCTGCAAATTATGCTGGAAGGGAAGAACCCACTGGCTGTTGCCGCCTGCCGGAAGCAGCAGTTCAAAGCTCAGCGTTTTGCCGGTCGCGCTGTTAACGCGTTGCTGGCCTTTCAGTACCCATCCCGCCTCTGTGAGTAATTTATCGGCCTTCAGCAGGTTTTCCCGATCGTAGCCATCGCCGTTTGAGACTGGCGGCTGATAAATCCGGGTAAAGACCTCCGGCGGCAGATCCTTTTTCATGGGTGCGAGTAAGACCAGTTCGTCTGCACTGGGGTAGTTTCTGGCGGCATACTCGGTATTCTGGAAATAGCTGTTTGCCCGGCTCCAGGCATTATAAAACAATGCCTTGTTCATCCATTCGAAATCAAATGCCAGGGTTATCGCTTCACGCACGCGACGATCGTTAAATACCGGACGCTGAATATTAAAGGTCAGCCAGCGCGTATCCTGTGCGGATTCATTTTTCTGTTCGTCTTTAACGATGTAATGGTTATCAAAGTTTTTACCGGTGTAGCGCGTTGCCCAGTTTTTCGCGTCATTCTCCAGACGCAGGTCAAACGCCCCGGCCTTAAAGGCTTCAAACGCAACGTTGTCATCAAGGTAATAGTCGTAGCGGATGGTATCAAAGTTCCAGCGCCCCCGGTTTACCGGCAGGTTAGCAGCCCAATAGTTTTTTACCCGGGAATAGACAATATACTGGCCCATTTTCCACTGGGTTATGCGGTACGGGCCGCTGGCAAGAGGAGGCTTAGAGAGTGGGTCGCTGAGCTTATGATCCTTCCAGAATTTTTCCGGCATGACCGGTAAAGAAAACAGGCTGAGCATATCCTCTTTACCGGGTTTGGCTAATTCAATGCGGACGGTAAGCGGAGCGATGGCTTTGACGGTCGTGCCTTTGTACACCAGACGAAATTGCGGCACGCCCTCAGTCATAAATTTATGGAAGGTGAAGGCGACGTCGCGGGCAGTGATGGGCGAACCATCATGAAAACGGGCGCGTGGGTTGATGGTCACTTCCACCCAGGAGTAATCCTCCGCATATCGCGCGTTGTCAGCAATGAGCGGATAGTAGCTGCCGGGTTCGTCGTCAGAGGTGGTAAAAAGCGTGTCGTAAAGCTGCTCGGTACGTGCGCCAGGATTACCGCGCATGGAATAGCGGTTGAAATTATCGAATGTCCCGGTCGCGGAAAGCGTTATCCGCCCCCCTTTTGGCGCCGCCGGATTGACATAATCGAAATGATTAAAATTGAAGGCGTATTTGGGTTCGCCAAGCACGGAAAAGGCGTAACTTTCTTTGATGGCCTGAGCCTGTACGCCAAAGCTGGCCAGGGCGACAAACAGAAGCATTACGCGAGCAATCATCGGAAAATGGTTTCCTTTTCTTATCACCTGCCACCGTCAGGCAAGCGTCAATCCTGAATAATAAGTGACGCAGCCTCTGTTGTGAATCCATTCGGGCAGAAGAGTGCCGTCACCATTTCGGCGCGGGCCGGGTATTCATCCAGTGAACGAAGTCCTCAAGCGCTAAAGGGCGGCTAATCCAGTACCCCTGGAGGAAGTTGACGCCATGATCGCGTAGCCATCGGGCCTGCTCCGGGGTTTCCACTCCTTCCGCAACGGTCAGCATATGCAGGCGCTTAGAGAGCATCAAAACCGCATCCAGAACTGGAGAGGTCACGGTTTCCGTACCAATCGCATTAATAAAGCCCCGGTCGATTTTCAGGTAGTCCAGCGTAAAGCGTTCCAGATAGATGAGGGCGCTATGGCCGGTGCCAAAATCATCAATTGCGATTTCGAATCCAGCGCAGTGCAGCCACTCAAATAATTTAGCCGCTTCATGTTGATTGAGCATATCGCGTTCGGTAATTTCCAGTACGATCTGAAAATGATGCGGCGGTAAGGATTCCGCCAGGAGACGGATGTCCTCTTTAAAGCTGTTGCTGTGCAGGTGGTCAGGCGCGATATTGATGCCAAACTTTGCCCCGACAGGCAGTACCTTCTGCAATGCGGGGGCGTCGCGCGCCACGAGTTTAAACAGATGCTGGGTGAGCGGCACAATAAGCTGCTGGGCTTCTGCGTAATGAATAAACGCGTCAGGCGGGATTTCGCCTGCCGTAGGGTGACGCCAGCGTAACAGCACTTCCAGACCCGTGACCCTGAGCGTTTGGGTATCAACGACCGGTTGATAGACCACATAAAATTGTTCGCGCTTGATAGCCACCAGGATCTCTCGCCCTGGCTTCAGGCGGATAGAGCTGATGTAGTAGCAGAGCAGGGCGGCGATGATACCGCTCATACTGCCCAGCAGCAGGGCATAGCCCACGTCGTTATAGGTCCAGCTGTCGGCGTATAACTGTATCTTCAGCGGCAGCCCTTTTATTGTCGCCTGGCGCGAAGGCGTACCCGACAGCTCTTCCACGGTCATTAAATGCGAAGAAAACGTCGAGAGCACGGTATCGCCAATAATTAATGCGATGCCATCAAAATCTTCCTGTCGGGCGGTGTAAATAAGGTAGGGCGTCAGGTTGATATTCAGCGAGGTAAATACGCCGCTCTCTTTTAATAACGGGTTGCGATACCAAATCGCCATCGCCGGTTTATCCGGCATCATCGGCGTGCCGGGAAGTATCGCCATATCAATTTCTTTGCGGATGTCGATATTGGATACCAGGTCGGTAAGCGGCGTGTCCATCGATCCGGTTGCCGACGAGCAGAAGGCGATTTTGTCTTTGACGAGCAAAAAGGCGCGCACATTCAGGCTAAAAGCGGCGCGGGAGGTCAGCTCGGAAGAGACTTGCTGGCAGTCATTAAGCGTCAGGGGCTGTAACACATCCGTCGTGGCTTTAAGGTCGGCGAAGTAGCTCACCAGATAATGTTGTACGTCGGATATCAGCGTGTCGTATTTGACTTCACGTTTATGCCATGACATTAAAAATTGCAGGCTACTGATAAGTAACGCGACGATGACCCCTGTGAGAATGCAGGTGAGCAGGATTTTTCGCGAGGACGAGGAGGCGCGTGTGAACATAGTTACTGGTTCTACCTGAGGTAACCGAATGCGATTAAAATGCTTGATTTAAAAGACTATAACCTGGATTAAACCGCATCGTCATACTTTTCTACAGGGATGCGATAGAACGCAAAAAAAGCACCGCCGAAGCAGTGCTTTTTATGTGTCTCGTCAGGATTGCCAAGGGATAGCGGTCAGACGAAAAATTAACTGCGGCTCAGAACCCGGCGCCCTTCGTTGTAACGTTTTTTCCAGTAAGGCTCGTTCATGCTGGAAATAATAACGCCGCTACTGGTAGACGCATGAACAAACTGGTTGTTGCCGATGTAGATGCCTACATGACGGCCCGTCGAACCGGCGCGGAACAGAACCAGATCGCCCGTGCGCAGGTTATTGCGCGAAACGGATTTGCCCATTTCCTGCTGCTCATAGGTTGAGCGAGGCAGTTCTAAACCAAATTGTTCACGGAATGTACGCTGTACAAAGCTGGAACAATCGACACCTTTTTTGGTGCTGCCGCCAAGGCGGTAACGCACGCCTTTCCAGTCAGCATACTGATCCATAATCCGCGATTTAACATCGAGGTTACGCACCATATTTTCAAATTCATCCTGAGAGGCTTGCAGTGAAGAGTTATCTCCATTGCCCACAGCATGCGTCTCAGAATGCACGTTCTTTGCGGTATTTGTAGTGCTACATGCAGAAAGCAGAACCGCCACTGCAATCGCGGGAATTCCCCGCAGGATATATCTCAAAATCGGTTGAGACCTGACCATGTTGTTTGTTTTCCCTTGAAGTCCTTAACGACAAATATCGTTATAAAAATGCCAAACGTGACGAGACTAATTACCTGCGCACAATGAGACAATTCTTTAAGGTCAAATCTGTGGCGGAACGCACAAATTTATTCGCAAAGAGAATAATTATCCAGCGAGGCAAAACGAGTTCAAGATTACCCGATCGTTGCTGCCATTGCGAGCAGTTTGGCGGGATTTTTTATAAGAAATTATGATACTGAAAGTGAATTAGTGGCATTGGCTAAATTAAACGCAAATGAGGCGAATAACAGGCAATGCGTTCATTTTCAACGGGAAGAAGATGACAGGAAGATGACGGCGGGGCGGGAAATAATCGACGATCGCCATCAGGAGTGAGAACGCTCTCTGATGGCGATGTTAATTGATGTGATTTATTTGTTTAAATTTTGTTTGTTTTTACCGGGCAGATAATTATCGAAAAACCGTATCACGCGATCGCTGAACGACGTCATTAACAGCCAGGGCAATCCAATCAGCACCGTTGTCAGCGAACCGACCGCAATATCCGTGAACCAGTGGGCGCCGATCATTACGCGCGGAAAGGCAAAAACCACAAATATAATAAGGGCGATGAAACCTGCGACTTTTCCGAAATAACGCAGCATAAATGCGGAAAAAATAAGCAGCATCATTCCGTGATCGCCAGGGAAACTGTCTTTTGACGCATCCTTGGTGGGAATATGCAGGAGATCGCTGACGCGGTGAATATTTTCAAGCGTCAGCGTAGGGCTGGCGCGTTTGACCGGAATAAACGCCTGACCTAACTGATTCACCACAACCGCAGATAAAAGCATCACCAGGCCGATGATGATAATACGCCGACGGCCCGCCGGGGTCTCTTTTAACCAGAAGCTCAGCATCAGGCAGCCCATCGCCAGCAGCGCGCAACCATCAAACGCCCGGTTATTGGTGATCGCCACCAGCCAGAGAAATGCGCGGCTTTCAACCAGCTTCTGGTTAAAGAAGTGGAAAATGTTCGCGTCGAGAGGAGACCAGAATCCGTGATTGACTGGAATATACCACGACAAAAACAACGCCAGACCCGCAGCGTTAATCAGCAGTATGAGGGGATACCGGGTTTTCATTATCATCTCGCCATTCAGTAAAACGGAGGCAACCTTACGCGTCCTCGGCTAAACGAAGCTTCAACAATGCGGTCTGTAATGTATTCCAGTCTGTTTCACTGTCTGAGATGAGTTCGATGCGGCTGTCCGGCGGCGCGACGTTTTGGGTCTCAATATGAAGATCGTCACCCTGACGATTAATACGCACCAGCCCCTCCTTAATGCGCATAACGCCTTTCACTCGTCCAACCGGCGCGAGGCGCGCCCATTCGAGCAGGCCGATGGTGTCGAACACGGTATCTGCATCAAAAATCCAGCCGCAGGCCTGATGCCCCTGGCCGCTGTTCAGGCTGCGACGCCAGCGCTGTTGCGCCGGCAGGCTAAGCGCGGCGAGCCCTTTTCTTTCGGCATGCTGGTGCGCGTGGGCGGCGCTGGCGGGCAGTTCCGCCAGATTCTGGCGCGGTAAATCCAGCAGCTGTCCGTTGATTTGCCCGTGGTCGGCATGAACCAGTTGACGATTGTCGCCGTACTGTTGCCACCAGGTTTGCAGGGCGCTTTCGCTTTCCGGCGTAGCGCGATCGGTTTTATTCGCGACGATGACATCGGCGGCAGCCAGCTGGTCGCGGAAGTTTTCGTTGGCGACGCTCTTTTCATCCAGCAGTAAACGCGGATCAAGGATGCACAGCGTAGCGCGCAGGTCGATCCACGGCTCGTAAACCGGCGCGGTTAACAAATCGAGGATCTGCTTCGGATGGCCAAGTCCTGTCGGTTCGATCAGCAAGCGATCCGGCTTGCCCTGGCGCAGCAGGGTATTTAGCCCCACCTGCATTGGTAATCCGTTCACGCAACACATGCAACCACCGGGGATCTCTTTCAGCAATGCGCCGCTGTCCGCAAGCAGCGCGCCGTCAATGCCCACTTCGCCAAATTCGTTGACCAGCACGGCCCATTTTTCCGCAGGATCTTTGTTGGCTAACAGATGAAGGATAGAGGTTGTTTTTCCACTGCCGAGAAAGCCGGTAATGAGGTTGGTTTTGGTCACGTCTGCTCCAGAATAATGATATGCCGTAACGGCTCGTGCTAATCCTGGCGAAAAAAAACGAAAAAGAGAAGGGCAGAGCGGACGAAGAATTTTTTCGTCCGCTGGAAAGACAGAAATTGTTAATTTTTTAACGTATCAATGACCGCCTGATGCGCGCCATGTTGCGCAATGCGCCGCCAGGCTTGCTCAATGGCCTGCACAAACAGGGGATTTTTCACGAGATCCGTGCCGAAAACCTCCTGCAACGACAGCAGCGCGCTAACCCGCTCCGCGTCACTGCTGCTTTCAACAAGTAGGCGAATTTTTTCACTGAGCGGGTCCCGAATATCAATCGTTGCACCAGCGTCGTCCACGCCGCTGACGTAGCGCATCCAGCCTGCGACGCCCAGCGCCAGCAGCGGCCAGTTACTCCCACGCGTCAGATGTTCGCGAATGCCTTCCAGCATCCGCTGCGGTAATTTCTGGCTGCCATCCATCGCGATTTGCCAGGTCCGGTGCTTCAGCGCCGGATTGGCGAAGCGTTCAATCAGGCTGGCGGCATAGCGGGATAAATCGACGTTGGTGATGCGCAATGTCGGCGCCTGTTCATTCATCATCAGGCGGTAAGCGGCCTCGCGAAACGCGCTGTCCTGCATACAATCGCTGATGTGCTGGAACCCGGCCAGATAGCCGAGATACGCAAGGAACGAATGGCTGCCGTTGAGCATGCGCAGTTTCATTTGCTCCCAGGGCAGCACGTCATCAACCATCTGCACGCCAGCGACTTCCCACTGCGGGCGGCCTGCCACAAAGTTATCTTCAATGACCCACTGTATAAACGGTTCACAACTGATGGCGCAGGGATCGGCGACGCCCAGCTCGCGGGTAATTTCGTCCAGCGACTCCTCTGTGGCGGCAGGCACGATTCTGTCTACCATCGTTCCCGGGAAGCTGACGTGCTGCTGAATCCACGCCGCCAGCTCCGCCGCGCGTTTTTCCGCCATGCCCAGAACGGCGTTTTTAACCACATGGCCGTTATCCGGGATGTTATCGCAGGAGAGAACCGTGAAAGGCGACAACCCGCGCTCACGCCGACGATGCAGGGCCTCCACAAGAATCCCCGGCGCCGAGTGCGGCTCCGTGGGGTGTTGCATATCGTGAATAATGCGCGGGTTTGACACGTCGAGCGAACCGGTTGCCGGATCGATGCAATATCCTTTTTCGGTGATAGTGAGTGACACTATCGCCACCTGCGGCTCGCAAAACTTTTCGATAATAGCGGCAAGCGAATCCAGCTTTGCGTTCAGACACTCCTTGACCGCGCCGACGATAATCGCCTGATTGCCGTTCGCGCCTTTTTCCAGCACGGTGTACAAGTGATTCTGCTCGCGAAGCTGGCTCATCAGGCGATCGCCGCTGAACAGGCTGATCTCGCAGATCCCCCAGTCTCCGCCTTGCGCATTCAGCACTCTGTCGGTCAATAATGCCTGATGGGCGCGGTGAAACGCGCCAAAACCGAAGTGCACAATCCGGGTTTGTAGTTGTTGTCGATCGTAGCGGGGCGTCAGTACGCCTTCCGGGAGTGGGGCAGAGGCAATAGTCTTCATTAAGAACACACCTGATTAACCATTAATTAACAATGGTAGTGTAAAGTTATATGACACCAAATTGAATTGGTATGCCGCATTTATCCGGGGATTGTGAGCTGGATCAATCAATCATGCGCCCTGCGTTGACCATTTACGCGATACCTGTATGGTAGTCATCACTCAGGTAAACTAATTTGGTATAACAACTTGTGAGGTGAAGCAATGGAACAAACCTGGCGTTGGTACGGGCCTAACGATCCGGTATCGCTTGATGATGTGCGTCAGGCTGGCGCAACGGGGGTTGTGACGGCATTGCACCACATTCCGAACGGTGATGTGTGGCCGGTTGAAGAGATTAAAAAGCGCCAGGCCATTCTGGCTGAGAAAGGGCTGACCTGGTCTGTTGTCGAAAGTATTCCGGTGCATGAAGAGATTAAAACCCGCTCCGGGCAGTACCAGACCTGGATTGCAAACTATCAGCAAAGCATCCGTAATCTGGCCGCCTGCGGTATTGATACCGTGTGCTACAACTTTATGCCGATTCTCGACTGGACGCGTACCGACCTTGAATATCCGTTGCCCGATGGTTCCAGAGCGCTGCGTTTCGATCAGATTGCCTTTGCGGCTTTCGAACTGCACATCCTGAAGCGTGACGGCGCGCAAGCGGACTACAGCGAAGAAGAACAGCGCCAGGCGCTGGACTACTTCAACGCCATGAGCGCTGCGGATATCGAAAAACTGACCCGGAATATTATCGCCGGGCTGCCTGGCGCTGAAGAGGGTTATACGCTGGATCAGTTCCGTGCGCGTCTGGCGGAATATAACGGTATCAGCAAAGAGGATTTACGCGAAAATATGGCGGTGTTCCTGCGTGCGATTGTGCCGGTGGCAGAAGAAGTCGGCGTGCGCCTGGCGGTGCATCCTGACGATCCGCCGCGCCCCATCCTCGGCCTGCCGCGCATCGTTTCTACCATTGAAGATATGCAGTGGCTGAAAGAAACCGTAGACAGCATTAACAACGGGTTCACCATGTGTACCGGTTCGTACGGCGTACGCGCGGATAACGACCTGGTGAAAATGATCGAGACGTTTGGCGACCGCATTCACTTTACCCATTTACGCTCAACCTGCCGTGAAGATAACCCGAAAACCTTCCACGAAGGCGCGCATTTGCAAGGGGATGTCGATATGGTCGCGGTGATTACCGCAATTCTTACGGAAGAACAGCGTCGTAAGCTGGCAGGCGATCTGCGTCCGATCCCAATGCGCCCGGATCACGGTCATCAGATGCTTGACGATCTGCATAAGAAAACCAACCCCGGCTACTCCGCTATTGGTCGTCTGAAAGGGCTGGCGGAAATTCGAGGCGTTGAACTGGCGCTGAAAAAGACCCAGTTCCGCGATTTGCTGTAACACTTGTTGGTCATAAAAAAGGACAGCCCTGGCTGTCCTTTTTTGTTGGTGCGTCGGCGACGGGCGCTTAGTCCGCGCGGCCCATGTAGCGGCGTTCTTCAATGTGAATACGGATTTTTTCACCGGCGCTCAGGTATTCCGGCACCTGAATCACCAGACCGGTGCTCAGCGTTGCGGGTTTGTTGCGGGCGCTGGCTGACGCGCCTTTAATGCCCGGTGCGGTTTCCACGATTTCCAGATCAACCGTCTGCGGCAGTTCGAGCGCCAGCAACTGACCGTCCCAGGTCAGCACCTGCATATCCGGCATTCCGCCTTCAGGAATAAACAGCAGTTCTTCTTCAATCTGATCTTTGGTGAAGGTATACGGGGTATAGTCTTCTTTATCCATGAACACATATTCGTTGCCGTCGATATAAGAGAAATCGACGCCACGGCGGCTCAGGGTGACGGTATCAACGATGTCGTCGCCTTTGAAACGCTCTTCGACTTTCAGACCCGTACGGA
This sequence comes from Citrobacter sp. CK206, assembly GCF_030333125.1. Taxonomy (NCBI): domain Bacteria; kingdom Pseudomonadati; phylum Pseudomonadota; class Gammaproteobacteria; order Enterobacterales; family Enterobacteriaceae; genus Citrobacter; species Citrobacter sp. CK206. The sequence goes on from NZ_JAOWGM010000030.1 coordinate 23,420, forward strand.
CGTCGGAAAAACGCATTTTGTACAGCGTCGCGGCACCGCGGGCGGTCGGTGACTGAATATCAATATCTTTTACAATCAGCAGTTTGCCGTTGTAGTTCAGTACCATACCTTTTTTAATTTCGTTCGCTCTTGGCATCGAAAAAATCCTGTTGTAGAGAATGTCTAAAATATCGCGTCAAACTACTCGCGCCGGGCGATTCAGGCAAGTGGAATTCACATTCACTTGCTGCCTCGGTGCATCCCGGATGATTTTGTGTATACTGTTCGCCCACTTTCAGTCCGGTGGCTTACGAATAGAGAATACTGTATGGAATGCCGCCCGGATTGCGGAGCATGTTGCACCGCGCCTTCAATCTCCAGCCCCATTCCGGGTATGCCTGACGGTAAACCCGCAAACACGCCGTGCGTCCAGCTTGATGAACATCAACGCTGTAAGATCTTCGGTTCGCCGCTGCGTCCAAAGGTCTGCGCAGGCCTGCAACCCAGCGCCGATATGTGCGGTCAGACAAGGGCACAGGCAATGATCTACCTCATTGAACTGGAAACGCTCACGGCGCCTTAAACGTCTTTAATGCGTGCCAGACAAACCATCGTCGCGAGGGCCATCACCAGCGCAAACCAGAATACGGCGTGGTAATTCCAGATTTCCGCCGCAATCCCCGCCAGCGATCCGGCGATAATCCAGCCTACGCGGATGGTATTGGTATACAGCGTGGTTGCTGAACCCGCCTGGCCGGGCATCAGATCCTGAAAATAGAGCATCCCGATGCCGCCGAGAATGCCGATGTAAATTGCGTTCAGCAACTGCAAGCCGAGCAGAACGACAGGCGAGTGCGCCAGCAGCATACCCGCGTAAAAGCAGAACCCCGCCACGATGGCGATCCGCATCAGCAGACGTTTCCCCAGCCGTTTAGCAAAATAGCCTGCAATCAACATGGTGGGAATTTCCAGCCCGGCGGCAGTCCCCATCATGACGCCGGCAAGTTTTTCCGGCAGATGCAGTTCGTTAATGATAAACAGCGGCATATTAATGATATAGAGGCTGTTGGTTCCCCACATTAATGTGCAGATAACAAAAAGCAGCAGCGTATCGCGGCGATTACGGCGCGGCGCTTCAAGGGTTCCGGCAGCAAGCGGTGCATCTTTACGCATTGACGGTAAAAACAGCCAGACCATTACGCCACAGACGACAAACGCCGCCGCCGCGCTCAGGTACATCACGGTAAAGCTGAACCCCATCGCCAGCGCATAGGCCAGCGGCGGCCCGATCACCCACGCCAGCGAAACCTGGGCGCGCAATATCGAGCTGAACATCACGGCTTCGCGACCGGTGCGATCGGCATGTTCGCGGGCAAGGGCGAACATTTGCGGGTTCGCGGTCGAACCAAAACTACTCAGGAAAACGCCGACGAACAGCAAAATAAAATAGTTGCGGTTCCAGGCAAACAGCACGCAGGCTAACATGCCCAGCACACAGCAAAAAACGATCAGGCTTTTGCGATCGCCTTTTTTGTCGGAGCGCCCGGCCAGAAACTGGCTCACCAGAATGCCGATAACGGCGCTGCCGGTAAAAAAGAAGCCAACCATCCCCGGACGAGCGTGTACCTCATCCGTCAGAAAAAGACTGAGCGTCGGCGTCTGTAACGCACCGGCGATACCCGTCAGAAATGCGACGAGCAGGAATGCCGAAGACGTCAAATCAAACGTTTTTGGTGTGGCGGCAACGGGGGTGTTATGCATGTTTCTGTATCAGTGGTGTGAAGAGACGCGGAGTTTACGCTGCTCGTCAGGAAATAAACAGGTGCCCAAATCAAAATCGCCACAAAAAATCAAAATAGCATTTCAGTCTATGAAGGGAAGATGCTGACGGTGCTGAAACAGATCGTTTTACGGGCAATTCATTTCAGCATTTATTACCTTCCTGAATGAAAAGTGTGCTTTATCTCTAAATTCTGTCATCAATTTTACGACTTTACTTGCGTGCTGAAGCAGAAAGCGCAAGACTTCTTGAAACGTTTCAGCGCTATTTTGTTTTTGATTACAAGTCAGATTAGCGCCTTTTTTCTCATGTTAGCTGAATCGTTTCAAGTTCAGCAGGAGAGGAGAACTATGTTCCAGTTATCGGTTCAGGACATTCATCCGGGCGAACAGGCCGGAAACAAAGAAGAGGCCATTCGCCAGGTTGCCGCTGCGTTAGTGCAGGCGGGCAACGTCGCAGACGGCTACGTCGACGGCATGCTGGCGCGTGAGCAACAGACATCCACTTTCCTTGGCAACGGTATCGCCATTCCGCACGGAACGACCGACACGCGCGATCAGGTGCTGAAAACCGGCGTGCAGGTGTTCCAGTTTCCGCAGGGCGTAACCTGGGGCGAAGGGCAAGTGGCCTATGTGGCGATTGGTATTGCCGCCAGCTCCGATGAGCATCTTGGGTTGCTGCGTCAGCTGACGCACGTATTAAGCGATGACGCTGTGGCTGAACAGTTGAAATCCGCCACGACGGCAGAAGAACTGCGCGCGTTGCTGATGGGTGAAAAGCAGAGCGAACAGCTGAAGCTGGATAACGACACCCTGACGCTGGATGTGACGGCCAGCGACCTGGTGACGCTACAGGCGCTGAACGCCGCGCGCCTGAAAGAAGCAGGCACTGTGGATGCCGCGTTTGTCGCCAGAACCATCAATGAACAGCCGATGAATCTCGGCCAGGGCATCTGGCTGAACGACAGCGCGGACGGCAACCTGCGCAGCGCTATCGCTGTGAGCCGTGCGGCTACGGCGTTTGACGTAGAGGGCGAAGCGGCTGCGCTGCTGGTGACTGTCGCGATGAATGACGATCAGCCCGTCGCCGTGCTGAAGCGCCTTGGCGATCTGCTGCTGAACAATAAAGCTGACCGTTTGCTGAAAGCGGATGCCGCCACCGTGCTGGCGCTGCTGACCAGTGATGAAGCATTGACTGACGACGTGCTGAGCGCCGAATTTGTCGTGCGCAATGAGCATGGCTTACACGCCCGTCCGGGCACCATGCTGGTGAATACCATTAAACAATTTAATAGCGAAATTACCGTGGCAAACCTTGATGGAACCGGAAAACCGGCAAATGGACGCAGTTTGATGAAAGTGGTGGCGTTAGGCGTGAAGAAAGGCCATCGCCTGCGCTTTACGGCGCAGGGCGAAGATGCTGAACAGGCGCTGAAAGCGATTGGCGACGCCATTGCCGCTGGTCTTGGGGAGGGCGCGTAATGAGCAGACGTGTTGCTACTATCACCCTTAATCCGGCATACGACCTGGTCGGTTTCTGCCCGGAGATTGAACGCGGCGAAGTGAACCTGGTGAAAACCACGGGTCTGCATGCGGCGGGTAAAGGCATCAACGTTGCCAGAGTTCTGAAAGATTTAGGTATTGATGTCACGGTTGGCGGTTTCCTGGGTAAAGACAACCAGGACGGTTTCCAGCAGTTGTTCAGCGAGCTGGGCATTGCCAACCGTTTTCAGGTGGTGCAGGGGCGTACCCGCATCAACGTTAAGCTGACGGAAAAAGACGGTGAAGTGACCGACTTTAACTTCTCCGGTTTTGACGTGACTCCGGCTGACTGGGAACGTTTTGTGAACGATTCGCTGAGCTGGCTGGGTCAGTTCGATATGGTCTGCGTCAGCGGCAGCTTGCCGACAGGCGTCAGCCCGGAAGCGTTTACCGACTGGATGACGCGTCTGCGTAGCCAGTGCCCATGCATTATCTTTGATAGTAGTCGTGAAGCGTTGGTGGCGGGTCTGAAAGCGGCGCCGTGGCTGGTGAAACCGAACCGTCGTGAATTAGAAATCTGGGCAGGCCGTAAGCTGCCGGAAATGAAAGATGTGATCGACGCGGCGCACGCCCTGCGTGAGCAAGGTATTGCGCATGTGGTGATCTCTCTCGGTGCGGAAGGGGCGCTGTGGGTGAACGCATCCGGCGAGTGGATCGCGAAGCCACCGTCCGTTGATGTGGTGAGTACCGTAGGTGCAGGGGATTCTATGGTTGGCGGTCTGATTTACGGCCTGCTGATGCGTGAATCCAGTGAACATACGTTGCGTCTGGCGACAGCCGTTGCCGCGCTTGCGGTAAGCCAGAGCAATGTGGGCATTACCGATCGTCCTCAGTTGGCCGCAATGATGGCGCGCGTCGACTTAAAACCGTTTAACTGACAGCAGGAGAGGCATAATGAAAACGCTGCTGATTATTGACGCCAATCTCGGCCAGGCTCGCGCTTACATGGCGAAGACCCTGCTCGGCGCGGCGGCACATAAAGCAAATCTGGAAATTATCGACAATCCGAATGACGCAGAGTTGGCCATTGTGTTGGCTGACGCTGTGCCGAACGACAGCGCGCTGAACGGTAAGAAAGTCTGGCTGGGCGATATTGCCCGTGCCGTGGCGCACCCGGAACTGTTCCTCAATGAAGCGAAAGGACACGCGACGCCATACAGCGCGCCGACAGCGGTTGCCGCCCCGGTAGCGGCCAGCGGCCCGAAACGCGTCGTGGCGGTGACGGCGTGTCCGACAGGCGTTGCGCATACCTTTATGGCGGCTGAAGCGATTGAAACCGAAGCGAAAAAACGTGGCTGGTGGGTGAAGGTCGAAACCCGTGGCTCCGTGGGCGCAGGCAATGCCATCACGCCGGAAGAGGTTGCGGAAGCGGATCTGGTGATCGTGGCGGCTGATATCGAAGTGGATCTGGCGAAGTTTGCCGGAAAACCGATGTACCGCACGTCAACCGGCCTGGCGCTGAAGAAAACCGCGCAGGAACTGGACAAAGCCGTAGCGGAAGCGACGCCGTATGCGCCTACGGGCAAAGCGCAGGCCGCTGCGACAGAAGGGAAAAAAGAGAGCGCTGGCGCATATCGCCATCTGCTGACGGGCGTTTCCTACATGCTGCCAATGGTGGTTGCGGGTGGGTTGTGTATCGCGCTCTCCTTTGCGTTTGGTATTGAGGCGTTTAAAGAAGAAGGTACGCTGGCTGCGGCGCTGATGCAGATCGGCGGCGGTTCCGCCTTCGCGCTAATGGTGCCAGTGCTGGCGGGATATATCGCGTTTTCCATTGCGGATCGTCCAGGCCTGACGCCGGGTCTTATCGGCGGTATGCTGGCGGTGAGCACCGGATCTGGCTTTATCGGCGGTATTATCGCGGGCTTCCTGGCCGGTTATGTCGCGAAACTTATCAGCACTAAACTAAAACTTCCGCAGAGTATGGAAGCGCTGAAACCGATCCTGATCATTCCACTGATTTCCAGTCTGATTGTCGGTCTGGCGATGATTTACCTTATCGGTAAACCGGTTGCCGGCATTCTGGAAGGGCTGACTCACTGGCTGCAAACGATGGGGACGGCGAATGCGGTACTGCTGGGCGCGATCCTCGGCGGTATGATGTGTACTGATATGGGCGGCCCGGTTAACAAAGCGGCGTATGCGTTCGGTGTTGGTCTGCTGAGTACCCAGACTTATGCGCCGATGGCGGCGATTATGGCGGCAGGCATGGTTCCTCCGCTGGCTCTTGGGCTGGCAACTCTGGTTGCGCGTCGTAAGTTCGACAAGGCGCAGCAGGAAGGGGGCAAAGCCGCGCTGGTGCTGGGGCTGTGCTTCATTACCGAAGGCGCGATCCCGTTTGCGGCGCGTGACCCGATGCGTGTCCTGCCATGCTGTATCGTCGGCGGCGCGCTGACAGGCGCAATCTCAATGTGGGTTGGCGCGAAACTGATGGCGCCGCACGGCGGTCTGTTTGTGCTGCTGATTCCTGGCGCGATTACACCGGTGCTGGGCTATCTGCTGGCGATTGTTGCGGGTACGCTGGTTGCCGGTCTGGCCTATGCGTTCCTGAAACGCCCGGAAGCTGAAGTTATCGCGAAAGCGGCATAATGTAAACCTTGTGCCGGATGGTGGCGTGAGCGCCTTATCCGGCCTACGGATACCGATCCTGTAGGCCGGATAAAACGCATTAGCGTCGTCATCCGGCATTTTTCTGCCTTTTTTATCCCCCCCATTTTGTGTCCTGGCTCGCAACTTTTTCCTCCCTTGCAAACTGTATCTATAAAAAATTGTGACTCTGTTCATATCTATTCGCTTTAGGGCTTGCGGATGGATTTACTTTATCAAAAACACGCATATCATGAACACATGTTTTAATATGAACATGTGCTCTAATAATCTCGATTGTGGCGGTGGTTATTCTTAACGAACTCATTGTTATGGCAGCTTAATGCCAGAGGACGTTCTATGCGTGAAACGGAATACATAGTGACGATTGGCTCAGCCAATATGGATGTTGCCGGGTATTCGCATGCTTCTTTAAATTATGCGGACTCCAATCCGGGGAAAATAAAATTTACCCCCGGCGGCGTGGGGCGCAATATTGCGCATAATCTGGCGCTGCTGGGAAAAAACTCATGGCTACTGACGGCCGTCGGGAGTGATTTCTATGGGCAGTCATTGATGGCGCAAACGAATCAATCCGGTGTGCACGTTGATAAATGTCTGATTGTGCCGGGAGAAAATACGTCAAGTTACTTATCCCTGCTCGACAATACCGGAGAAATGCTGGTCGCCATAAATGACATGAGCATTACCGACTTTATTTCGGCTGAATTTTTATCACAGCATGCTGATTTTATTCGTGGGGCAAAAGTGATTGTCGCCGATTGTAATATCAGCGAAGAGGCACTGAACTGGGTGCTGGAAAATGCAGGCGATGTGCCGGTATTTGTTGATCCGGTTTCTGCCTGGAAGTGTGTCAAAATTCGCGAGCGACTTGGCAAAATTCACACGCTGAAACCCAACCGGCTTGAAGCTGAAACCCTTAGCGGCATTCCCCTCTCCGGGCGGGAAGATGTCGGGAGCGTTGCGGCATGGTTTCATGAACATGGCCTGAACCGTCTGGTGCTTAGTATGGGTGGCGACGGCGTTTATTACAGCGATATAAACGGCGAAAACGGCTGGTCGCTCCCCATTAAAACCAACGTCGTCAATGTGACCGGCGCTGGCGACGCCATGATGGCGGGACTCGCCGCCTGCTGGATGGACGGCTTACCCTTTATAGATTCGGTTCGATTTGCACAGGGTTGTTCATCAATGGCGCTTGCCTGTGAATATACCAATAACCCTGATTTATCTGTCGCGAATGTTACATCGTTAGTGGAGAACACAGAATGTCTGAATTAACTCTTTCCTCTGAATTATTACAAATTTCGCCAGAAGTACAGGACGCATTAAAGAGTAAGAAACCCATTGTTGCGCTGGAATCAACCATTATTTCCCACGGCATGCCTTTTCCGCAAAATGCGCAAACGGCAATTGAAGTTGAAGAAACCATTCGTAAGCATGGCGCCGTGCCCGCAACCATTGCCATTATTGGCGGTGTAATGAAAGTGGGCCTGAATAAAGAAGAAATTGAATTATTAGGTCGTGAAGGACATAACGTTACAAAAGTCAGTCGTCGTGACTTACCGTTTGTGGTTGCCGCTGGAAAAAATGGCGCAACGACGGTCGCATCCACCATGATTATTGCCGCACTGGCCGGAATTAAAGTATTTGCAACCGGCGGTATCGGTGGCGTACATCGTGGCGCAGAACATACGTTTGATATTTCTGCTGACTTGCAGGAGCTGGCGCATACCAATGTCACGGTGGTTTGTGCAGGGGCGAAATCAATTCTCGACCTGGGATTAACCACCGAATATTTAGAGACTTTTGGCGTGCCGTTAATTGGCTATCAGACCCAGGCATTACCGGCATTTTTCTGCCGTACCAGTCCGTTTGACGTCAGTATCCGCCTGGACAGCGCGCAAGAGATCGCTCGCGCAATGGCGGTGAAATGGCAAACCGGTCTGAACGGTGGTCTGGTTGTGGCAAACCCGATCCCGGAACAGTTTGCGATGGCGGAAGAGAAAATCAACGCGTCGATCGATCAGGCCGTGAAAGAAGCGGAAGAGCAGGGCGTCGTGGGGAAAGAAAGTACGCCATTCTTGCTGGCGCGCGTGGCGGAACTGACCGGCGGCGATAGCCTGAAATCCAATATCCAACTGGTGTTCAACAACGCTGTACTGGCCTGTGAAATAGCGAAGGAATATCAACGCCTCGCCTGATAAAAACGCACGGGCAGAGAGCGGTCGCCCGCGATATCAAAACCTGGCTTTCACGCCGGGTTTCCTGGCATGAAGGGAAAATCATTATGGATATAATGAGAAGTGTTGTGGGTATGGTGGTACTACTGGCAATCGCATTTCTGCTGTCAGTGAATAAAAAACGTATCAGCCTGCGTACCGTTGGCGCGGCGCTGGTGTTGCAAATCGCCATCGGTGGGATCATGCTTTATTTCCCGCCGGGGAAATGGCTGGTGGAGCAGGCCGCGCTCGGTGTCCACAAGGTGATGTCCTACAGCGACGCGGGTAGCGCATTTATCTTTGGCTCATTAGTAGGGCCAAAAATGGATGTGCTGTTTGACGGCGCCGGGTTTATCTTCGCCTTTCGCGTGTTGCCTGCCATCATCTTTGTGACTGCGCTGATCAGCTTGCTTTACTACATTGGCGTGATGGGACTGCTGATCCGTATCCTCGGCGGTATTTTCCAGAAAGCGCTGAACATCAGCAAGATCGAGTCGTTCGTTGCGGTCACTACCATTTTCCTCGGGCAAAACGAGATCCCGGCGATTGTTAAGCCGTTTATCGATCGTCTCAACCGCAACGAGCTGTTTACCGCCATTTGTAGCGGCATGGCCTCAATCGCCGGTTCGATGATGATCGGCTATGCCGGAATGGGGGTGCCGATTGATTATCTGCTGGCAGCGTCCTTAATGGCGATCCCCGGAGGGATTCTGTTTGCCCGTATGCTGAGCCCGGCAACGGAAGAATCGAAGGTGACGTTTGAAAATCTGTCGTTTACTGAAACGCCGCCAAAAAGCATCATCGAAGCGGCGGCCAGCGGCGCGATGACCGGGCTGAAAATCGCCGCCGGTGTGGCGACGGTGGTGATGGCGTTTGTTGCGATTATCGCGCTGATTAACGGCATCATCGGCGGCGTTGGCGGCTGGTTCGGCTTTGGTCACGCCACGCTAGAAGGGATCTTCGGCTGGGTTTTAGCGCCGCTGGCCTGGATTATGGGCGTGGACTGGAGCGATGCGACGCTTGCCGGTAGCCTGATTGGGCAAAAACTGGCGATTAACGAGTTTGTCGCTTACCTCAACTTCTCTCCATATCTGCAAGCTGCCGGTACGCTGGATGTGAAGACGATAGCGATTATCTCTTTCGCGTTGTGTGGCTTTGCCAACTTTGGTTCAATTGGCGTGGTGGTAGGCGCGTTTTCTGCGATTGCGCCGCAGCGTGCGCCGGAAATCGCCCAGCTTGGAATGCGTGCGCTGGCGGCGGCAACGCTCTCTAACCTGATGAGCGCCACTATCGCGGGGTTCTTTATCGGGCTGGCGTAGTTGTAGTAGACGATTTTGCCGGATGGCGGCTTCGCCTTATCCGGCCTACAGTAACGCACCTCGTAGGCCTGATAAGCGCAGCGCCATCAGGCATATTTGACCCACAGTGGCGCACCCCGTAGGCATGATAAGCGCAGCGCCATCAGGCATATTCGACCCACATTGGCGCACTCCGTAGGCCTGATAAGTGCAGCGCCATCAGGCATATCCGACCCACAGTGACGCAACCGTAGGCCTGATAAGCGCAGCGCCATCAGGCATTATGCCAGGGTTGTTTTCAGCAGATAAAGCGCGTTATCGGCGGAGAGGGTGGGGTTGTTAATACTGATGCTGGCGCGCGATAACGCCGCGCAGGCCATCGCGAAATTCGCGCTATCGCGAAAATCACTTCCCTCCAGAAAGCTGTAGAGCAACCCGGCCATGAAGCCATCATCCGCGCCGAAGCTGTCCACGCGGGTGTGAGACGGCGGGGTGAGTAAAAACTGCTCGCCGTTTTTCTCGCTACAAAAGACCGCTTCATCTTCCAGGCAAACGAAGATTCGCTGTACGCCTTGCTGATGCAGGTCATTGACGGCCTGTACACGGTCGGCATCGGAACGCACCGCTTTTCCCCACAGAATCTCCAGCTCTTTTTGCGTGGGTTTTAACGTATGAATGCGTGAATACCAGGTCCTGATTTTTTCCGCTTTGAACTCTGAAACGGTATCAATAAAGACCGGGATTTCATCCGCAATGGTAAAGACCCATTCGATGGCCTCCGGCGTCAGGTTGCAGTCCGCCAGCACCACGCCAGCGTGACGGATCAGATCCCGCGAGCTATTCAGCAACTGCGGCGTCAGCTGTTGCAGAATGTGGGTGTCGTTAATCGCCAGCACCGTCTCTTCCTGCTGGTTGGCGATGGACAGATAGGTTGAAGTGTTATGCCCATGCAGACGGATACAGCTGGAGATGTTCACGCCAGCCTGACGAGTCTGCTCCAGCAGCGTTTCACCATAAAAATCGCTACCGACCGCAGAGAGCAAATGCACATCGCGACCCAGCAGCGCCAGATTATGCGCAATATTGCGCCCCACGCCGCCAGCAGAACAGTGAATGCTGCCAGGGTTGGAAGCCGCCTGCGGATAATGGATATCCGCCACGCCGCGAATATCCATATTGATCGCCCCGACCACCACGCAATACTCCTGCTCGGTGAGGATATAGCCTTTGCCTTTGATCATCCCTTTACGCATCAGGTCCATAATATGGGCCGCCACGCGTGAGCGACTGATCTGCAAAATATCAGCGATTTCATTTTGCTGAATGAGCGGATTGCGGCGCAGGATCTTGAGGATCTGCTTTTCCCTGTCGTTCATCATTACGCAACCACCTTTGCCGTTTGCTGCGCTTTCAGCCAGGCGATCTCTTCTGCCCAGATATCCGGGTTGATGGTTTCCAGAATCAGCGGAATACCGTCAAAACGATCGTCCTGCATAATCCAGCGAAATGCCTCATGACCAATGTTGCCTTCGCCCAAACTGTGGTGACGGTCAACGCGGCTGCCAAAGGCGCTTTTCGCGTCGTTCAGGTGCATGCCGCGCAGGTATGTAAAGCCCACAACACGCTCAAAGTCGGCGAATGTTTTTTCACATTCGCCGGTGGTACGCAGATCGTAACCGGCCGCGAACGCGTGACAGGTATCAATACAGACGCCCACGCGGGACTTATCGTCCACGCCGTCGATGATGGCGGCGAGATGCTCAAACCTGAATCCCAGATTGCTCCCCTGACCCGCAGTGTTTTCAATGACTGCCGTGACCCCTTGGGTTTTCTCAAGGGCAATGTTGATCGACTCTGCAATTCGCGCCAGACATTCCTCTTCCGGGATTTGCTGTAAATGGCTGCCCGGATGGAAATTGAGCAGCGATAGCCCCAGTTGCTCACAACGCTGCATTTCATCAATAAACGCATCGCGTGATTTTTCCAGCGCTTCGCTGACAGGGTGCCCGAGGTTGATCAGATAGCTGTCGTGGGGAAGGATCTGCGCAGGCGAATAGTGGTATTTCTCGCAGGCGGCCTTAAAGTCATCAATGATTTGGGCTGTGAGCGGCGCGGCGCGCCATTGACGCTGATTTTTCGTGAACAGCGCAAATGCGGTTGCGTCAATTTCTGCGGCGCGAATTGCAGCGTTGGCTAACCCGCCAGCGGCGCTGACATGCGCTCCGATATATTTCATGGAAGACTCCTGTTAAACCCGCTATACACATTATTCTTCAGGTTTGAATAATGTCGTGTATTCGAAAAAAATACTCTCCAATGATAGCGGGTTAACAGGGGCAAAATGTAGTGCTTTATGCGATAAGATGGTGAATCAGTACGTTAATCACGCCGCCGCCAACAATCAGCCAGACAAACAGCACCAGCGCCATCAGTAACGGTTTCGCCCCGGCTTTCTTCAGCGCGCTGACGTGCGTTGTAAGACCCAGCGCGGCCATTGCCATCGCCAGCAGAACCGTATCCAGCGTAATCAACATGTTTACCACCGCCTGCGGCAGCAGATGGAACGAGTTAACGATTGCCACTACGATGAACAGCACCGCAAACCACGGGATGGTGATTTTGCTTTTCTCCGCGCCCGTCGCCGGAGAAAGTTGTTTCACACGGGCGGCCAGCAGAATCAGAAACGGCGCCAGCATCATTACGCGCAGCATTTTGGCAATCACCGCGGCGTTTTCCGCGTCCGGGTTAATGGCGTGTCCGGCGGCAACGACCTGGGCTACTTCATGCATGGTCGAACCAATATAGATGCCGTAGGTTTCCGGGCTAAACCAGTGCGCCAGCAGCGGATACATTGCCGGGTAGAGGAAGATTGCCAGCGTACCGAAAATCACTACCGTCGCGACGGCCACCGTAACTTTACTGGCCTCCGCTTTGACGACAGGCTCCGTTGCCAGCACTGCCGCCGCTCCGCAAATACTGCTTCCGGCGCCAATCAGCCAACTGGTGTGCTTGTCCAGACCAAACACTTTCTGCCCGAGGAAACAGGCGAGTAAAAAAGTGCTGGAGAGCGTCAGTACATCAATCACAATCCCGCTGACGCCCACGTCTGCAATCTGTGAGAAGGTGAGGCGAAACCCGTAGAGAATGATCCCCAGGCGTAATAGATGTTGTTTAGCGAACAGCACGCCGCCGTCACAGCTTTTCCAGATTTGCGGATACACCGTATTGCCGATGACCATTCCCAGTAAGATGGCTAAGGTGAGGGCGCTGAACCCGGCTCCCGCGACGGCTGGAATAGATCCACCCCACAGGGCGGCCCCTGTGATAACTGCGCTCAGGGCAAGCCCCGGTATAAAATGCCACACTGTACGATGGTGATTCTGTAAGGTGAGTTCTGTCATAACCTTCTCCTCTATATGGGTAAAATGTTATGGCGAACTGGTTTAAAAATAAAATTGATTATATATTTATAATTAATCTTTATAAGTGGTAAGCGACGGCCTGCCAGTGGAAAACAACAATGCATATCACGCTACGACAACTAGAAGTTTTTACTGAGGTGCTAAAAAGCGGCTCGACGACCCAGGCATCTGTCATGCTGTCGCTGTCGCAGTCGGCCGTAAGCGCAGCATTGACCGATCTGGAAGGTCAGCTTGGCGTACAGCTATTTGACCGCGTTGGAAAACGGCTGGTGGTCAATGAACACGGGCGCTTGCTGTACCCGCGCGCGCTGGCGCTGCTGGAGCAGGCTGTCGAAATTGAGCAACTGTTTCGGGAAGACAACGGCGCAATCCGCGTTTATGCCAGTAGTACCATCGGCAATTACATCCTGCCTGCGGTAATTGCCCGTTACAGGAAGGACTTTCCCGATCTGCCGTTGGAACTTAGCGTGGGCAACAGCCAGGATGTCATTACGGCGGTGCTCGATTTTCGGGTGGATATCGGCCTGATTGAAGGCCCGTGCCACAATACTGAGATTATTTCTGAGCCGTGGCTGGACGATGAGCTGGTGGTGTTTGCCGCACCGTCCTCGCCGTTGGCGCAAGGGCCGGTAACGCTTGAACAACTTGCCGCCGCGCCCTGGATACTGCGCGAGCGCGGTTCCGGTACGCGTGAGATTGTTGACTACCTGTTGCTTTCGCACTTGCCAAAATTCGAAATGGCGATGGAGTTGGGTAACTCCGAAGCGATCAAACACGCCGTGCGTCATGGTCTGGGCATCAGCTGCCTGTCGCGGCGGGTTATTGAGGAACAGCTTCAGGCGGGAACGTTGAGTGAAATCGCGGTGCCTTTACCGCGCCTGGTGCGAACCCTGTGGCGAATCCACCATCGCCAGAAACACCTTTCCAATGCCTTACAGCGTTTTCTGCGCTACTGCGAATAAGCGTCCTTTGCCGGATGGCGGCGTAAACGCCTTATCCGGCCTACAAACTCAACGCTTATCAGGCCTACAAATGTCGAGCCTGTAGGCCTGATAAGCGTAGCGCCATCAGGCGAATGTCTTAACGCCTATCCGATCTACACTTTACTTATAATCCGCGGCCAGTCATGAAGGTCTCTTATAACTGCGCATTTGTGCCGGAAGGATGGCGTTTCGTCTGCTACAATCGCGCCTCATTTTTTGGATGGATAGCATTTTCACATGGTTTCCGAAACTAAAACCACAGAAGCGCCCGCGTTACGTCGCGAATTAAAGGCGCGTCACCTGACAATGATCGCCATTGGCGGTTCCATCGGTACGGGTCTTTTCGTTGCATCTGGTGCAACCATTTCTGCGGCGGGTCCAGGCGGCGCGCTGTTTTCTTATATCCTGATCGGTCTGATGGTCTACTTCCTGATGACCAGTCTCGGCGAACTGGCGGCGTATATGCCGGTATCCGGTTCATTTGCGACTTACGGTCAGAACTATGTTGAAGAAGGCTTTGGCTTCGCGCTCGGCTGGAACTACTGGTACAACTGGGCGGTGACCATCGCCGTAGACCTCGTGGCCGCACAACTGGTGATGAACTGGTGGTTCCCGGATACGCCGGGTTGGATCTGGAGTGCGCTGTTCCTCGGCGTGATCTTCCTGCTGAACTACATCTCGGTCAGAGGCTTTGGCGAAGCAGAATACTGGTTCTCGCTGATCAAAGTGGCGACCGTCATTATCTTTATCATCGTGGGCGTCATGATGATCGTCGGCATCTTCAAAGGGGCGCAGCCAGTGGGCTGGAGCAACTGGACGACCGGCGATGCGCCGTTTGCCGGGGGTTTTGCGGCGATGATTGGCGTGGCGATGATCGTCGGCTTCTCCTTCCAGGGGACGGAACTGATTGGTATCGCGGCGGGTGAGTCTGAAGATCCAGAGAAAAACATTCCGCGCGCGGTGCGTCAGGTATTCTGGCGTATCCTGCTGTTCTATGTGTTCGCGATCCTGATTATCAGCCTGATTATCCCGTATACCGACCCGAGCCTGCTGCGTAACGATGTGAAAGACATTAGCGTCAGCCCGTTCACTCTGGTGTTCCAGCATGCGGGTCTGCTTTCCGCTGCGGCGGTAATGAACGCGGTTATCCTGACGGCGGTGCTGTCGGCGGGTAACTCCGGGATGTACGCGTCTACCCGTATGCTCTACACCCTGGCCTGTGACGGTAAAGCGCCGCGTATTTTCGCGCAGCTGTCACGCGGCGGCGTTCCGCGTAACGCGCTGTATGCGACGACGGTAATTGCGGGGCTTTGTTTCCTGACGTCGATGTTTGGCAACCAGACGGTATACCTGTGGCTGCTGAATACCTCCGGGATGACGGGCTTTATCGCCTGGCTGGGGATTGCCATCAGCCATTATCGTTTCCGCCGTGGCTATGTGTTGCAGGGTAACGATGTGAAAGATCTGCCGTACCGTTCTGGATTCTTCCCGCTGGGGCCGATCTTTGCGTTTGTGCTGTGTCTGACCATCACGCTGGGTCAGAACTATGAAGCCTTCCTGAAAGACACCATTGACTGGGGCGGCGTAGCGGCAACTTATATCGGGATTCCGCTGTTCCTGGCTATCTGGTTTGGCTACAAGCTGACAAAGGGAACGCACTTTGTTCGCTACAGTGAAATGCACTTCCCGGAGCGTGTGAAGAAATAACCTGGTGCCTGATGGCGTTGCGCTTATCAGGCCTACAGGAGCGACATTTGTAGGCCGGATAAGGCGTTTACGCCGCCATCCGGCAGGTAAAATCAAAAAGCCCCGACATTCATCATGCCGGGGCTTTTTGTTGTACTGAACTTAGAAGTTATAAGTCAGGCCAACCGTGTAACGACGACCGTCGAGAATGGTATCGTAAGTCTCGTAATCGATCTGTTTGTCCAGAACGTTATACACGCCCGCAGTTAACAGCAGATTTTTGTACGCGTAATAACGCACACCAACATCAACCTGCGTATAAGACGGCGTTCCCTGGGCCATTGAAGTACGGCTCAGGTATTCGGAGGTCTTGCCGCGGAAGTTCAGACGGCTCCAGAAGCCAACATCCTGCGTTGCCTGCCAGTCCAGCGTGGTGTTGAACATATGCTTCGGCATTTTATTCAACGGCTTGCCAGAGAACTGGCCGCTTTTCTGCTCAGATTCGGTATAGGTGTAGTTCGCCGTCCAGTTGAGATCGCGGGTGATCTTCCAGCCAAAGGTGGACTCCACGCCGCGCATATTGGCTTTATCAACGTTGACGCGATCGCTGACAAAGTCGTATTTCTCACCACCAATAGTACAGGCCGGATCTGAACTGCTGTTGCAGCGACGCACTTCAGTTATCTTATCTTTGAAGTCGGTATTGAACAGCGTCACGCCAGCGTTAAGGTTATCTCCGTTATCCCACAGCAGGCCCAACTCTTCGCTCAGGCTCTTTTCTGGTTTCAGGTCTGCGTTACCGACAATAATACCGTTCAGACGACCGCCGCCGGTAATCTGTCCCCAGGTCGGGGAGGACTGGCGCAGATCCGGTGCGCGGTAGCCCGCAGAGACGCCGCCTTTTAAGGTCCACTGATCGGTAAGATGCCATACGCCATAGCCACGCGGCGTCCAGTTGTCGCCATAGTTTTCATCTTTATCCATACGGATACCGCCGGTCAGCGTAAAGCTGTCGGTCATCGCCCACTCATCTTCAGCAAACAGCGCCCAGCTCCAGCGGGTCAGCTTGTTCACGTCTTCGTAGGCTTTTAACTGGTTGCCGTTATCGCTCAGTTTCTCGTAACGATACTGCCCACCTAATGTCAGGGTATGCGCGCCGAGGAAGATCTGGTTCTGGTTATTAAAGATGGTGTTGTAAGACTTCATCTGGCGACCGGGGTTGTTGGTCTCTTCCTGCTGAATGTAGCTGGTGGTGTTGAAGTCGTCGTAATAACCGCTGTGGGTTAAGGAATAAGTGGTGTGCTCATAGCGGTTTTCGCTTTTGCTGTTTGGCTTACAGCTACCGTTGCGGCAGCTTTCTTCTGCCATTGACTTGCCTGGCGTACTGTCGCGATCCTGCAATTCACGCGCGATGTCGAAGTCAAAATCGTTTTTATCATCTGGCGTAAAGTTAAGCGTTAAAGCCCCGTTGCGCAGGCGCTGCTCGTTGTAGCCATTGACGATTTTGTCTTCCGCACGGCGAGAGAGCAGCCCGGTCACTTTCGCTCCCAGCAATCCGTCAATCAGCGGGCCGGACGCATAAGCGTTGGTCTGGTACAAATCACCGGAGTCCCTGTCTTCCTGGAAGGTGGCGTCGCCATGCAGGGAGCCGGTCCAGCCTTTCGTGTTGGACACTTTTTTGGTGATCACGTTAATGACGCCACCCATCGCATCTGAACCGTAAAGCGATGACATTGGCCCGCGAATAACTTCAATACGCTCGATCGATTCCAGCGGCGGCAGCCAGCCTTGCTCGATCCCGGAATTATCGCTGTTCGGACGCGTGCCGCGCGTGCTGATGCGCTTACCGTTGACCAGGAACAGCGTGTATTGCGAAGCCATCCCGCGGATGCTGATATCGCTACTGCTGCCGCCGCCGGTAACGACGACTCCGGGCACATCTTTCAGCGCATCGGTGACATCGCGATAGGCTTTGTCTTCGATCTGCTGTTTGGTGATAACGGAGATAGACGCGGGGGCGTTCTGGATTTTCTGCTCAAATCCCGTGGCGGTAACAACGACGGTGTCCTGATCGGCAGCATAGACGAGCGATGGGAGACACGCTGCGCATACTGCGGCAGCGATAGCCTTAACGTGAGGTATGGTCATTTTTGTCATTCCATTAAATGAGTAAAACTGCGAGCCATGAAAAAAGGCCATGACAACGGTATGTATTTGTCTTTTAAGTACTCTTTGCGGTGAATAAGCGGGACGAATTGTACAAAAGAATGAATATTTGTAAACACAAATGATAATTGAAATCATTTGTGTTTAATTGTTTTTCACGGAAAGGGATTTCAAATCAATAAGATGGCGGATCGTAAATGTGAGGAAATTTTGAAGAAAAAATGGAGAAATGAAGGATGAAAAGGAGGGCAGATACCCTCCGTTGTTACGTTATGGCAATAGATTATCGTTTTTTACAGACGATGGAGACGAGAAAGTAGCGCCAGGGAGAGCGTGGTTAATAAAATAGCGATGAAGGCGTAAATATAGACGCCAGACCATTCCCAGCTATTTTTCACCAGAATGACCGGTACGCCGGCCATTGCCGCGCCAACATAACTGAATAATCCCCGGAAACCGGTAATAGAACCCGCAGCATCTTTGTGAGTAACGTCCAGGCAGCCGACGGCAAAAAGCATATGCGGCCCGTACAGTGCAAATCCCATGATGGTGAAAAGTACGGCGGTGATGGTGTAAGAGGTATCCTGCACCAGTGGGATAAGCACGATGCATACGCAGAGCATTAAGGCGAAGATTAACCCCGTCATCCAGCGGTTGCTTTTAAACATAAAGTCTGACAAATATCCGGCCAGCAGTCCCCCTGCCAGCCCGCCAGCTTCGAACCACGAGATAATGGAGTTTGCTTTAATCAGGCTCCAGCCGTGTACCTGCGAGTAATAGATTTGCGGCCAGTCATTGAGAATAGTGCGCGCAATATACACGGACATATCGCCTACGATGATGATCCATACCAGTGGGTTGGTCAGAATGTATTTAACGAACACCTGCCAGAAGCTCAGATTGACCGGGCTGGCTTTTACCTGTGCAAGCTCGGTAGGGTCGTTACGCCATTCGCCGACATTGGGTAGCCCGAGGGTGCCGGGACGATCCTGAATCGTAAACAGCGCGACAACCCCCATCAGAAGGGAAATGACTCCAGGGACATAGAAGCCCATTTTCCAGCTGCCGCTAAAGGCAATGGCGAAGCTGGTGAGCAGCGGGGCAAGGCTGCCGCCAATGTTATGCGCTGCTTCAACGATTGCCCACCAGCGCCCGCGTTCGTTTTTTGAGAACCAGGAGGCCATAATTTTCGCCATTGGCGGGAAGCTGGTGCCCTGGAGAATCGCATTGAGGCTGTACAATACGTAGAACGCCGCGACGCTATCGGAAAAGCCAAAGAGAATATTGACGATGCCGACGCCAATCAGCACCGGGCCGGTCATGGCTTTAGGGTTAATTTTATCAACCAGCATGCCGCCAACAAACTTCATGGAACCATAAAGAATGTAAAAAATGGAGGACATGATGGCGAAATCTTCTGCGGTTAGCGACGTATCCGCCAGCATGGCTGGCATCGCAGCAGAAAAGTTTTTACGGGTCAGATAGAATACGGCATAAGAGATAAATACCGAGGTGATGATCTCTGTGCGAAATTTTTTATAAGTATGATCAATCTCTTTTTTCGCGTTCATAACAGGCCGATCGGCCTGACTGAAAATAAATGCTTTTATGTTCATCGTGAGTTTCCCTTCCGGCGACGGAAATGTGGTTATAATTCATCTTCAATAAAGAACAGAAGTGATTCGAATCCATGAAAATTAATCTGATGATGGATTGTTTCTCTGACAACGGGTTTTGCCCGCCACGCGATACCGGTTCCCGCGTACGTTAGCATCGGCAGATCGTTTGCGCCGTCGCCGCAGGCAATAATGTTGTGTACAGCGAGGTTGAGTTGTGTTGCCAGCGCAGAGAGCGTTTGCCGCTTTTTCCTGGCATTCATGATCGGGAGGGTAATATTGTCCGTCAGGACGTTATCTTTTATTTCAACCGTGTTGGAAAAGGCGTAGTCGAGCTGATACTTTTCTTTCAGTCGTTGGGTGAAAATATCCAGACCACCGGAAATAATGGCCGTTTTAAACCCTTTGTTTTTCAGTACCGGCAACATAGCGGCAAGGCCGGGGGAAATCGTCATTCGATCGCAAACGGCATTGAGAACATCACAGTGCGTGCCTTTTAACATGCGAATACGGCGGGTAAAACTGGTGTCGAAATCTACTTTCCCTTCCATCGCCTGTTGGGTCATCTCCGCGATTTGCGCAGAGATGCCAAGCGTGTGAGCGATTTCATCCACGCCTTCCTCTTCAATAAACGTTGAGTCCATATCAAATGCAATCACTCCCTTTGTGGGGATGCTCTGAGGTTTGACAAAAAAATCAAACTGCAATTGCAGTGATGCAGCGCGTAATTTCTGATAAATAGCCTGCGTCAGCATTTCATCGGGTAGCGTAAGTTTTAAATAATCCTTATTGATTAATGCCAGATGCCGACGCTCTAATAAATAATGACATTGCATCGCGTGAGAACGAAGAAAATCATTATATAACCACGCCTGAAGTTGCTCTGTGTTTGTTGATGTGACGAAGTAAGTTATTGCCATCATGTTGCTCCTTTGCATTGCGCTTTATTATAATGGGCGGCGTTTGTTTCTTGTGCGTCGTGCTATCACAGATATGAATGTTAAAGAAAAGATAAAATGGTATTATTTCTAATACCTGATAATGAATAAGCATGAAAAGTATCATTTTTAATATGTTGATTACGGTATATTATCGCCATCCCACCCTGCGCTTTTTTTAGGAATACATATATAAAAATGGAAAGTTGCGTTGATATATTCAAAATTGTGATAGGTCCATCCAGTTCAAGAACCGTGGGGCCAATGCGTGCGGCTTGCAATTTCATTTCGCAGCTAAAACGGCAGGATACGCTGCCGTTACTCAGGAATATTGAAATTGAATTGTTTGGCGCATTATCGTTAAGCCGTAAATGCCACAATGTTGATGCCGCGCTTTATCTGGGATTGCTGGGAAATCAGCCGGAGAAGGTGGATTTACGTATGCAACTGACCGCCATCAGGCGTGCGGAAAATGACGGTATGCTTGACGTGCCTGCCCCGGCGAACAGTACGGTGACAGTGGCGGTGAAAATTATTGCGAATCACCATGCGCATCCTGGACATCCTTATGCGATGACCTTTCGCGCCAAAGATGATTACTTTACGTTATACGAGGAGACGTGGTTTTCGACCGGCGCCGGGCAGGTACGAAAATACGGTGAGTCTGCGCCCGTGGCGACAGATCAGACACGCGCCTCTCCCTTTGCCTTTCGCAACGCCGCGCAGTTGCAGACGCTGTGCCAACGCAACGGGCTTTCCGTTGCGGCGCTGATGATGAAAAATGAGCTGAACAGCCATTCTCAGCCCTCATTACAGCGCTATTTAACGCAGGTCTGGGAGGTTATGAAGCAGGCCGTTCACCGTGGCCTGCATACCGAAGGGCTGCTTCCCGGCCCTTATCAGATCCCGCGTCGGGCCTGCGCATTGCATAAATCGTTGTGTATGAAGCCTTCGGCAGCGGATTTTCTGACAACCCTGAACTGGGTTAACGTGTTTGCTATTGCCGTGAGTGAAGAGAATGCGGCAGGCGGGCAGATTGTCACGGCGCCGACGAATGGCGCAAGTGGCATTATTCCGGCGGTATTGAGCTGGTACGATAAGTTTGTTTGTCCGCTGGACGCGGGCGCCATCACCCGTTTTTTTCTTACGGCAGGTGCCGTCGCGCTGTTGTTTAAACAGAATGCGTCGATTTTAGGATCGGAAGTGGGATGCCAGGGGGAAATCGGCGTCGCATGTTCGATGGCGGCGGCAGGGCTGGCGGAGCTGATGGGCGCATCCGTCGGGCAGGTATTAAGCGCTGCGGAAATTGCGATGGAGCACCATCTGGGGTTGACCTGCGATCCGGTTGGCGGGCAGGTGCAAATTCCCTGTATAGAAAGAAACGCCATCTCTGCCGTAAAAGCCATTAATGCGGCGACGATGGCGATGAGCCGCATCAGCGAGCCTTGTATTTCTCTGGATGAAATTATTGCCGCCATGTATGAAACCGGCAAAGACATGAGCGCAAAATATCGCGAGACTTACCACGGATGCCTCGGAAAAATTCAGCCAAGAAAAAGGTGCTAGTACATTGAAATACCAAACAATGAATAATGACGAGATCGTCTGGTCGCTCTGCGCGCGTATCAAGGAAACGCGGATTTCCCTGTCTATGACGCAACAGCAGCTTGCCGATCGCGCGCAGGTAGGCATCGCGACGATCAAGCGTATTGAGAAAGGCGCTGGCCTGAACCTCGATACGCTGATTTCTCTCCTGCGCGCGCTTGATAAACTGCACAATCTGGATGCGATTTTGTTTGAATCAGAAATGCGCAATTTTAGCGAGAGCGAGAGTGTCGGGCGACTTCAGATTCGCCAGCAGGTTGCTGATTTAAACCGGAAATCGTCTGCGCCGCAAGCCGATGACAATAACGATATTGCGGCGCTGGAAAAAGCCGTTTACTGGTGATCAGCTCAGCAGATGCTGTGCATGGAAGCGCAGATGATCCTCAATAAACGAGGCGATAAAGTAATAACTGTGGTCGTAGCCCGGTTGAATACGTAACGTCATCGGCCAGTCCTTCTGGCGCGCGGCTTCGGCCAGTACCGCCGGTTGTAGCTGATCGGCGAGGAACTGATCGTTATCGCCTTGATCAATCAGCGTTGGAATGGCGTGTTCCGGCTGGCTGGCGAGCATCAGCGCGCAACTGTCCCATTCAACCCAGGCCGATCTCTCTTCCCCCAGATAGGCCGTAAACGCTTTTTCTCCCCACGGTACGCGGCACGGATTCACGATGGGCGCAAAGGCGGAAACGCTGGTGTATTTCCCCGGATTCTTCAGCGCCATGATCAATGCGCCGTGTCCGCCCATTGAATGTCCGCTGATCGCGCAACGTTCACCCACGTTAAACTGCGACTGGATCAGCGCCGGGAGTTCATCGCGCAGGTAGTCGTACATGCGGAAATGCGTGGCCCAGGGCTGCTGCGTCGCGTTGAGATAGAATCCCGCGCCTTTACCTAAATCATAACCTTCGTCATCGGCGACCTGTTCGCCGCGCGGACTGGTGTCCGGCATCACCAGCACAATGCCCAGTTCGGCGGCAATGCGTTGCGCACCGGCTTTGGTGGTGAAGTTCTCATCATTACAGGTTAACCCTGACAGCCAGTACAGCACCGGAGGTGGCGTTGTACTGCGGGGCGGCGGGAGAAAGATGCTGAATGTCATGGCGCAATTCAGCGTGGTGGAGTCGTGTCGCCAGCGTTGCTGCCAGCCTTCAAAACAACGGTGCTCTTCGAGCATATCCATGCGTGGCTCCTTTTGTGTTGAACCTGAATGAGTCGTGCAATTTCCCCATAATACAGATTATTCATTGCGCTGTGAGTAACTTTCACTTCCGCATTTATCTAACATGCTTCATCATCTACACAACTTTACATTAACACTTGGCGTCATGGCTCGTCAGATTTAGCGCGCGGAACCGCCGTGGGGAATCCGGGACATGAAAGGCAGCGGCGATTTCAATAATTATCGTTGTGAATACTGGATTATGTGCGCCGCCTCACGCACAATAAACGGGCTGCCAACAGCCTAAAAACTTTGCCCCACGCAGGGCAGAGGCGCCACACCTGCAGGAGAAGAATAAATGTCATCACTCAGTAAAGAAGCGGCCCTGGTTCATGAAGCGCTGGTTGCGCGTGGTCTGGAAACGCCGCTGCGCCCGCCCGTGCATGAGATGGATAACGAAACGCGCAAACGTCTTATTTCGGGGCATATGACCGAGATTATGCAGTTGCTGAATCTCGACTTGAGCGATGACAGTCTGATGGAAACGCCGCATCGCATCGCTAAAATGTATGTCGATGAGATTTTCTCCGGCCTTGATTACGCCAATTTCCCGAAGATCACCGTGATTGAAAACAAGATGAAAGTGGATGAAATGGTGACGGTGCGCGATATCACGCTTACCAGCACCTGCGAACACCATTTCGTCACGATCGACGGGAAAGCGACGGTGGCCTATATCCCGAAAGATTCGGTGATTGGCCTGTCGAAGATTAACCGTATTGTGCAGTTCTTTGCGCAGCGCCCGCAGGTTCAGGAGCGTCTGACCCAACAGATTCTGACCGCGCTGCAAACGCTGCTTGGCACCAATAACGTCGCAGTCTCAATCGACGCTGTGCATTACTGCGTGAAAGCGCGCGGCATTCGAGATGCGACCAGCGCCACCACCACGACTTCCCTCGGCGGATTGTTTAAATCCAGCCAGAACACGCGCCAGGAGTTCCTGCGCGCCGTGCGTCACCATAACTGATCAGGGCAGGGAGTATGGAGCGTAATGTCACGCTGGATTTTATTCGTGGCGTCGCCATCCTCGGTATCCTGCTTCTTAATATCAGCGCCTTTGGCTTGCCAAAGGCGGCTTACCTTAATCCCGCCTGGTATGGCAAGATCACCGCGTCTGACGCATGGACGTGGGCGATCCTCGACCTGTTCGCGCAGGTAAAATTCCTTACGCTTTTTGCGCTGTTATTCGGCGCGGGTCTGCAAATGCTGCTGCCGCGCGGCAAACGCTGGATTCAGTCGCGTCTGACGCTGCTCGTCCTGCTGGGCTTTATCCACGGTTTGCTGTTCTGGGATGGCGACATTCTGCTGGCGTATGGCCTTGTCGGCCTGATTTGCTGGCGACTGGTGCGCGACGCGCCGTCGGTAAAAAGTTTATTTAATACCGGTATTTTGCTCTATCTGGCGGGGATTGGCGTGTTGCTGCTGTTAGGGTTCATCTCGGCGAGTGAAACCAGCCGCGCCTGGACGCCGGATGCCTCTGCCTTGTTGTATGAAAAATACTGGAAGATTAACGGCGGCATGGAGGCGGTCAGCAACCGGGTCGATCTGCTGTCGAACAGTCTGCTGGCGCTGGGGGCGCAGTATGGCTGGCAACTGGCGGGAATGATGCTGCTGGGCGCGGCGCTGATGCGCAGCGGCTGGCTGAAGGGCCAGTACAGTCTGCAACACTACCGGCGTACGGGCGTATTGCTTGTCGTCGTCGGCGTGCTGATTAACCTTCCGGCCATTATTGTACAGTGGCGGCTGGACTGGGCGTATCGCTGGTGCGCTTTTCTGCTACAGGCGCCGCGTGAATTGAGCGCGCCGTTTCAGACTATAGGTTACACCGCGTTGATGCTGGGATTCTGGCCGCAGCTCAGCCGTTTTAAACTGGTCATTGCCATTGCCTGCGTAGGGCGGATGGCGTTGAGCAACTATCTGTTGCAGACGCTGATCTGCACCACGCTGTTCTACCAGTTCGGTTTATTTATGAAATTCGACCGACTGACGCTGCTGATATTCGTCATTCCTGTCTGGCTGGCGAACCTGCTTTTCTCCTGGATTTGGCTGCGTTTCTATCGGCAAGGGCCGGTGGAATGGCTCTGGCGGCAATTAACCCTCCGTGCGTCCGGGACGTCATTATCGGGAACATCCAGATAACGATCTGGATCACATTCATTAACAAAACGCATGTAACCGTTTCCAGCCCTGTGACCTTACTCACGTAGTCCTGAACGAAGCGCTGACAAAATACCCACCTGCTAAACACAGGGTGTCTGTGAGCAACGGCAATCTCAAACAGGGTAGTGAATATGGTAACCATTCGTGATGTGGCACGTCAGGCTGGCGTTTCCGTAGCGACCGTTTCTCGCGTGCTGAATAACAGTGCGCTGGTCAGTCCCGATACGCGCGAAGCGGTAATGAAGGCGGTCACGCTGCTGGGTTACCGCCCTAATGCTAATGCGCAAGCGCTGGCGACGCAGATAAGCGACACCATCGGCGTGGTGGTGATGGACGTGTCAGATGCGTTTTTTGGCGCACTGGTCAAAGCGGTGGATGTGGTTGCCCAACAACACAACAAATATGTGCTGATCGGCAACAGTTATCATGAGGCTGAAAAAGAGCGTCATGCCATCGAGGTTCTGATTCGCCAGCGCTGTAACGCATTGATTGTTCACTCGAAAGCGTTAAGTGACCAGGAGCTGGGAGCGTTTATGGACCAGATCCCAGGCATGGTGCTGATCAATCGTATTGTGCCGGGTTATGCCCACCGTTGCGTGTGCCTGGACAATATCAGCGGCGCAAAAATGGCGACCCGCATGCTGCTCAATAATGGTCATCAACGGATTGGTTATCTGGCTTCCAGCCACCGCATTGAAGATGACACGATGCGTAAAGAAGGGTGGCTGAGCGCGTTGCAGGAGCAGGGGATTACACCGCCAGAAAGCTGGATTGGCACGGGTTCCCCGGACATGCAGGGCGGTGAAGCGGCGATGGTGGAACTGTTGGGGCGAAACCTGCAACTGACCGCCGTATTCGCCTATAACGACAGCATGGCCGCTGGCGCGCTCACGGCGTTAAAAGACAATGGTATTGCCATCCCGTTACATCTTTCCATCATCGGTTTTGATGATATTCCTATTGCCCGTTACACCGACCCGCAGCTGACCACGGTGCGTTATCCCATTGCTTCGATGGCGAAAATGGCAACGGAACTGGCGTTGCAGGGCGCGGCCGGCACGCTGGATTCAACGGCGACGCACTGTTTTATGCCAACGCTGGTGCGTCGTCATTCGGTTGCGCTAAGACAGAATGCGGCCCCGATCACTAACCAGCAACGTCAGGGGATGTAACCGCTTTCAATATGTGAGTAAATTCACAGTATCTTAACAATACGATAGCTATGATGGCACCGTTTGAAGCACTGTAAATACTATGTAACGGTGAATAATCACTTTTAACGCATCGTCAGGGCATTAAACAGCAATTAAAGCATATTTTTGGAGCGTTACCGGGCACGGAAGAAAGATTTTTTAACAGTGAGCTTCGGCGTTCAGTAACACTTCATTAACGTTCTGCCCTGCCGAGCATTTTTCTCAAGTACTACCCTGCATAATAAAACCGGAGATACCATGAATAAGAAGGCGTTAACTCTGTCTGCTGTGATGGCAAGCATGTTATTTGGCGCGGCTGCGCACGCTGCTGATACTCGCATTGGTGTGACGATTTATAAATATGACGATAACTTTATGTCCGTCGTGCGTAAAGCTATCGAAAGAGACGCCCAGGCGGCGCCTGATGTGCAGTTGCTGATGAATGACTCGCAGAACGATCAGTCCAAGCAAAACGACCAGATCGACGTGCTGTTGGCAAAAGGGGTAAAAGCGCTGGCGATCAACCTGGTTGACCCGGCTGCGGCAGGTACGGTAATTGAGAAAGCGCGTGGTCAGAATGTCCCGATTGTGTTCTTCAACAAAGAACCTTCCCGCAAAGCGCTGGATAGCTATGACAAAGCCTATTACGTCGGCACTGACTCCAAAGAATCCGGTATCATCCAGGGCGATCTGATCGCTAAACACTGGCAGGCTAACCAGGGTTGGGATCTGAACAAAGATGGCCAAATCCAGTTCGTACTGCTGAAAGGCGAGCCGGGCCACCCGGATGCTGAAGCGCGTACCACCTATGTTATCAAAGAGCTGAACGACAAAGGCATCAAAACCGAGCAGCTGCAAATGGATACCGCAATGTGGGATACCGCAATGGCGAAAGACAAGATGGACGCATGGCTGTCCGGCCCGAACGCCAACAAAATTGAAGTGGTTATCGCGAATAACGACGCAATGGCGATGGGCGCGGTAGAAGCGCTGAAAGCGCACAATAAAACCAGCGTTCCGGTATTCGGCGTGGATGCGTTACCTGAAGCGCTGGCGCTGGTGAAATCCGGCGCGCTGGCAGGTACCGTGCTGAACGATGCCAACAACCAGGCGAAAGCCACCTTTGATCTGGCGAAAAACCTGGCCGATGGTAAAGGCGCGGCTGACGGCACCGACTGGAAAATCGAGAACAAAATTGTTCGCGTTCCGTACGTAGGTGTTGATAAAGACAATCTGGCTGAGTTTACCAACAAGTAATTCGTATATCGTTTTCTTTGGGCGCAATAACATTGCGCCCTTTATTAACGCACTCTGCGAGGCCAACAAGGTATAATTATGGTCAGCACTACTACTCCGTCGTCAGGTGAATACTTGTTGGAAATGAGCGGCATCAACAAGTCTTTTCCCGGCGTAAAGGCACTTGACAATGTTAATTTAAAAGTCCGCCCGCACTCGATTCACGCCTTAATGGGGGAGAATGGCGCAGGAAAATCAACATTATTAAAATGCCTTTTTGGGATCTATCAAAAAGATTCCGGTAGCATTTTATTTCAGGGGAAAGAGATCGATTTTCATTCTGCCAAAGAAGCTCTGGAGAATGGTATTTCGATGGTTCACCAGGAGCTAAACTTGGTGTTACAGCGCTCCGTCATGGATAACATGTGGTTAGGGCGTTACCCAACCAAAGGTATGTTTGTCGATCAGGATAAAATGTACCGGGATACCAAAGCGATATTTGATGAACTGGATATTGATATCGATCCGCGTGCGCGTGTCGGGACATTATCTGTTTCACAAATGCAGATGATCGAAATTGCGAAGGCGTTTTCCTACAATGCCAAAATTGTGATCATGGATGAGCCGACCTCTTCATTAACGGAAAAAGAGGTTAACCATCTGTTCACTATTATTCGCAAACTGAAGGAGCGCGGCTGCGGTATTGTGTATATCTCGCATAAAATGGAAGAGATTTTCCAGCTGTGCGATGAAGTCACCGTTTTGCGCGACGGCCAGTGGATTGCGACGCAGCCGCTGGAAGGGCTGGATATGGACAAGATCATCGCCATGATGGTGGGTCGTTCCCTGAACCAGCGTTTCCCGGACAAGCAAAACAAGCCGGGAGAGGTCATTCTGGAAGTGCGTAACCTGACGTCTCTGCGCCAGCCGTCGATCCGCGATGTCTCTTTTGATCTGCATAAAGGGGAAATTCTCGGGATTGCGGGTCTGGTAGGGGCAAAGCGTACCGATATTGTTGAAACGCTTTTTGGTATCCGGGAAAAATCATCGGGTACGATTACGCTGCACGGCAAAAAGATTAATAACCACAACGCGAACGAAGCCATTAATCACGGTTTCGCGCTGGTAACGGAAGAACGTCGTTCAACCGGGATCTACGCGTATCTGGATATTGGTTTTAACTCTTTAATTTCCAACATCCGCAATTACAGAAATAAAGTCGGTTTGCTGGATAATTCCCGCATGAAGAGCGATACCCAGTGGGTTATTGACTCAATGCGCGTGAAAACGCCAGGTCATCGCACGCAAATTGGCTCTCTTTCGGGGGGCAACCAGCAGAAGGTCATTATTGGCCGGTGGCTGTTAACGCAGCCAGAAATATTAATGCTGGATGAGCCAACGCGCGGTATTGATGTCGGCGCGAAATTTGAAATCTATCAACTGATTGCGGAACTGGCGAAAAAAGAGAAGGGGATTATTATCATTTCTTCCGAAATGCCGGAATTGTTAGGGATTACAGATCGTATTCTGGTAATGAGCAATGGCCTTGTTGCCGGGATTGTTGACACAAAAACAACAACGCAAAACGAAATTCTGCGTCTTGCGTCTTTGCACCTTTAAGATCAGGGGCTCCTCATGAGTGCGTTAAATAAGAAAAGTTTTCTTACTTATCTGAAAGAAGGCGGAATTTACGTTGTTCTTTTAGTCTTGCTGGCCATTATTATTTTCCAGGACCCTACATTTTTAAGTCTGCTGAACTTAAGTAACATTCTGACGCAGTCCTCCGTGCGTATTATCATCGCGCTGGGTGTGGCAGGGTTGATTGTCACCCAGGGGACTGACCTGTCTGCGGGACGTCAGGTTGGCCTGGCGGCCGTGGTCGCCGCAACGCTGTTGCAGTCCGTGGAAAACGCCAATAAGGTCTTCCCGGAAATGGCCACCATGCCGATTCCGCTGGTGATCCTGATTGTCTGCGCAATTGGGGCCGTCATTGGTCTGCTTAACGGCATTATCATTGCGTACCTTAATGTGACGCCGTTCATCACGACCCTGGGCACGATGATTATCGTTTATGGCATCAACTCCCTGTATTACGACTTCGTCGGGGCGTCGCCGATTTCGGGGTTTGATAGCGGGTTCTCGACGTTTGCGCAGGGCTTTATTGCGCTGGGCAGTTTCCGGCTCTCCTACATTACCTTCTATGCGCTGATTGCGGTGGCGTTCGTCTGGATCCTGTGGAATAAAACCCGTTTCGGTAAGAACATTTTCGCTATCGGCGGCAACCCGGAAGCGGCAAAAGTGTCCGGCGTTAACGTGGGGCTGAACCTGCTGATGATCTATGCGTTGTCCGGTGTGTTCTACGCATTCGGCGGTTTGCTGGAAGCGGGGCGTATCGGTTCTGCGACCAACAACCTCGGCTTTATGTATGAGCTGGATGCGATTGCGGCCTGCGTGGTCGGCGGCGTGTCGTTTAGCGGCGGCGTCGGGACGGTATTCGGCGTTGTGACCGGTGTGATTATCTTTACCGTCATCAACTACGGCCTGACCTATATCGGCGTGAACCCTTACTGGCAGTACATCATTAAAGGCGGCATCATTATCTTCGCGGTGGCGCTGGACTCGCTGAAATACGCCCGTAAGAAGTAATTACCGGCATGAAAAAGCCCGAAGCAGGCAACTGTTTCGGGCTTTTTTATTTCTGCGCGTTATCTAAAGAACAGAAAATAAATGCCTGCGGCGAGCGTACAAACCGACATGCACAGATATAACCCGATGTAGCTCCAGTAAAGGAGAGGGGTTTCTGCACGGTAGGCGTATACGGGTTCGCGGGCGTTCCTGACGATTTTATCCACGGCGCCAGAGCGCCAGCCTTTGTAGGCTTCCCGTAAGCTAAACAGCATCACCATCAGGACGGCGATGACCACAAAGATCGTTTTCCCTTCCACGCTTATTTTCCTTGTTTCTTTTGCAGTTCCAGCAATTGCTCAGGCGTTACTGCTGGGTAGCCCTGGGCGTCATCCGGCACCTGATGCATTGTTGGAATGGGAACTAACGGGCCTAAGAAGCGAGGTTCCCGTTTGAAAATATAGAGGTCTGCCAGCGCGCCGAATCGGGCGCCAAATTCACGTACGCGTACCGTTAACATATCTTTTGGCGACGGCACCGCATAGCACTGAGCCTGAATTCCCATATGCAGCGCAATAAACAGCGCGCGTTCACAGTGGAAACGCTGGGTAATGATGATGAAGTCGTTGGTATCAAACACTTTGCGCGTGCGCACAATGGAGTCCAGCGTGCGAAAACCGGCATAATCGAGCACGATGTCGGCAGGATCAACGCCCCCGGCGATCAGATCCTTACGCATCGTCATCGGTTCGTTATAGCTTTGCAGCGCGTTATCGCCGCTGAGCAGCAGATAATTGACCTTGCCGCTGTTGTAGGCGTTTAACGCGCCCTGAATGCGGTAGCGGTAATACTGATTAATGACGCCGGTGCGATAGTATTTTGCGGTGCCTAATACCACTCCCACCTGGCGGTAGGGGAGATCCTGTAATTCGTCGTAAATATAGGGCGCGGTTTTCCAGCTCATCCATCTGTCGAGACCAAGCACAGTCAACAGCAGCAAGCCGATCAGGACTAACAGGCTGTAAAACACGCGCTTTAACATGCAGAGAACTCGATAAAGGGATGAAATTTCAATCAGGCTACTGTACCCGCTGTCGAAGCGCAAGAAACAGCAGTCTGATTGGGGGGATTTTAGACATTCTTGCCATTTGCATGTTGCCCGATGGCGCTGTGCTTATCGGGCCTACGCACATTGCGTGTTCCAGGGCTTAACCCAGCAGTACGCGGTCGATATTATTGCAGCCTAACGCTTTCAGCGTGGCGGCGGTGGCGTCCCACTGGATTAACGGCGCGTCGGCTTTCTCCGCCAGAATTGCGCGCTGAATATCTGGATAGTCATACCCGTTCAGGTTCAGCAGATTCAGTGCGCCCTGCAAAGGCGGCAGCGTAGGGTTAAAGGCGGCGTTCTCGGCATAGCTGCCGGTGAAAATACGCCCGTCTTTGCATTCCAGCGCTACGCCGCTTGGGGAGTGGCTGTAAGGCATATGACATTTATTGGCGGCGGCAATCGCTGCCTGAGTCAGCGCGTCGCCCTCCAGCGCGAAACCGTGATCCTGCTCGTCCATCAGCAGCGTTTTGATCTCCAGGTCTTTCGGGCCGAAAGCATCAGGCAGATAGTCGCGTAAGGTATGCGGTACGCGCCCCGGCAGGTGGATACGCAGATCCAGGCCGCTGTTCAGTTCGTTCATAAACTGACGGCAATGACCGCAAGGGGTGTAGTTAACCGTGATGGCGGCGAGCCCTTTTTCACCGCGCAGCCAGGCATGGCCGATCGCGCTTTGCTCGGCATGAACGGTTTGCTGCATCGTCGCGCCCAGGAACTCCATATTCCCACCGAAATACCAGGCCCCACTGATGCCGCGCGCGATAGCGCCAACGTTAAAGTGGGAAAGGTCGGTGCGTGCGCAGGCGGCAGCCAGCGGCAGGAGCGCGAAAGCCAGCGCGTCTTCGTCCAGCCCCGATTCACGCTTAAGCGTCGAGACCTGCTCCGCAGTCAGCATGGCGGGAAAATGCTCATCTGCCAGAATCGGCGCCAGCGCTGATTGCAGATTATCCGCAAGTTGGCCAAAAGCAGTTTGAAAACGTGGATGCATGGCGTTGCCTCATAACAATGTAATGGAATCGTAGTTTACGGAGCTGTTACGGCTTTATATGTGATCCAAATCTCATTGTTATTGCAACTTGTGAAACTTAAATTAAAAATGCGCGACGCATCGCAAATTTTAACCCGCTACCGCCAGAATAATCGGGAAGAGAAACGGCGCCAGCAGCGAGGTGATGATCCCGCAGATCACCAGCGCCAGCGAACTGAACGCCCCTTCCTGGTAATCCAGCTCGGCGCAGCGTGCAGTGCCCAGGGCGTGCGAGGCGGTTCCCATTGCCAGACCGCGTGCGGCTTTGGTACGGATACGCATGAGGTTGAGCAGGGTATGACCAAATACGGCGCCCAGTATCCCGACGAAAATAACGCAGACGGCGCTAATGGCGGGAATGCCGCCGATGCTGCCGCCCACCGCCATTGCGATTGGGGTTGTGACCGATTTCGGTAATACCGATGCGGCGATTTCCGGCGTGGCGCCCATCAGTAAGGCGACAGTGGTTCCGGTCACCATGGCGACCACGCTGCCGACGAAGCAGATCGTGATGATGGATTTCCAGCGGGCGCGGATCTGGTGCAGTTGTTCATATAAAGGGTACGCCAGCGCCACGACGGCGGGTTGCAGCAGGTCGTTGAGCACCTCGCTGCCTTTAAAATAGTGATCGTAAGGAATGCCGGTCAGCATCAGAAACGGGATGATGACCACCATGGCAACCAGCAACGGGTTAAGCAACGGCATCTTAAAGCGCGCAGCCAGTTTGCGGGCGGCGAAAAAGACCGCCAGCGTCAGGGGTAACGACCACCAGATATACGACATCATTTTTTCGATCCTTTCTGCCCTAACACTTTTCGTTCACCGTGTACGATATGCGAACTCCAGCTCACGACCAGGAAAACAACCAGCGTACTGATCGCACAGGAGACCACCACCGGGCCAAACTGCGCGCGCAGCAAATCGAAGTACTGCATGACGCCGACGCCAATCGGCACAAACAGCAGCGCCATGTAACGGATCAGGACATAGCATCCCGGGTTTACCCACTTCGCTGGCAGAATTTGTAGCGCCAGTAAAACAAACAGAATCAACATGCCGATGATGCTGCCGGGAATCGTAATAGGAAGCAGCGATGCAATGAAAATACCCGCATACAAACAGGCATATATCAGTACAAATGCGCGTAAATACTGCCAGATGATATTCAGTGATTTACTCATGGTAAAAGCCCTTGATGAAACAGATTCATCATACAATTAAACTTTAAAACGTGCTACCGATCACATCATGAATTCTGAGCATAGTGGAAATAGACAACGGGAACATCGGGCAACGCCCCGTTGCCCGCGCTAAACCTGCGCCAGAAAATGCAGAAAACGACTCAACGCGAGAGAAGGGGTCTCGTTCTTGCGCCAGAACATGCCCACGCTTCCTTTCTGTTCTATTTTCGGCAGGTTTAAGATAGCCAACTGGCCCTGGCTGGCATAGCGTTGCGCCAGGCGTAGAGAAAGAATAGAGATCATATCGCTGCTTTGCAGCAAATTGGTGCTGACGTTCATCGAGGCGGATTCGATGGTGTTTTCCGGCAGCATCACGCCGTTGTCCACCAGGGCGTTATCAATGCTGATGCGAATTGGCGTACCGGTCGGCCAGACAATCCAGCGCCAGTGGGCGAGGTCGTTCCAGGAAAGCGTGGCGTGTGAGGCCAGAGGATGATGGGGGCGGGCGACAAAGCAGACCGGTTCGGTGTAGAGCACCTGATAGTTTAACGGCAGCTGGAGTGCCCGACCGCCTACGCGGCCTACCACCACGTCCAGCGACCCGGCGAGCAGATCGTGTAAAAGCGGGGTCATGACTTTTTCTTCAATATTCAGGTGCAGCGTCGGCATCTCATTGAGCAGGCAGAGGATCGCCTGCGACACGCAGTCTGTCGCGACCGGTGAACAGCCGATTTTCAGGCTTCCCACCAGCCCACCTTGCTTAAAGCGCGCGATCTCATACTGCGAACGTTCCATATCGTTGATGAGCCGCTGCGCATGCTGGAGCAACAGCTTGCCCCCTTCTGAAGGGCGTAACCCCTTGCTGTGGCGTTCAAAAAGCGTGATTCCGATCTCATCTTCAAGCTGTGACAGCCACTTCGACAGCGCGGGCTGGGTGATGTTCATCATTCGCGCAACGTGGGTCAGATTCCCTTGTTCCCCCAGCGCGACCAGCATTTGCAGGTGGTGCAGCTTCAATTTTTGCGCCCAATTCGCCATTTGATATAACCCCCAGGTTATGCCTCTGCCCGAAATGCCATTGTACATTTCATCGCCATGATTACAAACTTGCAACATACAAAAAACAAAAATGACATCTACCTTACCTGCACCGAGGCATTCACTATGACTCAACGACGTGATCTACAAGCACTGATTGACGCCGCCCCCGTCGGCAAAATGCAGTGGCGCGTTATCATCTGCTGCTTTCTGGTGGTAATGCTCGACGGTTTTGATACGGCCGCAATTGGCTTTATTGCGCCGGATATCCGTACGCACTGGCAATTGAGCGCCAGCGATCTGGCTCCGCTGTTCGGCGCGGGTCTGCTGGGGCTGACGGCAGGGGCGCTATTGTGCGGCCCGCTGTCAGACCGTTTTGGCCGTAAACGGGTGATTGAACTGTGCGTGGCGCTGTTTGGCGCCTTGAGCCTGCTTTCCGCCTTCTCGCCGGATTTGCAAACGCTGGTGGTACTGCGCTTTTTAACCGGGCTGGGGCTGGGCGGCGCGATGCCGAATACCATCACGATGACGTCGGAATACCTTCCCGCCCGCCGTCGCGGCGCGCTGGTAACGCTGATGTTCTGCGGGTTTACCCTCGGTTCGGCGATGGGCGGCATCGTCAGCGCGCAACTGGTGCCGCTGATTGGCTGGCACGGCATTCTGGTGCTCGGTGGCGTATTGCCCTTAATGCTGTTCTTCGCCTTGCTGTTTGTTCTGCCCGAGTCACCACGCTGGCAGGTGCGTCGTCAGCGCCCGCAGGCGGCGATTGCCAGAACGGTTAGCGCCATCACCGGCGAACGCTACGACAATACGCATTTCTATCTTCATGAAGCCGCCGCCATTTCAAAAGGCAGTATCCGCCAGCTTTTTGTCGGGCGTCAGCTTCCCATTACCCTGATGTTATGGGTCGTGTTCTTCATGAGCCTGCTCATTATCTACCTGCTCTCCAGCTGGATGCCGACGCTCCTGAACCACCGGGGAATCGATTTGCAGCATGCCTCCTGGGTCACTGCCGCATTCCAGGTCGGCGGTACGCTCGGCGCGCTGTTACTCGGTGTACTGATGGACAAGCACAATCCGTTCCGGGTGCTGGCCGTGAGCTACGCGCTGGGCGCGGTCTGCATCGTGATGATTGGCCTGAGCGAAAACGGACTGTGGCTGATGGCGCTGGCGATTTTTGGTACGGGCATTGGCATCAGCGGATCGCAGGTGGGGTTGAATGCCTTAACTGCGACGCTGTACCCGACTCAAAGCCGTGCAACCGGCGTGAGCTGGTCCAATGCCGTCGGGCGCTGTGGCGCCATTGTCGGTTCGCTCTCCGGCGGCATGATGATGGCGATGAATTTCTCTTTCGATACGCTGTTTTTCGTCATCGCGATTCCGGCTGCCATTAGCGCGGCGATGCTCGCCATGTTGACGGCGGTTGTCCGCCACTCAGCCTCTGAACCTGACGTGCTGCCCCGGGCAGGCGTCGTGAACGAATAAGGAGAACCTCCATGTCTGAAGTGAATCAGGATGTTAAACACAACCGTCAGCAGTTTTATCAGCACATTTCCGGGCAAAACCTGACGCCGCTCTGGGAGTCGCTGCACCACCTGGTGCCGCAAACGCCGAACGCCAATTGCGCGCCTGCGTACTGGAACTATCAGGAGATCCGCCCGCTGTTGCTGGAAAGCGGCAACCTGATTGGCGCGAAAGAGGCTGTCCGCCGGGTACTGGTGCTGGAAAACCCGGCGCTGCGCGGACAGTCGTCAATTACCGCGACGCTGTACGCAGGGCTGCAATTGATTTTACCGGGCGAGGTGGCGCCGAGTCATCGCCACAACCAGTCGGCGCTGCGTTTTATTGTGGAAGGGCAAGGCGCGTTCACCGCCGTTGACGGCGAGCGGACGCAGATGCACCCGGGCGACTTTATTCTGACGCCGCAGTGGCGCTGGCACGATCACGGCAACCCTGGCGACGAGCCGGTGGTATGGCTGGACGGTCTGGATCTGCCGCTGGTGAATACGCTGGGCTGCGGGTTTGCAGAAGATTACCCGGAAGAACAGCAGCCGGTGACGCGCAAAGAAGGCGATTACCTGCCGC
Source organism: Citrobacter sp. CK206 (assembly GCF_030333125.1). Taxonomy (NCBI): domain Bacteria; kingdom Pseudomonadati; phylum Pseudomonadota; class Gammaproteobacteria; order Enterobacterales; family Enterobacteriaceae; genus Citrobacter; species Citrobacter sp. CK206. The sequence continues at coordinate 60,129 of NZ_JAOWGM010000030.1, forward strand.
GCTACGCCGCCAACATGCTGCCGCTACGCCACCAGGTCGGCAATTCCTCGCCGATTTTCAACTACCGCTACGACCGTAGCCGTGAAGCGCTGCATGACCTGACCCGGATGGGGGAACCTGACGAGTGGGATGGCTACAAGATGCGCTATGTCAACCCGGTCACCGGGGGCTATCCGATGCCTTCGATGGGCGCGTTTTTGCAACTGTTGCCGAAAGGGTTTGCGTCGCGCGTGGCGCGCACGACCGACAGCACCATTTATCACGTTGTGGAAGGTTCCGGGCAGGTCACCATTGGCAATGAGACGTTCCACTTCACGGCGAAAGATATCTTTGTGGTGCCGACATGGCACGGGGTGTCGTTCCAGACCACGGAAGATACCGTTTTATTCAGTTTTTCGGACAAACCGGTTCAGGAAGCCCTCGGCTTGTTCCGCGAAGCGCGTTATTAAATTGGGAGAGAAAAGATGAGCAAATATGTATTCGAACCTCAGGCGCCAGTCGCGGTGCCGGTTGTTGGCAGCGATGAGCAATTCCCGGTTCGCCGCGTCTACTGCGTTGGCCGTAACTACGCCGCCCATGCCCGTGAGATGGGGTTCGATCCCGATCGTGAGCCGCCGTTCTTCTTCTGCAAACCGGCCGATGCGATCGTACCGGTTGCGGCTGGCGAAACGCTGGCGCTGGCCTATCCGTCGCAGACCGATAACTATCACTATGAAATTGAACTGGTGGTGGCGATAGGCAAGCAGGGCAGCGATATTCCGCTTGAGCAGGCGCATGAGTATGTCTGGGGCTATGCCACCGGGCTGGATATGACCCGCCGCGACCGCCAGATGGAAATGCGCCAGATGGGGCGCCCGTGGGAAATCGGCAAAGCGTTTGATTTGTCCGCGCCGATTGCGCCGCTGCATAAAGCAACCGATGTGGCAGACGTCAACAACGCGCCGATTTGGTTACAGGTAAACGGGGAAGATCATCAGCGCAGCGATATTCGCCATCTGATCTGGTCCGTCAATGAAACCATCAGCTACCTGTCCGGCTTTTTTGAACTGCAACCGGGCGACCTGATTTTCACCGGCACGCCGGAAGGGGTTGGGGCAGTGGTGAAAGGGGATGTGATTACCGGCAATGTGGAAGGGTTAACGCCGATCGCCGTGAAGATTGTCTGAGGTGAATGATGAAGCTGTACAGTTTTTTTAATAGCTCGGCGTCTTATCGCGTGCGTATCGCGCTGGCATTAAAAGGCATCGATTATGAGACGGTGGGCGTCAACATTCGTATCGGCCAGCAGAATGCGCTGAGCTATCGACGGATGAACCCGAGCGGGCTGGTGCCGACGCTGGTGACTGATGACGGTGAATCTCTCGGGCAATCGCTGGCAATCATCGACTGGCTGGATCGCCACTTCCCGCAGACGCCGTTGCTGCCGCAGGTCGATCCGGCGCGCAGCCAGGCGCTGGAAATTGTCTATGCCATTGCCTGTGATATTCACCCGGTGAACAACCTGCGCGTACTGCGCTACCTGACTGACGAGCTGAAGATCGGCGAAGAAGACAAGAAACGCTGGTACGCCCACTGGGTGCAACAAGGGCTTAGCGCGGTGGAACAGCTGTTGCGCCAGGGGCAGTCCGGGCAGTTTTGCGTGGGGGATGCGCCCACGCTGGCGGATTGCTGCCTGATTCCACAATGGGCCAATGCGCTGCGAATGGGATGCGACCTGAGCGGTTATCCGCGCTGCAAGGCGGTTTATGACGCCTGCACCCGGCTTCCGGCCTTTATCGCCGCTGCCCCCGAAAATCAACAAGACAAAATTTCAGCCTGATAAGGAGAACGACAATGGCTAAAGTGACAAGCGCAATTATCGTGGGTGGCGGTATTGGCGGCGCAGCGACCGCGCTGTCGCTGGCGCGCCAGGGCATTAAAGTGATGCTGCTGGAAAAGGCTCATGAAATTGGTGAGATTGGGGCGGGGATTCAGCTCGGGCCGAATGCGTTTTCCGCGCTGGACAGCCTCGGCGTTGGCGAAGTGGCTCGCCAGCGCGCGGTCTTTACCGATCATATTACGATGATGGACGCCGTGAATGCCGAAGAGGTCGTGCGCATTGAAACCGGCCAGACCTTTCGCGACCATTTTGGCGGCCCGTATGCCGTGATTCACCGGGTGGATATTCATGCCACCGTCTGGGAAGCGGCGCTGACCCACCCGGGCGTGGAGTACCGGACTTCGACGAATATTGTCGATATCCGCCAGACGCCGGACGATGTAACGGTGTTTGACGAGCAAGGGAATAGCTGGACGGCAGATATTCTGCTGGGCTGCGATGGCGTGAAATCGGTCGTGCGCCAGAGTCTACTTGGTGATACGCCGCGCGTGACCGGGCATGTGGTGTACCGGGCCGTGGTGGAGTGCGACGACATGCCGGAAGATTTGCGTATCAACGCGCCGGTGCTGTGGGCCGGGCCGCATTGCCATCTGGTGCATTATCCGTTGCGCGGCGGGAAACAGTACAATCTGGTGGTGACGTTCCATAGCCGTCAGCAGGAGGAGTGGGGCGTGAAAGACGGAAGCAAAGAAGAGGTGCTCTCTTATTTTGCCGGGATTCACCCGCGTCCGCGTCAAATGCTCGACAAACCCACCTCCTGGCGCCGTTGGGCGACCGCTGACCGGGAACCGGTAGAGAAATGGGGAACCGACCGCATCACGCTGGTGGGCGACGCCGCGCACCCGGTTGCGCAATATATGGCGCAGGGCGCCTGCATGGCGCTGGAAGATGCCGTTACGCTGGGTAAAGCGCTGGAGCGTTGTCATGGTGATGCGCAGCAGGCCTTTGCGTTGTATGAGTCGGTGCGTATTCCCCGCACGGCGCGAATTGTCTGGTCAACCCGCGAGATGGGGCGCGTCTACCATGCCGCAGGCGTGGAGCGACAGGTGCGTAATCTGCTGTGGAAAGGCAAATCCCAGCAGGAGTTTTATCGCGGCATTGAGTGGCTGTATGGCTGGAAGGAAGATAACTGCCTTGAGCCGCGCTGAGAGACTTTAAACCGCACCACAGAGGCGCTACCATAGCGCCTCTTTTTTTGCAGGTAACGAAATGCTATGCGTGTTTTACTGGCGCCGATGGAAGGCGTGCTCGACTCTCTGGTGCGCGAGCTACTGACCGAGGTTAATGATTACGATCTGTGCATCACGGAGTTTTTGCGCGTGGTGGATCAGCTTCTGCCGGTAAAAGTGTTTCATCGCATCTGCCCGGAACTGCACAATGCCAGCCGCACGGCGTCCGGCACAGTCGTGCGTATTCAACTGCTGGGGCAATACCCGCAGTGGCTGGCGGAAAACGCCGCCCGCGCGGTGGAGCTGGGCTCATACGGCGTGGATTTAAACTGCGGCTGTCCGTCGAAAATGGTGAACGGCAGCGGAGGCGGGGCGACGTTGCTCAAAGATCCTGAGCTTATCTATCAGGGGGCAAAAGCGATGCGCGAAGCCGTGCCTGCGCATTTACCGGTCACGGTGAAAGTGCGTCTGGGCTGGGACAGCGGCGAAAGAAAATTTGAAATTGCCGATGCCGTCCAGCAGGCAGGGGCGACAGAGCTTGTCGTGCATGGGCGAACCAAAGAGCAGGGTTATAAAGCCGAACATATTGACTGGCAGGCGATTGGCGAGATCCGCCAGCGACTCACTATTCCGGTTATCGCCAATGGTGAAATCTGGGACTGGCAGAGCGCGCAAGAGTGTATGGCGGTCAGCGGCTGCGACGCAGTGATGATGGGACGTGGAGCGTTAAACATCCCGAATCTCAGCCGCGTGGTGAAATATAACGAACCGCGTATGCCCTGGCCGGAAGTGGTCTTACTGCTGCAAAAATACACCCGGCTGGAAAAGCAGGGGGATACCGGGCTGTATCATGTGGCGCGTATTAAGCAGTGGCTGGGGTATTTGCGTAAGGAATATACGGAAGCCACCGCGCTATTTCAGGAAATCCGTGCGCTTAATAATTCCCCTGATATTGCTCGCGCCATTCAGTCCATTGATATTTAAATCGCCTTATCAGGCCGCGTGCCTGATGGCGCTTCGCTTATCAGGCCTACAGACTACAGACTGTGTAGGCCGGATAAGACGGTACGTCGCCATCCGGCAGCGGTCAGCGGTTCGACAGGGAACTACGCAAAGGGCAAATATCATTCCATGAAATACTTTAATCATAATCATCTGTTTCAATTATAATTTTCTAATTATATTTTTCCTTTTCCAAAGATGTATTGCCACGCGTAACTAAAAAACAGGACGCAACACCACGTAATCTCTGCGCACCTTTTCTTACCAGAACGTCTCCATGAACCGCGATTCTCTCCTGGCCACAACGGTGTGCCTGTCTCTTTTTACGCTGCTGGCGGGTTGCGCGCCGATGCACGATACCCGCCAGTCGCTGACGCGACAAACGCCTGCTGCACAGGTTGATTCACCAGTACCGACGGCAATAAAAAACGGTTGGCCGGACAGCCAGTGGTGGAAGGCGTACCACGATCCCCAGCTTGATGCCTTAATTGACAACGCATTACAGCATTCTCCTGATATGCAGGTGGCTGAACAGCGTATACAACTCGCCGAGGCGCAGGCGAAGGCGGTTGAAGCGCAGGATGGCCCCCAGCTGGATTTCTCTGCGGATGTTGAGCGCCAGAAAATGTCTGCGGAAGGGCTGATGGGGCCGTTTGCCATCACCGATCCGGCGGCGGGAACCACCGGGCCGTGGTACACCAACGGGACGTTCGGCTTAACCGCCGGTTGGGATCTGGATCTCTGGGGCAAGAATCGGGCTGAAGTCAGCGCGAGAATCGGCGTAGTGAAAGCGCGTGAAGCGGAACAGGCGCAAACCCGGCAACTGCTGGCAAGCGGTGTCGCGCGTTTATACTGGGAATGGCAGACGCAGGCGGCGCTTAAAGCGGTGCTGACGCAAATCGAACATGAACAGCAAAACGTCATTACGGTTGATCGCCAGCTGTATCAAAACGGTATTACCTCCTCGGTCGAAGGGGTGGAAACCGATATTGATGCCGGTAAAACGCAGCAGCAGCTAAATGATGTGGCCGGTAAAATGAAGATTATTGAGGCGCGTCTGAGTGCGCTGACCAATGCGCAATCGGCCTCGCTGACCCTGCATACGGTTGCTCTGCCAGTGACTGAAAGCCAGTTGCCCGCTCAGTTGAGCTATGAACTTCTGGCTCGCCGGCCCGATTTACAGGCGGCGCACTGGTACATTGAGTCCTCTTTAGGCAGCGTTGACGCCGCAAAAGCGGCGTTTTATCCCGATATCAACCTGATGGCGTTTCTGCAACAGGACGCCCTGCACCTGAGCGATCTGTTTCGCCATTCCGCACAGCAGATGGGCGTCACCGCCGGGCTGACGCTGCCGATCTTTGACAGCGGCAGGCTGAACGCCAGTCTTGATATCGCGAAAGCGCAAAGTAATCTCTCTGTCGCGAATTACAACAAAGCGGTGGTGGATGCGGTGAATGATGTGGCGCGCGCCGCCAGTCAGGTTGAAACGATGGCTGAAAAAAATCAGCACCAACGGCAGATTGAGTATGACGCACAGCGGGTGGTTGGTCTGGCACAGGCGCGGTTTAATGCCGGAATTATTGCGGGCTCCCGCGTCAGCCAGGCGAAGATCCCGGCGCTGCGGGAACATTGCAACGGCCTGATTTTGCAAGGGCAATGGCTGGATGCGTCCATCCAGCTCACCAGCGCGCTGGGCGGCGGTTATCATCTTTGAGCGTCGTGCCGGATGGCGCTTTAATGCAGGCCAAATAAGGCGTTCACGCCGCCATCCGGCGTGAAGCGCTAAGGCGCATCAGGCTTATTGCGCCGTTTTAACCACCAGCGAGCGCCAAAAACCAGCCCAACCACCAGCGCCAGCCAAATCACATGCTTTATATGCTGGTCGAAACTGTGCAGCCACGGCGCGATCACCTCGCCGCCAATATAGCCCAGGGTGGTAAACAGCAAAGCCCAGATCATCGCCCCCAGAATATTCAGCGGCAGAAAGATTTTAGGCGGCAGGTGGCTGGCGCCAATCAATAGCGGCCCAATAATGCGAAAGCCGTACATAAATCGGGAACCGATCACAAACAGGTACGGGCGACGCTGGATCATTTTCTGCGCCAGATGAATTTTGGCGCGGTGTCGGGAAAAGCGCCGCAAAATTTTGCCGCCATAGCGACGACCCAACAAATAGAGCACCTGATCGCCAATCATGCCGCCGAGTGCGACAGAGAGCACCACCAGAGGGAATTTAAGCAATCCCTGATGGGCTGCCACGCCGCCTAACAGGGTGATGGTCTCGCCTTCCGCCATACTGCCAATAATCAGCGCGGCGTAACCGTAATGCGTGATAAGACTGTTGATATCCATACGTGAAAACGACCTCCCGCCTTTAGCATACACCCTATCAATGTTTATGGCCGGAAAAGGCGCAACGTTAGCGCATCGGTTTTTATGCGCTGTACATAAAATAATCGAAAGCTGAATTATACTTGAAGTATTGAGATCCAGAGCTGACAAGCAGGGGGGCGGTATGAACCATGTCTGGGGGCTATTTTCCCATCCCGATCGTGAAATGCGCGTGATCAAAAGCGAAAACGAAACGGTGTCGCATCACTATACCCACCATGTGCTGCTGATGGCGGCGATCCCGGTGATTTGCGCCTTTATTGGCACTACGCAAATTGGCTGGAATTTTGGTGATGGCAATGTGCTGCGCTTGTCTCTGTTTACAGGGCTGGCGTTCGCGGTTCTGTTTTACGGCATGATGCTGGCCGGGGTTGCCGTGATGGGGCGGGTCATCTGGTGGATGGCGCGCAACTACCCGCAACGGCCTTCCCTGGGACACTGTATGGTCTTTGCCGGGTATGTCGCAACGCCGCTGTTTTTAAGTGGTCTGGTGGCGCTTTATCCGCTGGTGTGGCTCTGTGCGTTAGTCGGTACTGTCGCACTGTTTTATACCGGCTATCTGCTGTATCTCGGCATCCCGACATTCCTGAACATCAGTAAAGAGGAAGGTCTGAGCTTTTCCAGTTCGACGCTGGCTATCGGCGTGCTGGTACTGGAAGTGTTGCTGGCGATGACGGTGATCCTGTGGGGATATGGATACCGGTTATTCTGAGATATGAAAAGAATTCGGGTCGCAGGAGGGCGATAAATGGACAACCGCAGCGCGCCTGCGGCCCGAAACAGGGAAGAGACGGGTGTAAAAGCCAGCATGCAGCATTTCGTGACGATTCTCTTATGGCGACAACGCTGTCGGGTCGCTATGATGCCGGAGCTAGCTTGAGTAAAATCCTGGCTCAGGCGGTGTACGTTCTACGTGCGTGAATCATTATCAGAAATCTCATCATGCTGAAATTCCGAGTTTCATTATTTAGCCTTGCCCTGATGCTGGCTGTCCCTTTTGCGCCACACGCTGTGGCGAAAACCGCGGCTGCCGCCGTAGCGTCTCAACCGGAAATTGCTTCTGGAAGCGCGATGATTGTTGATCTGAACACCAACAAAGTGATCTATTCGAACCACCCGGATCTTGTGCGTCCGATTGCGTCGATCACCAAATTAATGACGGCGATGGTGGTGCTTGATGCGCGACTGCCGCTGGATGAAAAACTGAAAGTCGATATCAGCCAGACGCCGGAAATGAAAGGCGTTTACTCACGCGTGCGTCTGAACAGTGAAATCAGCCGTAAAAATATGTTGCTGCTGGCGCTGATGTCCTCGGAAAACCGGGCGGCGGCAAGCCTGGCGCATCATTATCCGGGTGGCTATAACGCTTTTATTAAAGCGATGAATGCTAAAGCCAAAGCGTTGGGCATGACCCACACCCGTTTTGTGGAGCCGACGGGACTGTCGATTCATAACGTATCGACCGCCCGTGACCTGACGAAACTGCTGATTGCCAGCAAGCAGTACCCGCTGATTGGTCAGTTAAGCACCACGCGTGAGGATATGGCGACCTTTGCAAACCCGGCGTACACCTTGCCGTTTCGCAATACGAATCACCTGGTGTACCGCGATAACTGGAATATTCAGTTGACCAAGACCGGGTTTACCAACGCTGCGGGTCATTGCCTGGTGATGCGCACGATGATCAACAACAAACCGGTGGCGTTAGTGGTGATGGATGCCTTTGGCAAATATACCCATTTTGCCGATGCCAGCCGTTTACGCACCTGGATTGAAACCGGCAAAGCGATGCCCGTTCCGGCCGCCGCGTTGAGTTACAAAAAGCAGAAAGCCGCGCAGATGGCCGCAGCAGGCGAGCAGACCGCGCAAAACGATTGAGTTTGTTGATATGTGCCTGAATCCGGCCTACAGTTTGTAGGCCGGATAAGGCGCTTGCGCCGCCATCCGGCACGATATTTAAAACAGCTCCATCGCTGTAAATACGAGAAATCAATGCGTCTCGTCGGACGCCGCTTCTTTCCAGAATTTCAGCTTACTTGTTTTACCAATACCCGGATTCATGCTGTTGGTGGGGTCATTTTCACGATAAAAACGCGCCAGCGTCTCCGGCGCTTTGTACAAATGACCAACGTTATGCTCTGCCGGATATTGCGCGCCGCGCTGGCGCAGCAGTTCCAGCATTTGCTCTTTCAGCGCATGGGCATCGATGCCTTTCTTCACGATGTAATCCTGATGGAAGACATAGCACATGAAATGACCGTAATAGAGTTTATGCACCAGCTGGCTGTCAATTTCCGGCGGCAGATGCTCATACCATTCGGTGTCGTTACGTCGTAAGGCGATATCCAGTGCGAGAATATCCTCCACCTCATCGGCATGCACTGCCTGATAACGGATCGCCGCGCCTGCTGCGGCAAAACGGTGCAGGAACGCTTTGCTGCCTTCCTCCGGGGTACAGGCAAAGAAATCGCCCTCGGCGGTTTTGAAAAACTCGGTCAGCCAGCTTTGCGCTTCCGCCACTCCGTCTCCCGCCATTTTTAACAGCAGATGATGCTCATATTTGTCGCGCCAGCTTTTCATGCGCGGCGGCAGATGGTTAGGGAATAAATGGCCGAACTTCTGCATCGCGCGGTCGGTGAAATGCGGGCGGAAGATTTTTACCTTTTCCAGCATCGCGTCGGTACGGCCTTTGAGCGTAAAGAAGAACGGCATTTTGTCGGTGCCGAGCTTGTCGATCATCAGGAACGTATCTTTGCCATATTTCTCCGCGATGTCGTAAATATCGCGGTGCATATATTCACCGGCAACCGGCAGGTTGTCGAACTTCGCCAGGATATGACGACGAATCTCGGTCAGCACGTCGGGCTGATTGGTGCCGATGTAAAAGACCTGCTGGTTTTTTTCCGCCTCGAAAGTGTCCAGCCGCACGGCGAACACCGCCAGCTTACCCGCGCAGCCGGAGGATTCGAACAGGCGATCCGGGTCAGCGTTATAGCGGGCAGGGGTATCGGCCTCAATGTCCCTGACGCGAGTCACGTAGTCGTAATCGTGGGCGTGGCGGCCATCGTGGCGCACATCTTCATCTTTGATGCGTTCATCATCGAGTGTGCTGAGGATCTGTTCCGGGGTCTGGCCCAGTTCGATGCCCAGATGGTTCACCAGCTGTAATTTGCCCTGTTCATCAATGCGCGCGAACAGCGACATTTCGGTATACGCCGGGCCGCGTTGTACCAGCGACCCGCCGGAGTTATTGCAGATGCCGCCAATAACTGACGCGCCGATACAGGAGGAACCGATAACCGAGTGCGGTTCGCGACCAAAAGGTTTAAGCGCTTTTTCCAGTGAGTACAGCGTGGTGCCTGGGTATGCCAGCACCTGTTCGCCTTTACTGAGGACGTGCAGCTTGTCGAGGCGTAGCGTGCTGATGATGACAATTTCGCGATCGTAATCGTTGCCGTTCGGCGTGGAACCTTCAGTCAGGCCGGTATTGGCGGCCTGCATCAGAATGATTTTATCGGCGTTTACGCAGACGTTCAGTACGCGCCACAATTCCAGCAGCGAGCCGGGGAAGACCACGGCCAGCGCTTCGCCCTGACCAGAACGGAACCCCTTGCGGTAGCGGGCGGTTTTTGCAGGATCGGTGAGCAGGTGCGAATGACCCACCAGACGGGTGAGCTCGTTAAGAAAGGCTTTATTATCTGTCGTTGTAATGGAAGACATTCTCCACTCCTTGTGGTGGGACAAACTATCGGAACTAAGCATAGCGCTTTGTATGACAATACGCTTTCTCATGCAACTTGTCTCGGTGCAGGCTTAGCGTATTCCTGATCCTCCTCTCTGCGCAGGGGACGTTAAAAAAATCAGAGAATAACCTTAGCTTTCTTCTCCTCTCCCGATTAGGCTTATGGCAAACTGCGGTTTTTGTTATATTTTTGCTGCCACGTCGGGCTAAAGAAAAAGAGAGAATCAAGATGAAATGGCTATGTTCTGTAGGTGTTGCGGTAAGCCTTGCGTTGCAGCCAGCGCTGGCGGAAGCGTTGTCTGGCAACCATCCGCTGACGCCTGAAGCTCGGGATGCGTTTGTCACTGAATTGCTCACGAAAATGACCGTTGATGAGAAAATCGGTCAGCTGCGTTTGGTAAGTGTTGGGCCCGACAACCCGAAAGAAGCCATCCGGGAGATGATCAAAAACGGGCAGGTCGGGGCGATTTTTAACACCGTCACCCGCCAGGATATCCGAAAAATGCAGGATCAGGTGATGGAACTGAGCCGCCTGAAAATCCCTCTCTTTTTCGCCTATGACGTGCTGCACGGGCAGCGTACCGTTTTCCCTATCAGCCTCGGCCTGGCCTCCTCGTTTAATCTGGAGGCGGTAAAAACCGTGGGTCGCGTCTCGGCGTATGAGGCGGCTGACGATGGCCTGAACATGACCTGGGCGCCGATGGTGGATGTGTCCCGCGATCCGCGCTGGGGACGCGCGTCGGAAGGCTTTGGTGAAGATACGTATCTGACGGCGATTATGGGCAAAACGATGGTCGAGGCGATGCAGGGCAAAAGCCCGGCGGATCGCTATTCGGTGATGACCAGCGTGAAACATTTCGCCGCCTATGGCGCGGTTGAGGGCGGGAAGGAATACAACACCGTCGATATGAGCCCGCAGCGCCTGTTTAACGACTATATGCCGCCGTATAAAGCCGGGCTGGACGCGGGCAGCGGCGCGGTGATGGTGGCGCTCAACTCACTGAACGGCACGCCTGCGACGTCAGATTCGTGGCTGTTGAAAGAGGTGCTGCGCGACGAGTGGGGCTTTAAAGGCATCACCGTTTCCGATCACGGCGCGATCAAAGAGTTGATTAAACACGGCACGGCATCCGACCCGGAAGACGCGGTGCGCGTGGCGCTCAAGTCCGGCATCAACATGAGTATGAGCGATGAGTATTACAGCAAATACCTGCCGGGGCTGGTCAAATCAGGCAAAGTAACGATGGCGGAACTGGACGATGCCGCGCGCCATGTGCTGAACGTGAAATATGACATGGGGTTGTTTAACGATCCGTACAGCCACCTGGGCGCAAAAGAGTCCGATCCGCAGGACACGAACGCTGAGAGCCGTCTGCATCGCAAAGACGCGCGCGACGTTGCGCGCGAAAGTCTGGTGCTGCTGAAGAACCGTCTGGAAACGCTGCCGTTGAATAAATCCGGCACCATTGCGGTGGTGGGGCCGCTGGCTGACAGTCAGCGTGATGTGATGGGAAGCTGGTCTGCCGCTGGCGTCGCCAGCCAGTCCGTTACGGTGCTGACGGGGATTAAAAACGCGCTGGGCGACAAAGGCAAAGTGATATACGCCAAAGGGGCGAATGTCACTAATGACAAAGGCATTGTTGATTTCCTCAATCAGTATGAGGAGGCGGTGAAAGTAGACCCTCGTTCGCCAGAAGCGATGATTGACGAGGCCGTTAATGCCGCGAAACAGTCCGATGTGGTTGTGGCCGTTGTCGGGGAAGCGCAGGGTATGGCGCATGAGGCTTCCAGTCGCACCGATATTCAGATCCCGCAAAGCCAGCGCGATCTGATCGCGGCGTTGAAGGCGACGGGTAAACCGTTGGTGCTGGTGCTGATGAACGGTCGTCCGCTGGCGCTGGTGAAAGAAGATCAGCAGGCTGACGCCATTCTGGAAACCTGGTTTGCCGGTACGGAAGGCGGTAACGCCATTGCTGACGTTCTGTTCGGCGACTATAACCCGTCGGGTAAACTGCCGATGTCCTTCCCGCGCTCTGTCGGGCAGATCCCGGTTTACTACAGCCATCTCAACACCGGTCGTCCGTATAACGCCGACAAGCCGAACAAGTACACCTCCCGCTACTTTGACGAGGCGAATGGCCCGCTGTATCCGTTTGGTTATGGTCTGAGCTACACCACGTTTACCGTTTCCGATGTGACGCTCTCTGCGCCCACCATGAAGCGCGATGGCGCGGTAACGGCCAGCGTGCGGGTGACGAATACCGGCAAGCGCGAGGGGGCGACGGTAATCCAGATGTATTTGCAGGATGTCACGGCATCGATGAGTCGTCCGGTAAAACAGCTGAAAGGCTTTGAGAAGGTAACGCTGAAGCCGGGAGAAACGCAGACCGTTAGCTTCCCGATTGATATTGAGGCGCTGAAATTCTGGAACCAGCGTATGAAGTATGACGCGGAGCCCGGCAAGTTTAACGTCTTTATTGGCGTCGATTCCGCCCGTGTGAAGCAGGGCGAGTTTGAACTGCTGTAGCCACGCGCCATGCCTGTCAGCTCCGTAGGCCGGATAAGACGCGTTAGCGTCGCTATCCGGCACCGGTGCGCCTGATTGCCGGATGGCGCATGCGCTTATCCGGCCTGTGAATTGCTCCTGCCTTTTGTTGCTCTGCTATTTTTCAACTATGCTTTTTCCTCAAGTCTCTGAAAAGGGATGTAAAAGAATGAGGAAAGCAGCATGACAATTTCAAAAACAGGGGCGGGGGCGCTGCTGCTGTTAGCGGCGGTCAGTCTGCCGTTGCAGGCCGCATCACCCGTAACGGTCGGATCAAAAATCGATACGGAAGGCGCCTTGCTTGGCAACCTGATTTTACAGGTGCTGGAAAGCCACGGCGTTAAAACGGTGAATAAAGTGCAACTGGGTACAACCCCGGTAGTACGCGGCGCGATTACCTCCGGCGAGCTGGATATTTACCCGGAATATACCGGAAACGGCGCATTCTTCTTTAAAGACGAAAACGATCCGGCATGGAAAAACGCACAGGCGGGGTTTGAAAAAGTCAAAAAACTGGATGCTGAGCAGAACAAGCTGGTCTGGTTAACGCCAGCGCCTGCAAACAATACCTGGACGATTGCGGTACGCCAGGATGTTGCGGAAAAGAATAAACTGGTTTCGCTTGCGGATCTCGGACGCTATCTGAAAGAGGGCGGAACGTTCAAACTGGCCGCCTCCGCCGAGTTTATCGAACGCGCCGATGCGCTGCCTGCCTTTGAAAAAGCCTACGATTTTAAACTGAATCAGAACCAGTTGCTGTCGCTGGCTGGCGGCGATACGGCGGTGACCATTAAAGCGGCCGCTCAGCAAACGTCCGGCGTAAACGCGGCAATGGCCTATGGCACCGACGGCCCGGTCGCGGCGCTGGGGCTGCAAACACTGAGCGATCCGCAAGGCGTCCAGCCTATCTATGCGCCTGCTCCGGTGGTTCGTGAGTCGGTGCTAAAAGAATATCCGCAGATGGCGGAATGGTTGCAGCCGGTCTTTGCCAGCCTGGATGAAAAAACGTTGCAACAGTTGAATGCCAGTATCGCCGTTGAAGGGCTGGATGCGAAAAAAGTCGCGGCAGATTACCTGAAGCAAAAAGGCTGGGTGAAGTAACACATTTTGTATCAGGTCAGTAAGGTGTCAAAAGTCAGTCTTAACCGTGTGTTGCTGCTGTTGGTGATCCTGACGGGGGTTGCCGCCGCGCTGCCTTTCGTCAACTACGCCCCCAATCGCCTGGTGTCAGGGGAGGGGCGTCAGATCTGGGATATCTGGCCGGGTTCGGTTTCTCTGCTGGCGGGCGCCGGGTGCGCATTGCTGGTGTTGTGTTTTGTCCCTGGGAAAAAGGGCAGCGTGCTGACGCTTGTGCTGGCGCAGGCGCTGGTGATCGCCATGCTCTGGAGCGTGGGGAAAGCGGCAACGCATCTGGCGCAGGCCGGCAGCCCGCTGGCGCGCACCAGCCTGGGGAGCGGCCTGTGGCTGGGTCTTGGGCTCACCCTGCTGGCCTGTAGCGATGCCATTCGCCGTATCACCACCCAACCGTTCTGGCGCTGGCTTCTGCATGCGCAAATTGCGCTCTTACCGCTGGCGCTGCTGCTCACCGGCGCATTCAACGATCTCTCTTTACTCAAAGAGTACGCGAACCGGCAGGATATTTTTGATAATGCGCTGGTTCAGCACCTGACGCTGCTGGCGGGAACCGTGTTGCCCGCGTTGCTGATTGGCGTACCGCTGGGCATCTGGTGCTCGTTTGCAACGGCGCGGCAGGGGCCGGTCTTTGCCGTTCTGAATGTTATCCAGACCATCCCTTCCGTTGCGCTGTTTGGCCTGCTGATTGCCCCGCTTGCCGGGCTGGTGAAGGCCTGGCCCTGGCTGGGAACGCTTGGCGTGGCGGGAACCGGGTTAACGCCCGCCCTGATTGCGCTGGTGCTCTATGCGTTACTGCCGCTGGTGCGCAGCGTGGTTGCCGGGCTTAACCAGGTGCCGCGAGACGTGCTGGAAAGCGCGCGGGCGATGGGGATGAGCGCTTCTCAACGCTTTATCCATGTACAACTGCCGCTGGCGTTGCCGGTTTTTTTACGCAGCCTGCGCGTGGTCATGGTGCAAACGGTGGGGATGGCGGTCATCGCCGCCCTGATTGGGGCGGGAGGGTTTGGCGCTCTGGTCTTTCAGGGACTGCTCAGCAGCGCCGTTGATCTGGTTCTGCTGGGGGTGATCCCGGTCATTGCGCTGGCCGTGCTGATCGACGCGCTGTTTGATTTATGGATCGCACTCCTGAAGGTAACGAATGATGATTGAATTTAGCCATGTCAGCAAAACCTTCGGTGCGCAGAAGGCCGTCAACGACCTCAATCTGCATTTTCGCGAAGGCAGCTTTTCAGTGTTGATTGGCACATCGGGGTCGGGAAAATCCACCACGCTGAAGATGATTAACCGCCTGGTGGAGCATGACAGCGGGGTGATCCGTTTTGCCGGGGAAGAGATCCGCAGCTTGCCGGTGCTGGAACTGCGTCGTCGCATGGGGTACGCCATCCAGTCGATCGGCCTTTTCCCGCACTGGACGGTGGCGCAAAACATTGCCACCGTACCGCAACTGCAAAAGTGGTCGCGCTCGCGTATTGATGACCGCACAGAAGAACTGATGGCGCTGCTGGGGCTGGACGTGAATTTGCGTCACCGTTATCCGCACCAGCTCTCTGGCGGGCAACAGCAGCGCGTTGGGGTGGCCCGCGCGCTGGCTGCCGATCCGCAAGTATTGCTGATGGATGAGCCGTTTGGCGCGCTGGACCCGGTAACGCGCGGGGCGCTTCAGCAGGAGATGACCCGTATTCACCGGCTGCTTGGCCGCACCATCGTGCTGGTGACGCACGATATCGACGAGGCGCTGCGTCTGGCGGAGCATCTGGTGCTGATGGATGGCGGCGAAGTGGTACAGCAGGGCACGCCGCTGGAAATGCTGACCGCGCCGGCGAATGATTTTGTGCAGGCGTTTTTTGGGCGCAGCGAACTGGGCGTGCGGCTGCTGTCGCTGCGCAGCGTGGGGGATTATGTGCGTCGCCATGAGCAAGTGGGCGGTGACGCGCTGGCGGAAGAGATGACGCTGCGCGATGCGCTGTCTGTCTTTGTGGCGCGAGGGTGCGACGTATTGCCGGTGGTGGATCAGCAGGGCACTCCCTGCGGGACGCTCCATTTTCGCGATCTGCTTTCGGAGGCGCTGCCCGGTGAAACGACTGTCTGATCCACTGCTCTGGCTTATTGTCGCTTTTCTGGCGCTGCTTGCGGGGCTGCCGTACAGCCAGGCGGTGTTTGGCGCGCTGTTTCCGCAGCTGCCACGACCGGTTTACCAGCAAGAAAGCTTTATGGCGCTGGCGCTGGCCCATTTCTGGCTGGTGGGTGTATCAAGCCTGATTGCTGTGGCGGTTGGCGTCGGGGCGGGGATTGCGGTCACTCGCTCATGGGGGGCAGAGTTTCGCCCGCTGGTGGAAACCATCGCCGCCGTCGGGCAGACCTTTCCGCCGGTCGCGGTGCTGGCGATAGCCGTTCCGGTGATGGGGTTTGGTCAGGAGCCAGCCATTATCGCGCTGATCCTCTACGGGGTTTTGCCGATATTGCAGGCCACGCTCGCCGGGCTGGGGGCGATTCCCGCCAGCGTCATGAGCGTGGCGCGCGGGATGGGAATGAGCCGGGGACAGCAGCTGTGGAAAGTCGAATTGCCGCTGGCCGCGCCGGTGATTCTGGCGGGGATTCGCACCTCGGTAATCATCAATATTGGGACTGCGACGATCGCCTCGACGGTGGGCGCCAGCACGCTCGGCACGCCGATTATCATCGGGCTGAGCGGCTTTAACACCGCCTATGTGATTCAGGGGGCTTTACTGGTCGCGCTGGCGGCGATCATTGTCGATCGCCTGTTCGAGCGTCTGGTGCTGCGCCTTAACCGGCACGTAAAATAAACGTATAGCCAGCGAGCATCACGCCGCCGATACCGCCGATAGCCATCAGCAGGAAGAGGGTAATCACACCGATTTTAGCTGCGCGCATTGTGCACTCCTTATGTTAACAAAAGGATTGTACCGTAAAGCACGTTTGTTAATGAATCATTAAATGCGCAGAATGTCTGATCACGCATTGGTGCAGCCATCCGGTAAGGCTACAGGCCCAGCGGGTAAATATCGTGCCCCTGCGCGCGCCAGGCATTGAGTTGCTGCTGCTGCGCGGGCGTTTGCGTCTCGCCGCACCAGATAAGCAGCGTCCTGCCGTCAAACAGCTCCGGGCGAAGCTGGTTCAGCGAGTGAGCCAGCACATCGACGCGCCATCCTTGCTGGCTGGCGACCCAGCCCTCCAGCCACAGCCGGGTGGTATCGTGAATATTCCAGCCGACCACCAGCGCGTCTTTCCCCTGTTTTTTGCGCGCGGAGGCAAGACAAATCGCAATGTAATTGATCAAGATGCCGTCAAGGATGCCGAGCAGCGCCTGGAGAGTGGGTTGCTGGCACTGTAAGCGTCGTCGCAGAGGAGTAAACAAGTGCGTGGTGAGCGTCTGGGCGGGGTAATCCTGCCCACGTTCTTTAATCCATAGTCTGAGGCTATGCAGATTGTTGCTTTGCAAATAGTGCAGCAGCGTCTCCTGCTGTTCGCGCCAGCCGTTTTGCACATCGATGTTATCGTTGCTGAGCAGCACTTTGACCTTACTGACCTGCACGCCGTTATCAATCCAGCGTTTAATCTCCCGAATCCTGTCGATATCGGCGTCATTAAACAGGCGGTGCCCCCCGTCTGTTCGCTGGGGCTTTAATAATCCGTAACGCCTCTGCCACGCGCGTAACGTGACAGGGTTGATATCACAAAGCAAAGCCACTTCACCTATTGTGTAAAGCGCCATCGTTTCACCCTTGCTCGCGAGGTCCCAGTTTTACTTTAGACGCTCTTTTACGAACCAGGTAGTTTTGTCTGTTTTTTAATCAGTGCGCGGGTGAGATTGTGGCCTGACGTGCGCTTTTGAGTGATCGTTCTCACGAATTCATGTTTTTTTGCAACAGTTCAAAGAAAGATAAGCGCAGCCAATGTATGTTACGCGTTTTTAAGAGATGTGTGGTTTGCGGGTATGTACGAGTTTAATCTGGTGTTGCTGCTGCTTCAGCAGATGTGCGTGTTTCTGGTCATTGCGTGGTTAATGAGTAAAACACGTTTATTCATCCCGTTAATGCAGGTTACCGTTCGCCTGCCGCATAAATTTCTCTGTTATATCGTCTTCTCTATTTTCTGCATTATGGGCACCTGGTTTGGGTTGCACATCGAAGATTCCATTGCCAATACCCGTGCGATTGGCGCCGTGATGGGCGGCTTGCTGGGCGGGCCTGTGGTCGGCGGCCTGGTTGGACTCACCGGCGGTTTACACCGTTATTCGATGGGCGGGATGACGGCGCTGAGCTGCATGATCTCCACCATTGTTGAAGGGTTGTTAGGCGGCCTGGTGCATAGCGTGCTGATCCGTCGCGGGCGCACCGATAAAGTCTTCAGCCCGTTAACGGCCGGGGCGATTACCTTCGTCGCTGAACTGGTGCAAATGCTGATCATTTTGTTGATCGCCCGACCTTTTGAAGATGCGTTGCATCTGGTAAGCAGTATTGCCGCGCCCATGATGGTGACTAACACCGTCGGGGCGGCGCTGTTTATGCGCATTTTGCTCGACAAACGCGCGATGTTTGAAAAATACACTTCGGCGTTTTCCGCCACCGCGCTGAAAGTGGCGGCCTCCACGGAGGGTATCCTCCGTCAGGGCTTTAACGAAGTGAACAGCATGAAGGTGGCCCAGGTGTTGTATCAGGAACTGGACATCGGCGCAGTAGCGATCACCGATCGCGACAAACTGCTGGCATTTACCGGCATTGGCGACGATCATCACCTGCCGGGGAAACCTATTTCATCAAGCTACACGCTGAAAGCGATTGAGACCGGTGAGGTGGTGTATGCCGATGGTAACGAAGTGCCTTACCGCTGCTCGTTGCATCCGCAGTGCAAATTAGGCTCAACGCTGGTGATTCCGCTGCGCGGCGAAAACCAACGCGTGATGGGCACCATCAAACTGTATGAAGCCAAAAACCGGCTCTTTAGCTCCATCAACCGAACGCTGGGCGAGGGGATTGCGCAACTGCTGTCGGCGCAGATTCTGGCCGGGCAGTATGAACGCCAGAAAGCGCTGCTCACACAGTCGGAAATTAAACTTTTGCATGCGCAGGTGAATCCTCATTTCCTGTTTAACGCGCTTAACACCATTAAAGCGGTGGTGCGCCGCGACAGCGAACAGGCCAGCCAACTGGTGCAGTATCTCTCGACCTTCTTTCGCAAGAACTTAAAGCGCCCCTCGGAGATTGTGACCCTTGCCGATGAAATTGAGCATGTGAATGCCTATTTGCAAATTGAGAAGGCGCGCTTCCAGGCGCGGTTGCAGGTGAATTTAAACGTGCCGGAGGAACTTTCGCACCAGCAACTGCCCGCGTTCACTCTGCAACCGATTGTGGAAAACGCCATTAAGCACGGCACGTCGCAACTGCTCGGCACCGGCGAAGTCTCCATTACGGCCAGACAGGACGGGCAGCATCTGATGCTGGACATTGAGGATAACGCCGGGTTGTACCAGCCCACGACCAATGCCAGCGGCCTGGGGATGAACCTGGTGGATAAACGGCTGCGCGAACGCTTTGGCGATGATTACGGCATCAACGTGGCCTGCGAACCCGATCTCTTTACCCGGATAACCTTACGACTTCCCCTGGAGGAAAACGCATGATTAAAGTGCTGATTGTGGATGATGAGCCGTTAGCGCGGGAAAATCTGCGGATTCTGTTACAGGAACAAAGTGATATTGAGATTGTGGGTGAGTGCTCGAATGCGGTAGAGGCGATTGGCGCGGTGCATAAGCTGCACCCGGACGTGCTGTTTCTCGACATCCAGATGCCGCGCATCAGCGGGCTGGAAATGGTCGGGATGCTCGATCCAGAACATCGACCGTACATTGTTTTTCTGACCGCTTTTGACGAATACGCCATTAAAGCGTTTGAAGAGCACGCTTTTGACTATCTGCTTAAGCCCATTGAAGAGAAGCGGCTGGAGAAAACGTTGGCGCGTCTGCGACAGGAACGAAACATGCAGGACGTTTCGGTGCTGCCGGAAAATCAACAAGCGTTGAAATTCATTCCCTGCACCGGGCACAGCCGTATTTATCTGTTGCAAATGGATGACGTGGCGTTTGTCAGCAGCCGGATGAGCGGCGTGTACGTAACCAGCAGCGAGGGGAAGGAAGGGTTTACCGAATTGACGCTGCGAACGCTGGAGAGCCGCACGCCGTTATTGCGCTGCCATCGTCAGTATCTGGTGAATATGGCGCAGTTGCAGGAAATTCGTCTGGAGGATAATGGTCAGGCCGAGCTGATTTTGCGCAACGGTTTAACGGTTCCTGTCAGCCGTCGCTACCTGAAAAGTTTAAAAGAGGCGATTGGGCTGTAAAAGACTGCTAAAATGATTTTTTGCCTCATTAACACCCGAAGGCCCCATGCTGAGTAACGATATTCTGCGTAGCGTGCGCTACATCCTGAAAGCAAACAATAACGATCTGGTGCGCATTCTGGCGCTGGGTAATGCCGAAGCCACTGCGGAACAGATTGCTGTCTGGTTGCGTAAAGAAGAGGAAGAGGGCTTTCAACGTTGCCCGGATATCATCCTCTCTGCTTTCCTGAATGGGCTGATTTACGAAAAGCGTGGTAAAGATGAGTCCGCGCCAGCGCTGGAGCCGGAGCGCCGCGTTAACAATAATATTGTGCTGA
This sequence comes from Citrobacter sp. CK206, assembly GCF_030333125.1. Taxonomy (NCBI): domain Bacteria; kingdom Pseudomonadati; phylum Pseudomonadota; class Gammaproteobacteria; order Enterobacterales; family Enterobacteriaceae; genus Citrobacter; species Citrobacter sp. CK206. Next base: position 80,665 of record NZ_JAOWGM010000030.1, read on the forward strand.
AAAAGCTGCGTATCGCGTTCTCGCTGAAAACCGACGATATTCTTGCGATTCTGACGGAGCAAAAATTCCGCGTCTCGATGCCGGAAATCACGGCGATGATGCGCGCCCCGGAGCATAAAAACTTCCGCGAGTGCGGCGATCAGTTCTTGCGCTATTTCCTGCGCGGGCTGGCGGCGCGTCAGCACGAGAAGAAAGCGTAATAAGATAAGCGGTAGGCCGGATAAGGTGTTTGCACCGTCATCCGGCGTGGTTCGCTGGCGTACTGGAATAAAAAAGCCGGAGAATGTCTCCGGCTTTTTTGTTTATTTCACCTGCTGGCCTGGCTTCGCACCGTCATCCGGGCTTAACAGGAAGATATCTTTCCCGCCAGGACCGGCGGCCATCACCATCCCTTCAGAGATGCCGAAGCGCATTTTACGCGGGGCCAGGTTGGCGACCATCACCGTATGGCGACCAATCAGCGCCTGCGGGTCAGGGTACGCGGAACGGATGCCGGAGAAGACGTTGCGCTTTTCGCCGCCCAGATCCAGCGTCAGACGCAGCAGTTTGTCAGAACCCTCAACGAACTCAGCGTTTTCAATCAGCGCCACGCGCAGATCGACCTTAGCGAAATCGTCAAAGGTAATGGTTTCCTGAATCGGGTCGTCTGCCAGCGGGCCGGTAACTGGCGCCGCCGCCGCTTTCACCTCTTCTTTCGAGGCTTCAACCAGCGCATCAACCTGTTTCATGTCGATGCGGTTATACAGCGCTTTGAAGGCGTTAACCTTGTGGCCCAGCAGCGGTTGCGCGATTGCATTCCAGCTCAGCTCGGTGTTCAGGAACGCTTCCACACGTTCGCTCAGCGTTGGCAGAACCGGCTTCAGGTACGTCATCAGCACGCGGAACAGGTTGATGCCCATCGAGCAGATCGCTTGCAGGTCGGCATCGCGGCCTTCCTGTTTCGCGACAACCCACGGCGCCTGTTCATCAACATAGCGGTTAGCCATGTCCGCCAGCGCCATAATTTCACGGATCGCTTTACCGAATTCGCGGCTTTCCCACGCTTCGCCGATGACCGCTGCTGCGTCGGTGAAGGTTTTGTACAGCGCGGGATCGGCCAGTTCAGCAGCCAGTACGCCATCGAAACGCTTGTTGATAAAGCCCGCGTTACGGGAAGCCAGGTTGACGACTTTGTTGACGATATCCGCGTTGACGCGCTGCACGAAGTCTTCCAGATTCAGGTCGATGTCATCGATGCGGGAAGAGAGCTTCGCCGTGTAGTAATAGCGCAGGCTGTCGGCGTCAAAATGGTTCAGCCAGGTGCTGGCCTTAATAAAGGTGCCGCGCGATTTAGACATCTTCGCGCCGTTCACCGTTACATAGCCGTGAACGAACAGGTTGGTCGGTTTGCGGAAACCGCTGCCTTCCAGCATGGCCGGCCAGAACAGGCTGTGGAAGTAGACGATATCTTTACCGATGAAATGGTATAGCTCGGCGTCAGAATCTTTCTTCCAGTAGTCGTCAAAGCTGGTCAGATCGCCGCGCTTGTTGCACAGATTCTTGAATGAACCCATGTAGCCGATCGGCGCATCCAGCCAGACGTAGAAAAATTTGCCCGGCGCATTCGGGATTTCAAAACCGAAGTATGGCGCGTCACGGGAGATATCCCACTGTTGCAGGCCGGATTCAAACCACTCCTGCATTTTGTTCGCCACCTGCTCCTGCAACGCGCCGCTGCGGGTCCACGCCTGCAACATTTCGCTGAAAGAGGGCAGGTCAAAGAAGAAGTGCTCAGAGTCGCGCATCACCGGCGTAGCGCCGGAAACCACGGATTTCGGCTCGATAAGCTCGGTCGGGCTATAGGTCGCGCCGCACACTTCGCAGTTATCGCCGTACTGGTCTGGAGACTTACATTTCGGGCAGGTGCCTTTTACAAAACGATCCGGCAGGAACATGCCTTTTTCTGGATCGTAGAGCTGAGAGATGGTGCGGTTCTTAATGAAACCGTTCTCTTTCAGGCGGGTGTAAATCAGCTCGGACAGCTCGCGGTTCTCTTCGCTGTGCGTTGAGTGGTAGTTGTCATAGCTGATGTTAAAACCTGCGAAATCAGTCTGATGCTCCTGACTCATTTCACCAATCATCTGCTCTGGCGTAATCCCCAACTGCTGTGCTTTCAGCATGATAGGGGTGCCGTGTGCGTCGTCCGCGCAGATGAAGTTGACCTGGTGGCCGCGCATTCGCTGGTAACGGACCCAGACATCAGCCTGGATGTGCTCCAGCATATGGCCGAGGTGGATGGAGCCGTTGGCGTACGGCAGCGCGCACGTTACCAGAATTTTCTTCGCGACTTGAGTCATAGTAGGTATTACTTCTTCTCTAGTAAAAGGGGGTTCTGATGTTACCTGAAAGGGAATAACTACGCCAAGTGATAAGGGCATTAATCCATAAATGAATAATTATTACCGCAGGAGTAAACTAGAAAGTTACAATTGTACTTTTCATAACGATAAAAAGGAGTCGGGATGAACGCACAATCCCAGGCTAAATCACCAGAGACCCTGCGCGCGATGGTCGCCGGGACGCTGGCGAATTTTCAGCACCCAACCCTGAAGCATAACCTGACGACGTTGAAAGCGTTGCACCATGTCGCCTGGCTGGATGACACGCTGCACGTTGAGCTGGTCATGCCGTTTGTCTGGCACAGTGCGTTTGAGGTGTTAAAAGAGCAATGCAGCGCCGATTTACTGCGGATTACGGGCGCGAAAGCCATTGACTGGAAGCTGTCGCATAACATCGCGACGCTGAAGCGCGTTAAAAATCAGCCTGGCATTAACGGCGTGAAGAACATTATCGCCGTCAGTTCCGGTAAAGGCGGCGTGGGAAAATCGTCTACCGCTGTTAACCTGGCGTTAGCGCTGGCGGCGGAAGGGGCGAAAGTCGGTATTCTGGATGCTGATATCTACGGCCCGTCTATCCCGACCATGCTGGGGGCTGAGAATCAGCGTCCAACTTCGCCGGACGGCACCCATATGGCGCCGATTATGTCTCACGGTCTGGCGACCAACTCCATCGGTTATCTGGTGACGGATGACAATGCGATGGTATGGCGCGGCCCGATGGCCAGCAAAGCGCTGATGCAGATGTTGCAGGAAACGTTGTGGCCGGATCTGGATTACCTGGTACTGGATATGCCGCCGGGAACCGGTGACATTCAATTGACGTTGGCGCAGAACATTCCGGTTACAGGCGCGGTTGTCGTTACCACGCCGCAGGACATCGCGCTTATTGACGCCAAAAAAGGCATTGTGATGTTCGAGAAGGTCGAAGTACCGGTGCTCGGGATTGTTGAAAACATGAGTATGCATATCTGTAGCAACTGCGGTCACCATGAGCCAATTTTTGGCACCGGCGGCGCACAGAAACTGGCCGAGCAGTACCGTACTCAACTGCTGGGGCAGATGCCGTTGCATATCAGCCTGCGTGAAGATCTCGATCGCGGAACGCCGACGGTAATCAGCCGTCCCGACAGTGAGTTTACCGCGATATACCGCGAGCTGGCAGGGCGCGTTGCGGCGCAACTGTACTGGCAGGGTGAGGTTATTCCCGGAGAAATAGCTTTCCGCGCGGTTTAATTTCGCCTGAACCGTCAGGATGACTGCTATTCACCGCATCAGAAATATATTGATGCGGTGAATATATTAATGAAATAATCATCACACTATTATTTATTTTCCCTTCATTATTTGGGCGCTTTTCTTAAAAAATCGCCAAATACATCATTTGAATTGATCATAGCTATCTTATTAATTTATTATCTCGATTGGTCTTACAATGAACCAGCGAGCATAATTTCCCGTGAAGATAAACTGTGCTGTGCTCTCTTTTACGACAGGATTAACGCTAAACATGAAGAATCCTTTGCTGATGGGAATTATAGTTCTGGCTTATGGAATGAGTTCTCCTGTTTTTGCTTCTGATACCGCGACGCTCACGATTAGCGGAAGCGTCACGACCCCAACCTGTCACGCTGACGTTGTGGATACTCAGTTGCAACAGCGTTGCGGTAATAACACCTATCTGGCAAACGCAGGAGAAACGGCTTCAATGCCGGTCAGAGGCGTTGTAACGGAAGTTATCACTCTGCCTGGAGGCTCTGCTCGCCAGATAGTCTTAAACCGCTACGACTAAAATAACGTGAATACGAGAAAGTCCACATTATTTTCATGAATGATGTGGGCTTTTTTATTTATATTTTGAATGTATTTAATGATAAATCACGATTATTAATAAATTCTAAAAATGATAATTAGTACAACTTATTTGTTGTAATTATATTGCATTCTGTAAATTGTTTTAAATCAACAAAACAACACGTTTACATTGCGATAACGTTTTGTGTGTGCGAATTTAGTTTCAAGAGTTAATCCCTCTTAACAAATAGAAATTCATTTATTAAGGAAGATACTATGAAACGTTCAATTATTGCTGCCTCCGTATTGTCTGCTATTTTTATGAGTGCCGGGGTTTTTGCGGCGGATGCAGATTATGGTGAACTGATTATTACGGGTAAAGTTGTTGGCACAACATGTAAATTTGTTGGTGATGCAACTGCAAAGATTGATATGAACCAGGTGGGGGTGGACCGTTTAAATATACTGAATGCTGGCGGCGTTTATGATGGATATTCTAACTCCACTATCACGCCGTTGAAAGTTGAGTGTACGGGTGATAATGCACCTCGTATTACCTTCTCCCGTTCACAGTTTGATAGTTCACATACCTCTGTTACACGAAATACTGCATCAAACAATGGCGCTGGTTTCTCTGTCTATTATGACGGGACTAAGGTTAATGCAGATAATGGTATTTCCCTGGATAAAAGTGATGATGGGAAATATGAGCTTAGCTTCTCAGCGCGTTATGCTAATCTGGCTGGACAAAATAATGTAACTGCGGGTGAGGTGAGTTCCTCTTTGACGCTGACGGTAGTAACTGATTAACACACCCTTTTAGTCGGCGGCGTTTTGTCGCCGCCGATTTCTCTGATAATAAGGTGAGTTAACCATGAGAAAGATAATGGCATTATTGTTGGCTGGTGCTGTAATGCCTGCGTGGGCAGGTATTTATATTTACGGCACACGGATTATTTATCCAGCCCAGAAAAAAGAAATTACTGTACAGTTAATGAATGAAGGTACGCGTAGCGCGTTGGTGCAGTCATGGATTGATGACGGCGACACCAGTTTGCCGCCTGAAAAAATTCAGGTGCCATTTGTTCTGTCACCGCCAGTCGCCCGAGTGATTGCGGGTTCTGGCCAACAACTGAAGATTAAATTACTTGAGAATAGATTGCCGGGTGATCGTGAAAGTCTGTTCTTTCTCAATGTGTTGGATATCCCGCCAAATTCAGCAGAAACGGAAGGGAAAAATGTAATCAAATTTGCGATGCAAAACCGTGTGAAGTTTATCTACCGTCCACAAGGAATTTCTTCTGTAGATAAAAATAGCTTTTCTCGTCTGCGGATTAGTAAATCATACAACGGCATAAATATCAAAAATAATTCAGCAAACTGGATTACCATCCCTGAAATTGTTGGAAAAACCAAAATTAATAAAGAAACTTATGTGCTTGCACCCTGGTCAGATAAATTAGTAAGCACTTCTGTTGGCGTTAATCATTATACTGTCACACTTATTGATGATCATGGTAATTATTTGAGTGAGAAAGTAAAAACGGATAGATAGCCCAAGGATTGGTTATGTTAAAGATAAACTCCATTACGTTAGCGATCCTTTCTGTGCTGGTGATATCCCCGGTATGGGGAGAAACCGAAACATTTGACACACACTTTATGTTTGGCGGATTAAAAGGTGAAAAGGTTTCCCGTTATCAGATCGACGGAGATAAACCGATGCCGGGTCTTTATGATATGGATGTTTATCTTAACAATCAGTGGCGTGGCCGTTACGAATTAAATATCCAGGATGATCCTGATGATACTTGCTTGTCTATAGCTCAGTTGCATCAGATTGGTATTAAGTCCGATGGTCTTCAAGTGGATAAGAAAGTTGATTGTGTATCGCTACGAGCCGCAGTTCAGGGGGGGAATATTAGCTATGATATCAGTCAGTTTGCTCTAAATTTGACGGTGCCTCATGCCTACGTGAATGAATACGAGCCGGGTTATATGTTACCTGAAACCTGGGATCGGGGCATTAATGCTCTATACATGTCTTATTATGCCAGTCAGTATTACAGTAATTATAAAAGTGGTGGTAATGATGAAAGCAGCTACGTAAGTCTGAACAGTGGGCTAAATCTGTTTGGCTGGCAGTTACATTCGAATGCAAACTTCACGAAAAGTAATGATGCCAGCGGAGAATGGAAAAATAATACATTGTATATGGAACGTGGCATCCCTGAAATATTAGGAACGCTACGTGCCGGGGATATGTATACCGGAACCGATCTGTTTGACTCTGTACGTTTCACCGGGATACGTATCTGGCGCGATATGCAAATGCTGCCCAATTCGAAACAAAACTTTACACCCATTGTTCGTGGTATTGCACAAAGTCATGCTTTAGTAACCATTGAACAGAATGGCTTTATTGTCTATCAAAAAGAGGTTCCGCCTGGCCCATTTGCGATTGCCGATCTACAGCTTGCTGGAGGTGGTGCCGATTTGGATGTCAGTGTAAAAGAAGCTGATGGTTCAGTTTCCCATTATCTTGTGCCTTATTCATCTGTACCTAATATGCTACAGTCTGGCGTATCAAAATACGATATTGCGGCAGGGCGTAGCCATATAGAAGGCGCGACAAAGCAGACGGATTTTTTGCAAGCCAATTATCAGTATGGATTAAATAATCTACTGACATTATATGGTGGCACTATGCTGTCCGACCATTACCAGGCCTTTACATTAGGCACTGGGTGGAATACACACATTGGTGCTGTTTCTGTGGATGCCACTCAGTCTCATAGTAAACAGGATAATGGTGATGTTTTTAATGGTCAAAGTTATCAGATAGCGTGGAATAAATATGTTTCACAAACAGGTACGCAGTTTGCGTTAGCAGCCTATCGTTATTCTTCACGTGATTACCGTTCATTTAATGATCATGTCTGGGCGAATAATAAAAACAGCTATCATCGGGATAACAATGATGTGTATGACATCACTGATTATTACCAAAATGATTTTGGTCGTAAGAATAGTTTTTCTGTCAATATAAACCAGGGGTTACCAGAGGGATGGGGGAACCTGGCACTGAGCGGATTATGGCGTGATTATTGGGGACGCAATGGCAGCGGAAAGGATTATCAGTTGAGTTATTCTAATGACTGGCGGCGTATTAGTTATACCTTGTCTGCGAGTCAGAGTTATGATGAGGATAATCGGGAGGATAAGCGTCTTAATATTTATATTTCCATCCCATTCTCCTGGGGCGATGGCGTCACGGCAACGGAACGCGATCTCTTTGTTTCAAACTCAACGACGTTTGATAACGAAGGCTATCAGTCGAATAATACCAGCCTAAGCGGCATTGCGGGTGGTCGAGATCAATTTAGCTATGGCGCGAATCTTGCGCATCAGCGGCAAAATAATGAAACAAGCGCAGGTGGAAACCTGACGTGGCGAGCGCCGGTTGCGACGGTAGGCGCCAGCTATAGCCAGTCTAATAAATACCGGCAGGCTGGTGGGAATATCCAGGGGGGAATTGTCGCCTGGTCTGATGGCATACATTTAACCAACCGCCTCTCAGATACACTTGCCATTATTAAAGCGCCTGGGTTAGAAGGGGCAGCAGTGCAAGGTCACCGTTATCTGACCACGGACAAGAATGGGTATGCCATATATGACAGTCTGACGCCATATCGTGAAAACTTTTTAACGTTGGATCTTTCCCATACCTACAGTGATGTCGAACTACGCGGTAATCGTAAGGGGATTGTGCCTTATCGTGGTGCGGTTGTGTTAGCTGAGTTTGAAACCGACAGGCGCAAGCCCTGGTATTTTCTGGCGCGACGTCCAGATGGTTCTCCATTAACCTTCGGTTATGAAGTAGAAGATCATTCCGGGAAAAATGTTGGCTTAGTTGGGCAAGGAAGTCGCCTTTTTATCCGTACAGATAATGTTCCTGCCTCTTTGAAAGTCGCGACAAACAAGCAGCAAGGATTGTTTTGCATTATTACTTTTGATGGCGTAATTGATGAGAATAAGACCTATATTTGCCGATGAAAAGGACTTGCTATGAATAAGTATTGGTTAATATTATTACTGTTATTCCCTGTCTTATCACAGGCTAAATGTTCACTAGGGAATAACACAACCGCACAACAATCTATTGAAATAGATATGACATCAGGTGCTGCGGTGATTCCTGTCAAAACTAATTTACATGATACGTTTACCTGTAATGCGTCAAGCGACAAGATGTATTATGCGACGCCTTTACAAAATTATATCGTTGAGTTTAAAGGAACAGGGTCGCAGAAATCCATTTTTATGCAATTAAAGCTGACGGGAAATGGGTTTCCCGTTACGATTGGTAACCAGGAGACTACAACAGATAATGTGATCAATACGAAGTCGTTTACGCTTGAAGCGAACTATATAAAGTCTGGAACTGCGGATTTAACCGTTTCAGGTAATAGCATTAACTTAAACCGTCCTGCTATCAGCATTCTTACTGATAATACCTGTAATAATAATCTTTTCTCATGGATTCTTTGTTGGATAACGGGAAAGCTAAACAGTAATGTTTCTTATTCACAAAACATTATTTTTACAGTAAAACATAAACCTACGACCTGCCATTTTTCACAGAATCAATATGTTATTGCGATGCCAGAAACAACATTAAATGAGATAATAACTGGAAATAATACGAAAACAGGAACCACGAATCTGATTTTAAACTGTGATAGCGTATATAATGTTACGACTAATCCAGTGAGTTTCAACGTTTCTCATGGTGACTGGAATGAAAACGGCACGATACTTAAAAATACGCTGACGGAGGGTGCAAAAGGTGTGGGGTTTCAGATATACAGTGGCTCAGGTACTACGCCTTTAATGCAGGGTGATATACTAAGAACAATGGTAAAAATGACCAGTATTGAGGATAAGTATACTATCCCGATCACCGCAAAATATGTCAGAGTCAGCAACGAACCATTACGACCTGGAAATTTGCAAAGCAAAGTAATATTTGCTGTTTCATATGATTAAGTCATTTCTCTGAAAACGCGTCCTTTTCTGAATGAAAGGACGTGTTTTGTCTGTTGTTTTTACAGTAAAGCATTTACCGATGATAAAAAATCTCGCCGTCGTAGGCTTTGATAATTTTGCCGTCGGTGTCGTTAATCAGTACATAAGCGCCGCCCATATAGGTCCAGTGGGTTCCTGCGTCGGGCGCTGGCAGATTGCGTTGCTTCCATTGCTTAATATTGTACTCGTCGGTGCGGTACAGCTCAGGAACGGTATCACCAGGTTTGAAATGGGTAAAGTCGGCAACAAAGCTGCTCAATTCGTACTGATCAATCCCCGTTGCGGCGGGTGCGGCCCAGACTGCGCTGGTTGCCAGCAGCAGTGCGCCCATTAAAAATTTATTCTTCATACCCATAAACTCTCCACGTATTCGGGTCATAAAAATCAGTCGTGTATCATTCTCACTGTGTAGCAAGTCTGACAAGAACTATTTTGTTATCACGCCAATAATTTCGTAAAAAGTGTAAACGAAAGCGTGCGCAAGCAACACATGCCGTAGGCAGTTCGCATCACGAATGACGGTTTTGGGAACTATCTGACCTGAGCTGGAGCCAGCGATATCGGCATTTCGCTGATTTACATCCCCTGACGCACCCAGTATCCTGTTGGCGAAACATGCATAATAAATGCTTCGGTTTCAACGACTCGGGGTGCCCCTTTTCACGAAGGGCTGAGACATACCCGTATTACCTGATCTGGATAATGCCAGCGTAGGGAAGTCTGACACTGCTCGTGTCCCTTCTTCACGCGGGCAGGAGCTGAACCATGCAGCCTGACCTGCACAGCCGTACGCTTGCGGCCCATACCTTACAACAATTTCGTATCCTTTCTCCGCTGACCCACTGTATGACGAACGACGTCGTACAGAACTTTACCGCCAATACATTACTGGCATCAGGCGCCTCACCGGCGATGGTGATTGAGCCCGAAGAGGCGCGCCAGTTTGCTGCTATCGCCAGTGCGTTACTGATTAACGTCGGCACGCTGACCCGGTCGCGCGCGGAGGCCATGCGCGCTGCGACAGAGCAGGCCCATATAGCGAAAACCCCTTGGACGCTTGATCCCGTGGCGGTTGGCGCGCTCGATTATCGCCGCCGTTTCTGTCTGGAACTGCTGTCTCTTAAGCCCAGGGCAATACGCGGCAATGCCTCGGAGATCCTCGCCCTGGCTGGATTAGCGGCGGGCGGGCGTGGAGTGGATACCACCGATACGGCGGTATCGGCGTTACCGGCCGCTCAGGCGCTGGCGCGTCAGACGGGGGCCGTCGTTGCGGTAACGGGGGAGGTGGATTACGTCACCGACGGGCAGCGTACCGTCAGCGTTACCGGCGGCGATGTGCTGATGACGCGCGTTGTCGGGACGGGATGCGCCTTATCTGCGGTTGTGGCGGCCAGTTGCGCGCTGCCGGGAAATACGCTGGACAATGTGGCGTCAGCCTGTAGCTGGATGAAGCAGGCCGGGCAGTCTGCTGCCGAACGCAGTCAGGGACCCGGGAGCTTTATTCCGGCTTTTCTTGATGCGCTGTATCACCTTAATGCGGAGGAGCAGGTATGAAACGGATTAACGCGTTAACCATTGCAGGCACTGACCCAAGCGGCGGCGCCGGGATTCAGGCCGATTTGAAGACCTTTTCGGCGCTGGGCGCGTATGGTTGCTCCGTCATTACGGCGCTGGTGGCGCAAAATACCCGTGGCGTGCAGTCGGTGTACCGCATTGAGCCAGATTTTGTCGCAGCGCAGCTGGATTCTGTCTTCAGCGATGTGCGTATCGACACCACCAAAATCGGTATGCTGGCGGAAACGGATATTGTTGAAGCTGTTGCAGAGCGTTTGCAGCGTCACCAGGTGCAAAACGTGGTGCTGGATACGGTGATGCTGGCGAAAAGCGGCGATCCGCTGCTTTCTCCGTCAGCGGTGGAGACGTTGCGCAGCCGGTTATTGCCGCAGGTGTCGATTATCACGCCGAATCTGCCGGAGGCTGCGGCATTGCTGGATGCGCCGCACGCCCGCACGGAACAGGAAATGCTGGAACAAGGGCGTGCGCTACTGGCGCTGGGCTGTGGCGCCGTGCTGATGAAAGGTGGTCATCTGGATGATGCGCAAAGCCCGGACTGGCTCTTTACCCGTGAAGGGGAGCAGCGTTTTACCGCCCCACGGGTGATGACCAAAAATACCCACGGCACCGGGTGTACGCTGTCGGCGGCGTTGGCGGCGCTGCGCCCGCGCCATAGCAACTGGGCCGATACGGTACAGGAAGCAAAAACCTGGCTTTCGGCGGCGTTAGCCCAGGCGGATACGCTGGAGGTAGGTGAGGGGATTGGCCCGGTACATCATTTCCACGCGTGGTGGTAATGGTAGTATACTGATCCCAGACTTGTCGGCCTGGAAAAAGATAAATGGAACAAGCGCATACCCGGCTTATCGCGCAACTGAATGAACGAATTGCCGCGGTGGATAACACGCCGCTGTACAGGAAGTTTGCCGAGACGGTCAAAAATGCCGTTCGCAGCGGGATTCTTGAGCATGGCAACATTTTGCCCGGCGAGCGCGATCTCAGCCAGTTGACCGGCGTTTCGCGTATTACGGTGCGCAAGGCAATGCAGGCGCTGGAAGAAGAAGGCGTCGTGACCCGCGCCCGTGGCTACGGAACGCAGATTAATAACATCTTCGAATATTCCTTGAAAGAGGCGCGCGGCTTTTCGCAGCAGGTGGTATTGCGCGGTAAAAAGCCGGATACCCTGTGGGTCAACAAGCGGGTAGTGAAATGCCCGGATGAGGTGGCGCAGCAGCTGGCGATCGCCGCAGGCAGCGATGTGTTCTTGCTCAAACGTATTCGTTATGTGGATGAGGATGCGGTGTCCATTGAGGAGTCCTGGGTTCCCGCGCACCTGATTCATGATGCGGACGCCATCGGGATCTCGCTGTATGACTATTTCCGCAGCCAGCATATCTTTCCGCAACGTACACGCTCTCGCGTCAGCGCGCGTATGCCGGATGCGGAATTTCAGTCACATATTCAGATGGACAGCAAAGTGCCGGTGCTGGTGATCAAGCAGGTGGCGCTTGACCAGCAACAGCGGCCCATTGAATACAGCATCAGCTACTGTCGCAGCGATCTATACGTTTTTGTGTGCGAGGAGTAGCGCCTCGCGCGTTGGCGCGCAATCGCCGCCGCGATGGCCTACCACCCAGGAGGCGACCGCGTTCCCCAGCAGCACCGCGTCTGCAAGCGCCCAGCCGGATGCCAGCCCGGCCAGCATGCCTCCCGCGTGGCTGTCTCCCGCGCCAATGGTATCGACGACCGTTGTGGCAAATGCGGGCACGCAGCCGGATGATTGCTGGCTGAAATACCATGCCCCGTCTTTATCGTGGCGGACAATAACCGGTGAGGCAAACGCCGCAAGCCAGGCGGCGCCAAACGCGTCGGGTTCATGACTAAAGCCAAACCGTTCGGCAGCAATGTCTGCCTCCTGACGGTTCAGCGATACCAGCGGATGGCAGGCCATAATCCGCGCCATTAGCGGGTCGGGAATGTCGCCGATTCGCGGCCCGAAGTCGATAAACGGCGTCACGCGCTCTAACCCTTCCAGCCAGCTCACCAGCAGTTCGCCGCATGGCGAGGCGAGTTGATAACCGGAAAAGTAGATCCAACTGTCGGGCGGAATTGTCAACTGCGCCAGCCAGTCGGCATTCCATTGGTTCTCAACGCCGCTGAACGACATAAACGTGCGTTCGCCATCCGGTTCTACCAGCGCCAGACACCAGCCGTTGTCTCCCTCTGCGTTGTCGATCAGGCTGTGTAACCCCTCTTTCGCCATGCGATGACGAATAATGTCTGACCATACGCCCTGACCGAGGGGCAGGGCATTACTGGCCTCAATCCCCAGACGCTTTAAGGCGACGGCGATATTGAGCGCGCAGCCGCCGACGTTGACGCCTTGCTGTTTAAGCTCAATATCGCAGCCACGCCAGGGCAGCGCGTAAGCATCGGCAATCACATCAATGACCGCAGCGCCCACGACCGTCACCGGCTGGCGGCGGGCTAAATCGGGCAGCAACGCCCGCAGGCGCGTTGTGTTCATACCGCCTCCCGCTGCTGGCGATAGCGCGCCAGCGCGGTGGCATAGCGCATGAAGTCCAGTTGGTTTACCGCGTCCAGCTCATCTTTCAGCGCAGGCTCGATGGCCTCCACGCCGTGCAGCGCGCCACAAATCGCCGTTGCCATCGCCCCAATGGTGTCGGTGTCGCCGCCGAGATTGGCGCACAGAATGGCGCAGCGGTTAGGGTCGGTATTGGCCAGCTCGACCATTGCGATGGCGCAGGGCACCGATTCAATGGTGCTGGTGCCCGCGCCAACCACCTGGTAAAGCTGCTCGCTGGCGGATTCAATACCGTTCGCGTCACGGACGATCTTCAGTGCGATCTCCAGGCGAGCCGAGAGCGAGGCGCTAAAGGTCGTGATGCGTTTTTGCTGCGCATAGTGGGCGATAGCCGGTAGCGAATCGACAATATCAGACCAGCAATCACCTTCAATCGCGCGTGAGATAGCCCATGCCACAACGACCGCACCAGCAACAGCCAGGTCTGACTTGTGCGTCGGGCTGGAGGCCAGGGCCACATCATCAATAAACGCATCCAGATCGCGTGGCGGAAGCAAGCACCCCAGTGGGGAAACGCGCATGGCCGCCCCGTTGGTCACGCCGTTGTTTTCCAGTTCAGCAACGGGCTTGCCGTCACGAATGGCGTTCAGCGCAATTTTCGACGTCGGGCCAAGAACGTTCTTATTAAAGGCGTCAAAGCGCAGCGCCCAGTCCAGAATGTTACGGCCAATCAGGTCCGGGTCGATCTGCCCGTCGCGCTCCAGCAGCGCATCCGCCAGACACAGCGCCATCGACGTATCGTCAGTAAATTCAGCGCGGTTAAAATAGCAGGCCGCGTTATTTTCCGCAGGGCCGGGCAGAAAGCGATCAATCCAGCCAAAATGCGCTTTTACGCGCGTTCTGGGCCATAGCTCCGACGGCATTCCCATCGCATCCCCTAACGCCTGCCCATAAAGGGCACCGAGAATACGTTCAGCTTTCATTTAACTTCCCCTTGTGTCAGCGCAATATCGCGATCGTCCACTTTAATCGCAGTGATCTCTTTGTCGGATTCGCGAAAGAAAATCATAAACAACACGGCAATCACGGCGATCATCACCGCCCCGAATGTCCACATGCCCGCCCAGTTGAAGGTGAGGCCGTTTACCGGCTCTTTATAGGCAAACATTTTTTCCATCATCACGCCGCCGAGGCGGTAGCCCAGCAGGCTGCCAAACCCCTGACAGCAGAGGGTGATCAACCCCTGAGCGGCAGTACGCATATGCACAGGCGCTTTTTTATCGACATAGATATAGGCCGTAACATAGTAGAAGTCGTAACTGACGCCGTGCAGCAAAATGCCAAGAAACAGTAGGGCATAGGTGAAATATTCTTCCGCGCCGCCGTAAACAAAAAAGCCGTAGCGGATTGCCGCAGTGATAAGACCAAGCAGTAAGACCTTTTTAATGCCAAAGCGCTTCGTGAAGAAGGGTAACGCCAGCATAAAGAAGATTTCGGAGAACTGGCCCAGCGTCATCCAGCCGGTGGCGTTTTTCATGCCGACTTCCGTCAGATAGCCATTTGCGAAGATGTAGTAGAACGCCAGCGGCATCGCAAACAGGAACGAGCAGAAGAAAAAGACCAGGAAGTTTTTATCGCGCAGCAGGATCAGCGCATCCAGCCCCAGCATAACTTTAATGTCCAGCTTGCCGGTGCTTTTTGGCGGCGTATCCGGCAGGAAGAACGCAAAGGCGCCCAGCAGGACGGAACTGCCTGCGGTGATCAACAGCGGAATATTGGTTGGCGAGATATCGTTATAGCCCAGCATTTGCGGTAAGAAGCCGCACGCCAGCCCGGATGCGATCCAGCCAATGGTGCCCATCACGCGAATGCGTGGGAAATCGCGCTCGACGTCCGGCACGTTGGCGAAGGCGATGCTGTTCGTCAGCGCAATAGTGGGCATATAGGTTAAGGAGTAGGCCAGCAGCAGCGGGAAGAACCCGGCGAATGTTGTTTGCTGCGCGGCGAAATACATCAGGACTGCGCCTGCGAACATCAGCACCGCCAGCACTTTTTGTGCGGAGAAAAAGCGGTCAGTCAGTGAGCCGACGAGAATCGGCGAGAGAATGGCGGCAATCGCGGTACATGCGTAAGACCAGCCGATTTCTCCGGCGCTAAAACCGCTTTTGTTCAGCCAAAGCCATAGGGGGACGAACCAGGCGCCCCAGATAAACCACTCCACGAACATCATGAACGACAGTTTCACTGTAGTTTTCATCGTTAAATCCTTCATGACAGGTAAGGTACGCAATGACAGTACCACTTAATAATACCTTTTAAATACCTTTGAAGCGTAAATTTGACTGCTGTAACACTTTTTCGTACCTGAAACGTGCCAGCAGATAGCGCTGAAAAATGCGCTACAGATGGAAAAAATGGCCGGTCAGTACCAGGCTTATTGCTGCCCGCAAAACGCGGGTCAGGACAATCCACATTCCGGTATTCAATCGGAACTTACGGGAGCATAGCTATGACTGATATTGCGCAGTTGCTTGGCAAAGACGCCGACAGCCTTTTACAGCATCGTTGTATGACCATTCCTTCTGACCAACTTTATTTACCCGGACATGACTACGTAGACCGCGTGATGGTTGATAACAACCGTCCGCCTGCCGTACTGCGTAACATGCAGACGCTGTATAATACCGGACGTCTGGCCGGAACGGGCTACCTCTCCATTCTGCCCGTCGATCAGGGCGTTGAACATTCTGCCGGGGCGTCGTTTGCCGCAAACCCGCTTTATTTTGATCCAAAGAATATCGTCGAACTGGCTATTGAAGCAGGCTGTAACTGCGTGGCCTCGACGTATGGGGTACTGGCATCGGTTTCACGCCGTTACGCGCACCGCATTCCGTTCCTCGTCAAACTGAACCACAACGAGACGTTGAGCTACCCAACGGAGTACGATCAAACGCTCTATGCCAGCGTTGAGCAGGCGTTCAATCTGGGCGCCGTGGCCGTTGGCGCGACCATTTACTTTGGTTCTGAGCAGTCGCGTCGTCAGATTGAAGAGATTTCCGCCGCTTTTGAACGTGCGCATGAGCTGGGGATGGTGACCGTCCTGTGGGCATACTTGCGTAACTCTGCATTTAAAAAAGACGGCGTGGATTACCACGTTTCCGCCGACCTGACCGGGCAGGCTAACCACCTGGCGGCGACGATTGGCGCAGATATCGTCAAACAAAAAATGGCGGAAAATAACGGCGGCTATAAGGCGGTGAATTTCGGTTACACCGACGATCGTGTTTACAGCAAGCTGACCAGCGATAACCCTATCGATCTGGTGCGTTACCAGTTAGCTAACTGCTATATGGGGCGCGCGGGGCTGATTAACTCCGGCGGCGCGGCGGGCGGCGAGACCGATCTCAGCGACGCTGTGCGTACTGCGGTTATCAACAAACGCGCGGGCGGCATGGGCCTGATTCTGGGGCGTAAAGCCTTCAAGAAAACAATGGCGGATGGCGTGAAACTGATTAACGCCGTGCAGGACGTCTACCTGGACAATAAAGTGACGATTGCCTGATGTCACGTATCCCTCCCCAGGTTTTCGGGGAGGGGTATTGGTTATCAGGACGGCGCAAAAATCACTCTCTGAGCATTTTCGCCATGTGTTGCAATTGCTTATAGGCCTCGTAACGACGATGATGCAATGGCTGATACGCTGTCTGTGGGTAATAACAGGTATCCACATGCGTAAACTGCGTCATGGCCTCGGCAACCGAGGGGGAAATATTTCCGGCGACGGCGCCAAGGATTGCGGAACCTAATAGAACGGGCTCGCTGCACTGGGTGGTTAATACCGGAAGTCCGCAGGTATCGGCTAATAGTTGCCGCACCAGAGGATGCTGACCCGCACCGCCGCTAATCACGATATTTTTGTTCCGTACGCCGCAGGCATTCTGCGCATCAATAATTTGCCGCAAACCGTAACCGATACCGCACAGTCCCGCCACATACAACGCCAGTAAA
Source organism: Citrobacter sp. CK206 (assembly GCF_030333125.1). NCBI lineage: Bacteria > Pseudomonadati > Pseudomonadota > Gammaproteobacteria > Enterobacterales > Enterobacteriaceae > Citrobacter > Citrobacter sp. CK206. The sequence goes on from NZ_JAOWGM010000030.1 coordinate 98,029, forward strand.
TTGTCCAGGTCGCGTTCCATACCCAAGCCGCAAATAACGGCGCGTGCGTGCGGGTCGGCAAACGGTGCGCGGTTGCCTAAAAACTCCGGTACAACATGAATACCCGCCGCCAGCGTGACGGCGTCCGACGCCTGCGGCGCTTTTTCTGACACCCGATCGGCAAGATAAACCGGCAGCGGTAATCCTGCCTCCTGCGCCAGTTTCCGCGCGTCTTCGGCGGCGGGATGAAACGCCAATAGCTGATCGATAGCCGCGCCCGCGGCGCTTTGCCCTCCCTCAACAAGCCAGAGCCCTGGCACCATCGCGCTGTAATACGGCCCCCAGACGCCGGGAACGAAAACGGGATCGTTCGTTGAAGTCATGGTGCAGGATGAGGTGCCAAACACATATGCCATATTATTGAGGGCGCCGCCTTCAACGCCGACAGTCCCGATGCCGCCCGCATGGGCGTCAATCAGACCCACGGCGACCGGTGTGCCCGCAGGCAGGCCCATCTCCTGCGCCGCCTGCGCGGTTAAGCCGTCGCCACAGGGCGTACCCGGCGGCACGATGCGCTGCCCGATGCGGGCAAACTCGTCATCAGCCAGTTCTGCCAGCCCGATCGTGCGGAAATAGTCCGGGTCCCAGCGGTTTTCATGAGCAAGCCAGGTCCATTTGCAGGTGACTGTACAGATGGAGCGGGCAAGGTCGCCGGTGGCGCGCCAGGTCAGGAAGTCTGCAAGGTCGAAAAATTGCCATGCGTTTTCGTACACCTCGCGGCGATTTTCCTTCAGCCATAAAATCTTAGGCGTTTCCATTTCCGGTGAGATTTTCCCGCCGACATAGTTCAGCACCGGATGTTGGCTGGCGTTAATGCGTTCAGCCTGTTCAGTCGCGCGATGGTCCATCCAGACGATGATGTTTTGCGCCGCATCGCCTTCGGCGCTCACGGGGAGCGGCGCGCCGTTTTTATCCAGAACCACCAGCGAGCAGGTGGCGTCGAAACCGATCCCCGCCACGCTTTCCGGCGCCGCGCCGGACTGCCTGAGCGCTTCCCGGATGCAGTGACAAACGGCCTGCCAGATCTCCTGGCTGGACTGCTCCACGCGGCTGCCGCTCCGGTGAGTGGTGGTGATTTTTTGCGTGACATGAGAGAGCAACGTGCCGCTCAGGTCGAAGATGCCTGCGCGGACGCTGCCTGAACCAACATCCACGCCGATAACGGTTTTCTGTAAGCTGTTCATGGCGCTTTTCCTCACAGATCAACGCTGTTGGGGAGGATAACCAGATCGCGAACAGTGACGTTTTTCGAACGAGTGACCATAAACAGTACCGATTCTGCGACTTCGATCGGCTGCATCAGGCTGCCATTTGCCAGCGCTTCTTCCATTTTCGCCTGCGGCCAGTCGTCCAGCAGCGCGGTCACTACCGGCCCCGGCAGCACCGCTCCGACGCGTACGCCATGTTCGGACACCTGACGGCGGGTTGTATGGACAAAGGCCTGAACGGCAAATTTGGAGGCCGTGTAAATAGGTTCCCAGATGACCGGTACAACGCCAGCGATAGAACTGGTGAAAATGATATCGCCGGATTTTTGCGCAATCATATGCGGCAATACGGCGCGGACGCAGCGAAATGCGGCATTGATGTTGAGGTTCAGTACGCGATCCCAGACGTCAGGATCGCCCTCGGCGACCGGCCCGCCAATGTAAGCGCCTGCGTTAGCATGGAAAATATCCAGCCCACCGGCCAGCTCGATAATGCCTGCCAGCAGGTTGTCGACCTGCCCGGTATTGAACAAGTCGATTTGCAGCGCAAACGCGTTATCGCCCAGTTCCGCGACGATTTTCTTCAGCTTCTCGCCTTCGCGGTCGATCAGGACCACTTTTGCTCCTGCGGCAAGCAGGGTTTTCGCACACTCAAGGCCGATACCGGAGGCTGCGCCGGTAATGGCTGCAACCTTGCCGTTGAGGGAAGTATTCATGGAGGGGACAGAGTGATTCATTTTATAATCCTTTATGCATAGGTGATTTTTAAGGTGTATTTGCTTCTGCGCGAAGAACGGGGGCGTTCTGACTGGCGTGTGAAGCATATTGCTCAATCGATGAAGCTGATCTAGCACTTGTTTATTTCCTCAGCAAGAGACATTCAAAATGAAGAGGCGATTTTGTGACGCGCGTTGAGAAAACGAAGAAAACAACCATCTACGACCTGGCTGAGTTAACCGGGGTTTCCGCCAGCGCGGTGAGCGCAATTTTGAATGGCAACTGGAAGAAGCGACGCATTAGCGCAAAGCTGGCGGAGAAGGTGACCCGGATTGCTGAAGAGCAGGGATATGCGGTGAACCGACAGGCCAGCCTGCTTCGCAGTAAGAAATCGAATGTCATCGGGATGATTGTCCCGAAATACGACAACCGCTACTTTGGCTCCATTGCTGAAAAGTTTGAAGAGATGGCGCGTGCCAGGGGGCTGCTGCCCATCATTACCTGTACGCGGCGTCAACCGGATCTGGAGGTTGAAGCGGCGAGGGCGATGCTCTCCTGGCAGGTGGACTGGGTTATCGCCACCGGGGCGACGCACCCGGATAAGATCGCGCAGATGTGTCATCAGGCGGGTGTGCCCACGCTGAACCTCGATCTGCCCGGAACGCTGGCGCCGTCGATTATTTCGGATAACTATGCGGGGGCTAAAGCGCTGACGGAAAGCATTCTCGCCAGCAGCCAAAAGCGGTATGGCGTTTTGGCTCCGCTGACGTTTGTGGGGGGGCGAATCACCGACAATAACACCGCCGAACGTTTGCGCGGCTTCCTCGACGCGCATAAAGCGTGTGGATTGACGGTGCCGGAAACGCAGCAACTGGTTACGGGTTATTCTTCCGCAAGGGTGGAAGGGCTACTGAAATCGGTCTACCCGTCGCCTGATATTCCGCTGCCGGGGCTGTTTGTTAATTCGACAATTTCGCTCGAAGGGGTGGTGCGCTGGCTGGCGCAGAACGGGCAGACAGGAAGCCATCAGCCGCCAATGGGCTGTTTTGACTGGGACCCGTTTGTCTCTCTGCTGGGGCACGATATCGATATGGTGCGCCAGGATGTGCCAGCCATGCTGGACAAAGTGTTTGAGATTGTGGATTCCGGCGACACCACAATACGTCGTATTGAGATCCCGCCGGAATTGATCGCCAGCCAGAACATGGCGCGTTAGCGCGTCAGCAACCAGCGCGCGGTATGTTCATCGGTGACCAGGCCGTTGATCCAGCCGCCTTTCAGTGCGGCGAGGATAGCAGGGCGCTTATCTTCACCGCAGGCCGCCGCAATACGCGGACACTGGCTCTGGCGTATATCGTAGCTGGTGATGTAGCGGTTGATGAGGCTATCCACTACGTTGCCGTCTGCGTCAATAAAGCGGCCAAGTATTTCCCCCACGCCGCCGCGCGCGGTCAGTTCGTCCAGTTGCGCCTCATTGATAAAACCGTCTTTGAAGATAGGACTCTGTTTCCCCAGCGCGCCGATACCGACAAAAATGACCTCCGACGCTTCGGCGACGGCAGAGACGTTGCGAAACAGACGGCTGGTGCACCACATCTCGTATTCATCACAGGATTGCGCATAGCGTGGCGCGGGCCACTGGTAATATTTGCCCTGAATTTTACGCGCCAGCAACAGTGGGACGTCGTCGTAATAGTTACATTGTCCGTGTTCGTTCATGGCGCTGATCAACGCCACGCAGCGCGTATTGCGACTGTCGAAATCAATGCGTTTGATGGTTTTTTTCAGCGTCAACCCGGAACCAATGCCGACTACCGTCGGTTTGTCGCCCTGTAAGTAGCGGGCCATCAGTTGATAACAGCCAAAGGTTACGCTGTCGAGGGTGCTTTCGCTGCTGTAGGCGGGAACAATATTGCAGTTAATTAACTGATACTTTTCCTGCAAAAGCTGCGCGTAATCGAGGCAGTTCGCGACGGGATGGTGCAGACCAATCGAAACAATGCCTTCCTCTTTCGCCGCAGCGATAAGGCGTTGTACCACCGGTCTTGACGTCCCAAGCTGGCTGGCTATCTCACTTTGGTTTAAACCCGCAATGTAGTACATCCATGCGGCCCGGACTTTCTGATCCAGCCTGATGTCATCTTCTTTGCTCACGTTTCCCTACCTTAAGAGTGGCGTTGGGGGCGTTAATTTCCCTCAACCGATAAGGTCATTCTGGCGGGTGCTCAGGATTGAGGCAAGCTCTTTGCTCTTTTGTGGTCATTTGTAATTTTATAGAGCAATTGCTCTTTTGTGATCTACGGCTCTTATTTAATACAAATGATCGACTAAAGTGCAGGCATAACCTCACTGGAGAGCAGAACAATGAACGATCAATACACATGGCTTCATATTGGCTTAGGTTCTTTTCACCGCGCCCATCAGGCGTGGTATCTGCATCGTCTGATCGCTTCCGGCGATACGCGCTGGCACATTGCCGCCGGTAATATTCGCAATGACGCCGAGCACGTTGTGCAGGCGCTGGCGGCGCAAAACGGTCGTTATGTGCTGGAAACGGTCAGCCCGGAGGGCGAACGTGAGTACGAAGAGATCACGTCGATTCAGAAACTGCTGCCGTGGCAGGCGGATTTGCAGCCGCTGATTGCCGAAGGCGCCAGAGCGCAGACCAAAGTGATCGCCTTTACCGTGACGGAAGGGGGCTACTACCTGAACACCAGCCACAAGCTGGAAGTGAATAACCCCGATCTGGCGAGCGATCTCAACGGCGGCTGTAAAACGATTTACGGCGTCATTACCCGCATTCTGGAAGCGCGTATGGCCAATAACGCAGGGCCGCTGACGCTGCTCAACTGCGACAACGTGCGTCACAACGGTGAACGGTTCCACGATGGTCTGGTTGAGTTTTTACAACTGACCGGCAAACAGGCGGTGATTGACTGGCTTAGCGCCAATGCGACCTGCCCGAATACGATGGTGGACCGCATCACGCCGCGTCCGGCAGCCGATCTTCCGGCGCGTATCAAAGCGCAGACGGGCATTGATGATAAAGCGCCGGTAATGGGCGAAACCTTTATCCAGTGGGTGGTTGAAGATCGTTTCCGCGATGTGCGTCCTGCGCTGGAAAATGTCGGTGTGGAGCTGGTGACGTCTGTTATCCCGTATGAAGAGGCGAAAATCCGCATCCTCAACTCATCACATAGCTGCATTGCGTGGGCGGGTACGTTAATCGGCCAGCAGTATATTCATGAAAGCACTCTGACGGACTTTATCTACCAGATTGCCGACCGCTACGTGACGGAAGACGTGATCCCTTGCCTGGGAGATAACGGCATCGATCTCCCGACCTATCGTGATGTGGTGCTTAAGCGTTTTACCAACCCGCATATTCAGGATACCAACCAGCGCGTTGCCGCCGACGGATTCTCGAAAATCCCGGCGATGATTGCGCCGACGCTGCGCGAGTGCTATCAGCGCGGTGCGCGGCCGAACGCTACCGCTATGCTGCCCGCACTGTTTTACGTCTTCATGGAGCAGTGGCACAAGGGCACGCTGCCTTATGAATACCAGGACGGCATTTTGGATGCGCCAGCGGTACATGCCATGTTTGAATCCGCCGATCCAATCGCGGCGTATGCCAGTGATAAAGCGCTGTTTGGCGACCTGACGGAACGTGATGATTTCGCCGCGCTGCTGCGCGAGAAAATCGCCGCTGTTCACACGCTGATTAACTGAGAGGTGGCTATGTATCTGGGTATCGATCTCGGCACATCTGAAGTGAAGGCGCTGGTCATTGATGAAAATAATGACATTGTCGCCACCCATAGCGCGCCGCTGACGATTCAGCGGCCCCATCAACACTGGTCAGAGCAATCACCGGAAGCCTGGTGGGACGCGACGGAGTATCTGATGTCCACCCTGCGGGAGAAATGTGGTCATCACTGGCAGGCGATTAAGGCGATCGGTCTTTCCGGTCAGATGCATGGCGCGGTACTGCTTGACGCCGCCGGGAATACGATCCGCCCGGCGATTCTGTGGAATGACACCCGTAGCGCCCAGGAGTGTGCAGAGCTGGAAGAAATCGCCCCAGAGCTGCATCAGGTTGCCGGTAACCTGGCGATGCCGGGGTTTACCGCGCCGAAATTGCTGTGGGTGCGTCGCCATGAACCGCAGAATTTTGCCCGCATCGAAACGGTGCTGCTGCCGAAGGATTATCTGCGTTTCAAAATGACGGGTAAAAAAGTCTCCGACATGTCCGATTCAGCAGGGACGCTGTGGCTTGACGTCGAGAAGCGCGACTGGTCGGATGCGCTGCTGGAGAAATGCGGGCTGACGCGGGCCAATATGCCGGAGCTGGTGGAAGGCTGCGATATTTCTGCCACGCTCGATCCCGTCGTCGCGCAACGCTGGGGGTTAACCCCTTCGGTGGTGGTCGCCGGGGGCGGCGGAGACAACGCGGTCAGCGCTATTGGCGTTGGCGCGGTATCGCCCGGCGATGCGTTTATTTCACTGGGGACGTCCGGCGTGCTGTTTGTGGTGACGGACGCGTACCGTCCCGCGCCGCAATCCGCAGTACATGCTTTTTGCCATGTCCTGCCGAATCTATGGCACCAGATGAGCGTAATGCTCAGCGCCGCCAGCTGTCTGCAATGGTTCTGCCGCCTGGTAGGGACAACGGAAACGGAACTGCTGGAAGAAATCGCGCAGTTAAGCGATGCGGAAAAAGCCAGCGCGCCGATGTTCCTGCCGTACCTTTCCGGCGAACGCACGCCGCATAACGATCCTGACGCCCGGGGCATGTTCTGGGGGCTGACGCACTCCAGCCAGCGCGCGCTGATGGGGTATGCGGTGCTGGAAGGCGTCAGTTTCGGCATCGCTGACGGGCTTCGTGTTCTGCAAGAGAGCGGTACAAATATCGAACAATGTTCGCTGGTGGGCGGCGGCGCCCGAAGTCCGTTCTGGGCGCAACTGCTGGCAGATATTCTGGATATGCCCGTGGTGACGCACAAAGGCGGAGAAACCGGCGGCGCGCTGGGCGCGGCGCGACTGGCGTGCCTTGCGGCAGGTAAACCGTTGGCGTCCGTTTGCGAAAAACCGGAAGTCTACAAAACCTGGTATGGCGATCCGGTTCGCCACACGGCGCTGATGCAGCGTTATCAGCAGTTTAACGCACTGTACCGAAACGACCTGAACTATCGAAATCAATAATTTCTATAACAAAAGCCCTCCGGTGAATGTACCGGAGTGGCTCCCTGCACCCTAAAACGAGGTCAATATGTCGTTAACTAACAAACAATGGCTGGGATTACCCTTAAGTCTGGTCTGGGGGTATATCGCCATCGCCGTATTCATGACTGGTGATGGTTTCGAGCTGGCATTTTTGTCGCACTACATCAAAGCGCTGGGTTTTACCCCGGCGGAAGCCTCCTTTGCCTTTACGCTATATGGCCTGGCGGCGGCGCTGTCGGCTTGGGTATCCGGTGTAGTGGCGGAGATCATCACGCCGCAAAAAACCATGATGATCGGCTTTGTGCTGTGGTGCGTATTCCACGTATTGTTCCTCGTTTTTGGGCTGGGTCAGTCCAACTACGCCTTAATTCTGCTGTTTTACGGTATTCGCGGTCTGGCGTATCCGCTGTTCCTTTACGCGTTTATCGTCGCCATTGTGCATAACGTCCGCAGCGACAGCACCAGCGCCGCGCTGGGCTGGTTCTGGGCGGTCTACTCTATTGGGATCGGCGTTTTCGGCAGTTATATCCCGAGTTTTACCATTCCGCATATTGGCGAAATGGGCACCCTGTGGCTGGCGCTGGCGTTCTGTCTGACCGGCGGTGTTATCGCGCTGGTTTCGCTGCGTAAAATTGAAACGCCGCGCCATATGCAAAACCTCACCACCCGTGAAAAGTTCAGCGAACTGGGGCGTGCGGTCACGCTGATTTACACCAACCGTAGCATTATGTTGTCCAGTATCGTGCGTATTATCAATACGTTATCGCTGTTCGGTTTTGCGGTGGTCATGCCGATGATGTTTGTGGATGAACTGGGCTTCACCACCTCTGAATGGCTACAGGTATGGGCGGCGTTCTTCTTCACAACCATCTTCTCCAACGTCTTTTGGGGCGTACTGGCAGAGAAAATGGGCTGGATGAAGGTTGTCCGCTGGTTTGGCTGCATCGGGATGGCGCTCTCCAGCCTCGCGTTTTATTACATTCCGCAGCACTTTGGCCATAACTTCGCGATGGCGCTGGTTCCGGCAATCGCGCTGGGGATCTTCGTTGCCGCGTTTGTGCCGATGGCCGCCGTCTTTCCTGCGCTTGAGCCAAAACACAAAGGGGCCGCGATTTCGGTCTACAACCTGTCGGCTGGGCTTTCCAACTTCCTCGCCCCGGCGATCGCCGTGGTGTTGTTACCGCACTTCAGCACCATTGGCGTCGTGATTGCGTATACGTTGCTCTATATTGTGGCGTTTATTCTGTGTCCGTTCATTCGTGTTGAACAACCCGGATTCACGCGTCAGGAGGCATGTGAAGGCGAGACGGTCGGTATTTCTTAATGATGTCGGGCCCGGCTGCGCTGCCGGGCCTTTTTAAGGCGGCAAATGATGAAGAGTAAAGCGGTAATTTTCGACATGGATGGCGTCATCATTGACTCCGAAGGGCTGTGGCGTCAGGCGCAAAAAGACGCGCTGGCAGGCTGGGGAGTGACGGTTAATGACGAGGAGTGTGAAACGTTAACCAAAGGGAAGCGACTGGATGAGATTGCCCGCGTCTGGTGCGAATACTGCCCGTTGCAGACAGACCCCGGGGTGCTGGAGTCGGCCATTCGCAAACGCATTACCGGACTTATTGTAACGGAAGGCGAAGCGATGGACGGCGTCTACGCGGTATTGCATCATTTTCGCCACGGGGGGTATCGGATTGCGCTGGCTACGTCATCATCCCATCAGGTTATTGAGGCTGTTCTCTCTAAACTTAATCTCCGGGGGCATTTTGACGTCATTTGCAGCGCTGACGATGAACGCTACGGCAAACCGCACCCGGCGGTGTATCTCTCCGCGCTGAAAAAGCTGGGCCTGCCCGCCGCAGAGTGTCTGGTGATTGAAGACAGCCTGAGCGGTTTTCGCGCCGCGCAGGCCGCCGGAATTGATACCATCGTGGTGTCTGACGGCTGCCAACATCCCTGCTTTAGTGAGGCCATCGGGCGCTACACGTCAATGCCGCAACTCCTGGATACGCTGGCCCCGCCGGTTCGGGCCGCAGGGTAAATGACCCGTTTGTGAGCGCAGAGGTTCCGGGATGTCGCCGGTCTGATTATCCCTCTCTGCGCTTACTTTCTTTTTTCGTTAGCGCAGTAACGGGCAGTCTGGCGGCAAACGGCAACGCAGCGCGTTGGGAAGTATTTCAATATGAAATTCCTGACCGCTGAGCGGCTCGCCATCGAGGTTAAAGGTGATTTCATGCGGAGCCTGAATATCAAACCAGGCGGATGCGCCATCGACAATGTTGGGGTTCTCTTCCGGCTGCGTCAATGTGGAAAACAGCGCCGGAAGCAGCTCCTCCCCGGTGAAGATCCGCAGTTGCAGCAGCCCGTCATTAATGAGTGCGCCAGGGCAGAGCTGTTGTCCGCCACCGGCCTGACGACCATTACCAATGCCAATCACCAGCGCATCGCCCTGCCAGTGAAAATTCTCGCCGCGAATCTCACAGCGATCGGGCTTGAGGGTGTCCATGCGCATCAGCCCATGAATAAAGTAAGAGACGCCGCCCAGCGCGGCCTTGAGTTTTTCCGGTGTTTCGGTGGTGATGCGCGTCCCGAAACCCCCTGTCGCCATATTAATAAAGCAGGTTTTATCGTTGACCTGAGCGATATCGATCGCAACCTCGTTACCGGCAATCGCCAGTTTTAAGGCTTTATCCAGCGCTTCCGGGATGCCAGCGCTGGTGGCGAAGTCATTGGCCGTGCCCAGAGGCAAAATGCCAAGCGCGGGAACGTTGCCGCCCTGACACTGAATCAGCGCGGCGGAAACCTCATTGATGGTGCCGTCGCCGCCGCCCGCAATAACTGTCTCAACGCCAAGCTGTCGGGCTTCATCAACATAACGCTGGGCATCGCCTTTTTCCCAGGTAACCCGGACGTGAATTTCCACGCCCTCATCGCGAAGTAGCCCTATCGCGTCGCGCAGGGGCTGATTATCAGCGCCTTTGCCATTTAAAATCAGTAAGCTGGCGGGAAACGTAGCCATCCTTTGTTTGCCTCTGTCGTTAACCTGTTGAAAGTGTATAGCAGAAAAGGCGCGGAAAGGTCAGAACAGGCTGAAAATGAATCAGGAGCGTAAAGGAAAGGATAAAGACTCAGCCCAAAAAGCCCCGGAAACCGGGGCTTTTTGGGCTATTCGAGGATGAGTTGCTCGGGAGCGCAGTTATACAGTTTTGCTAATCTTTCGATGTTATCTTTACGTGGGCGTTCTGACTTCTCAAACTCTGAGACAGTCGCCTGTTTGATGCCCAGGGCTTCCGCAACCTGTTTTTGCGTCATCCCTCTGTAAATGCGCCATGCCGCTTGCATGGTGCAATTTCGCTCAGAAAGTATGCTGATCACTTCGTTGGGGTAACGAACATTATCAGATGCGCCTGATTCGTCTTGTACAGTGTCATACAGTTCATCAAGATCTCTGTCGCTAACTAACTTTTCGAAGAGGTCAATTGGCACAACAGCAGAGACTCTGCGGCCTCGACTGTCTGTAATAAATTGGATAGCGGCCATAAGATTACCTTTTTTACATTTACATGCTAATAGTTGTTGTCGGTTAATTAACAAATTGTTTACAGAGGGAAACGGGCGGGTTTCCCCGCCGTCTGTCAGTAGGTTGATGAGCTACGGCGTAATATGCGCTGAATTTCAACGATCAGCGGCTCTCCGTTTACAAATACGAAGAGAACTCGATAGCTTTTCACCCTTAATCTGTACTGCCCGTCTTGATCCGTGAGTTTTTTGATATCCAGAGAGCTAATGTCTGGGTATAACTGCATGGCGTTTACTTTCTCACGTACAGCTTTTTGATCATCAGCAGGTAGCTTTCGCAGATCCTTAACGGCTCTACCCGTCCAGAGTATCTGGGTCATAAAACATCCCCTGTAAAACAAATTGTTAAAGAGCACACCCTACATGGCAGGTCTTAAATATAGGGTTTTAACCCTATATTGTCAAATTATACCTCTATTTTTATAGGGGAAGGGCGCTGAGTGAACAAGGCGTGTGTGCCAAAAACACATGGATGTGAAACGAGAATGGAACAACTAAGATGTGGATACTGGAGGGAATGGCTCTTTTCCAGTGTGCAACGATGAGATAAAAAATAAGCCTGCGTAAGGGAGATTACGCAGGCTAAGGAGGTGGTTCCTGGTACAGCTAGCATTTATGGGTTATGTTTTTCAGCGCCTCGGATAATACCCGTAATGAACGAGGCGGTATGTGATCGATTTCTAAGAATCTTCCCATAATGAAAAAATAACGTGGATTAACTACTTAGCGTGTGGGTTCCGCGTGGATTCGCCGGAAAAATTACGCATTAACAACGCATAATTCAGATCCATATCCTGCGGCACCGGCATCCAGACGGTGTAGCCATCGCCAGGCGCCACCGGCATTGTTTCACCTTTGGCGTTTTCCATATGCTCCAGAGTGAAGTTGACGTTCCCCTGCGGCGTCATCAGCTCCAGGCTGTCGCCGATGGAGAATTTGTTCTTCACGGCAACGGCGGCAAGGGTGCCTTTACGCTCGCCGGTGAACTCACCCACGAACTGCTGACGTTCAGAAACAGAGTAACCGTACTCGTAATTCTGGTAGTCATCATGCGTGTGGCGACGCAGAAAGCCTTCGGTGTAACCGCGATGCGCCAGGCCTTCCAGCGTTTCCAGCAGTTGCGGATCAAACGGCTTGCCCGCAGCGGCATCGTCGATCGCTTTGCGATAAACCTGAGCGGTACGCGCACAGTAGTAGAAGGATTTGGTACGGCCTTCGATTTTCAGTGAGTGCACGCCCATTTTGGTCAGGCGTTCAACGTGAGCAATGGCGCGCAGATCTTTCGAGTTCATGATGTAGGTGCCGTGTTCATCTTCGAACGCGGTCATGTATTCGCCCGGACGCTGAGCTTCTTCGATCATAAACACTTTGTCGGTCGGTGCGCCGATACCCAGCGTCGGCTCGACGTTCTGTACCGGAATCGGTTCGTATTTATGGACGATGTTGCCCACGACGTCTTCTTTCCCTTCCTGCACGTTATATTCCCAACGGCAGGCGTTGGTGCAGGTTCCCTGGTTCGGATCGCGTTTGTTGATGTAGCCAGAGAGCAGGCAACGACCGGAGTAGGCCATGCACAGCGCGCCGTGTACGAAGATTTCGATCTCCATTTCCGGCACCTGTTGACGAATCTCTTCAATCTCTTCCAGCGACAGTTCGCGGGAAAGAATAACGCGGGTCAGCCCCATCTGGTTCCAGAACTTCACCGTTGCCCAGTTTACGGCGTTGGCCTGCACCGAAAGGTGAATCGGCATCTCCGGGAAGTTTTCACGTACCAGCATGATAAGCCCGGGATCGGACATGATCAGCGCATCCGGCCCCATTTCCACAACCGGTTTAAGATCGCGAATAAAGGTTTTCAGTTTCGCGTTATGCGGCGCAATGTTCACGACCACATAGAATTTTTTGCCAAGCGCGTGGGCTTCGTTAATGCCGAGCTGCAAATTCTCGTGGTTAAATTCGTTGTTGCGCACGCGCAGGGAGTAACGCGGCTGGCCCGCATACACGGCATCTGCGCCATAAGCGAAAGCGTAACGCATATTTTTCAGCGTTCCCGCCGGGGAAAGGAGTTCCGGTTTAAACATAATTTTCTCGTTCTGATGACAGGTCAGATCCGCTTCACTGAATGAGGCGGTTAGGGGAGTGCCCCTACGTTAAGGGCGGGCATTGTAGCGCTGTGGGGGAGGCAGGTAAAGAAAAACGCCGGATGGCGGCGTAGCGCCTTCTCTGGCCGACAACGCTCTTATTTGTCGGTCGGATCAGCGGAGCGTCATCCGGCTATTGCAGGCGTGACTTATGCAATCCGGCAGGTATCCGCTTCCCAGCGATACCCGACGCCGTATACCGCACGGATGAACGACTGTTCGGCGTCCAGCGATTCCAGCTTGCGGCGCAGGTTTTTGATGTGGCTGTCAATGGTGCGGTCCGTCACCACGCGATAATCATCGTAGAGATGATTAAGCAACTGCTCGCGGGAGAAGACTTTCCCCGGCTCGTGAGACAGCGTTTTCAACAGGCGAAACTCTGCGGGGGTCAGGTCGAGCATCTTGCCGCGCCAGGATGCCTGAAAACGGCCTTCATCGACAATCAGCGGGCTTTGCGCGTCCAGCTGTTGCAGCTCACGCTGCGGCTTGCAGCGGCGCAAAATCGTTTTCACGCGAGCGACCACCTCACGGGGGCTGTAAGGTTTGCAGATGTAATCATCGGCGCCAATCTCCAGCCCAAGCAGGCGGTCGATCTCTTCAATCTTTGCCGTGACCATCACGATGGGCACGTCAGAAAAACGGCGAATTTCCCGGCACAGCGTCAGGCCGTCCGTACCTGGCAGCATTAAGTCCAGCAGGATCAGGTCTGGCGGTGTTTGATGCACATACTGCAATACCTGATCGCCATGACTGATTAGCGTGGGGGCATAACTTGCGGCGCGCAGATAGTCGATCAGCAGTTGTCCCAGCTTGGGTTCATCTTCCACGATTAAAATACGCGGCGTGTTTTCATCAATGGGTAACTCAGTCATACATCTCTCTGTAAATCGCGTTCCAGCGGTAACTCTACTGTAATGCTAAGCCCGCCAAAAGGCGAATGGGACGCCCGGATACGACCATTATGCGCTTGTACGATATTGTCGCAAATCGCCAGTCCCAGACCGGACCCGCCGCTGGCGCGGTTGCGGGAGCCTTCTGTGCGGTAGAAACGTTCAAACAGTTTTTGTAACTGCTCATCGCGAACGCCGGGCGCGGAATCGGCGAACGTTAACAGCAGCATGTTGTCGCGCTGCTCGGCGGAAATGTGCAGGCTGCCGCCGCTGTCGGTGTAGCGCAGACTATTTTCCAGCAGATTATTGAATAACTGCATCAGACGATCCGGATCGCCGAATACCATCACGCTGTCAGGAAGGGAAAAGTGTAACGTCAGCCCACGGCTGGCGAAGCGCTCGCGAAACGCGCCGCCCGCCACCTCCAGCAGGGGAATCAGGTCCACCGATGTTTTCTGGTACGCCAGCGCGCCTTCATCGGACATAGAAAGCTGATGCAGATCGTCAACCAGCTTGGTGAGCGTGCCGACTTCAGCCTGGAGCGAGGCCACCGATTCGGGCGTAAACTGGCGGACTCCGTCCTGGATAGCCTCCAGCTCACCGCGCAATACCGCCAGCGGCGTGCGCAGTTCGTGGGAGATATCCGCCATAAAATCGCGGCGCATTTGCTGATTTTTTTCCAGCGTGCTGGCGAGCTGGTTAAAATCCTGCGCCAGTTTACCCAGTTCATCCGCGCTGGTCGGCGTTACGCGCGTCGTGAAGTCGCCTGCGGCCAGTTTGTGCGTGCCTTCCACCAGCCGCTTAACGGGCGCCAGCAACCCGCGCGCCAGCGGAAACGTCGCCAGCGCCGCCAGCAGAGTCGACAACGCCACGATCAGCCAGCTGGTACGGCGCTGTTGCTTATCAAAATTAATATCGGTATTGCGCGTCAGTCGCTCAACGGGAGAGGCAATCACCGCGCCAACCTCCACACCGTTTACGTGAATAGCCCGGCGGGTGCCATCACGCGGGACTGGCGCTCGCGGGCCGACCAGCACATTGGCGTGTTGATCGACGACCCAAAATTGGGTTCGCCAGCCATGCGGCGGCATCCCGGGGCCGGGTTTGTTATCGTCGTTGTCATGCTCAAAAGAGCGCAGGATCTGGAAAACGAAGCGATCGTTATTGCGTAAAAAACGCCAGTTGCCGTGCAGCGAGTACTGCTCGCCCAGCGCGTCGCCGAGCATCTGCAACCGCTGTTCGTTGCCATGTTTGATGTAGTCGATAAACCCACGCTCAAAGCTGATGCGTACGGCCCAGTGCATGCTGATCAGCAAGACAATGCAGGTGGCGAAAATCGCCAGAAACAATTTGCCGGTAATACCGGGCCGCCAGAACTTCATTGCGTGCTCCTTTTGCGTCGTGAAATGACGGCGTTTTTATGCGTGTCGTTCGGCACCCGGGCGAAGATGAGTGCGGGCAGCGCGATAATCAGGGCCATGCACAGCCAGGTATACATAAACACCGTGTGGCTCGCGCCGCTGTCGGCCGCGATATGTTGTTGACCAAACATGCCCAGCAGCAGCCCGGCGATGGTCACGCCAATACTCATCGACAGCTGCATGATCATGGACAGCAAGCTGTTGCCGCTGCTGGCGAGTTCATCGGGCAGATCTTTGAGCGTTAAGGTGTTCATGGATGAAAAACGGGTGGAGTTGACCATGCCTTGCAGGAACAGCACAAAGGGCAGGGCGTAATACCAGCCAAGCATCGCAACGCTCATAAACAGCAGGCTGACCAGCGACAGACCGAGGGTGGTGGCGACCAGTACGCGACGATAGCCAAAGCGGTTTACCACCTGTACGACGATACGTTTCATTCCCATGCTGCCGAGTACCATCGGGATCATCATCAACCCGGCATGAAACGGCGAGAACCCCAGACCAATCTGCAAAAAGACCGGCGTCATGAAGGGCAGCATGCCGCTCCCGACGCGCCCGGCGAAGCTACCAGACAGGCCCAGCGAGAAGGTGTGGGTGCGAAACAGCGCCAGACTAAACAGCGCGCGCGGATTGTTTTTGGCGTGTTTCAGGTAGAGCGCAATCGCCAGGATGCCGCACAACACCAGTGCGCCCAGTGAGAGAGGCGAGAGCCCCGTGCCTTTGCTGCCGTCCAGCGCCATCGTCAGTACCGCCATGCCGACGGCCAGCAGGAGGAACCCTGAAAGATCGAAGCGCCGGGTTTGCATGGTGTAGTTCGGCATCAGCATGAGCGTCGCAATCGCCCCGACAATGCCGACCGGAATGTTAATCAGGAAAATCCAGTGCCAGGAGGCGTACTCGACCAGAATGCCGCCCAGCGCCGGGCCGAGCAGCGGCCCGACCTGACCGGGCAGCGTGACGAACGTCATTGCCGCCATATATTGTTCGCGCGGAACGATCTTCATGACCGTCAGTCTGCCGACCGGCACCATCATGGCGCCGCCCACGCCCTGTAAAACGCGCGCCAGCACCAGTTCATTCAGCGTGCTGGACCAGGCGCAAAATAGCGATCCCAACGTAAACAGCACAATGGCGGTAAAGAAGATATTACGCACGCCGACTTTATCTGCCAGCCAGCCGCTGGCAGGCAGCATTACCGCCACGGTCAGTACATAGGAAACCACGACCATGTGCATATGCAGCGGGCTTTCCCCCAGACTGAGCGCCATAGAG
This sequence comes from Citrobacter sp. CK206, assembly GCF_030333125.1. Classification (NCBI taxonomy): domain Bacteria; kingdom Pseudomonadati; phylum Pseudomonadota; class Gammaproteobacteria; order Enterobacterales; family Enterobacteriaceae; genus Citrobacter; species Citrobacter sp. CK206. The sequence continues at coordinate 114,516 of NZ_JAOWGM010000030.1, forward strand.
GGAAGCGCGGTGTTGACGATTGTGGTATCCAGCGATTGCATAAAAAAGCCGAATGCCACAATCCAGAGTTGCCAGCGTGTGCTGTCAGGAAGTTCTGTCATGGCTCTGTTATGGATTCCGGTTGGCTATTATTACGTGAAAAACGCAGCCGCAGACGGTCGAAAAAGAGATAGACCACCGGGGTGGTATAGAGCGTCAGCAGCTGGCTCATCACCAGTCCGCCCACGATCGTAATCCCTAATGGTTGACGTAACTCTGAACCATCGCCCCCGGAGATAACCAGCGGCAGCGCGCCAAACAGCGCCGCCAGCGTGGTCATCATGATTGGGCGAAAACGCAGCAGACAGGCCTGGAAAATCGCCTGTTCCGGCGTCAGGTTGCCGTTTCTCTGTGCCTCAAGCGCAAAATCGACCATCATGATGGCGTTTTTCTTCACAATGCCAATTAATAGCATGATCCCGATGAGCGCGATTAGGCTGAACGGGGCATTGAACAGCTCCAGCGCCAGTAGCGCCCCCACGCCTGCGGAGGGGAGGGTAGAGAGGATGGTCAGCGGATGAACATAACTTTCATACAATATCCCCAACACAATATAGACCGTCGCGATCGCCGCCAGGATCAGAATCACCTGCGAATTCATCGTCTCCTGGAAAACCTGTGCCGTGCCGGCGAAACTGCCGCGCACCGTTGACGGTACGCCAAGCTGTGTCATCGCCCGGTTGATGGCTTCCGTCGCTTCGGACAGCGACGTGCCCGTAGGCAGGTTAAACGCGATAGTCGAGGCGGCGGACAACCCCTGGTGATTCACTGACAGCGGCGCATTGGCGGGCTGCCATTTTGCAAAATAAGAGAGCGGAATCGCCTTCCCGTCGCTGTTAATGACGAACATCTTCTCCAGCGCGCTGATGTCCTGGGTATAGCGTGAGTCAACCTCCATCACAACCTTATACTGGTTCATCGGCTGATAGATGGTGGAAATTTGCCGTTGACCGAAGGCATTATTCAGCAGACTGTTGGCGGCCTGCACGTCGATCCCCAGCCGGGACATGGTTTCGCGGTCGTAAATCAGGTTCATCTCCGCGCCGTTATCTTGCTGGTCGGAGTTAACGTCCGCCAGTTGGGGGAGCGCCGCCAGCGCTTTACGGATTTTCGGCTCCCATTCCCGCAGCGCGCTTAAATCATCAGACAGCAGGGCATACTGGTAGCTGGCGTTAGCCTGCCGCCCGCCGACGCGGATATCCTGCACCGCCATCAGAAACAGGTTTGCGCCCGGCTCTTTTGCCAGCGCGACCCGCAGCCGGTCGATAACCTGCTGCGCCGTTTCATGGCGCTCGCCGCGTGATTTCAGCGTAATAAACATCATCCCGCTGTTGACCCGCGAACCGCCGGTGAAGCCGGTCACGTTGTCGACCGCCGGATCGTCGCGAATGATCTTCATAAAGTCCTGAAGTTTGCCGCGCATCGCCTGAAACGAAATACTCTGGTCAGCCTGAATGCCGCCCATCAGTACGCCTGTATCCTGTTCGGGGAAGAAGGTTTTGGGGATGGAAATATAGAGCCAGATATTCAGCGCAATGGTGCCCAACAAGACGACGCCCACCAGCCGCGTATGGTTTAGCACCCATTTCAGCGATGTGCCGTACCCCTGTTGCAGGCCAGTCAGCAGACGGCCAAAGCCGCGGCTTCGCGTCTGCTCGCGAGGCTTGCTGGACTTCAGCATCCAGCCGCACATCATGGGGGTTAGCGTGAGCGAGACGAGCAGCGAGATGCCGATCGCCACCGAAAGGGTGACGGCAAACTCGCGTAATAATCTTCCGGGCAATCCCCCCATCAGCAAGAGCGGCAGGAATACCGCCACCAGGGAGAGGCTCATGGAGAGCACCGTAAAGCCAACTTCACGCGTTCCCTGAAGCGCCGCCTGCAAGGGCTTCATGCCGGCTTCAAGATGGCGGGAGATATTTTCCAGCACCACAATGGCGTCATCGACGACAAACCCGGTGGCGATAGTCAGCGCCATCAGCGACAGGTTGTTCAGGCTAAAACCGCACAGGTACATTGCGGCGAAGGTGCCAATCAGCGACACGGGAACCGCAACGGCAGGAATCAACGTTGCGCGCCCGGAGCGCAGAAATAAAAAGACCACCAGAATGACCAGCGCGACGGAAATAACCAGCGTCTGCTCCACTTCCTCCAGCGAGGCGCGAATCGTCGGGGAACGATCCTGAGCGATTTGCAGGTCAATTGAGGCGGGAATCAGCGTTTGTAATTCCGGGAGCTTCTCGCGAATGCTGTCTACCGTCTGGATGATATTGGCTTCCGGCAGCTTGCGAATCATCAGCAAAATCGCCGGTTTGGCGTTGGTCATCCCGGCGTTACGCACATCCTGTACCGAGTCAGTTACCGTGGCGACATCGCCCAGACGCACGGCGGCGCCGTTGTTGTAGTGGATAATCAACGGCTGGTATTCCGTCGCCGTTTTCAGTTCATCATTTGTCTGAACCTGCCAGCGATGAGTCTTGTCGTCGATCGCGCCCTGCGGCTTACGCACGTTGGCATTGCTGATGGCGCTGCGCACGTCATCCAGCGATACGCCCTGATTAAACAACGCCTGCGGGTTAAGCCCCACGCGCACGGCGGGCAGCGAACTGCCGCCGACATCCACATCGCCGACGCCGTCAATTTGCGCGATTGTCTGCGCCAGCTGCGTTGAGGCGAAGTCATACAGCTCTCCCTGCGACCAGGTGTCCGATGTGAGCGTCAGAATCATAATCGGCGCGTCGGACGGGTTGGCTTTACGGTAGGTCGGGCGGCTGGGCATCCCGCTGGGCAGCAGACTCTGTGCGGCATTAATTGCCGCCTGTACGTCACGCGCCGCGCCGTTGATATCGCGGTCAAAGTTAAACTGAAGAATAATTCGCGTGCTGCCCAACGAGCTGCTGGAGGTCATCTCACTGACCCCCGCGATGCGTCCGAGCGAACGCTCCAGCGGCGTGGCGACCGACGACGCCATGGTTTCCGGCGAAGCGCCCGGAAGCGATGCGCTCACCATAATGACCGGAAAATCCACCTGTGGCAGCGGGGCGACCGGCAATAACCGGAAACCCAGCACGCCGCAGAGCGTAATGGCGATGGAGATTAAAATGGTCGCCACCGGGCGGTAAATGAAAAGGGCGAAAAATTTCATTTACGCCTCCTCTTCCTGGCGGGGGAAGCGGCTTTTCACATACAGCGACAGGCGGTCGAACAGCAGATAGATGACGGGCGTGGTGAACAGGGTTAAGACCTGGCTGACCAGCAGGCCGCCTACCATGCCAATCCCTAACGGGCGGCGTAATTCCGCGCCTGTGCCGGTACTTAACATCAATGGCAGCGCGCCTAACAGTGCCGCCAGCGTGGTCATCAGAATCGGGCGAAAACGCAGCAGACAGGCCTGGAAAATCGCATCACGCGGCGCCATTCCCTGCTCGCGCTCGGCGGCCAGGGCGAAGTCGATCATCATGATGGCGTTCTTCTTCACAATACCGATCAACAAAATGATCCCGATGATGGCAATCACGTCCAGTTCACTACCGGCAATCATGAGCGCCAGCAGCGCCCCGACGCCCGCCGTCGGCAGGGTGGAGAGGATCGTGATTGGGTGGATAAAGCTTTCGTACAGCACGCCAAGCACGATATACATCGCCACCACTGCCGCCACGATCAGCCAGACGGTGCTGCCGAGCGCGGCCTGGAAGGCCAGCGTGCTGCCCTGAAACTGGGTGGTGATATCGACTGGCAGGTTGACCGTTTTCTCCGTGTCCAGAATGGCCTGTACCGCATCGCCGAGCGAATAATTATCCGGCACGTTAAACGAGAAGGTCGTTACCGGGAACTGATCCAGGTGATTAATGGAAAGCGGCGCGAAACGCTGCTCGATTTTGGCGATGGCGCTAAGCGGCACAATCCCGCCGTCGCTGCTGGTCAGACGGATGGTGTCCATTGCCGCCAGCCCCGGCGTGGTGTCGGTGTTATGTTCCAGCACGACGCGATATTGATTCGCCTGGGTGTAGATGGTCGAAATCAGGCGCTGGCCAAAGGCGTTATACAGGGCGTTATCGACATCCGCCATGCTGATGCCAAGACGGCTGGCGCTGTCGCGGTCAACGTTCACATACGCCACCAGACCTTTGTCCTGCCAGTCGCTGCTGACGTCAGAAAGCTGCGGAAGCTGCTGGAGTTTTTCCATCAGTTGCGGCACCCAGGTGCTGAGCGCATCCAGTGAGGTGGCCTGTAGCGTAAACTGGTACTGCGTGCGGCTCACCTGAGTATCAATGGTGAGATCCTGCGTTGGCTGGAGGTAGAGATCGACGCCGGGCACTTTCGCCACGGCGTGTTGCAGGCGGGCGATGACTTTCTGTACCCGATCGTCACGTTCATTCAGCGGTTTAAGGTTAATTTGCAGACGCGCGCTGTTCAGCGCCGGGTTGGTGCCATCAACGCCGACAAAGGCGGTCAGGCTTTCTACCGCCGGGTCTTTTAAAATCACATCAGACACCTGGCGCTGGCGCTGGGCCATACTGGCGAACGAGCTGGATTGCGGAGCCTGCAATGTGCCCTGAATAATGCCGTTATCCTGCACCGGGAAGAATCCTTTCGGGATAAAGACCCACAGCATGATGCTGAGAAGCAGGGTGCCGAGCGCCACGCTCAGCGTCAGCCACGGATGGTTGAGCACTTTTGCCAGCCACTGACCGTATTTCTCAATGACGCGATCAAACATTTTTTCCGCCGCGCGGGAGAAGCGGTTTTGCTTGCGCAGCGACGCCTGGCTGAGCATCCGGGCGCACATCATGGGCGTCAGGGTCAGCGACACGACGGCGGAGATCAGGATCGCTACCGCCAGCGTGACCGCAAATTCGCGGAACAAACGCCCGACGATATCGCCCATGAATAACAGCGGGATCAGTACCGCAATCAGCGAGAAGGTTAATGAAATAATGGTAAAGCCGATTTCGCCAGCGCCTTTAAGCGCCGCCGCCAGCGGTTTTTCCCCTTTTTCGATGTAACGCGAAATGTTCTCAATCACCACAATCGCGTCGTCCACGACGAAGCCGGTGGCGATGGTCAGCGCCATTAGCGTCAGGTTATTGATCGAGAAATCGAGAAAGACCATTACCGCAAAAGTGCCGATCAGCGATAACGGCACGGCGACGCCCGGAATGATTGTGGCGGGGACATTACGCAGGAACAGGTAGATGATCATCACCACCAGCGCAATCGCCAGCATCAGTTCGAACTGGGTGTCGGTAACGGAAGCGCGAATGTTGGTGGTGCGATCCGACAGCACGGTGACATTGACCGATTTCGGCAGGCTTTCCGTAAGCTGCGGCAGCATCTGACGAATGCTGTCCGCCGTGGAGATAATGTTGGCGCCGGGCTGGCGCTGCACATTCATCACAATGGCCTGTTCTTTATTGGCCCACGCGCCGAGCCAGCTGTTTTCCGCGCCTTGTTCGACCGTTGCCACATCGCCCAGACGTACCGGCGCGCCGTTCTGCCAGGCGATGATTAACTGGCGATACTCATCGACAGACTGCATCTGATCGTTAGCAGAGAGCGTGACCGCGCGAGTTGGGCCATCAAGGCTCCCTTTCGCCGAGTTGACGTTAGCGCTGGTGATGGCGGCGCGAACCGTTTCGCTGGTAAGCCCCAGCGCGGCAATCGCCTGCGCATTCAGCTTCACACGCACGGCCGGGCGTTGGCCGCCGGACAGCGTGACCAGCCCTACGCCGGAAACCTGGGAAATTTTCTGCGCCACCCGGGTTTCCACCATATCTTCCACCTGCGTCATGGGCATAGCGGTTGAGGTGACGGCCAGCGTCATGATCGGTGGATCTGCCGGGTTAACTTTGCTGTATACCGGCGGGTTAGGCAGATCGCTCGGCAGCAGGTTTGTGGCCGCGTTAATGGCGGCCTGTACTTCCTGCTCGGCGACATCCAGCGGCAGAGTCAGCTGGAACTGCAACGTTACAACCGATGCGCCGCCGGAACTTTGCGACGACATCTGTTTCAGGCCGGACATTTGCCCGAACTGGCGTTCAAGCGGCGCGGTGACGGCAGAGGTCATCACATCCGGGCTGGCGCCGGGGTAGAGCGTTACCACCTGAATGGTGGGGTAGTCCACCTCCGGCAACGCGGCGACGGGCAGGAAGCGGTAACCGATAATCCCGGCGAGTAAAATCGCCACCATCAGCAGCGTGGTCGCGACAGGGCGCATAATAAACAGGCGCGACGGGCCGCCTGTGCTGCTCGGAGGTAACACCTGCATCAGGAGCGCACTCCTTTCTTACCGTATTCCCGATTCGTGGCTTTATCTTCTTTCGCCGCAGGCGCTTGCGCTTCCACCACTTCGACTTTCGCCCCATCCGTCAGACGATCGATCCCGTCCGTCACTACGCGATCGCCTGCCGACAGCCCGGCGCTGATTACCACTTTCTGACTGTCCTGAATACCCGGTTTAACCAGATGCTTGCTGACTTTGTTCTCATCGTTTAGTACCCAGACAAAGTGGCCTTCGTTACCCATTTGCACGGCCGCTGTCGGTATCACCACCGCGTTTTGCTGCGTATCGACCAGCATGCGGGCGTTAACAAACTGGTTAGGGAACAGCGCGTCATCCTGGTTGTTAAAACGGGCTTTGATTTTGATGGTGCCGGTCGTGGCGTCGATTTGGTTGTCCAGGCTGAGCAGTACGCCGTCGCTTAATTTCTGTGAGTTAGTGCGATCCCAGGCTTCAACGGTCAATGTTTTACCCGTTTTTTGCGCCTGTACGACGGTGGCGATATCGCTTTCCGGCAAGGTAAAAATAAGATCGATTGGGTGTGTCTGGGTGATAACGACAATGCCTGTGGTATCGCCGCTGGAAATTTGATTACCGACATCCACCTGTTTTAACCCCACGCGACCCTCTACCGGTGCGGTGATGCGGCTCCAGTCAAGCTGCAACTGCGCGCTGGCGACGCTGGCTTCATCGGCCTTAATGGTGCCTTCTGTTTCGCTGACCAGCGCCTGTTGCGCGTCCAGCTCTTGGCGGGAGACAAGGTTGGTTTTCACCAGCTGTTGATAGCGTGCTAAATCGCGACGGGCATTCGCCAGCGTGGCTTTGTCTTTCGCGAGCTGCCCCTGCGCTTGCGCTAAGGCGACTTTAAACTGGCTGGGATCGATTTCCGCCAGCAGATCACCCGCTTTGACCTGTTGTCCTTCCTGGAAGTGCAGCGCCATCAGTTGACCATCCACGCGGCTGCGTACCGTGACGGTATTGGCGGCAGCGATCGTGCCCAGCCCGGTCAGATAGCGTGGTACGGCTTGTTCCGTTGCGGTGGCCGCCTGAACCGGCGCCAGCGGGCCGGAACGCATGCCGCGACGTCCTGCGCCAGCCTGACGTTGCGCATGTTCGTTAGCGCCCGGCGCATTCCCCTGGGTTTCGCTGCGACTATGCCAGAACCCGTACACGGCAATGGCCGCCACAACGACCACGATTGCTATCACCCAGCGGGATTTTTTACTGCCTTTCATCGTTATAAGTTTCTCATCCTGAAACGTTTCGCGGAATGATACTAGTTTAGTCATCCATAACGGGAGAAAAATGGAGGAATTATGAAACACTGTCTGGATTCGTCTGAATGACGTCGGCCTTTGCGAGGCGGTTAACGAAATACGACGTCCGCCCATCGCGCAAGACCGGCGGTGACGGAACCGAAGTCATCGCCGCCAGCAATCGGAATGCCCGGCAACTGCTCCGCCAACGCGTTTTTGATCAGCGGTGAGCGTGCGCTGCCGCCGGTCAGATAGATGACATCCGGTTTTTCCTGCGCATTGTCCAGCGCCAGTTGTACCTGCTCCAGTATACGCGCCAGCGGCTGGCTCAGCGCTGCTTCCAGCCCCTGCTGACTGACAGACGTCGCCAGCTCATCGCTGATAAACGGCAGCGTGGTGAGGATATCGGGCTGCCCGGACAGGGCGATTTTGCTCTCTTCCGCGCTGCGTACCAGACGATAGCTGAGGCGCTGACGCCAGACTTTAAGCAGCAGCGCGACTTTATCCGCATCGCGGGCGTCCCGAACCAGCTCGTTGAGCAGGCGACCGTTGGCGCTGCTGTAGAAATCGCTTTGTGCGGGAACATCATTGATCGCGACAGCGTTCCACCACGGCAGAACCGGCAATGCGATGCCTTTTTCGGTTTCGCCGCCCATGCCCAGCAACGGCATCAGGTGTTTAAACGCCAGCGCGATGTCCAGGTCGTTACCGCCCACGCGACAGCCGCTGTGCCCGAGCAGGCTGGAGGCGCGGTCAGCGCGCTGATGCCACTGCGGCCCCATCAGCAGCAATGAACAGTCGGTCGTCCCGCCGCCAATATCCACCACCAGTACGCGTTTCTCTTCCTGCAACGTGGCTTCATAATCCAGACCCGCCGCAACCGGTTCAAACTGGAAGACGACATCCTGAAAACCGGCGCGTTTTGCCGCGCGCTCCAGAATGCCTTGCGCCTGGCGGTTGGCCTCGTCGCCACCCAGCCCCTGAAAGTTAATTGGTCGACCAATCACCGCCTGCGTGATGCTTTCCGGCAACTGCGTTTGCGCCATATGACGGATGTGCAACATCATCGCGCAAACCAGATCCTCAAACAGCGCAACCTGCTGCGGTTTTAGGCCGTTAGCGCCGAGGAAGGATTTTGGCGATTTAACGAAGTAAACCTCTTCCGGGTCGTCAATGTAGTGGCTCAGCGAAGCCAGCCCGAACTGCACGCTGCCTGCGCCGACCTCAATATCTTCTTCACGGTTGTAGCGCATTGCGCGCCGCAACAGCGCCTGTGTTTCGTCATCCGTCGCCGGAACCGCGTGATGGCGGTACAGCCACTCGCTGACGGCTTCACGCGTCGGGGCGCAAAGCATTGAGGGCAACAGCGTGCTGTTATTTTCCATTTTTAGCAGCTGCGGTTGCCCGTCGCGCATGACGGCAACGGAACAGTTTGCCGTGCCGTAGTCAAAACCAATAAACACCTTAATAATCCCCATGCCAGTGAAGAAGGGGCGTGACTTTAACGAAATGTTGTAATCCCGACAACTGGAATATGAAAGCAAGGCGCGGCGTTTGAATAGCGTTTATGCTGAAGGAGAATAAAAACAGGAGTTGCAATGTATATCCTAAGCTGGCAGCCGCCTTATGACTGGTCCTGGATGTTGGGTTTTCTCGCCGCGCGTGCGGTGAGCGGCGTCGAAACGGTTGAGCCCGCGCGTTACGTTCGCAGTCTGGCGACGGGAGAACATCGGGGACTGATCGCCGTTGTACCGGAGCACCAGACGCATACGCTGCGCGTAACCCTGAGCGCGGGCTTGTTGCCCGTCGCCGAAGAATGTCTGGCAAAAATTGAACGCCTGTTCGATCTGCGCTGTAACCCCGATCAGATTGCCGATGCGCTCGGCAGTCTGGGGGCTGCGCGACCGGGATTGCGTCTGCCAGGCTCGGTGGATGCCTTCGAACAGGGCGTAAGGGCGATACTCGGGCAACTGGTCAGCGTGGCGATGGCGGCAAAGCTGACGGCGAAAGTCGCCCGTCGTTATGGCGATGTGCTTGCCGACGCGCCGGAGTATGTCTGTTTCCCCACGCCGCAAACGCTGGCGGCGGCGGACCCATTCGCGCTTAAAGCACTGGGGATGCCGCTGAAACGCGCGGAAGCGCTGATCCATCTGGCGCGTGCGACGCTGGATGGAACGTTAGAGACGTCCGCGCCGCCGGATATTGCGCTGGGGGTGAAAAACCTGCAAACCTTTCCTGGGATTGGGCGCTGGACGGCCAACTACTTCGCGCTGCGCGGCTGGCAGGCGAAAGATATCTTTTTGCCGGATGATTATCTGATTAAACAGCGGTTTTCGGGAATGACGCCCGCGCAAATCCGCCGTTATGCGGAGCGCTGGAAACCCTGGCGTTCCTACGCGTTGCTGCATATCTGGTATACGGATGGCTGGCAGCCGTCAGTTGATGGCGAAATAACTGGTGTTCAGTAACAGATCCAGCGGCTGGGCATCGGCAATGACGTCGCCGTAAATCAGATCGATGCCAATACCGGAAAGCGCATCCATGATCAGCGGCATTTGTACCGGGCCGGCAATGGTTCTGACGCCCAGCCGCTGCGCATGGCTCTGAATAATCGATACCAGCATTTCATCCATTAAATTACCGTGAAGGCTGGCGCAGAGTTCGCTATCAAGCAACAGGTAGTCAGCCATGTGGGCGCTTAAGCAATCGAAAAGCGCCAGGTCACGGTTGACCTGGCTGAGAACAATGCGACAGCCCGCCTGACGCAGTATCTGTATCGCGGGTATGGCCTTATCGGACTCTTGCATCAGGACATGTGCCGGGATAACCAGATGCAATAAGCGCGGCGGAAGTGGGCTGCGCTCCAGCTGTTCGAGCAGCTCATCAATGAATGTTGCGCGGCTGAGTCCGGCGGCGGAAAGCGGCAGGGCGATGCTCACCCCCTTACTGGCGACGGTGGATGCCGCGTGCTGGAAAAATGTCTGAAACACGCGACGATCGAGCGCGTGGCTGAGTTCGGGATCGGTTAGCCCTGCGCGGAATGCCTGCTCCTCCATGATTTCGCCGTCGCTGGTCCACAGCCGCAGCGAGATCAGCCAAAAACCGCACGTTTCAGGGATGCGCGGCGACGCGACCCCACGGGCGATCATCAATAGAGGGTTATCTTTGATTATGCGCCATTGTTCATCCTGAGACGTGACTTCCCGCTCGCTGTGCGACTGTTCCTGCTGCGCTTCGTACACGGTGACACGTCCCCGACCGTTGTTTTTAGAGGCATAGCAGGCGATATCTGCCTGGGACATCACGTCTGCCGCAAGGCGATTGGCGTTATTGATTAGCGTGATCCCGGCGCTGGCGCCAATGGGGTGTTCACGGTCTTCCCACGTAAAGCGGTATTCATTAATCGCGTTGACGATCCGCGTAGAAATAAAGCGCGCGCTGTCGATATTGCAATCCGGCAGCAGGAGGCCAAATTCGTCCCCGCCCAGGCGGGCCAGCATATCGCTGGAACGCAGCATACTGAGCATTAAGGCGGCCAGTTCGCGAAGCAGCGCATCGCCTGCGGCATGCCCGGCGCTGTCGTTAACGGCTTTAAAGCGGTCAAGATCAATAAAGACCAGCGCATGATGCTGGCGCGTATCGCGTACCGTAAGCAGGATTTCTTTCAGATGGCCTTCAAAACTGACCCGGTTAGCCAGGTGGGTGAGGGCGTCATGAGAGGCGCTGTAGCTGAGCTGGCGCAGCATTTTCCGCGATTCCGTGACGTCCTGAATGACCAGTACGGAGCCGATATTCCCGCCATCCAGTGTACTGAGCGGCGTAATGCTGTAATGAATGTCGTAGCGACCGCCGTTGCGACAGTGAAGCACCACATCCTGCTCAATGGCGGAACGCGACATATCCGCGCTATAGATATTTTCCATCAGCGGGCCGTTATCGCCAAAAGTGATGCGCAATACCGTCAGCAGCGGGATGCCGATCGCATGCTCCTGCTGCCAGCCGCTCATCTTCTCGGCGACAGGGTTCATAAAGGTTACGTTCATATCGACGTCAATACAGACAACCGCTTCCCCGATGGAGTCCAGCGTAATGTGCAGGCGCTCTTTTTCCTGATACAGCGCCTCGTTAAGCTGCTTGACTTCGGTCATGTCCATGTTGATGCCAAGCAGGCGTTCCACGTCGCCGTCTTTATCCAGCACCCGGTTCGCCAGGGCGCGGATATGCCGGATGCCATCTTTTACGCCAATCCTGAATTCGAGCTTAAAGGGGAGACGCGCCGCCAGAGACTCGCGGATGATCTTTTCCGTCGGCGCGCGGTCTTCCGGCAACAGGCAGTCGTGCCAGAGTTGCCAGGTGGGTTTGATATGCGGCGGAACCTCATACAGCTCAAACATGCGCTTATCCCAACTGATCACGTCAGGCCGCAGTTCCCATTCCCAGATGCCGATACCGCCCGCTTCGTTCGCCAGCGTAATCCGCTCCATCAAGCGCTTGTTTACCCGTTCGGTATGTTTCAGGTCGTTGATATCTTCAATTTGCGCAATGAAATAGAGCGGGGTGTTGTCGCTATGGCGAACCAGTGAAACGGCCAGTAATGCCCAGACCACATCGCCGTCGCGGGTGTAATAGCGTTTCTCCATGGAATAGCTGTTGATATCGCCGCGCACCAGCATATTCAGCTGTTCAAGGTCGTTATGCAGATCCTCAGGCCAGGTGAGCTGTTGAAAGGTGAGGGCGCGCAGTTCATCCTGGCTGTAACCAAGAAACTGACACAATGCCTTGTTGGCCTGTAGCCATTGGCCTTCGGTACCCACTAACGCCATGCCGATCGCGGAATATTCCATCGCGTTACGAAAGCGTAATTCGCTTTCCGTGATATTTTTTTGTTCCGCCCGAAACGCGTACATCACCATTGTCATGATGTTGACGGGCAGCAGGATCATTAAAAGCGGCAGCCAGGGAACGTTCATCATGGCGTATGTTTTGGGCGTTGACAGCAGCGCCGGGTCGGATGCCAGCATCAGCGACGTCATCATGACGGTGGCGAGGAAGATCAGAAACGCTTCCATACGCGGCAGACGTATCGCGCTCCACATCAGCAGAACAATAATACAGGTGAAAGGCCACGGGACGTACAGCATAGAGAGCCAGCTTAGCCCCAGCGTTATCGTCAGCGTAAGCAGCGTTTCAAGCAGTAAACGGGGATCGCGATGGCGAAGCAGGTAGCGCGGTTTAAACAGCAAGCCTAATGGCACCAGCGCCAGCGCGCCGATAGACTCGGACAGAATCCAAATCAAAAATGTTTTTACTGGCGTCCCTTCGGGCATCAGCAGCCAGAGCAGCGCGCCTCCCAGTAGCGGTGGAATCACCGCGCTGCCCGTCGCCAGGCGGAGCCAGTCATTCAGATTTTGTAAGGGGTTATACCAGGGCAGTAGCTTACGTAACAGGATTGCGCCGACCACCGCTTCAATAATATTGATCGCCATCCAGCCAAAATTCAGCGAACCGGCAGGAGAAAAAACGAGTGACGCACTTATGCTGCCGAGGGAACAGACCAGTGCGATCCCCGGCCACATCCGTCCTGCGTGGCGATAAAAACCGACCATCATGATTGACGTCGGGAACCACAGCGGCGCCAGCGGCGTATCGAAACGCGACAGTTCCAGCGAGAAGAGTGTAAAGATAAAGGTGAGCAGACCTAAACTGACGAGACGCAGTAGAGGGTGAGGCAAGGTAACTAAAACATGTTGGGTTTGTTTACTCATTACCACGTTATCCGAATAGCCCTTGCCGTCGCGGAGGGCCCGGACGCGTCAGTTTTCATTCAGGATCATGCTAGTACAAACAATTTACGATTTATACGTCAGCGGCTCATAATTTGACATCTCCGGGGGATTAATTCCGGCATAAACGAATAAATCCGGCAGCTGCTTTAAAAATAAGCATTTTAATTTGCGACAAGGAGAGATGGACGGCAATTTAGCGTTCTGTTATCTCGACTGGTATCGTGCCGCTGAAATCCCTATAATTGCCGCGTTTGACGCTTCGGCGTCGCCCTCCCTAACATCCAGGTTAATCAGGTCGCTAAATTTATGACTGTTCAGTCTCATCAGTGCGTCATTATCGGTATTGCTGGCGCATCGGCTTCCGGCAAGAGTCTTATTGCCAGTACCCTTTATCGCGAATTGCGTGAACAAGTGGGTGATGAACATATCGGCGTTATTCCCGAAGACAGCTATTACAAAGATCAAAGCCATCTGTCGATGGAAGAGCGTGTAAAAACCAACTACGACCATCCTAATGCGATGGATCACAGTTTGCTGTTCCAGCATCTGCAAGCGCTCAAGCGCGGTTCGGCGATTGAATTGCCCGTATACAGCTATGTTGAACATACCCGCATGCAGGAAACCGTTCGCGTCGAGCCCAAAAAAGTCATTATTCTCGAAGGGATTTTGCTGCTGACGGACGCGCGTTTGCGTGAAGAGATGAACTTCTCTATTTTTGTCGATACCCCGCTGGATATCTGCCTGATGCGCCGTATTAAGCGCGACGTCAACGAGCGTGGGCGTTCAATGGATTCGGTGATGGCGCAGTACCAGAAAACCGTACGCCCGATGTTCCTGCAATTTATTGAACCTTCCAAGCAATACGCCGATATTATCGTACCGCGCGGCGGTAAGAACCGCATTGCGATTGATATTCTGAAAGCGAAAATCAGTCAGTTCTTTGAATAAGCCCAGCGAATTGTGTACCGTTCAGTGATAACCTGGTTCGCCCTTGACGCGTTGAACGTTAAGGGCCTGATGCACGAAAGGAGAAAGTGCCATGCGTTTGTGTGACCGAGATATTGAAGCCTGGCTGGATGAAGGCCGCTTGTCGATCAACCCGCGTCCTCCTGTTGAGCGTATTAATGGCGCGACGGTGGATGTGCGCCTTGGCAATAAATTTCGTACATTTCGTGGCCACACGGCTGCGTTTATTGATTTAAGCGGCCCGAAGGATGAGGTCAGCGCCGCGCTGGATCGCGTGATGAGCGATGAAATCGTGCTGGATGAAGGCGACGCGTTTTATCTTCATCCGGGCGAGCTGGCGCTGGCCGTGACCTTTGAGTCCGTCACGCTGCCGCCGGATCTCGTGGGGTGGCTGGATGGCCGTTCCTCGCTGGCGCGTCTTGGGCTGATGGTGCACGTTACCGCGCACCGTATCGATCCCGGCTGGTCTGGTTGCATCGTTCTGGAGTTCTACAACTCCGGGAAATTACCGCTGGCCTTGCGTCCGGGAATGCTGATTGGCGCCCTGAGCTTTGAGCCGCTCTCCGGCCCTGCCGCACGCCCTTATAACCGTCGCCAGGATGCGAAATACCGCGATCAGCAAGGCGCTGTTGCCAGCCGGATTGACAAAGACTGAGTCTGCTCCACTGAGGATAGCATGAGACGATTTCTGACGACGCTGATGATTCTCCTGGTCGTGCTGGTGGCCGGTTTCTCGGCGTTGGTGATGCTGGTGAATCCGAATGATTTCCGCGCGTATATGGTGCAGCAGGTCGCTGCGCGTAGCGGATATCAACTGCAACTGGATGGCCCTCTGCGCTGGCACGTATGGCCTCAACTCAGCATCCTCTCTGGACGGATGGCGTTGACGGCGGAAGGCGCCAGCGAACCCCTGGTTCGGGCCGACAATATGCGCCTGGACGTTGCGCTATGGCCGCTTCTTAGTCATCAGTTGAAGGTTGAACAGGTGATGCTCAAAGGCGCGGTCATCCAGTTGACGCCGCAGACGGAAGCGGCGCGCCGGGAAGACGCGCCTGTTGCGCCAAAAGACAATACGCTGCCGGATGTCCCGGAAGACCGTGGCTGGTCTTTTGATATCAGCAGCTTACGCGTTGCTGACAGCGTGCTGGTGTTCCAGCATGAAGACGACGAGCAAATTACGGTTCGCGATATTCGCCTGCAAATGGAGCAGGATGAACAGCATCGCGGGACGTTTGATTTTTCCGGGCGGGTGAACCGCGACCAGCGCGATCTCTCGCTCTCCTTCAACGGAACGGTCGATGCGTCTGACTATCCGCACAACCTAACGGCCGGTATCGAGCAGCTCAACTGGCAGTTGCAGGGGGCCGATTTACCGAAACAGGGTATTCAGGGCCAGGGGCAATTACAGGCGCAGTGGCAGGAAGGGCAAAAAAGGCTCTCTTTCAGTCAGCTCAGTTTAAGCGCCAACGACAGCACCCTGACCGGACAGGCTCAGGTGACGCTGAGCGATGAGCCGGAATGGGCGATCGATCTGCAATTTGGCAAGCTGAATCTGGATAACCTTCTTCCGCGAAATGACGTGGCAAGCACATCCAAAAACGTGGCGCAAACGGGGCAGCAGTCGACGCGGCCGCGGCCGGTTATCGCATCCCGCGTTGATGAACCCGCTTACCAAGGGCTAAAAGGGTTTTCTGCGGCCCTCTCTCTGCGGGCGGATAACGCGCAGTGGCGTGGCATGGCGTTTACCGGCGTGTCGGCGAAAATGACGAATCAGGCCGGTTTGCTGAATGTCGTCGAGTTGCAGGGGAAACTCGACGGCGGTGAGATTTCTCTGCCCGGTACGCTGGACGCGAGAGCGGCAAATCCGCGCGCCGTGTTCCAGCCGCGCCTTGAAGATGTGGAAATTGGCACGATTCTGAACGCGTTTGACTATCCCATCGCGCTGACCGGCAAAATGTCGCTGGCGGGCGATTTTTCCGGCGCGGATATTGACGCCCAGGCGTTTCGTCACAGCTGGCAAGGGCAGGCGCATGTTGAAATGCGCGACACGCGTATGGAAGGGATGAACTTCCAGCAACTGGTGCAGCAGGCGGTAACGCGTAGCGGTGGCGATGTGCAGCAATCGCAGCAGAATTTTGATAACGCGACCCGTCTGGATCGCTTTGTCACCGACCTGGCGCTGGATAACGGTAAGCTCACGCTGGGCAGCATGGAAGGGCAGTCTGCAATACTGGCGGTTTCCGGTAATGGCGCGTTGAATCTTGTTGAGCAGACCTGCGACACGCAGTTTAACGTGCGCGTGCTGGGCGGCTGGACAGGTGAAAGCAAGCTGATTGATTTCCTGAAAGAGACGCCGGTTCCGCTGCGCGTATACGGTAAGTGGCAGGCGCTGAATTACAATCTCCAGGTTGACCAGATTCTGCGTAAGCATTTGCAGGATGAAGCAAAACGTCGTCTGAGCGACTGGGCGGATCGTAATAAAGAGACCCGCAACGGTAAAGACGTGAAGAAGCTGCTGGATAAGCTGTAAGCGAATCTGAATGCCGGCTGTGAAAACAGACAGCATGTGTAGGCCGGATAAGGCGTTTACGCCGCCATCCGGCAACACCCTACGCCTGATGGCGCTGCGCTTATCAGGCCTACAACGACACAACCGTAGGCCGGATAAGGCGTCAGCCGCCACCCGGCATGCCGTTCAGCCTTACACCTCGTAATCTAACTCGTCATCGCTACGTAACGGAATAATCTGCACTTTCTGTACGCGGTGACTCTCAACCTGCAAGGTTTTCAACAGGTAATCTCCCACCTGAACCTCTTCTCCGGTTTTCGGCACGCGTTGCAGGTATTCCATCAACAACCCCGCGATGGTGTGGTACTCGCGTTTCTCATCCAGCGGCAGCGGAACGTACTGCACCAGATCTTCCAGCGGCATATGGCCGTTGGCGGTCCAGGAGCCGTCCGGGTTTTTCTGAATATCGTGACGGGCGTCGATCTCTTCCACTTCGTTTGGCAGATTACCGGCGATGGTTTCCATGACGTCGCTCAGGGTTACGATCCCTTCAACGGAACCAAACTCATCCACGACAAAAGCAAAATGCGTACGGGCGTTACGGAACTGCTCCAGCGCCGGAAGCAGCGGCAGCGTTTCAGGAAACACCAGCGGTTGACGGATCAACGCCCGCAGATCGAGGGGATCGCCGCGCAGCGATTGCTGTAGCAGGTCGATGACATGCACCACGCCAAGCAACTCTTCCTGTTCGTCCTCTCCGGTTACTACCAGACGCGTATGCTGGTTTTTTTCCAGCAGGGCGCGAATTTCCTCTTCAGGCGCGTCGAGATCGATGTGCTCAATATCATGGCGCGAGGTCATGATACTGCTGACGGTGCGCTGGTTGAGGTTCAGCACCCGCTCAATCATCTGCCGCTCTTGCGGGTTGAAAATCTGGCTGTCGTCATGATCCGCCAGCATAGCGGAGGTGTCAGCATCCAGCTCGGCATCCTCCTTTTTCCCGCTGAGCAAACGCATCACCGCTTCGGTGGTGCGCTGGCGCAACGTATGGTTGGCGGATAAGAAGCGACGACGGTTGAAGATCGCCAGTTGGTTCAGCGCTTCAATCATCACCGAGAAGCCGATCGCGGCATACAGATAACCTTTCGGAATATGGAAGCCAAACCCTTCCGCCACCAGGCTGAAGCCGATCATCAGCAGGAAGCTGAGGCAGAGGATCACGATGGTTGGGTGGCTGTTCACAAACCGGGTCAGGGATTTACTGGCCAGCAGCATCAGGCTGATGGCGATAATCACCGCCGCCATCATCACCGCAAGGTGTTCGACCATCCCCACGGCGGTAATGACCGAGTCGAGGGAGAAGATGGCGTCCAGCACCACAATTTGCGCCACCACGCCCCAGAATTTCGCCCCTTTGCGTTGGGTGGGGTTATCGCTGTCTTTCCCCTCCAGCCGCTCGTTGAGCTCCATCGTGGCTTTAAAGAGCAGGAAGAAACCGCCAAACAGCATAATCAGATCCCGGGCGCTGAAGCTCAGGTCGCGTATGCTGAAGAGAGGCTTCGTCAGCGTGACCAGCCACGAGATAGACGCCAGCAACAGCAGGCGCATGATCATCGCTAACAGCAGCCCGGTAATGCGCGCACGATCGCGCTGCGCAGGCGGCAGTTTTTCAGCGAGGATGGCAATAAAGACCAGGTTATCAATGCCGAGGACTAACTCGATGACGATAAGCGTGACGAGTCCGGCCCAGATTGATGGATCGGCAATCCATTCCATAGTGAGAATAATACCTTTCGTTATATGACAGTTGTCACAATTCGATCATGGATAAAGCTGGCGCAAAATGCAATGACATAACGTCATTTCTCTTTCTTTTATATCAGGCTTTTATGCTGAAAATGTGGCGGAAAAATAACCATAAAATTTCCATATGGTACGATTTTTTTAATGTGGACATATTTCGGAAATATCGCAGGTTGGGCGTTAAATATAGAATTTGTCAACATCAATAAAATCCTAAAATTATAATTTCGCCACGCTTAATATTAATCTTAAAAAGGGTGAAGTACAGGCTTGTTACCTTGCCTGCTATTACGTTAACTGCAACAATTCTTGCAGCATTAATGGTGGGCAACAAAAATATCCTGTCGCCGTCAAGCAGGCCATTACTGAGTAACTTTCTTATTTCCTGTGATGTTTCTCTGTCGCGAAGAAGAGGAAATAAAGAGGATTATAAAAACCTAAATTAATCAGTGTATTGGTAGCTAAAAAGCCAAGGGCGGTAGCGTGTCTGATAACCTGGTGACAAGTCTGAATTATTCTGTCAATAGCCTACGGATGAATCCAAATTTTTTAGGACTGATGCCAGTTAAATTTCTTTTCAATTAACTGCAATGTAAATGTGTACAGGCGAAGTCGCTATTTAAATTGCACGGGATAATTACTCTGCCAAAGTGATAAATAATCAATGATGAAATCCAAAATGAAATTGATGCCATTATTGGTGTCGGTAACCTTGATAAGTGGTTGCACAGTACTTCCGGGCAGCAATATGTCTACGATGGGTAAAGACGTGATCAAACAGCAAGACGCTGATTTTGATCTCGACCGTATGGTGAATGTCTATCCGTTGACGCCGCGCCTGGTGGAGCAATTACGACCACGTCCAAATGTGGCGCAGCCCAATATGTCACTGGACCAGGAGATCTCAAGCTACCAGTACCGCGTCGGCCCAGGCGATGTTTTGAATGTGACGGTCTGGGATCACCCGGAACTGACCACACCCGCCGGGCAGTACCGCAGCTCCAGTGATACCGGCAACTGGGTTCAACCCGATGGCACCATGTTTTATCCCTACATCGGCAAAGTGACTGTGGTGGGCAAAACGCTGGGTGAAATTCGCAGTGATATTACCGGGCGCTTAGCGAAGTACATTGCTGACCCGCAGGTGGACGTTAATATCGCCGCTTTCCGCTCGCAGAAGGCGTATGTCTCCGGGCAGGTGAATAAATCCGGCCAGCAGGCGATCACCAACGTGCCGCTCACCGTTCTTGATGCCATCAACGCCGCAGGCGGCCTGACCGAAAACGCCGACTGGCGCAACGTCGTGCTGACGCACAATGGCCAGGAGCAGCGAATTTCTTTGCAGGCGCTGATGCAAAACGGCGATCTCAGCCAGAATCGGTTGCTCTACCCTGGAGACATCCTGTTTGTACCGCGTAATGACGATCTGAAAGTCTTCGTGATGGGTGAAGTGAAGAAACAGAGCACCCTCAAAATGGACTTCAGCGGTATGACGCTCACCGAAGCATTGGGTACGGCGGAAGGTATCGACCTGACCACCTCCAATGCCAGCGGCATCTTCGTGATTCGACCGCTGAAAGGCGAGGGCGGACGCAATGGCAAGATCGCCAATATTTATCAGCTTGATATGTCTGATGCCACCTCTCTGGTGATGGCGACGGAGTTCCGACTGCAACCTTACGATGTGGTGTACGTCACGACCGCACCGGTTGCGCGCTGGAACCGTCTGATCAATCAGTTGCTGCCGACCATCAGCGGTGTCCGTTATATGACGGATACGGCCAGCGACATTCATAACTGGTAAACGTCATGTTTAACAAAATCTTAGTTGTTTGCGTGGGGAACATTTGCCGTTCCCCGACGGCAGAGCGCTTGCTGAAAAGTTATCACCCGTCGTTAACGGTGGAGTCTGCCGGGCTGGGCGCGCTGGTGGGAAGGGGCGCCGACCGGTCGGCGGTCAGCGTGGCGGCGGCGCATAACCTCTCTCTTGAAGGTCATTGCGCCCGCCAGATCTCCGGGCGTATGTGCCGGGATTATGACCTGATTCTGGCGATGGAAAAACGCCATATCGCCAGACTGTGCGAGATGGCGCCAGAGATGCGCGGGAAAGTGATGTTGTTCGGCCACTGGGACAGCGAGCGTGAAATACCCGACCCGTATCGCAAAAGTCGCGAGGCGTTTGAAGCGGTGTACACATTACTTGAAAGGTCTGCTCGCCAATGGGCGCAGGCATTGAACGCAGAGCAGGTATAACAATGACAGAAAAAGTAAAACAGCTTGCCGCTCCGGTAACGGGCAGTGATGAAATCGATATCGGTCGTCTGGTGGGAACCGTCATTGAAGCGCGCTGGTGGGTGCTTGGCATTACGGCGGTATTTGCGCTGTGCGCGGTGATTTACACGCTATTCGCCACGCCGATTTACAGCGCCGACGCGCTGGTGCAAATCGAGCAAAATACCGGTAACTCGCTGGTGCAGGATATTGGCTCTGCGCTGGCCAATAAACCGCCGGCATCAGAAGCGGAAATTCAGCTGATTCAGTCGCGTCTGGTTCTGGGGAAAACCGTTGACGATCTCGACCTGGATATCTCCGTCACCAAAAACACCTTCCCGCTGTTTGGCGCAGGCTGGGAGCGCCTGATGGGGCGGCAGAATGAGACGGTGAAAGTGACAACGTTCACCCGTCCAAAAGCGATGGGCGAGCAGGTTTTCACGCTTAACGTGCTGAGTGACAAAACCTACGAACTGACCAGCGACGGCGGCTTTAGCGCGCGCGGTCAGGCCGGGCAACTGCTGAGTAAAGATGGCGTGACGATGATGGTGAGCGCTATCCATGCCCGCCCGGACAGTGAATTTACCGTCACTAAATTCTCCACGCTTGGGATGATCAACAATCTGCAAAACAACCTGACCGTGACGGAAAACGGCAAAGATACCGGCGTATTGAGCCTGGCCTTTACCGGTGAAGACAAGGATCAGATCCGCGATATTCTCAACAGCATCACCCGCAACTATCTCGAACAGAACGTTGAGCGGAAATCTGCGGAAGCGGCGAAAAGCCTGGCGTTCCTGGCGAAACAGTTGCCGGAAGTGCGCAGTCGCCTGGACGTCGCGGAAAACAAACTCAACGCCTTCCGTCAGGATAAAGACTCCGTGGACTTACCGCTGGAGGCCAAGGCGGTGCTGGATTCGATGGTGAATATCGACGCCCAGCTTAACGAACTGACCTTCAAAGAGGCGGAAATCTCCAAGCTGTTTACTAAAGCGCATCCGGCTTACCGTACGCTGCTGGAAAAACGTAAAGCGCTGGAAGATGAAAAAGCCAAACTGAACGGGCGCGTGACGGCAATGCCGAAAACGCAGCAGGAAATTGTGCGTCTGACGCGCGACGTCGAATCCGGTCAGCAGGTTTATATGCAACTGCTGAACAAGCAGCAGGAGCTGAAGATCACCGAGGCCAGCACCGTCGGGGATGTGCGTATTGTTGACCCGGCGATTGCCCAGCCGGGCGTGCTGAAGCCGAAAAAAGCGCTGATTATTCTTGGCAGCATTATTCTTGGCCTGATGCTCTCTATCGTCGGCGTGTTGCTGCGTTCGTTGTTTAACCGTGGGATTGAAAGTCCGCAGGTGCTCGAAGAACACGGCATCAGCGTCTATGCCAGCATTCCGCTGTCGGAGTGGCAGAAAGCGCGCGATAACGTCAAAACGATTAAGGGCGTTAAGCGCTACAAACAGAGCCAGTTGCTGGCGGTGGGGAATCCAACCGATCTGGCGATTGAAGCGGTGCGTAGCCTGCGTACCAGTCTGCATTTCGCCATGATGCAGGCGCAAAACAATGTGCTGATGTTGACCGGGGTCAGCCCGTCTATCGGCAAAACCTTTGTCTGCGCCAACCTGGCGGCGGTCATCAGCCAGACCAACAAACGCGTGCTGCTGATCGACTGCGATATGCGTAAAGGCTATACCCACGAGCTGCTGGGCACCAACAACGTGAATGGTCTGTCCGACATTCTGGTGGGCAAAGGGGATATCGCCTCCTGCGCTAAACCCACTTCCATTCCGCATTTCGATCTGGTGCCGCGCGGACAGGTGCCGCCTAACCCGTCGGAACTGCTGATGAGCGAGCGCTTTGGCGAACTGATTGCCTGGGCCAGCGCGCACTATGACCTGGTCTTAATCGATACGCCGCCGATTCTGGCGGTGACCGATGCGGCGATCGTCGGACGGCATGTCGGCACCACGCTGATGGTGGCGCGTTACGCCGTTAACACATTAAAAGAGGTGGAAACCAGCCTGAGCCGCTTTGAGCAGAACGGTATTCCGGTAAAAGGCGTAATCCTCAACTCCATCTTCCGACGGGCGACCGGTTATCAGGATTACGGTTACTACGAGTACGAATACAAGTCGGATTCAAAATAATAAGTCGCCTGATGACGCTGCGCTTATCAGGCCTACAGGGCCGACAAAATTGCTGGTGACTGTAGGCCGGATAAGGTGTTTACACCGCCATCCGACACTATCCGGGGAATGAGAATGACAATAGACAACCCACTGATTTCGATCTACATGCCAACCTGGAATCGGCAGCAACTGGCGATTCGCGCGATTAAATCGGTGCTGCGCCAGGACTATACCCACTGGGAAATGATCATTGTGGATGACTGCTCCTCATCGTATGAGCAGTTGCAGCAGTTTGTTGAAGGGTTAAACGACCCGCGCGTGCGCTACACCCACAATGCGATTAATTCCGGCGCCTGCGCGGTGCGTAATCAGGCCATTATGCAGGCAAAAGGGCAGTACATCACCGGGATCGATGATGATGATGAATGGACGCCGAACCGTCTGAGCGTGTTCCTTGAACATAAGCATCAGCTGGTAACGCACGCGTTTTTATACGCCAATGACTATGTCTGCGAAGGCGAGGTTTACTCGCAGCCGGCCAGTCTGCCGTTGTACCCGAAATCGCCGTACTCACGCCGTCTTTTTTATAAACGCAATATCATTGGCAATCAGGTCTTTACCTGGGCCTGGCGCTTTAAAGAGTGCCTGTTTGATACCGAACTGAAAGCCGCGCAGGACTACGATATTTTCCTGCGTATGGTGGTTGAGTACGGCGAACCGTGGAAAGTGGAAGAGGCGACGCAGATTCTGCACATCAATCACGGTGAAATGCAGATCACCTCCTCGCCGAAAAAATTCTCCGGCTACTTTCATTTCTACCGCAAGCATAAAGACAAATTCGACCGCGCCAGCAAAAAGTATCAGCTGTTTACGCTGTACCAGATCCGCAATAAGCGAATGACCTGGCGCACGTTGCTGACGCTGTTTTCTGTGCGTAACGGCAAACGCCTGGCTGACGGACTGCGGGGGCGTTAAGGATGCTGGAGGATCTACGCGCAAACAGCTGGAGTCTGCGCCCGTGCTGCATGGTGCTGGCCTACCGCGTCGCCCATTTTTGTTCCGTCTGGCGCAAAAAAAATGTGCTGAATAACCTGTGGGCCGTGCCGGTGCTGGTGCTGTACCGCCTGATGACCGAATGCCTGTTTGGTTACGAAATTCAGGCCGCCGCAACCATCGGCCGACGCTTCACCATCCATCACGGTTATGCCGTCGTGATCAATAAGCATGTCGTCGCGGGCGACGACTTCACTGTGCGTCATGGCGTCACCATCGGCAACCGGGGCGGCGACAGCCTGGCGTGCCCGGTCATTGGTAACGGCGTTGAGCTGGGCGCTAACGTCATTTTGCTGGGGGATATCACCATCGGCAATAACGTGACTATCGGGGCGGGCAGCGTGGTGCTCGACACGGTTCCCGATAACGCGCTGGTAGTGGGAGAGAAGGCGCGAGTGAAGGTAATTAAATGAATATTCTGCAATTTAATGTTCGACTGGCGGAAGGCGGCGCGGCGGGCGTGGCATTAGACCTGCACCTGCGCGCGCTACAAAAAGGCCTGACCTCGCACTTTGTCTATGGCTACGGCAAAGGCGGGAAGAAAAGCGTCAGCCACAGCAACTACCCGCATGTGATTAAACAGACGCCGCGTCTGACATCGGTCGCCAATATCGCGCTGTTTCGTCTGTTTAACCGCGACCTTTTTGGCAATCTCGATAATCTGTACCGCAAAGTGACCCGGACACCCGGCCCGCTGGTGCTGCATTTTCATGTGCTGCACAGCTACTGGCTGAATCTGGCGGAGGTTGTCGCTTTCTGCGAGAAGGTGAAAAACCACAAGCCGGACGTGAGGCTGGTCTGGACGCTGCACGATCACTGGAGCGTGACCGGACGCTGTGCCTTTACCGACGGCTGTGAAGGCTGGAAAAGCGGCTGTCAGAAATGCCCGACGCTGACCAATTATCCGCCGGTAAAAGTGGACAGAGCGCACCAGCTGGTGATGGGCAAGCGGCAGCTGTTTCAACAGATGCTCTCGCTGGGCTGTCAGTTTATCTCACCCAGCCAGCATGTGGCGGAGGCGTTTAACAGCCTGTACGGGGCAGGGCGTTGTCGCATTATCAATAATGGCATTGATGTGGCGACCGAAGCGATTCTGTCCGAACTGTCACCGGTGAGCGAGCGCCAGGGCAAACCGAAAATTGCCGTGGTGGCGCACGATCTGCGCTATGACGGCAAAACAAACCAACAGCTGGTGCGCGACATGATGGCGGCAGGCAACAACATTGAGCTGCACACCTTCGGTAAGTTTTCCCCCTTCGACGGTGAGAACGTGGTGAATCACGGCTTTGAAACCGATAAGCGCAAGCTGATGAGCGCCCTTAACCAGATGGATGCGCTGGTGTTCAGTTCCCGGGTCGATAATTACCCGCTGATTTTGTGTGAAGCGTTATCTATCGGCGTGCCGGTGATCGCCACGCACAGCGACGCGGCGCAGGAGGTGCTGGCAAAATCGGGCGGGCGAACGTTCAGTGAAGACGAGGTGCTTAACCTGGTGCAGATGAGCAAATCCGACATTGCCCAGGCCGTATTTGGCGCCTCGCTGGAGGCCTTTTGCGAGCGTAGCCGCACCGCATACAGCGGACAACAGATGCTGGAGGAGTATGTCTCGTTCTATCAGAATCTGTAGTTACCTGCTACTGCCGCTGATCTACCTGCTGGTCAACGTCAAAATTGCCCAACTGGGCGAAAGCTTCCCCATCACCATCGTCACCTTTTTACCCGTTTTGCTGTTGTTGTTCATTGAGCGCATCAGCATTAAAAAATTGATGATTGCGCTGGGCGTGGGGGCGGGGCTGACGGCGTTTAACTACCTGTTCGGTCAGTCGCTGGATGCCAGCAAATATGTCACCTCGACGATGCTGTTTGTTTACATCGTCATCATTATCGGCATGGTGTGGAGTATTCGCTTTAAAACCGTTTCCCCGCATAACTACCGCAAGATATTACGTTTTTTCTATATGGTGGTGGCGTTTGTGGTGGCGCTGGCGGCAGTTGAGATGGCGCAGATCATTCTCACCGGCGGCAGCAGCTTAATGGAAGGAATTTCGAAATATCTTATTTACAGTAATAGCTATGTGCTGAATTTTATTAAATTTGGCGGTAAGCGAACCACTGCGCTCTATTTTGAACCGGCGTTTTTTGCTCTGGCGTTAATCTCAATTTGGCTCAGCATCAAACAGTTTGGTATCAAAACCCCTAAGACCGATGCTATGATTCTGGCAGGGATAATATTATCAGGATCATTTTCAGGGGTAATGACCTTTATCCTGTTTTACTTACTGGAGTGGGCATTTCAGTATCTGAATAAGGATGCGATAAGGAAAAAATTGCCACTGGCGATTATTTCGTTGGGCGTATTTTTAGTCGGTGTGGTTTTTGCGTTTCCTTATATCGCTGAACGTCTTGGAGATTTAGGAACGGAAGGTTCGTCATCGTATTATCGTATCGTTGGGCCATTAGTGATGGTTGGTTATTCGTTGACCCATATTGATGGCGTAGTCAGATTTGGCTCACTTTATGAATATGTCGCATCATTCGGAATTTTTAACGGTGCGGATGTCGGGAAAACAATAGACAATGGCCTGTATCTGCTGATTATTTATTTCTCATGGTTCGCGGTGTTATTGACCGCATGGTACATGTGGAAAATCTTAAAAATGACGCTGAATGCGTTTGGCGATAATCAGAATTTTCGGGTGCAGCTTTATCTCTTTACGCCGGTATCGTTGTTTTTTACCGGTTCGATATTTAGCCCGGAATATGCATTTTTAATCGTTTGTCCTTTTATTTTGCGCAAAGCGCTAAATATTACGAATTCATGACGAGGTGGTTTTATGTTACTTAGCGTCGTTACTGTCGCCTTTCGTAATTACGACGGCGTGGTAAACACCTGGCGCTCGCTGCGCAACCTGGCGCGCGATCCCAGCCTGACCTTTGAATGGATTGTCGTGGACGGCGGTTCGGATGACGGCACCGCCCAGTTTCTGGAAAAACTCAACGGTGAGTTTAACTTACGCTTCGTAAGTGAAAAAGATCGCGGTATTTACGACGCGATGAACAAAGGCATTGCGATGGCGCAAGGGCGCTATACTCTTTTCCTCAATTCCGGCGATGTGTTTCATGAAGATGTCACCGATTTTGTCCGTCAACTGGGGCGAAAAAATGATGACGCGATGTACATTGGCGACGCGTTACTGGATTTTGGTGAAGGAAATAAAACCCGACGAAGCGCCAAACATGGCTGGTATATCTACCACAGCTTACCCGCCAGCCATCAGGCTATTTTCTTCCCGACCGCAGGGCTGAAAAAACATCCATACGATCTGCAATATAAGGTGTCATCTGATTACGCGCTGGCGGCCAGTCTTTATAAATCAGGCTATCCTTTCCGTCGAATCAAAGGGTTGGTGTCTGAATTTTCTATGGGCGGCGTGTCAACCTCAAATAATCTGGAATTATGCCGGGATGCAAAAAACGTGCAGCGTAAAATATTACGCGTACCCGGATTCTGGGCGGAATTATCTTATTTATTACGTCTGAAAACGACAGGCAAAGCAAAAGCCTTATATAACAAAGCCTGAATATAAGGAAAAATGATGCAGGATTTAAGCGGCTTCTCGGTGCCGAAAGGGTTCCGGGGCGGCAATGCAATAAAAGTGCAATTATGGTGGGCGGTGCAGGCGACGTTATTTAGCTGGTCGCCGCAGGTGATGTATCGCTGGCGCGCATTTTTATTACGGATGTTTGGCGCAAAAATAGGAAAAAACGCAGTCATCCGACCTTCTGTAAAAATTACGTATCCGTGGAAATTGACGTTAGGTGATTACGCCTGGGTCGGCGATGACGCCGTTTTATATACGCTGGGTGACATTACGATTGGCGCACATTCTGTTATTTCGCAGAAAAGCTATTTATGTACCGGCAGTCATGATTATGCCAGCGCCCATTTTGATATTAACGCCACGCCAATTGTGATTGGCGAAAAATGCTGGCTGGCGACGGATGTCTTTGTCGCTCCCGGCGTAACGATAGGCGACGGCACCGTCGTTGGTGCGCGAAGCAGTGTTTTTAAATCGCTACCGGCAAACACAATCTGCCGTGGCAATCCCGCAGTGGTAACGCGCGAGCGCGTTGAGAAAGTTACTCCCTAACGGGACTATTTGAGGAAAATAAAATGTCAAAAGTCGCTCTCATTACTGGCGTAACCGGGCAGGATGGTTCTTACCTGGCGGAACTTCTGCTGGAGAAAGGTTACGAGGTTCATGGTATCAAGCGTCGCGCGTCTTCGTTCAATACCGAACGCGTGGATCATATCTATCAGGACCCGCATGCCAGCAACCCGAAATTCCACCTGCACTACGGTGATCTGACCGACTCATCCAACCTGACCCGCATTTTGCAGGAAGTGCAGCCGGATGAAGTCTACAACCTGGGGGCAATGAGCCACGTTGCGGTTTCGTTTGAGTCCCCGGAATACACTGCTGACGTAGATGCGCTGGGTACGCTGCGTCTGCTGGAGGCAATCCGCTTCCTGGGCCTGGAAAAGAAAACCCGTTTCTATCAGGCCTCCACCTCTGAGCTGTACGGTCTGGTGCAGGAAATTCCGCAAAAAGAGACCACGCCGTTCTATCCGCGCTCTCCGTATGCCGTCGCCAAACTGTACGCCTACTGGATCACCGTTAACTACCGCGAATCCTACGGCATCTACGCCTGTAACGGCATTCTGTTCAACCATGAATCTCCGCGTCGTGGCGAAACCTTCGTGACCCGCAAAATCACCCGTGCGATTGCCAATATCGCTCAGGGGCTGGAGTCCTGCCTGTTCCTCGGCAACATGGATTCCCTGCGTGACTGGGGCCATGCCAAAGACTACGTCAAGATGCAGTGGATGATGCTGCAACAAGAGACGCCGGAGGATTTCGTGATCGCGACCGGCGTGCAGTACTCCGTGCGTCAGTTCGTCGAAATGGCGGCGGCACAGTTGGGAATCAAACTGCGCTTTGAAGGGGAAGGCGTGGAAGAGAAAGGGATTGTCGTTTCTGTCACCGGTCATGATGCGCCGGGCGTGAAGCCGGGTGATGTGATTATCGCCGTTGACCCGCGCTACTTCCGTCCTGCGGAAGTGGAAACCCTGCTGGGCGACCCGTCAAAAGCGCACGAGAAGCTGGGCTGGAAACCGGAGATCACACTCCAGGAGATGGTGTCTGAAATGGTTGCGAAAGACCTGGAAGCGGCGAAGAAACATTCCTTGCTGAAATCTCATGGCTACGAGGTTGCCATCGCGCTGGAGTCCTGAGGATGATGAAACAACGTATTTTTGTGGCGGGCCATCGCGGGATGGTGGGTTCCGCCATCGTAAGACAGCTGGCGCAGCGCGAGGATGTGGAGCTGGTGCTCCGCACCCGCGACGAGCTGAATTTGCTGGACAGCCGTGCGGTACAGGCATTCTTCGCTGAAGAACGCATTGACCAGGTTTATCTGGCGGCGGCGAAGGTGGGCGGTATTGTCGCCAACAATACGTACCCGGCCGATTTCATCTACGAGAACATGATGATTGAGAGCAACATCATTCACGCCGCGCATCTGCACAACGTGAACAAGCTGTTGTTCCTCGGTTCCTCCTGTATCTACCCCAAACTGGCAAAACAGCCGATGGCGGAAAGCGAACTGCTGCAAGGGTCGCTTGAACCAACCAACGAGCCGTATGCCATCGCCAAAATTGCCGGGATCAAACTGTGCGAGTCCTGGAATCGCCAGTTTGACCGCGATTACCGCTCGGTTATGCCGACCAACCTGTACGGGCCGCATGACAACTTCCACCCGAGTAATTCGCACGTCATTCCCGCGCTGCTGCGTCGCTTCCATGAAGCGACCGAACAGAACGCGCCGGATGTGGTGGTATGGGGCAGCGGGACACCGATGCGCGAGTTCCTGCATGTGGATGATATGGCCGCTGCCAGCATCCATGTGATGGAGCTGGATCGCGAAGTGTGGCAGGAGAACACGCAGCCGATGCTCTCGCATATCAACGTCGGTACTGGTGTGGATTGCACCATTCGGGAGCTGGCGCAAACGATCGCTCAGGTCGTGGGCTACAAAGGGCGGGTGGTGTTTGACGCCACGAAACCGGACGGCGCGCCGCGCAAACTGCTCGACGTAACGCGCCTGCATCAGCTTGGCTGGTATCACGAGGTGTCGCTGGAGGCCGGGCTTGCCAGCACTTACCAGTGGTTCCTTGAGAACCAGCACCGGTTCCGGGGGTAAACATGTTTTTACGTCAGGAAGATTTCGCTACCGTCGTGCGCTCTACGCCGCTGATCTCCATTGATTTGATCGTGGAGAATGAGCGCGGCGAGTTCCTGCTGGGCAAGCGCACCAATCGCCCTGCGCAGGGTTACTGGTTCGTACCGGGCGGGCGCGTGCAGAAGGATGAGACGCTGGAAAAAGCGTTTGAGCGTCTCACTCAGGCGGAACTGGGGCTGCGTTTACCGCTGTCCGCAGGCGCGTTTTATGGCGTCTGGCAGCACTTCTATGACGATAACTTCTCCGGCGAAGACTTTACCACTCATTACGTTGTGCTTGGTTTTCGCCTGAAGGTGAATCAGGCGGATCTGCATCTGCCTGATGAACAACATGAAGATTATCGCTGGCAGACGCCTGAGCGGCTTCTGGCAAGCGCCAGCGTTCACGACAACAGTCGGGCGTACTTCCTCGCGGATCGTCAGTCCGGGGTGCCTGGATGTTACACGAAATCATTCAGCCTGAATCAAGGCGGCAGGGGTGAGCAGATGCAGCCAACGCAGAGTCAGGTTGAAGGATGAAGCGTATGAGAATCCTTGTGTACGGCATCAACTACTCGCCGGAGCTAACCGGCATCGGTAAATACACCGGCGAGATGGTGGAGTGGATGGCGCGTGAAGGGCATGAAGTTCGGGTGATCACCGCGCCGCCTTATTACCCGCAGTGGAAAGTGGGCGAGCAGTATTCCTCCTGGCGCTATCGCCGGGAAGAGGGGGCGGCCACCGTCTGGCGCTGCCCGTTATATGTTCCGACGCAGCCATCGACGCTGAAACGCTTGCTGCACCTGGGCAGTTTCGCCCTGAGCAGTTTCTTCCCGCTAATGGCGCAGCGACGCTGGAAGCCGGATCGGATTATCGGCGTGGTGCCGACGCTGTTTTGCACGCCGGGTATGCGTTTGCTGGCGAAACTCTCCGGCGCGCGCACGTTGCTGCACATTCAGGACTACGAGGTGGATGCGATGCTCGGTCTGGGGCTGGCCGGGCAAGGCAAGAGCGGTAAGGTTGCCCGACTGGCCGCCGCGTTCGAGCGCAGCGGTCTGCACAACGTCGATAACGTCTCCACCATCTCCCGCTCAATGATGAATAAAGCGCAGGAAAAAGGGGTCGCGGCAGACAAGGTGATTTTCTTCCCTAACTGGTCGGAAGTGGCGCGTTTTCGCGACGTGACCGCTAGCGATGCGGCCCGCTTACGCCAGACGTTGGGGTTGCCGGATGATAAAAAAATCATTCTGTACTCTGGCAATATTGGTGAAAAACAAGGGCTTGAGAACGTGATCGACGCCGCTGAGCGTCTTACCGATCGCCCCTGGTTGTTTGTCATTGTCGGGCAGGGCGGCGGCAAAGCGCGGCTGGAAAAAATGACCCGTGAGCGCGGCCTGGATAACGTCAAATTTTATCCGCTTCAGCCTTATGAAGCCTTACCTGCGCTGCTGAAGATGGGCGATTGCCATCTGGTGGTGCAAAAGCGCGGCGCGGCGGATGCCGTTTTGCCGTCGAAACTGACCAATATTCTGGCGGTGGGCGGCAACGCGGTGATTACCGCTGAACCGGAAACCGAACTCGGCCAGCTTTGTCGCGACTATCCCGGCATTGCCGTTTGCGTGGAACCGGAGTCGGTCGACGCGCTGGTGACGGGGATTACCCAGGCGCTTGCCATGCCTGAGAACAACACGGTGGCATGCGAATATGCCGAACGCACGCTCGATAAAGAGAACGTGTTACGTCAATTTATTACAGATATTCGGGGATAAATCATGGGTCAACGTAAACTTTATCCGGTCGTGATGGCGGGTGGCTCGGGTAGCCGTTTATGGCCGCTTTCTCGTGTACTTTATCCAAAACAGTTTCTCTGCCTGAAGGGCGATCTCACCATGCTGCAAACGACCATTTGTCGTCTGAACGGCGTGGAGTGCGAAAGCCCGGTGGTGATCTGCAATGAGCAGCACCGCTTTATTGTCGCCGAACAGTTGCGCCAGCTAAACAAACTGACGGAGAACATTATTCTTGAGCCTGCCGGGCGCAATACCGCGCCAGCGATTGCGCTGGCGGCGCTGGCGGCGAAACGCCACAGCCCGGAAGGCGATCCGCTGATGCTGGTACTGGCGGCCGATCACGTCATCGCTGATGAAGGAGCGTTTCGCGACGCGGTGCGTAACGCCATTCCGTATGCCGAAGCGGGTAAGCTGGTCACGTTCGGCATCGTGCCGGATCTGCCGGAAACTGGCTATGGCTACATTCGTCGCGGCGATGTCTCTCCCGGCGAGCAAGACGCGGTCGCTTTTGACGTCGCGCAGTTTGTCGAAAAACCCAATCTTGAAACCGCGCAGGCCTACGTGGCGAGCGGCGACTACTACTGGAACAGCGGGATGTTCCTGTTCCGCGCCGAGCGTTATCTGGAAGAACTGAAAAAATATCGTCCCGATATTCTGGACGCCTGCGAAAACGCGATGAGCATCGTTGACCCCGACCTCGACTTTATCCGCGTGGATGAAGAGGCGTTCCTCGCCTGCCCGGAAGAGTCGGTGGACTACGCGGTGATGGAGCGCACGGCGGATGCGGTGGTTATGCCGATGGATGCCGGCTGGAGCGACGTGGGTTCCTGGTCTTCACTGTGGGAAATCAGCGCGCACACCGCCGAGGGAAACGTGCATCACGGCGACGTCATTAGCCATAAAACGGAAAATAGCTACGTTTATGCGGAGTCGGGCCTGGTGACGACCGTCGGGGTGAAAGACCTGGTGGTTGTACAGACCAAAGATGCGGTGCTGATTGCCGATCGCAATGCGGTGCAGGATGTGAAAAAAGTGGTGGAGCAGATTAAAGCTGACGGTCGCCATGAGCACCATATCCACCGTGAAGTCTACCGGCCGTGGGGCAAATACGACTCTATCGACGCCGGCGACCGTTATCAGGTGAAACGTATTACCGTTAAACCCGGCGAGGGGCTCTCCGTGCAGATGCATCACCATCGGGCGGAGCACTGGGTGGTGGTTGCAGGGACGGCAAAAGTCACCATCAACGGCGAAATCAAACTGCTCGGTGAAAACGAGTCTGTCTACATACCTCTGGGGGCGACCCACTGCCTGGAGAATCCGGGAAAAATTCCGCTCGACCTGATTGAAGTTCGCTCCGGTTCGTACCTTGAAGAGGACGACGTGGTGCGCTTCGCCGATCGCTACGGGCGGGTGTAAGCCCGGTAAGTTGCCGGATGGCGCGTTGCTTATCCGGCCGACAGGTCCGTAGGCCCGGTAAGCGTAGCGTCACCGGGCAATAAAACAAAAATTGAAAAAGGCTCTTACGAGAGTCAGGGCCAACTGTTGCCTGAAGAAGGGTAAAAACATGACGAAATTAACCTGTTTTAAAGCCTACGATATTCGCGGCAGGCTGGGCGAAGAGTTGAATGAGGATATCGCGTGGCGTATTGGCCGCGCTTACGGCGAGTTCCTGCAACCGAAAACCATTGTGCTGGGCGGCGATGTGCGCCTGACAAGCGAGTCGCTGAAACTGGCGCTGGCGAAAGGGTTGCAGGATGCGGGCGTTGACGTACTGGATATCGGCCTTTCCGGCACGGAAGAGATCTATTTTGCGACCTTCCATCTGGGCGTTGATGGCGGTATTGAAGTGACCGCCAGCCATAACCCGATGGACTACAACGGTATGAAACTGGTGCGCGAGGGCGCGCGCCCCATCAGCGGCGACACCGGCCTGCGCGACGTGCAGCGTCTGGCGGAAGCCAATGATTTTCCACCGGTCAACGAAGCCAGACGCGGCAGCTATAAGCAGATCAATCTGCGTGACGCCTACATCGACCACCTGTTCGGCTACATCAACGTCAACAATCTCACGCCATTGAAGCTGGTCATCAACTCCGGCAACGGCGCGGCAGGCCCGGTGGTGGATGCCATTGAAGCCCGCTTTAAGGCGCAGGGTGTGCCGGTTGACTTCATCAAAATCCACAACACGCCGGACGGCAACTTCCCGAACGGCATCCCTAATCCGCTGCTGCCGGAGTGTCGCGATGACACCCGCAACGCCGTTATTGAACACGGCGCAGATATGGGCATTGCCTTTGACGGGGATTTCGACCGCTGCTTCCTGTTCGATGAGAAAGGGCAGTTCATTGAGGGCTACTACATTGTCGGCCTGCTGGCGGAGGCATTTCTGGAGAAATACCCGGGAGCGAAGATCATCCACGACCCGCGTCTGTCCTGGAACACCGTTGATGTGGTGACGGCGGCGGGCGGCACGCCGGTGATGTCGAAAACCGGCCATGCCTTTATTAAAGAACGTATGCGCCATGAAGATGCTATCTACGGCGGCGAAATGAGCGCCCATCACTACTTCCGGGATTTTGCGTACTGCGACAGCGGGATGATCCCGTGGCTGCTGGTGGCGGAGCTGGTATGTCTGAAAGGGCAGTCGCTGGGGGAACTGGTGCGTGACCGGATGGCGGCGTTCCCGGCCAGCGGTGAAATCAACAGCAAACTGGCAGAGCCTGCGGTCGCCATCAGCCGGGTGGAAGCACACTTTGCGCGTGAAGCGCTGACGGTGGACAGAACTGACGGCATCAGCATGTCGTTTGCCGACTGGCGCTTCAACCTGCGTTCTTCCAATACCGAACCGGTGGTGCGGCTGAACGTGGAATCACGCGGCGACATTCCGCTGATGGAAGCGCGAACGCGAACCCTGCTGACGTTGCTGAATCAGTAATGTCGGTTCTTCCCTTACCCGGCGACGGGTAAGGGGCTAATAACAGGAACAACGATGACAAATCTAAAAAAGCGCGAGCGAGCCAAAACCAATGCATCGTTAATCTCTATGGTGCAACGCTTTTCGGATATCACCATCATGTTTGGCGGGTTATGGGTTGTCTGCAAGCTGAGCGGATTGCCTTTCCTGTATATGCATCTGTTGGTGGCGCTGATCACGCTGGTGGTTTTTCAGATGCTGGGCGGCATAACTGATTTTTACCGTTCCTGGCGCGGCGTGAAGATTTCGACGGAACTGGCGCTGCTGCTGCAAAACTGGACGCTGAGTCTGGTCTTCAGTGCGGGCCTGATTGCCTTCAATAACGACTTTGATAACCGTCTTACCGTCTGGCTGGCGTGGTATGCGCTCTCCAGCGTGGGTCTGGTGGTCTGCCGCTCGTTCATTCGCTACGGAGCCGGATGGCTGCGTAACCGTGGGTACAACACGCGCCGGGTGGCGGTGGCAGGGGATCTTCCTGCCGGTCAGTCGCTGCTGGACAGCTTCCGCAAGGAGCCGTGGTTGGGTTTTGAAGTGGTCGGCGTTTACTACGATCCGAAACCGGGCGGCGTCTCTTCTGACTGGGCCGGAAATCTGCAACAGCTGGTCGAGGATGCTAAAGCCTCACGCATTCATAACGTCTATATCGCCATGTCGATGAGTGACGGGGCGCAGGTAAAAAAACTGGTGCGCGCTCTGGCGGACACTACCTGCTCGGTCATCCTCATCCCGGATGTTTTTACCTTCAATATTCTGCACTCGCGCATTGAAGAGGTAAGCGGCGTGCCGGTCGTGCCGCTGTATGACACGCCGCTGTCAGGGATCAATCGTCTGCTGAAACGCGCGGAAGATATCGTGCTGGCGTCGCTGATTCTGCTGCTGATCTCTCCGGTGCTGTGCTGCATTGCGCTGGCGGTCAAATTCAGTTCGCCAGGGCCGATCATTTTCCGCCAGACCCGTTATGGCATGGACGGTAAGCCGATCAAAGTGTGGAAATTCCGCTCCATGAAGGTGATGGAAAACGACAAAGTGGTGACGCAGGCGACGCAAAACGACCCGCGTGTAACCCGCGTGGGGAATTTTCTGCGCCGTACCTCGCTTGATGAACTGCCGCAGTTTATCAACGTTCTGACCGGCGGCATGTCTATCGTCGGGCCGCGCCCGCACGCGGTGGCGCATAACGAGCAGTATCGCCAGCTTATCGAAGGCTACATGCTGCGCCATAAAGTCAAACCCGGCATTACGGGATGGGCGCAGATCAACGGCTGGCGCGGCGAGACCGACACGCTGGAGAAAATGGAAAAGCGCGTGGAGTTTGATCTGGAGTACATCCGCGAGTGGAGCGTGTGGTTTGACATCAAGATTGTTTTTCTGACGGTGTTCAAAGGCTTTGTGAATAAAGCGGCGTACTGAGGAACGATCATGAGCTTACGAGAAAAAACCATCAGTGGGGCGAAGTGGTCGGCGATCGCTACGGTTATCATTATCGGGCTGGGACTGATTCAGATGACCGTGCTGGCGCGGATTATTGATAATCACCAGTTTGGTCTGCTGACCGTGTCGCTGGTGATTATCGCCCTCGCCGATACGCTGTCGGACTTCGGTATTGCCAACTCCATTATCCAGCGTAAAACGATAAGCCACCTCGAACTCACCACCCTGTACTGGCTGAACGTTGGCTTAGGGCTGGCGGTGTGCGTTGTGGTGTTTTTGCTTAGCGGCGTGATCGGCAACGTGCTGCATAACCCCGATCTGGCGCCGCTGATTAAAACCCTGTCGCTGGCGTTTGTGGTGATCCCTCACGGGCAACAGTTTCGCGCGTTGATGCAAAAGGAGCTGGAATTTAACAAAATAGGCATGATCGAGACCAGCTCGGTGCTGGCAGGGTTCACCTTTACCGTGGTCAGCGCCCATTTCTGGCCGCTGGCAATGACGGCTATCCTCGGCTATCTGGTCAACAGCGCCGTCCGTACGCTGCTGTTCGGCTATTTTGGCCGGAAGATCTACCGCCCCGGCCTGCGTTTTTCGCTGGCGTCTGTTTCGTCGAACCTGCGCTTTGGCGCATGGCTGACGGCGGACAGCATCATCAATTACGTCAATACTAACCTGTCGACGCTGGTGCTGGCGCGTATTCTCGGCGCGAGCGTCGCCGGGGGATACAACCTTGCTTATAACGTGGCGGTGGTTCCGCCAATGAAGCTTAACCCGATCATTACCCGCGTATTGTTCCCGGCGTTCGCCAAAATTCAGGATGATACGGAGAAGCTGCGCGTCAACTTCTACAAGCTGCTGTCGGTCGTGGGGATTATTAATTTTCCCGCGTTGCTCGGTCTGATGGTGGTATCGAATAATTTTGTACCGCTGGTTTTTGGCGAGAAGTGGAACAGCATCATTCCGGTGCTGCAACTGCTGTGCGTGGTGGGGCTGTTGCGCTCTGTCGGCAACCCGATTGGTTCGTTGCTGATGGCGAAAGCGCGCGTCGATATCAGCTTCAAATTCAATGTGTTCAAAACCTTTCTGTTCATTCCGGCAATTATCGTTGGCGGCCATCTGGCGGGGGCGACAGGCGTGACGCTGGGCTTCCTGCTGGTGCAGATCATCAATACCGTTCTGAGCTATTTCGTCATGATTAAACCGGTGCTGGGGTCGAGTTACCGCCAGTACATCCTTAGTTTGTGGCTACCGTTTTATCTCTCTTTACCTACCCTGGCGGTGAGCTATGGGTTGGGGATTGCGCTGAATGGACATCTGCCGCTGAGCGTACTGCTGGCAACGCAAATCGTGGCGGGCGCGCTGGCCTTCGCCGTGATGATTGTGCTTTCGCGCCATCCGCTGGTGGTGGAGATGAAGCGCCAGTTTTGCCGTAGCGAAAAAATGAAAACACTGCTTCGCGCAGGATAACTTTTGCTGGATGGCGACGTTTACGCGTCGTATCCGGCCTATGAATTGATTTTGCTGTAGGCCGGATAAGGCGACAGCCGCCAGCCGGCAACGATTTTAAGGGGCAAATATGAAATTACTGATCCTGGGCAACCACACCTGCGGCAACCGTGGCGACAGCGCAATTTTGCGCGGCCTGCTGGATGCCATTAACCGTCTTGAGCCTGACGCAGAAGTGGATGTGATGAGTCGCTATCCGGTGAGCTCATCCTGGTTATTGAATCGCCCGGTGATGGGCGATCCGCTCTATTCGCAGATGAAACAGCATAATAACGCGGCGGGCGTGATGGGGCGTGTGAAAAAAGTGCTGCGTCGCCGCTATCAGCATCAGGTACTGCTCTCCCGCGTCACCGATACCGGCAAGCTGCGCAATATTGCCATTGCGCAAGGGTTTACCGACTTCGTGCGTCTGTTATCCGGTTATGACGCCATTATCCAGGTCGGGGGCTCGTTTTTCGTCGATCTGTACGGTGTACCGCAGTTTGAACATGCGTTGTGTACTTTTATGGCGAAGAAGCCGCTGTATATGATTGGTCACAGCGTCGGCCCCTTCCAGGACGAGCAGTTCAACACGCTGGCGAATTACGTCTTTGGTCATTGTGATGCGTTGATTCTGCGTGAATCAGTCAGTCTGGAGCTGATGAAGCGTAGCGATATCACCACGACGAAAGTTGAAGCGGGGGTCGATACCGCCTGGCTGGTTGATCATCACAATGACGATTTTGAACCGGGTTATGCCGTTCAGCACTGGTTAGCCCTCGCCGGAAAGCAAAAGACGGTTGCGATTACGCTGCGTGAACTGGCGCCATTCGATAAGCGTCTGGGAACCACCCAACAGGCTTACGAGAAGGCGTTTGCTGGCGTGGTGAACCGTATCCTTGAGGAAGGCTATCAGGTGATTGCGCTGTCAACCTGTACCGGTATCGACAGCTATAACAAAGACGATCGCATGGTGGCGTTAAACCTGCGCCAGCACGTCAGCGACCCGGATCGTTACCATGTGGTAATGGACGAACTCAACGATCTTGAAATGGGGAAAATCCTCGGCGCCTGTGAGCTGACCGTGGGCACGCGCCTGCATTCCGCCATTATTTCCATGAATTTCGCGACCCCTGCGATTGCCATTAATTATGAGCACAAATCTGCCGGAATTATGCAACAGCTGGGATTGCCTGAAATGGCGATCGACATTCGTCATTTGCTGGACGGCAGCCTGGAAGCGATGGTGGCCGATACGCTGGGGCAGTTGCCCGCGCTCAACGCGCGACTGGCGGACGCCGTAAGCCGCGAGCGTGAACAGGGCTTTCGCATGGTGCAGTCAGTATTAACCCGTATCGGGGAGGGGAAATGAAGGTCAGCTTCTTTTTACTGAAGTTCCCACTGTCGTCAGAGACCTTCGTGCTGAACCAGATCACCGCGTTTATCGATATGGGGTTTGAGGTGGAAATTGTCGCGTTGCATAAAGGCGACCTTGAGAACACGCATGCGGCGTATGACACCTACCGCCTGGGTGAAAAAACGCACTGGCTGCTGGATGAGCCGGAAGGCAAGCTGGCGAAGCTGCGCTATCGCGCCATTGCGTCTTTGCGTGGCGGTACGCGCGCATCGACCTGGAAGGCGCTGAATGTTTCACGTTACGGTGATGAAGCGCGCAACCTGATTCTGTCCGCAATCTGCGGGCTGACGCCAAAAATGTTCCAGGCGGATGTTTTTATCGCCCATTTTGGCCCGGCGGGCGTAACGGCGGCGAAGTTGCGGGAACTTGGCGTGATCAAAGGCAAAATCTCCACCGTTTTTCACGGTATTGATGTATCGCACCGCGATGTGCTCAATCACTACACGCCTGAATATCAACGCCTGTTCCAGCGTGGCGATCTCATGCTGCCCATCAGTGAATTATGGGCAGGACGCCTTAAAACGATGGGGTGCCCGCCCGAGAAAATTGCGGTCTCGCGGATGGGCGTCGATATGACGCGCTTTACTCACCGTCCGGTAAAAGCGCCGGGTACGCCGCTGGAGATTATCTCCGTGGCGCGATTAACCGAGAAGAAAGGACTGCACGTAGCGATTGAGGCCTGCCGACAGCTCAAAGCGCAGGGGGTGGCGTTCCGTTATCGCATCCTGGGCATGGGGCCGTGGGAGAGACGCCTGCGCACATTGATTGAACAGTACCAGCTTGATGATGTGATTGAGATGCCCGGCTTTAAGCCCAGCCATGAAGTGAAAAAGATGCTGGATGACGCGGATGTGTTTCTGCTGCCGTCCATCACCGGTACGGATGGCGATATGGAAGGTATTCCGGTGGCGCTGATGGAAGCGATGGCAGTCGGGCTGCCGGTGGTTTCAACCGTTCACAGTGGAATTCCTGAACTGGTGGATGCCGGTAAGTCGGGCTGGCTGGTGCCTGAAAATGATGCTGAGGCGTTGGCGGAGCAACTGGCGGCATTCAGTCGTATCGACACCGAGTCGTTGCGGCCTGTGGTACAACGCGCCCGTGAAAAAGTTGAGGCTGATTTTAATCAGCAGGTAATTAATCAACAGTTAGCCAGCCTGCTGCAAACGATGTAAACCGAGGTTGTATGCCAGAGAATAAACTCTCCCGTCGCACCTTCCTGACGGCAGGCTCTGCGCTTGCCGCACTTCCTGTCCTCCATTCCCCCTTTGCCCGCGCGCTTGAACCCCGGCAAACCGTCAATATTCAGGATTATAACCCCCGAGACTGGATAGCCTCGTTTAAACAGGCGTTTAGCGAAGCGCAGACGGTCGTTGTTCCTGCGGGGCTGGTCTGCGAGAACGTCAATACCGGCATCTTTATCCCGGCAGGAAAAACGCTGCATGTGCGTGGGCGCTTAAGCGGCAATGGTCGCGGTCGGTTTGTGTTGCAGGATGGCTGCCAGGTAACAGGGGAGCAGGGCGGCGGCCTGCACAACATCACCCTGGATGTGCGCGGTTCAGATTGCACCATCAGGGGGATTGCCATGAGCGGGTTCGGCCCCGTT
Source organism: Citrobacter sp. CK206 (assembly GCF_030333125.1). NCBI lineage: Bacteria > Pseudomonadati > Pseudomonadota > Gammaproteobacteria > Enterobacterales > Enterobacteriaceae > Citrobacter > Citrobacter sp. CK206. Next base: position 155,592 of record NZ_JAOWGM010000030.1, read on the forward strand.
ACCCAGATCTACATTGGCGGCAAAAAGCCGCGAGTGATGCGTAATCTCACCATTGATGATATTACGGTCAGTCATGCAAATTACGCCATTCTGCGCCAGGGATTCCACAACCAGGTGGACGGCGCGCGCATCACCAACGGCCGATTCAGCGATCTGCAAGGGGATGCTATCGAATGGAACGTGGCGATTAACGATCGTAACATTCTGATCTCTGACCATGTTATAGAACGCATCGACTGCACCAACGGGAAAATCAATTGGGGGATTGGCATCGGGCTGGCGGGCAGCACCTACGATAATGCCTACCCGGAAGAGCAAACCGTAAAGAACTTTGTCGTGGCCAATATTACCGGATCGGATTGCCGACAACTGGTTCATGTGGAGAACGGAAAACACTTTATCATTCGTAATGTAAAAGCGCGGAATATCACGCCTGATTTCAGTAAGAAAGCGGGCATTGATAATGCGACGGTAGCAATTTATGGGTGTGATAATTTCGTGATTGATAATATCGATATGGTGAATTGTGCGGGGATGCTTATTGGTTATGGCGTCGTCAAAGGCAAATATTTATCCATTCCGCAAAACTTCAAATTAAATGATATTCATCTTGATAACACTCGCCTGGCCTATAAACTGCGCGGCATTCAGATCTCTTCAGGGAATGCGACCTCCTTTGTGGCGATCACCAATCTGGATATGAAGCGCGCTACGCTTGAACTACACAACCAGCCGCAGCATCTTTTCCTGCGTAATATCAAGGTAATGCAGGAGTCTGCGACAGGGCCCGCGCTGAAGATGCACTTTGATCTGCGTAAAGATATACGCGGCAAGTTTATGGCGAAACAGGACACTTTGCTGTCGCTGGCGAACGTTCATGCAGTCAATGAGAAGGGGCAGAGCTCTGTCGATATCGACAGGATTAACCACAAGGTGGTGAATGTGGAAGCGGTCAATTTCAGGTTGCCGGAGCGGGGGAGGTAGTTTTGCGACCATTCCTGGCGAAAGTTACTCATACTTAAGATTATGGCTACTGCAATCTGCGGATAAGCGGCGTACCATCACATCCAACGCCATAATGTAATTCATGCTGGCTAAAACATGCTAAAGAGCTATAATTCAGCAACCATTTTATAGGTGGATGAAATAATGATTAATTTGAAAGCAGTTATTCCGGTAGCTGGTCTGGGTATGCACATGTTGCCTGCCACCAAGGCAATCCCCAAAGAGATGCTGCCGATTGTTGACAAACCGATGGTACAGTACATTGTTGACGAAATTGTTGCTGCTGGGATCAAAGAAATCGTTCTGGTTACTCACGCTTCCAAAAATGCGGTAGAGAACCACTTCGACACCTCCTACGAATTAGAGTCACTTCTGGAGCAACGCGTGAAACGTCAGTTGCTGGCGGAAGTGCAGTCCATTTGCCCACCAGGCGTGACGATTATGAACGTTCGCCAGGCTCAACCGCTGGGTCTGGGGCATTCCATTTTATGCGCACGTCCTGTGATTGGTGACAACCCGTTTGTGGTGGTGCTGCCTGATATCATCATTGATGACGCGACGGCCGATCCGCTTCGCTATAATCTTGCGGCAATGGTAGCGCGTTTCAACGAAACGGGACGCAGCCAGGTGCTGGCAAAACGCATGAAAGGCGACCTTTCAGAGTATTCCGTTATCCAGACCAAAGAACCTCTGGATAATGAGGGGAAAGTCAGCCGTATTGTTGAGTTTATTGAAAAGCCGGATCAACCGCAGACGCTGGACTCAGATCTGATGGCGGTAGGTCGCTATGTGTTGTCGGCAGATATCTGGGCAGAACTGGAAAGAACAGAACCCGGCGCCTGGGGCCGTATCCAGTTGACGGATGCAATTGCAGAACTGGCGAAAAAACAGTCTGTTGACGCCATGCTGATGACAGGCGACAGCTACGACTGCGGTAAGAAAATGGGCTATATGCAAGCGTTCGTTAAGTACGGGCTGCGCAACCTGAAGGAAGGGGCGAAGTTTCGGAAGGGGATTGAGGCGTTGCTTAACGAGTAAGCTAAGCCAGGATACTGTCATTAGACCCATAGACAGTTATCACTCGACAATAAGCTCGACTGTGGAAAGTTGATGCTTATTGCCGTTTTGTTTTGCACTTTAGTGTAAAATGATCAACAAACAACCCCTGCCAAACTCTTTCTTAGGGCAATCACAAACAACTGTCGTGAGGTTGTGTCTCACACGGAAACGGAAGTTGAGATTGATTTCAGAAGAGGTTGACTGGGGTATTAATTACATGGATTTTTGAATCCTTGTTTCTCAGTGTATTGGTAGCTGTAGAGCCAAGGGCGGTAGCGTGGACAGCATATCAAAAATTCGACGCGATTTTTAATTTTGTCATCAAAAAAGATTTTTGTAGAAATGAAAAAAATAGCAATAATGTCCTTTTATGAGAGTAATTCAAGATATATACATCAACTATCAAAACAGATAAAAGAGGTGACTGGTAGAGATACTGTCCAGTTGTGTATGTATGCTTCTTCGACTAACTATTGCATCAAAAACTCATTAGAATATATTGATTTACCTGGAAATGTTCGTAAATATAAGTCAGAAAAAAATATTACAATACCTCGTCATTTTTATGAGTTTCATGTCTCTCTTTTCCCTGAATTAGAAAAATATTTTTTAGATATCTCTAGGAAATATTGGGATTTTTATGAGAATTATTTCCCATGGGAAGATTTCCACAGTGTGGTATTTATTGGAGATAAACGTTTATATTCTTCTATTGGTGGCTATTTTGCAAAATTAAAAGAGGTTCAAGTATTCTATTTTGAACCTGGCCCATATGGGACGATGATTTTTGATCCGAAAGGCGTCAATTGTAATATGAGCATCACTACTGCTAGTCTCGATATGATGCGGAATAATGTAAATGAAGATGAAATAGAATATTTATATAATAAATGCATTACATCTGTCAGTGAAAAGAAATTTTATGAAAAGAATATTGGTTCTTATTTCAGGAAGATAAAAGATGTCCTTCAAAGTGTCCCTCCATCTATTTTTAGGAAAGTATGTGCTGTCGAGCTATATACAGGGGAGGGTTTTTGGGAGTCTATTCCTTATTTATTAGGACGTCTGCCATTTAAAAAGAATAGTAAAGCAAATAATATTGATATAGAAAAACAAGGGAAATATATTTTTGTTGCGTTACAAGTGCCAAATGATGTCCAGATTATCTCAAACTGTAAATTATTTTCATCAATTGATGATATGTTAACTTCAGTTATTAAATCATTACCTGAGGGATATGATCTTATTGTTCGTGAACATCCAATGAATAAAGGGAGATATAATAAATCACTGTATAAGTTAATTAATGAAAATGTGAATGTACATATTGATAATAATACTCCAATTGATCATTTAATCGATAAATCTTCGTTAGTAATTGTAATAAACTCAACTGTAGGACTTGAGGCTGCTGTAAGAGGTGCTGCTGTATTAACACTTGGTGATATATATTATCCTCAAATAGTAAATAATCTAACATCTCGAGAATCGTTAAAAACTGAAATAGTTAAAGCCATCGATAATAAAGCTACCCAGGAAGAAGTGAAACTTTATATAGCTTATTTATTTAAAAACTATATGGTTAAAGATAATTATAAAAATAGCAATTATTATGATCTCAACAATGCGGTAGAAAAAATATGCTGCAGGTAATATTTTCACCAATTGGTTTTGCAGCATTCTCTGTTTTACAGATTTTTTTTGTTTCTATAATATCTTTCTTAAAAAGAAGCAAGTTTTCCTTTTTTTTATTGGCTATTAACATAACACTTATTGGATTATATCTTGGTATAGCTAATCGTTGGGGATATGATTCTATTCACTATTATATACCTTTTTATGAGGGTGATACCTCCAGAAAGTTTGAGCCAGGATTTACTTTATTAGTCTATATATTACGAACAATAGGTATACCATCTGAGTTATTTCCTGTAATAACAATATTAATTACAACATGGTTATCTTTTATAGCAATACTGAAGCTAACAAATGAATATGTACAGACAACTATAATTGCTTTTTGTCTGACAAGTATGATAAGTTTCATGTATCTCTATATGGGAGGAATGCGACAAGCTATCAGTTTTAGTTTTATTCTTTTATCAATAGCATACCAATCAAGAAATGCATCGATTAAATCTTTTATCACTATTATTATAGCTATCAGTCTACATTTCTCTGCTTTAATATTTTTGGTTATGCCTATATGGAGACGACTTGATTTTCATAAAAAATATATAATTATTTTGCTATCACTTATTTTTGCTTTGGCATCAGAATATATTGTTGGTTTTGTGCTCAAAGCATTACCCCCGGGAAGTGTGTTTGCTAATAAAATAATTCGAGCATTTGAGTATTCAGATCGAAATAATGAACACGCCATATATATATATAAGTTTTTATATTCTTCAATATTTGTATTTATTCCTTTATTCTTATTGGATAAAATAATAAAAAATAAAAGCGCGTCTCTTATTTTAGAATATGCTCTGTTAGCATATGTTTTCTCTGCCATCTTATTTTTCACCAAAGAATCATCGATCAGATATTTGTTTGTAGTAAATGTTTTTTTAATCCCTTTTTATATTATGAGTATAGAACACGTTTTTGTTAAAACTCAACGAAGGGTAATATTATTACTAATAGTTATTATTTTTATGCTTTATGGGGTTATATCACATAACTGGTTATCTGAATTAGTGACTCGATTTATCTAATGACTAGAAAAAAAACTAAGGCATTGTTTGCTGTTATCGCAGCGAGAGTAATTGGTGTATCCATTAGTTTTTTGATGAATATACTTGTTACTCGCTGGGTCAATGTAAATGAAGCCGGAATATTCTTCACCTCCTTCTCTATTATTATGTTGTGGGGACTTATCGGTACATCAGGGTTTTGTGATGCCATTCTTAGAATGCGACCGCAACTTATAGCCACAAGAAATTATATCCAGGCAAGTTCATTGGCATTGTTTGGAGCATTAATAATTATAGTTATATCATGTCTGTTATCAGGCGCTATATATCTTTTTCTGACTTACGGAGAGTCATTAAAGGTCTATGGTGCTTTATATATTTGTGCGAGCATCCCTCTTCTTTCCATGATCCAATATACGGGATATATATTTCAGACTAATGGGAGATCATTATTATCTGTTATTATAATTAATATATCCTATCCGCTGATATTTTCGTTTATTGTTTTAGTATGTGCCGTTCTGCATATGGAAGCTAATGCATTAAATTTAGTAAGGTTTTTATTTTTATCAATTATACTTAGTTTTATCTTTTGTGCTGTTTTGTGGAAAAAATATATATTTACTAATATAAATGCTGTTGTTTATTTGAAGAAGCTTAAATATAAATATATAATTACAACATTACTATCTTTCTTGCTAATATTAATATGTAATACCATTATACAATGGATTACACCTATCATCTCTAACTACTATATTTCAAGTGAAGACGTTGCTCTTATCTCTGTTTGCTTGCGGATTGGTTTAGTTATCAGTTTCTTCCTTATTTCATTAAATGTTGTTTTTGCACCAAATTTTTCCAAGCTGTATACTGAAGGGAAATTTGATGAGCTTAAATTAATGGTAAGAAGTAGCACCCGTCTTGTCGTTATTTTGTCATTGCCAGGAGTAGCGTTTCTCTTACTATTCCCTGAGTTTGTGCTTTCAATTTTTGGGCGTGAATATACTCAAGCATCTATCATACTTAGAATAGTTTGCATTGGTCAGTTAATTAATGTCCTGACAGGGTCGGTCGCTTTCTTATTAACAATGACAGGTAATGAGAAAATATTTAGAAATATTATTTTCTTTAATGCATTTATGATGATTATCAACCTTAACTTCATGGGGGGGGGATTCGGCATAAAAGGAATTGCCTGCGCTGTTGCTCTTTCTGTGATTATACAGAATGTCATTGCTGTCTATTTTGTGAAAAGAAAACTGGATATCAATATCCTTGATTATTTTTATTTGAAGTAAAATTGGTAATATCATGATTAGAATATATATCGCAACACATAAGCAATATGATTTTCCTGTAGATGAAGGTTATCAACCTATCCATGTAGGTAAGAAGAATAGTACATCAGATTTAGGTATAAGTGTTATCGGTGATAATGAAGGAGATAATATATCAGAATTAAATCCATCATATTGTGAATTGACTGCATTATATTGGATCTGGAAAAATTCAGATGAAGATATTGTTGGTTTAGTTCATTATCGTCGTTATTTCGCTGGCGTTCATAATATTATACCGCTCCATGGTAAGGGCATTGCTTCTAGTAATGATTTTGACCTAAATAAATATGATTTAATTGTCGCTCGTAAACGTAATTACTATGTTACGAATATAAAAAATCATTACTGCCGAGCTCATTCAGAAGGTGATTTGAATATATTACGCTCTATCGTGGAGGCTATGTATCCTGATTATAATCAAGCCTTCGATACGGTTATGCATGGTCGGAAAATAAGTCTGTATAATATGTTCGTAGGTAAGGCCGATGTGGTCAATCAGTATTGCCAGTGGCTTTTCCCTCTATTAGACGAAGTGAATAAACAGATTGATTTCTCTGGTTATGATTCTTATCAAAAAAGAATTTTGGGATTCATGGCAGAAAGATTATTTAATGTATGGATTGAACATAATAAAAGAAATATTAAAGTTGGATACAGAAAGGTTGTAAATATTGAAGGTGAAAATTTAATAAAAAAAGGAAGTGCACTCTTGGTTAGGCATTTCCTAAAATAAAATATAAGCAGCGAGAGTATTCAATGACTCGACGTACGGATATAGATATATATCGTGGACTGGGGATATTGTTGGTTGTGTTAGGACATGTATCCTTCCTCAGTCCATCTTGGCATAAGATTATTTATAGTTTTCATATGCCTGCTTTTTTCATTCTTTCTGGTTATCTGATAAATGTTAAAAATCTGGAGTTGAAACCTTGGATATTTATCATCCAGCGATTTTATAGATTGATTATTCCTGCATGGACGATTGGAGTAATTTGTGGCTTGCCGTTTGTTGCTATGTTATTGATGAGTAATATATCTGGTAGTGATTTCCTTATGAAACTATATGGAACATTAACAGGTGCAACAAAAGTAGCAAATAATTTCTTTGTTACTCCCATTTGGTTTTTATATTGCCTGTTTATAGTTGAGGCTATGTTTTATTTAATAATGAAAATCTCTTCAAATAAATATATTATTGCCTTGATTGTAATTTCCTTTTATTTAATTGCGAAAAATGTAGATATTTTTCATTTTTTTAATGTGAATATAGCTTTTATCGCTATGCCATATTTTTTAATTGGATACATATTGCAAAGTATTGTCATAACCAGACATATTAATTATGCGATGATTTCTGTTGTACTGCTTTTGGGATTTTCGTATTTAACTCCCACTGAGGTTGATATGTCTGCATTACAGGTGGGGAATGGAGTATGGGCTTTTATAAATCTTGCTTCTGCTTTAGCAGGAAGTTATCTGCTCTATTATATTGCGGGTTATATTAATTCGGAATTTATCTCTTGGTTGGGTAAAAATACCTTAGTTATATTGGGGTTTAATTATTATATTAATGCCATAGCGAAAAATATATTAACTTTTGCACATATGGAATACTATGTCATATTAAGTTTTATTATTCAGATCATATTGCTCGCTATTCTTGTGAAAATAATTGCATGCTGGCCAGCTCTTAATTCCCTGGTGAATGGGAAAATGTTTGTAACTTACAAAGAAGCAAAATAATTGAGGTCATTGATGAAATCTGTTGCTATTGTCGGTGCGGGTATTTCTGGTGCGGTTATTGCGAGATTATTAGCAGAGGAAGGGATTGAGTCTGTTGTTTTTGACAAACGTTCTCATATTGCTGGTAACTGTCATTCAGAACGTGATCCGCAGACCAACGTCATGTTGCACGTTTATGGTCCCCATATTTTTCATACAGATGATAAAGAAGTTTGGGATTTCGTTAATCAGTATTCAGAGTTTATGCCTTACACCAACCGTGTGAAGGCCATTTACAAAGGCAATGTTTACTTACTACCAGTAAACCTGCATACGATTAATCAGTTTTTCAATAAAACAATGCGTCCGGATGAAGCTCGTGCTTTCATCGAATCTAAAGCTGACAAATCTATTGTCGAACCGAAAAACTTTGAAGAACAGGCCATCAGCATGATTGGTCGGGAACTGTATGAAGCATTCTTTAAAGGCTATACGCGTAAACAATGGGGTTGTGAGCCGACGGAGTTACCAGCCAGTATTTTGAAACGCTTGCCGCTTCGTTTTAACTATAATGACAATTATTTTAACCACCAGTATCAGGGGATGCCCAGAGATGGCTATACCGATATGGTTGGAAAAATTCTTGATCACGAACTGATTGAAATAAGAACAGATACTGAGTTTTCAGCTACCGAGAGTGGGGCCTACCAGCATGTATTTTGGTCAGGCGCGCTGGATGGTTACTTTAACTTTAGTGAGGGGCGTCTGGGTTATCGCACGCTGGATTTCGAAAAATTCTCAGCAGAAGGTGACTACCAGGGAACGGCTGTTATCAACTACTGCGAAGAAAATGTACCTTATACCCGAATCACTGAGCATAAGCATTTCTCACCTTGGGAGTCACACGAAAAAACAACATGTTATCGTGAATTTAGTCGCTTCTGCACCGAAGATGATATTCCGTATTATCCGATCCGTATGGTTAAGGAAAAAGAACTGCTCAATCGCTACCTGGATAAAGCGATGGAATTAAGCAATACCACTTTTGTCGGGCGTCTTGGTACCTACCGCTATCTGGATATGGATGTCACTATTCGTGAAGCTATTGATGTTGCAAATAAATTCCTTGAATGTCAAAAGAGTCAGGAGCCAATGCCTGTATTTAATATAAATCCTCGCTAACGTCAGGTGTTGTCATGGATACGGATAATTTTTTGAATAAATATAATCCATTGCTATGCAAGGTTTTTCTCGCAGCATCGGATTTTATATTTTTTAACTTATCACTGGCCCTCTCTATTGGTTGTGTATACTGGATTTTTAACGATCTTTATCGTTTTATCCCCGATGCTCAACTAGAGATGCGCATAATTTCTCATGTCATCCTGAGTTTGATATGTGTGGGATGGTTCTGGGTTCGGTTGCGACATTATTCCTATCGCAAACCCTTTTGGTTTGAATTGAAGGAGATTATCCGTACTATTGTGATCTTTGCTGTTTTTGATCTGGCGCTGGTCGCTTTTTCTAAATGGCAATTTTCTCGGTATGTATGGGTCTTTTGTTGGACGTTTGCATTAATTCTGCTACCGCTTTTCCGAGCAATGACCAAACAACTTCTTAATCGTCTTGGGATTTGGAAGAAAAAGACTGTCATTATGGGTAGCGGAAGTAATGCAGTGGAAGCTTATTATGCACTGCAAAGTGAGGAAATGCTTGGCTTTGATGTTGTCGCATTTTATGACGAAGAGTGTACAGAGGCAACGCTACAGGGACTGCCGGTTCTTCAGGACCCCAATATTCTTTGGGAAATGAAGAAAACAGGCGATATTCATTTCATTGTAGCTTTTGAAATGGAAAACAGCGATAAGACCATTAACTGGTTGCGCGAACTATCGAAGAAGGACTGCCGTTCTGTCACGGTTATTCCGTCCCTGCGCGGGTTACCACTTTATAATACCGATATGTCTTTCATCTTTAGTCATGAAGTCATGTTGCTGCGTATTCATAATAATCTGGCAAAACGGACATCTCGTTTCCTTAAACGGACTTTCGATATTGTCTGTTCATCACTGATTATCTTAATTTCTTCGCCACTGCTCATTTATCTTTGGTACAAAGTTACCCGTGATGGTGGTCCGGCAATCTACGGTCATATGCGAGTAGGGCGTCACGGTAAGCTTTTCCCTTGCTATAAGTTTCGCTCAATGGTGATGAATTCGCAGGAGGTTTTACAAAAGCTCCTTGATTCCGATCCTGCTGCACGGGAAGAATGGGAGCGTGACTTTAAGTTGAAAAACGATCCGCGAATCACTCCTGTCGGTCGATTTATTCGTAAAACCAGTCTTGATGAATTGCCTCAGTTATTTAATGTGCTGAAAGGTCAAATGAGTCTGGTTGGCCCGCGTCCGATTATCTCTGAAGAGTTACCACGCTATGATGAGAATGTTGATTACTATCTAATGGCGAAACCGGGAATGACAGGGTTGTGGCAGGTAAGTGGACGTAACGATGTGGATTACGATACCCGAGTCTACTTTGACTCCTGGTATGTCAAGAACTGGTCGCTGTGGAATGACATCGCTATTCTTTTCAAAACAGTGAAGGTAGTCCTCCATAGAGATGGTGCATATTGATGTAGCAGAAACTGCATTTTATGTGCATTAAGTTCATTCTGAAGAGGACATCTATTGCTACCTTCTGGCCTCTAACCTGAGTTAACATGTTCTTCACTTTACTCGCCGCCATTTTACGGCGGGGTATCCACACCTGACAGGAGTATGTAATGTCCAAGCAACAGATCGGCGTCGTCGGTATGGCAGTGATGGGGCGCAACCTGGCGCTCAACATCGAGAGCCGTGGTTATACCGTCTCCGTTTTCAACCGCTCCCGTGAAAAGACCGAAGAAGTGATTGCCGAAAACCCAGGCAAAAAACTGGTGCCTTACTACACGGTAAAAGAGTTTGTTGAATCCCTTGAAACGCCTCGTCGTATCCTGTTAATGGTGAAAGCAGGGGCGGGCACTGATGCTGCTATCGATTCCCTGAAGCCGTATCTGGATAAAGGCGACATCATCATTGATGGTGGTAACACGTTCTTCCAGGACACTATCCGTCGTAATCGCGAACTTTCTGCTGAAGGCTTTAACTTCATTGGTACCGGCGTTTCCGGTGGTGAAGAAGGGGCGCTGAAAGGCCCATCTATCATGCCTGGCGGTCAGAAAGAGGCCTACGAACTGGTTGCGCCGATTCTGACTAAAATTGCCGCAGTTGCAGAAGATGGCGAACCTTGCGTGACCTATATTGGTGCCGATGGTGCCGGTCACTATGTGAAAATGGTTCACAACGGTATCGAATACGGCGACATGCAGCTGATCGCAGAAGCCTATTCTTTGCTGAAAGGTGGCCTGAATCTGTCTAACGAAGAGCTGGCAGATACTTTCACTGAGTGGAACAAAGGCGAGCTGAACAGCTACCTGATCGACATCACCAAAGACATCTTCACCAAAAAGGATGAAGAGGGTAAATATCTGGTTGATGTGATTCTGGATGAAGCGGCGAACAAAGGCACCGGTAAATGGACCAGCCAGAGTTCTCTGGATCTGGGCGAGCCGCTGTCGCTGATCACGGAATCCGTTTTTGCACGTTATATCTCTTCTCTGAAAGAGCAGCGTGTCGCAGCGTCTAAAGTGTTGTCGGGACCTAAAGCGCAGCTTGCGGGTGACAAAGCGGAATTTATCGAGAAAGTCCGTCGCGCGCTCTACCTTGGCAAGATCGTCTCTTACGCACAAGGGTTTTCCCAGCTGCGTGCCGCTTCTGACGAATACAACTGGGATCTGAACTACGGCGAAATTGCGAAGATCTTCCGTGCCGGCTGCATTATTCGTGCACAGTTCTTGCAGAAAATCACCGACGCATATGCAGAAAATGCGGGTATCGCTAACCTGCTGCTGGCACCGTACTTCAAGAAAATCGCGGACGATTATCAGCAAGCGCTGCGTGATGTGGTTGCGTATGCCGTGCAGAATGGTATCCCGGTTCCGACGTTCTCTGCCGCTGTTGCCTACTACGACAGCTATCGCGCAGCCGTTCTTCCTGCGAACCTGATCCAGGCGCAGCGTGACTACTTTGGGGCGCATACGTATAAGCGTACTGATAAAGAAGGCGTTTTCCATACTGAATGGCTGGAGTAATTCCTGATTCGCATCAAAAGCCCGGTGATTCGCCGGGCTTTTTTTTGTCCCTAATCTGATTGATTTATTTTTACTTCTTAATATTAACTTAATAATTAATGTTTAACCTGATAAAGAAAATCTGAATTGTTTTAGCCTTCATTGACACAATATTCATTCAGGCGTTAAAACTTTTATATCTTATCAGGATGTATAAACATCATGATGCATAATTAAGTTAATTCTGAGAGCGTGAAATGAAAATCACCATTTCTGGAACCGGGTACGTTGGTCTGTCAAACGGTTTGCTTATCGCACAGCATCACCAGGTTACCGCGTTAGACATTATTCCCGAACGTGTAGAAATGCTAAATGATCGGATATCTCCGATTGTTGATAAAGAAATACAGCAATTTTTAGCGTCCGGGAATATTAATTTTGAAGCAACCTTAGACAAGGTATCCGCCTACCAAAATGCTGATTATGTCATTATTGCAACACCAACCGACTATGATCCAAAAACAAATTATTTCAACACATCAAGTGTAGAATCGGTTATTCAGGATGTGACAGAGATTAACCCATCGGCAGTGATGGTGATCAAGTCAACGGTGCCGGTTGGCTTCACCGCAACGATGAGTAAAAAATTTAATACGCAGAATATCATTTTCTCCCCCGAGTTCCTGCGCGAAGGTAAAGCGCTTTATGATAATTTGCATCCTTCGCGGATTGTGATTGGTGAACGCTCTGAGCGTGCGGAGCGATTCGCTGCTTTGCTACAGGAAGGCGCCATAAAACAGAATATTCCAACCCTGTTTACCGATTCGACGGAAGCAGAGGCGATTAAGCTTTTTGCTAATACTTACCTTGCGATGCGCGTTGCTTACTTTAATGAACTTGATAGCTATGCGGAAAGTTTAGGACTGAATACCCGACAAATTATTGAAGGTGTGTGTCTGGATCCTCGTATTGGCAATCATTACAACAATCCTTCATTTGGTTATGGCGGTTATTGTCTGCCGAAAGATACGAAGCAACTTCTGGCGAATTATCAGTCAGTGCCAAACAATATTATCTCCGCGATCGTGGATGCGAACCGGACGCGTAAAGATTTTATTGCAGATGCCATCTTGTCCAGAAAACCCAAAGTGGTGGGCATCTATCGTCTGATTATGAAGAGCGGTTCTGATAATTTCCGTGCGTCTTCAATTCAGGGGATTATGAAGCGTATCAAAGCTAAAGGTGTGGAAGTTATTATTTACGAACCGGTTATGAAGGAAGCGTCGTTCTTTAATTCCCGCCTTGAACGTGATTTGAATACGTTTAAACAGCAGTCCGACGTGATTATCTCCAATCGCATGGCGTCTGAACTGCTGGATGTTCAGGACAAAGTTTATACACGCGATCTCTTTGGCAGTGATTAACCTTCTGTTATTGGGGCTACAATAGCCCCTGATTGGCTATCAAAGTGTTTGAAATAATCCGTAAATTTTATCAATAATCCTATAGCATTAACGATGTTTATGACTACACTGTCTCCAGCTTAAGCATTTTCTTAGTTAGGGTACTGATGACAGTGAACAATAACAATGCTACCGGGCGCAGTAATGACCCGGAACAGATTGATTTGATTGATTTAGTGATGCAATTGTGGCGCGGAAAAATGACAATCTTTGTGTGTGTCATTGTCGCAATTCTATTGGCTGTTGGTTACATCCTGGTAGCGAAAGAGAAATGGACCTCTACCGCCATCATCACCCAGCCTGATGTAGGGCAAATTGCCACTTATAATAATGCGATGAGCGTTTTGTATGGCGATAACGCTCCGAAAGTTGCGGATATCCAGACTGGTTTTATCGGTCGCTTTAGCTCCGCCTTTTCCGCATTGTCAGCAGCCCTGGATAATCAGGAAGAACCTGAAGAATTAACCATTACTCCTTCTGTTAAGGGTCAATCATTGCCGTTGGCTGTTTCTTACGTTGGAGAGTCTGCGGAAGGGGCGCAGCGCCAGCTGGCAGAGTATATCCAGCAGGTAGATGAGAGCGTTGCGAAAGAACTGGACGCGGATCTAAAAGATAACATCAAGTTGCAGACAACTACGCTTGAGGACTCGTTAAAAACGCAGGAAGTGGTCGCGCAGGAGCAAAAAGATTTGCGTATCAAGCAAATTCAGGAAGCATTGCGTTATGCGGAACAGGCGAATGTGATAAAGCCACAAATTCAGCAAACTCAGGATGTCACCCAGGACAGTATGTTCCTTCTTGGTAGTGATGCGCTGAAATCAATGATCGAACACGAGGCCACGCGTCCGCTGGTTTTCTCTGGGGCCTACTATCAGACCAAGCAAAATCTGCTGGATATCGGAAATCTGAAAATCGAAACCGCATCCATTCACGCCTACCGTTACGTCATGAAGCCGACGCTACCGATTCGTCGTGACAGTCCGAAAAAGGCAATTACGCTGGTTCTGGCGGTATTGCTGGGCGGGATGATTGGTGCGGGTGTGGTGCTGGGACGTAATGCGTTACGTAACTATAAGCCGAAAGCGCAGTAATTTATTGGTATCCCGGATGGCGCTACGCTTATCCGACCTACAAAAAACCGGGCATTGCCCGGTTTTTTCGCATCTGAAGCTATTGATGACGCTTACGCAAATTCTCAATGACAGTCGTTAAATCAAGGTCCTGGTCCTGTAGCAGCACCAGCAGGTGGTACATCAGGTCGGAGGCTTCATTGGTCAGCTCAAAACGGTCATGTACCGTTGCGGCCAGCGCGGTCTCGACACCTTCTTCACCCACTTTCTGCGCGATACGCTTGGTGCCGCTGGCGTAAAGTTTCGCCGTGTAAGAGCTTGCCGGATCGGCGGTTTTACGCTCGGCTAACAGTTGCTCAAGTTGATACAGGAATAACCACTGATGGCTGGCATCCCCAAAGCAGCTGCTGGTGCCTTTGTGGCAGGTTGGTCCAATTGGATTGGCCAGCACCAGCAGTGTGTCGTTATCACAATCCGGCGCAATGCGGACTACCTTCAGGAAGTGGCCGGATGTTTCGCCTTTGGTCCACAAACGCTGTTTGGTTCGTGAGAAGAAAGTGACGTTGCCGCTTTCGATTGTTTTATTCAGCGCTTCAGGGCTCATGTAACCCAGCATCAACACTTCACCGGATACCGCATGTTGCACGACAACCGGCATCAATCCATCGGTTTTTTCCCAGTCGAGTTCGCGGCGCTGTTGCTCTGTTAACATATCCTGATCTCCACGCCCTGTGCTTCCAGGTACGCTTTTAATTCACCAATATTAATAATCTGTTTGTGGAAGACGGAGGCAGCAAGCGCCCCGTCGACATCGGTATCGCGGAAGGCTTCAAGGAAGTGCTCCATCGTGCCCGCGCCGCCGGAGGCAATCAGCGGTACATGACAGACGTCACGGACTTTTTTCAGTTGCTCCAGATCGTAACCGTTACGCACGCCGTCCTGATTCATCATGTTAAGCACGATTTCACCGGCCCCGCGTTTTTGCACTTCCTGCACCCAGTCGAGAGTTTCCCACTGCGTCACGCGAGTACGGCTTTCATCGCCGGTATACTGGTTGACGTGATACTTGCCGGTTTCGGCATCAAACCAGGTATCAATGCCCACGACGATGCACTGTACGCCAAAACGGTCAGCAAGACGGGTGATCAGCGTTGGGTCGGCCAGCGCAGGGGAGTTGATGGAAATTTTATCAGCGCCGAAAGAGAGGATTTTAGCGGCGTCATCAATAGACCTGATGCCACCCGCGACACAGAATGGAATGTCGATCACTTCCGCGACGCGCGACACCCAACTCTTATCAACCACGCGCCCGTCGCTGGAAGCGGTAATATCATAGAATACCAGCTCGTCTGCGCCTTCATCGGCATAGCGTTTTGCCAGCGGGACGATATCGCCGATGATTTCATGATTGCGGAACTGTACGCCTTTTACCACCTGACCATCGCGTACGTCCAGGCAAGGGATTATACGTTTTGCCAGCATTGGATGGCCTCCTTAACGGTGAATTTACCTTCCAGTAGGGCGCGGCCGACAATCACGCCGCGAACGCCCGTGCCGCGCAGAGCGGCTACGTCTTCAATCCCGCCAATTCCGCCGGAAGACTGAAAGGCGATCTGCGGATATTTCGCGCACACTTCGTCATATAATGAGACGTTGGAACCCGCCAGCGTGCCGTCACGGGAGATATCGGTGCACAGTACATGCTTCAGGCCAACCGGCAGATAAGTCTCGACCAGCTCCTCCAGCGAAACGCCGGAGTTCTCCTGCCAGCCGCTGACGGCAACCTGTTTGTTGCCCCGATCATCAATACGCACATCCAGCGCCAGCACCAGCGCGTCAGCGCCAAAGCGCTCAAACCAGCCTTTGACCACCTCGGGAGATTTGACCGCCGTAGAGCCGACCACCACGCGGGCAACGCCTGCGTCCAGCAGCGCCGCAACATCGTCCTCAGTACGCACGCCGCCGCCAACCTGCACGGGCACGTTCACACCCGCGACCAGCGTTTTAATCAGCGGGATCTGCCGTCTGGCCGGATCTTTCGCCCCGGTCAAATCGACCAGATGCAGCACTTCGGCGCCCTGGGCGGCATAATCCCGCAGACGGGGAAGGGGATCGTTACCGTAATCACGCTGCCGGGCGTAGTCGCCCTGATGGAGACGCACTACGGTGCCATCGATCAAATCTAATGCCGGAATAATCATCACATCTCCAGGAAGTTTTTCAGCAACTGCGCGCCAGCGGCGCCGGAACGTTCCGGGTGGAACTGCACGCCGAAGAAATTGTCTTTTTGCACCGCCGCAGTGAAGGGTTCGCCGTAGTTGCATTGAGCAATGGTCCACGGATTTACGGGCATAGCGTAGCTGTGAACAAAGTAGAACCAGGCGCCATCTTCAATGCCCTGGAAAAGACGATTACCCGCCTGCGGGTAAACGCGGTTCCAGCCCATATGCGGGAGCGGCAGGCCAAAATCGGTCATCTTCGGGACGTCCTGGTCAATAATGCCCAGAAGGTCGACGCCGTTTGTCTCTTCACTGTGGCGCCCGAGGATCTGCATGCCTAAACAAATTCCCAGAACGGGCTGAGTACAAGCCTTAATCAATTCGACAAGCTCACGCTCGCGCAACTGATCCATCGCCGCCTGGGCGGTTCCCACGCCGGGCAGGAAGAGTTTGTCAGCTTTTAAGACGACCTCCGGGTCGCGGCTGACCTGCGGATCATAACCGTGGCGCGCCACGGCGGATTTCACCGAGTTCAGGTTGGCACAGCCGGTATCAAGGATGACGACGTTCATCACAGCACTCCTTTAGAAGACGGCAGCGTGTCGCCTTCTACCCGAATGGCCTGGCGCAACGTGCGGCCAAACGCTTTAAACAGGCTTTCTACACGGTGGTGATCGTTTTTACCTTTGGTCTTCAGGTGCAGCGTCACGCCCATGGTGTAGGAGAGCGAGCGGAAGAAGTGTTCAACCATCTCGGTGCTCAGATCGCCTACGCGCTGATAGGTAAACTCGGCTTTATATTCCAGGTGCGGGCGCCCGGAGATATCCAGTGCGCAACGCGCCAGGCATTCGTCCATCGGCAGTACAAAACCGAAGCGGTTGATGCCGCGCTTATCGCCCAACGCCAGTTTTAGCGCTTCGCCCAGCGCCAGACCGGTATCTTCTACCGTGTGGTGATCGTCAATATAGAGGTCGCCCTTGACCGCGATCTCCATACGGAAACCGCCATGCGTGGCGATCTGATCGAGCATATGGTCAAAAAAGCCCACGCCGGTATTGATCTTGCTGCCGCCTTCGCGATCCAGCCACACCTTGACGTCAATCTGTGTTTCTTTGGTATTGCGCTCAACGTGGGCATAGCGGTCGCGTTTTGTCAGCTGTTCGCCAATCATCGTCCAGTTCAGGGTTTCACGGTTATAACGTAACCCGTTAATGCCCATGTTTTCGGCCAACTGGATGTCGGTAGCGCGATCGCCAATCACGTAGCTGTTGGCGCTATCCATCGCCTGTTCAGCCAGATAACGTTCAACCAGCTTTACCTTCGGCTTACGGCAGTCGCACTCATCTGCTGGCAGGTGCGGGCAGATCAGCACTTCATCAAACAGTACGCCCTGGGAGGTGAAAACCTGCATCATCAGGTCGTGCGGGCCGTCGAAGTCTGCCTGCGGGAAGCTTTGCGTTCCCAGCCCGTCCTGGTTGGTGATCATCACCAGCTTAAAGCCGGCTTTTTGCAGCTTCAGCAGAACCGGCACCACGTCCGGTTCAAAGGCGAGTTTGTCAAAACGATCCACCTGAAAATCACTCGGCGGTTCGGCAATCAGGGTTCCATCACGGTCAATAAAAAGATACTTCTGGCTCATACTTGCTCCGCACGTAAGGCGTCAATGACGCGCTGGCTTTCTTCGCGGGTTCCAACAGTGATACGCAGACAGCCGCTTAAAGAAGGTTGTTTATTCTGATCACGTAAGATAATGCCCTGATCCCACAGAGATTTAAACACGCTACTTGACGCGGTAAAACGTGCCAGAATGTAGTTGGTTTCTGAATCGAACACCTGTTCTACGCAGGCAATCTCTTTCAGCGCATTAACCAGATACTGACGTTCCAGCAGAATCTGCGCCACACGTTCGCGCATCGCGTTGACGCCTTGCGGCGTCAACGCCTGAGCGGCAATATCGGCGACCGGCGTAGAGAGCGGGTAGGGGGCGATGACTTTCAGCAGCAGGTTGATGACCTCTTCGTTCGCCAGCGTAAATCCGCAGCGCAGACCTGCGAGCGCAAAGGCTTTAGAGAGTGTGCGTAGCACCACCAGATGCGGGTATTCAGAGAGCCAGCCAGCCAGCGTCGCCTGTGGGCAGAATTCAATATAGGCTTCATCCGCCACCACAATGGCGTTGCCGCGCGTCATTTCCAGCAGAGTACGTAAATCCTGTGGATTGATAAGCTGCCCGGTCGGGTTGTTGGGGCTGCATACAAACACCACTTTAACGCCGTCGAGTTTATCGGCGATGCCCCGCAGATCCAGCTGCCAGTTTTCCAGCGTCGGAACCGTCCGGCATTCAACGCCAATGGTTTCCGCGCTGACGCTGTACATGCCGTACGTTGGCGGGCAATAGAGAATTGCCTCTTTCCCCGGTTCGCAGAATGCGCGAATCAGCAGTTCAATACCTTCGTCTGCGCCACGGCTGACCAGCACCTGCCCGGGGTTCACCCCGGCGTACTGCGCATAATTTTCAATAACCGCTTTTGGCTGGCATTCCGGGTAGCGGTTGAGCGTTTGCTGAGTCAGCTGAAACTCCACTGCCGTCGGGAACTCATTGGCATTCAGCCACACATCGCCATTACCGCCCAGACGGCGAGCGGACTGGTACGGCGTCAGGTTGCGAACGTTTTCCCGGGCTAAGTCGGTGACGCTGCGGGTATTTTCAGTGCTCATGCTTGCTCCTTAAGGGCGTTAACGCGCAGGGTGACAGCATTTTTGTGGGCGGTCAGCCGTTCTGCCGCAGCCAGCGTTTCAATGGTGGATGCCAGTGCGGAGAAACCCGCCTGCGACAATTCCTGAACGGTCATGCGTTTCTGGAAATCCGCCAGACCGAGGCTGGAGCAGGTGGCGGTATAACCATAGGTCGGCAGCACATGATTGGTGCCGGAAGCATAGTCGCCTGCGGATTCCGGTGACCAGTCACCGAGAAAAACGGAACCCGCGCTGGTAATATCCTCCACCAGATCGCGTGCCTTACGGGTCTGAATGATCAGGTGTTCCGGCCCATACTGGTTCGAGATGGCGACGCACTGGGCTAAATCTTTCGTCACGATCAGACGGCTGGCGCTTAATGCCTGACGCGCCGTTTCCGCACGCGGTAACTCCGCTAACTGGCGTTCGACGGCCTCCGCGACGTTCTGCGCAATACCGGCATCCGGGGTCAGCAGAATGACCTGAGAATCCGGGCCGTGTTCCGCCTGAGAGAGCAGGTCAGACGCCACGAAATCTGGCGTGGCGCCGCTGTCGGCGATCACCAACACTTCAGAAGGGCCGGCAGGCATATCAATTGCCGCGCCGTCGAGACGCTGGCTGACCTGGCGTTTCGCCTCGGTGACAAACGCGTTGCCGGGGCCAAAAATTTTGTCCACTTTTGGCACGGACTCGCTGCCGAACGCCAGAGCGGCAATGGCCTGGGCGCCGCCGACGTTGAAGACTTCCTGCACACCGCACAGCTGCGCAGCGTAAAGGATTTCATCCGCGATAGGCGGTGGCGAGCACAGCACCACTTTTTTGCATCCGGCAATACGCGCGGGCGTGGCGAGCATTAATACGGTGGAGAAGAGCGGGGCAGAGCCGCCCGGGATATACAGGCCGACAGATGCGACAGGGCGCGTCACCTGCTGACAGCGAACGCCGGGCTGGGTTTCAACATCTACTGCCGGTAGTTTTTGCGCATTGTGGAAGGTTTCGATGTTTTTTACCGCTACCGCCATCGCCTGTTTGAGATCGTCGCTCAGACGCGCGCTGGCCGCGGCAATCTCTTCGGCGGACACTTTCAGCGCTGCGACGTTCGTTTTATCAAACTTCGCGCTGTATTCACGCAGGGCGTCATCACCGCGTGATTTCACATTATCCAGGATCTCTGCGACGGTACGGGTAATGCTGTCGGAGGCGGAAATAGCCGGACGCATCAGCAATGCACGCTGCTGTTCAGTATTGCAGCTATTCCAGTCGATGATTGTATTAAAGCTCATGGCCGTCACTCCATCATCTTTTCAATTGGCAGCACCAGAATAGAGCTGGCGCCGAGCGCTTTCAGTTTTTCCATCGTTTCCCAGAACAGGGTTTCGCTGCTGACCATGTGCATGGCGACGCGCTGCTGATCGCCCGCCAGCGGCAGAATGGTCGGACGCTCTGCGCCCGGCAGCAGGGCGATGACTTCATCCAGACGCTCGCTTGGCGCATGCATCATGATGTATTTGGATTCACGCGCCTGAATAACGCCCTGAATACGGGTCAGCAGTTTGTCGATAAGCTGTTGTTTGGCTTCGGCCATTTCGCCGTCACGCTGGATCAGGCAGGCTTTGGAGCGGTAAATCACCTCGACTTCACGCAGACCGTTGGCTTCCAGCGTCGCCCCGGTAGACACCAAATCGCAGATGGCATCGGCCAGACCCGCACGCGGAGCGACTTCAACAGAACCGTTTAACAGACAGGATTTAAACGACACGCCTTTCTGATCCAGATAACGCTTAAGCAGGTGCGGGTAAGAGGTGGCGATACGCTTGCCGTCAAGGGAAGCCGGGCCGTCCCAGGCTTCATCGACGGCGGTGGCCAGCGAGAGGCGGCAGCCGCCGAAGTCGAGACGGCGCAGGGTGTAGTAGCGCGGATCTTCGCCCTGCGCGCGGCGGCTCAACAGTTCTTCTTCCAGAACGTTTTCCCCGATGATCCCCAGATCGACAACGCCATCCATGACCAGACCGGGAATATCGTCATCACGCACGCGCAGAATATCAATCGGCATGTTCTCCGCCATCGCAATCAGACGCTGGGTGTGCAGGTTGATTTTAATACCGCAGCGGGCCAGTAATTCGCGTGAATCATCGCTTAAACGGCCTGATTTCTGAATAGCTATGCGTAAACGGGTGTTATCTAACATTCTTTTTTCCTCTTTATCCTGTCTGAACCGGTCTGAATCGCGCACAAAAAAAAGCCCCCGGAAGAATGATCTTCCGGGGGCTTTCTCATGCGTTCATGCACCACTGGAAGATCTGAATGTCTTCCAGCACACATCGCCTGAAAGACTAGTCAGGATGATGGTGATGATGGTGGTGTTTAAATTGAACGCGTGTCATAAAATTCTCGATGAATGCTTATTCATTTGATGCCTTTTAACCTAAACCACTTTAGCGCCGGAAAGCAAGGGCTTTTTTTCATCATTAATTCATTTCATATTGAAGGTATGAATTGTCAGTCCCGGCGGGCTGGCGTAGCCTTAGATAAGATGGCGTTAAAGTCAGGAGAGAACGCATGAAAAAGGTCGCAATTGTCGGTTTAGGATGGTTAGGAATGCCGCTGGCGATGTCGCTGACGGCAAGAGGCTGGCAGGTTACTGGCACGAAAACCACGCAGGATGGCGTGGAAGCGGCCCGCATGAGCGGCATTGAGAGCTATCCGCTGCGCCTGGAACCTGAGCTGGTTTGCGAAACGGACGATCTTGATGCGCTGATGGATGTGGATGCTCTGGTCATTACGCTGCCCGCTCGCCGTAGCGGGCCGGGGGAAGATTTTTACCGCCAGGCAATACAGGAGGTGGTCGACAGCGCGCTGGCGTATCACGTTCCGCGTATCATTTTTACCAGTTCCACGTCAGTGTACGGCGATGTGCACGGCATTGTGAAAGAGACTACGCCGCGTAATCCCGTCACGGCGAGTGGGCGCATCCTGAAGGAACTCGAAGACTGGCTGCACAATCTGCCTGGCACCTCCGTCGATATTCTGCGTCTGTCCGGGCTGGTAGGGCCAGGACGGCATCCGGGGCGTTTCTTTGCCGGTAAAACCGCGCCTGACGGCCAGCAAGGTGTGAATCTGGTCCACCTGGAAGATGTGATTGCCGCTATTACTCTGCTGTTACAGGCACCTAAAGGGGGACACATCTATAATATATGTGCGCCTTCGCATCCGGCGCGTAATGTGTTTTATCCGCAGATGGCGCGTTTGCTGGGTATGGAACCGCCGCATTTTCTGGAAAGCCAGAGTAACGATAAAGGCAAGATTATTGATGGCAGCCGGATTTGTAATGAACTCGGGTTTGAATACCAGTATCCCGACCCGCTGGTGATGCCGATGGAGTGACGCGCCAGCAGACTACCGCCATACACCGCAAGGGGGCGAGTATGAAACCACTGCTGGACGTTCTGATGATTCTCGATGCGTTAGAGAAAGAGGGGAGCTTTGCGGCGGCGTCGGCAAAATTGTTTAAGACGCCGTCAGCGCTCAGCTATACCGTCCATAAGCTGGAAAGCGATCTGAATATCCAACTGTTGGATCGCAGCGGGCATCGGGCTAAATTTACCCGCACCGGCCAGATGCTGCTGGAAAAAGGCCGGGAAGTTCTGCATACCGTGCGCGAACTGGAAAAGCAGGCCATCAAACTTCACGAAGGCTGGGAGAACGAACTGGTCATCGGCGTGGACGATACGTTTCCTTTTTCTCTCCTTACTCCCCTCATTGAATCCTTCTACCAACATCACAGCGTAACGCGCCTGAAATTCATAAACGGCGTGCTGGGCGGTTCCTGGGAGGCGCTGACGCAGGGGCGGGCGGATATCATCGTTGGCGCGATGCACGATCCGCCCTACGCCAGTGGTTTCGGTTTTGCGCGTCTGGGAGAGCTTGAGCAGGTTTTTGCGATTGCCCCGCATCATCCACTGGTGCCGGAAGAAGAGCCGTTGAGTCGGCGCACAATAAAACGGTTCCGCGCGATTGTGGTCGGCGATGAGACGCATCCGGCGTGTTCGGCAAGCGCGCAATTGCTTGATGATCAGGAAGCTATAACGGTTTTTGATTTTAAAACCAAACTGGAACTGCAAATCAGCGGCCTGGGATGTGGGTATTTACCGCGCTATCTGGCGCAACGCTTTCTGGACAGCGGTGCGCTTATTGAGAAGAACGTGGCGGCGCAGATCGTGTCGGAGCCGGTGTGGATGGGCTGGAACGAACAGACGGCCGGACTGGCCAGCGCGTGGTGGCGAGATAAAATTTTAGCAAATAGTGCTATTGCTGGCGTCTATACAATGGGGGATGCTGGAAAATCAAACAGTTAATAAAAAATATTTTTTGACGGGGCTCTCATTCTATTGTCATTTCGCCTTAATTTAGTGCACAATGCGCCGCTTGCAAAAAATGACATTAACCGACGTTTTAATACGCGTCGGTTATTTTTTTGCATCAAACCAATCATTCAATAAAAGAGGCCGGGCTTCGTACCGGATAGATACTTACTAAAAACCGACAGTTGTTGTCGCTGAGGAATCCAGAAAATGGGGCAATTTTTTGCTTACGCGACGGCATTCGCCGTAAAGGGGAATGACCATGTCGCATAACGTTACTCCAAACACCTCTCGCGTGGAATTGCGTAAGACGCTTACGTTGATTCCGGTTGTAATGATGGGTCTTGCCTATATGCAGCCGATGACGCTGTTCGATACATTTGGTATCGTCTCAGGCCTCACTGACGGTCACGTTGCGACGGCGTATGCCTTTGCGCTGATCGCGATTCTTTTTACTGCGTTGAGCTACGGTAAACTGGTGCGTCGTTTCCCGTCCGCTGGCTCCGCGTACACTTACGCCCAGAAATCCATCAGCCCGACCGTAGGCTTTATGGTGGGCTGGTCATCGCTGCTGGACTACCTGTTCATGCCGATGATCAACATTCTGCTGGCGAAAATTTATTTTGAAGCGCTGGTGCCGACAGTGCCGTCGTGGATCTTTGTGGTGGCGCTGGTGGCCTTTATGACCATCTCTAACCTGCGCAGCATCAAGACCGTCGCTAACTTCAACACCCTGATTGTTATTCTGCAAATGGGGATTGTAGCGGTGATTGTCGGGCTGATTATCTACGGCGTGTCTCACGGCGAAGGTGCGGGTACGCTGGTAAGCTCCCGTCCATTCTGGTCTGAAGGCGCGCACGTTGTGCCGATGATTACCGGTGCGACAATCCTGTGCTTCTCGTTCCTCGGCTTTGACGGTATCTCTTCTCTGTCTGAAGAGACTAAAGACGCGGAGCGCGTTATTCCGCGCGCGATTTTCCTGACGGCGCTGATTGGCGGCCTGATCTTTATCGCGGCGTCTTACTTCCTGCAACTGTACTTCCCGGATATTTCGCGCTTTAAAGACCCGGATGCATCACAGCCTGAAATCATGCTGTACGTTGCGGGTAAAACCTTCCAGTGGGGCGTGCTGATTTTCTCCAGCGTGACCGTACTGGCATCCGGTATGGCGGCACACGCGGGCGTTTCCCGTCTGATGTACGTCATGGGTCGTGACGGCGTGTTCCCGACGCGTTTCTTCGGCTACGTTCATCCGAAATGGCGTACTCCGGCGTGGAACGTGCTGCTGGTTGGCGCGATCGCACTGCTGGCGATTAATTTCGATCTGGTTACGGCGACGGCGCTGATCAACTTCGGTGCGCTGGTGGCGTTTACCTTCGTGAACCTCTCCGTGATTTCCCAGTTCTGGATCCGTGAGAAGCGCAACAAAACGCTGAAAGACCACTTCAACTATCTGATTCTGCCGGTGTGCGGCGCGCTGACTGTTGGCGCACTGTGGATCAACCTGGAAGAAAGCTCAATGACTCTGGGTCTGATCTGGGCAGGTATTGGCCTGGTGTATCTGGCTTGCGTGACCAAAAGCTTCCGCAATCCGGTACCGCAGTACGAAGATATCGCACAGTAATGAAATGACCTTTCACAGGTAAAAAACCGGAGACATGTTCTCCGGTTTTTTTATGCAAAAATCTGTAGGCCGGATAAGGTCATCGGCCGTCCTTCGGCACAACGCCAACGCCTGATGGCGCTTCGCTTATCAGGCCTACACTCCTCACTGTTTGTAGGCCGGATAAGGCGTTTACGCCACCATCCGGCAAAAGCGACGCGTGGCTCCTCAGACAATCTCTTCTGCGTACTGCCAGAGTGATTTCAGCAATGCCAGTTTCTCTTTGTCGTCAGCATATTGCTGATACAGCATCTGTAACTCTTCCGCATACCGTTGCAAAAACTCTGGCGTAAACACCTGACGACGATGCTCCAGCCAGCGTTGCTGTTCGGTTTCATCCAGCGTCCCAGGGAAGTTACGGGCGCGATAGTTGAACAGCAGTTTTTCAATCCGCTTATCGACAAACGTAATATCCAGCGCGGGCAAATTGCGCGGTTCGGTTTCCAGCACGATTTTCATGGCGGCACGATCGGCGTCGCTGAAAAAGCCATTGTATAGCTGCGCATCGACGTTTTCAGACGGCGTAAACGGCTCGGCCTCAGCGAAGATTGCCACAACTTTATCGCGTACCTGCGGATTATCGCGCAGCACTTTCAGGTTATCGAGGCAGTGCTGACGGTTAATCCCCAGGCGATCGGCATCCTCCGGGCGGAGCGTATTAGCCTGAGCCAGCACCGGGCATTTATTGATGTGTACCAGTTTTACCGGAACTGCGGCGTTATCGCCGAGATCGGCTTTAGCGGTATATAACCGCTCGCGCAGGGTATCGCTGTCCAGCTCCAGCAATGGCGACATATCGCCCGCCAGATCCACCATAATGACCGCGTTGCGGTTTTCTGGATGCCAGGCCAGCGGCGCAACCCAACTGGTGTTGCCGCGCCAGGCGCCAAACATACCGGAGATATGTACTAGCGGTTTCATTTGCGGCACATCGATCAACGCCGCCAGTTTATGTTTGTTGCGATGCGTGTAAAGGTAGTCAAACAGACGCGGCTGGCGCGACTTCACCAGTTGCGCCATAGCGATGGTGGCGTACACGTCTGCCATTGCATCGTGCGCGTTGGCATGTTCGATCCCGTTGGCTTTGGTCAAGTGCTCAAGGCGGAAGCTGGGCAATCCGTCGTCATTTTCCGGCCAGTTTATGCCTTCCGGGCGCAGGGCATAGCAGGCGCGCATCACATCCAGCAAATCCCAGCGCGAGTTGTCGTGCTGCCAGCTCCAGGCATAGGGATCGTAGAAGTTGCGATACAAAATGTTACGCGTGACTTCATCATCAAAACGGACATTGTTGTAGCCGACGACACAGGTCTTTGGCACGGTGAACAGCGAATGAATACGTCTGGCAAAGGAGGCTTCGTTCTCTCCTTTGTCGCGCGCTTCCTGCGGCGTAATCCCGGTGATGAGCACAGCGCCTGGTTGAGGCAGGTAATCATCGGCGGGCTTGCAGTAAAAGACTTCAGGTTCGCCAATAATATTAAAGTCGCTATCCGTGCGGATGGCGGCAAACTGTGCGGGTCTGTCCAGCGCCGGGTGAGTCCCGAAGGTTTCGTAGTCATGGAACAGGAAGGTAGGGTGCTGCTTGCCGTCATTCATTGTTCAGTTCTATCCGTTACTGTGTGTTTGCGCGGTTCTGCGCAGCAGGGTATCAAATCCTGGCGGTGTTATCAGCTTCTGAGTCGTTATTGGGAGCGTTAAGGTTACACTGTCCGGCACTGCATAGAAAAACGTGCGTTATGTCACATTTTCTTGCAATTTATCCCTGTTTGTTTATCAGAACTTCCGTAAAAAGAACGGCAAATTATGACTTTCCTGAGGAAATAGTGTTGAAACGCCGTTTGTTTATTGCCGCTTCACTTCTCGCGATGAATCTTTCTTCCGCTCTGGCTGCCGATGTGCCAGATTTTTCTCCCCAGCCTCCGGCCATTCAGGCAGGGTCATGGGTACTTATGGATTACACCACGGGTCAAATTCTGACCGCAGGTAATGAACATCAGCGGCGTAACCCGGCCAGCCTGACCAAGCTGATGACCGGCTATGTTGTCGATCGCGCTATCGACAGCCATCGTATTAGCCCGGACGATATCGTAACCGTTGGACGTGATGCCTGGGCCAAAGACAACCCGGTGTTTGTGGGATCTTCATTAATGTTTCTGAAACAAGGGGAGCGCGTTTCGGTTCGGGATCTCAGCCGGGGGCTGATTGTTGACTCTGGAAACGATGCCTGCGTTGCGCTGGCGGATTACATTGCCGGAGGGCAACCGCAGTTCGTCGCCATGATGAATCACTACGTTGAAACCCTGAAGTTGCAGGATACCCATTTTGAAACGGTACACGGACTGGATGCGCCAGGCCAGCACAGCTCAGCCTATGATCTGGCGGTATTGTCCCGCGCCATTATTCACGGTGAGCCTGAGTTTTATCATATGTACAGTGAAAAGAGCCTGACATGGAACGGTATTACCCAGCAGAACCGTAACGGACTGCTGTGGGATAAAACCATGAATATCGACGGGCTGAAAACCGGCCATACCTCCGGCGCGGGTTTTAACCTGATTGCCTCCGCCGTGGACGGGCAGCGTCGTCTTATCGCCGTTGTGATGGGCGCGGAAAGCGCGAAAGGGCGCGAAGATCAGGCACGTAAGTTGTTGCAATGGGGGCAGCAAAATTTCGATACGGTACAAATTTTACGCAGTGGCAAACAGGTTGGCACGGAACGTATCTGGTACGGCGATAAAGAAAATATTGCTCTGGGCACCGAGCAGGATTTCTGGATGGCGCTGCCGAAAACTGAAATTCCGCATATTAAGGCCCGGTATGCCCTTGATAAAAAAGAACTTGAAGCCCCTATTGCCGCACATCAGCGGGTCGGTGAAATTGAGCTATACGATCGGGATAAACTGGTGGCGCACTGGCCTCTGGTGACGCTGGAGTCTGTTGGCAAAGGCGGCGTTTTTTCCCGACTGAGCGATTACTTCCACCATAAGGCGTAACCCCCTTTTCTGACACGGCAGACTGGTAAGAGTGCGAGTCTGCTCACATACTCATCATGATTTCCTTGTGACCTTTATATGCAAAATCCTATACTGTGTTTATATACAGTATAAGATTTGCCGGAGGGGACATCGCTTCCTTATCCGGCGCTGACTTCAATGCATTATGGAACACCGTCGACCTGATACGCGCAGCGCCATCAGGTCGACGGTGTGCTATCAGTCTCAGTGAAACTATCGGAGGCAGTATGGACTACGAAATCAGGCAGGCAGAGAAGCGTAATATCGCCGGTTTTCACATGGTCGGCCCGTGGGAAAAAACGGTGAAGCAAGGTTTTGAACAACTCATGATGTGGGTTGACGGGAATCAGGTTGTTCCGCTCGAATGGATCGCGGTTTACTACGATAATCCAGATGAGGTTCCGGCGGAAAAACTCCGCTGCGATACGGTGGTGTCTGTCCCGGATAATTTCACCATTCCGAAAAATAGCGAAGGCGTCATCCTGACGGAGATCGCCGGCGGGCAGTATGCGACAGCGGTGGCGCGCGTTGAGAATCATGATTTCGCGACGCCCTGGTATCAGTTTTTCAATAGCCTGTTACAGGACAATCACTACCAGATAGCGGCTAAACCGTGTTTTGAGGTCTATCTTAACAATGGAACGGAAGACGGGTACTGGGACATTGAAATGTATGTACCCGTACAGTCGAAATAGCCCTGTGTAAATTGTACGCAGTACCCGGCGGATAGGCGTCGTGACGGGGCAGTTTACGTGCGAGTCCTGTCCGCTCTAGTGATATTTTCGCTGCAAAAGCGGGTACAATTCGTTTTTTGGTCATTTCCAGACGGAGTGCGTGAGTGCGGGCTGATAAATCGCTGAGTCCCTTTGAAATTCGTTTATATCGCCATTATCGTGTTGTACACGGCATTCGCATTGCGCTGGCGTTTATTCTCACTTTCCTGCTGGTTCGACTGTTCAACATCCCGGAAGGCACCTGGCCGCTGATTACACTGGTCGTCATTATGGGGCCGATCTCCTTTTGGGGGAACGTGGTTCCCCGTGCGTTTGAGCGCATCGGCGGCACGATTCTGGGGTCGGTATTAGGTCTTGTAGCGTTACGTCTGGAGCTTTTTTCCCTCCCGCTGATGTTGATCTGGTGCGCTGCGGCAATGTTCTTGTGCGGTTGGCTGGCGTTAGGGAAAAAGCCGTATCAGGCTCTGTTGATCGGCATCACGCTCGCCGTGGTGGTAGGCGCGCCGGCAGGCGACATGAACACGGCATTGTGGCGCGGCGGGGATGTTATTTTAGGTTCGCTGCTGGCGATGCTGTTTACCGGCATCTGGCCGCAACGCGCGTTTTTACACTGGCGCATTCAGATGGCGCATTGTGTGACGGCGTACAATCGGGTCTATCAGGCCGCGTTGTCGCCCAATTTGTTAGAGCGTCCCCGGCTGGAGAAACATTTACAGAAACTGCTGAGCGACGTCGTCAAAATGCGTGGGCTGATTACGCCAGCCAGTAAAGAAACCCGCATTCAAAAGTCGATATTCGAAGCGATTCAAACCGTGAACCGCAATCTGGTCTGTATGCTTGAGCTGCAAATTAATGCGCACTGGGCATCTCGTGCCAGCCATTTTGTGATGCTGAATGCGCATACGCTGCGCGAAACGCAGCAAATGACGCAGCAAACGTTGCTCACCATCGCCCATGCGCTGTTCGAAGGCAACCCACAACCGGTACTGGCAAACACGGAAAAACTCAATGAGATTGTCGCGGAGCTGCGCCAGTTGATAAACGAGCATCATGGCAATACCGTGGCTGAAACGCCTATTCATGGCTATGTTTGGCTAAGTATGGAGACGGCGCGGCAACTGGAGCTGCTCTCCCATTTGATCTGCCGGGCATTGCGCAAATAAAAAGCAGATGACGCTCGTGATTCGGCTGCTGCTTCGATTCAGCACCGATTAAGGGTATGATACTGAAAAAGGATAAAACCATTGTCATCTGCAACGGCTAAAAGTAATGTTTACCCTAACGTATAGCGGTTGCTTAAACGAATCCGAATCTCACATTATCAGGGGTGTAAAAATGGAAACCAACAAGCCTTCTTTCCAGGACGTACTGGAATTTGTTCGTCTGTTCCGCCGTAAGAACAAACTGCAACGTGAAATCCAGGACGTTGAGAAAAAGATCCGTGACAACCAGAAGCGTGTTCTGCTGCTGGACAACCTGAGCGATTACATCAAGCCAGGTATGAGCGTTGAAGCGATCCAGGGCATCATCGCCAGCATGAAGAGCGACTATGAGGACCGCGTTGATGATTACATCATCAAAAACGCAGAAATTTCTAAAGAACGCCGCGACATTTCTAAAAAGCTGAAAGCGATGGGCGAAATGAAAAACGGCGACGCAAAAGCAGAGTAACAGCCTGTGGCAGTGGGGAACGCCGCGTGTTCCTCACTGCAATTCAACCCCGCCAGTGACCATCTTCAGCAAATGCTGATCGGGCCAGTGTTCCGTCAGTTTTCGTTGTGCGAGTTCCCACTTAATATGGTCAACGTCATGGCGCTGCCTGTCCAGCATCAGCCCGACAACGCTTCCGCTGTGCGCCACATTCAGACCGTATAAATCACATGTTTCCACCAGCGCCAGCAGGGCATCAAAGCCTGGCTTTGGTAACAGTTGTTGGCTGGCGATAGCGCTGAGCGTGGCGGCTTCCCCCATCCGACGAGGGTTTTGCGTTATGCAGGCTTCCTGCACTCTCTCCCATGCCTGCTGCAACATCGCTGCCCCCGCATGCAGACGTTCCAGTCGGGGGATGCGGTGATAATCTGCCGTGCGCAACGTTATTGGGCTTTCGAGGACTAAAAGATCAAGCTGTGGCTGCGCTTCACAAGCCATTTGCGTAGAGGCGTCATTGTGATCGAAAAGCGTCAGTTGACGGAAAATGGTGCTGTCGGTGGGTTCAAGCGAAACACACAGATGTGCAAGCGTGGGTTCATCTAGCGTATGCCCCAGATGGTGTGCGGTTGCGACTGCCGTTGCCGCGATATCTGCGGTACTGCTGGCCATCCCTTTGGCGACGGGAATGGTGGAATGCACTGCGATCCGAATCTCCTGGCTCCACTGCGCAGGGTAGCGCCAGTATTCCAGTAGCCGATTGACCATTGCGCGTGAAAGGGGGCGTTCATCCGCAAGGGGAGCGCCCGAGCTTACTTCCACGGTGCTGTACCATTCGACAGGGCAGGAGACCAGTTTCTCACTGCCCAGAATCCAGCCCTGGATAAGTTCTCCGCATGACGCGGGACATTGCGCAACAGCCACGTTTTCACCTTTCTGGTCAGCAATCCTCGGCGCATAGTGTCACGGCGATTGCGCTATTACCATGATTTTCCGCAAGTTGCAGTCGGGCAAAATCAGGCGGAAACGTCAAATGTGACCTTGTCACTTAACGCAATCCGCATCACATCTTGCGCGATCATAAGCTCTTCATTGGTATTAATGACCGCCACTTTCACCACTGCGTTTTCTGCCTGAATAAACGTAGCATTGCGCAGGTTTTTTCCCTCATCAATACTCAGCCCCAGGAAATGCAGATTATGGCAGACTGCCGCTCTGGCACGGGCGGAGTTTTCGCCGATTCCACCGGTAAAAATGAGCGCATCCAGACCGCCCATTTGCATGATATAACTGCCGATTGTCGCGCGAATGCGCTCAGCGAATAGCGTAAGCGCAAGCGCCGCCCGGCGATTTCCGCCATCGGCGGCCTGCTCAACGTCGCGGTAATCATGCGAAACGCCGGAAATGCCCAGCAGCCCCGACTCATTGTTTAATAAATAATTAAGCTGCTGGGGCGTCTTCCCTTCACGTTCTGCAATCCAGGGCAGAATGGAGGGATCGATGTCTCCGCTACGGGTTCCCATCATCACGCCTGATTGCGGCGTAAATCCCATTGATGTATTGACGGATTGCCCCCCTTTGATAGCGCAAATGCTGCTGCCATTACCCAGATGGCAGCAAATAACGCGTAAGGCGCTGAGCGGGACGCCCAGTCTTTCAGCTAATGCCGTGCTGACATATTTATGGCTGGTACCGTGAAAACCATAGCGGCGAATACCCAGCTCGGCGTAATAACGCCAGGGCAGAGGGTAAATATAGGCCGACTCGTCCAGCGTCTGATGAAAGGCGGTATCGAATACGGCTACAGAAGGCGTTGAGGGTAACAACTGGCGAAAAATATGAATACCGAGCGCGTTAACCGGGTTATGCAACGGGGCCAGTTCGGCAAGACGCTCAATTTGAGCGAGCGTTTCATCGGTCACGCGCGCCGAATCCTTAAAGAACTCTCCGCCGTGCGCCACGCGATGACCCACGCCGTCAATATCCTGTAAGGTATTAATGATGTGATGACTGAGGAGCTTATCCAGCAGCAGGGTAACGGCTTCGCGGTGATCGGCGATGGGGGCCGTTTCCTGCCATTTTTGCGCGGATGTTTTCATTGTGACTCTGGCGTTCGCCATTCCGATACGTTCGATTAATCCCTGGCAGATCATTTCGCCCTGCGGCATTGCCAGCAACTGGAATTTTAGCGATGAGCTACCGGCGTTAATCGCCATTATTTTGTGAGACATAAGGGTTCCTTAGCACTCAGAAAAACAAACATTTCATCAATCCCGGATTTCATCAGCGCGCTGGTGACAAAAATTTTCTGCGCACCGGCTTGAATCAGCCAGTTCTCCACGCATGAGATACGTGACGAATCCGCCAAATCAGATTTGGTGACGATCCCGATAACGGGTCTGTTCATTGGGCCGGTAAAACCGGGGGAGAAGGGCGACCACGGCGCATCGGCATTAAGAACCAGCGCGATAATGTCGGCTTCACAGGCGCTTGCCAGCAGCGCGCTATACAGACAGCGGTTCTCCAGATATTCGCCTGGCGTATCGATCGTGCCGGGCGACCAGACAATAGCCTGTGTTTTCTGGTAATGAAGCGCTTCGCCGTTCAGACTCTGTGTAAGAGAGGTTTTCCCGCACTGGCTGGGGCCGATTAACATAATGCGTTTCATGGCGTTATGTCCGGGTAATTGGGCAGGCGGTAAAACACATCATTTCTCCCAATGTTCTGGTCACCTGATTTAACGCATACTCGACGGCTGATACATCGCCGGTCAGCACGACGGCCCCGGTGAAACGGTCAAGAAAACCAATCTCGACCGCGCCGGATTTGGTGGCGATATCGCAGGCAATAATCGAGGCTTCGCTGGGCGTAATGGTCAGGATCCCAATAGCGGACACCGCATCCGGCAGACCCAGTTTTTTAAAGAGATCTTTGCCTGGGTTAGCAATCAGATGCGCCAGCGTCACCTGTTTCCCGGGAACATACTCCTGAATCATGCGTTCCGTTGTCGGTTGCTTTTCCATCATCCCTCCACGATCTGTCGCCACATGGCTTCATGCGGACGGGGGATCACGGCGCGGTAAACCAGCAGTCCTTTTTCGCCTGCGCTTTCACTGGCTACCGTAACGGCGTTGTTGACATCGGAGACATCGCCTGCCACCACCATGTAACATTTTCCGCCAATACCGAACGCCATATGGACACGCACCAGCGTCACGTTGGAGGCTTTAACGGCGCGATCGGCGGCACTGATACAGGCTGCTACGCTCCAGGTTTCCACGATCCCTACGGCCTGACGTTGATCAACGCTGTTCAATCCGCTGACCGCAGGCAGCACGCTGGCATGAATATTCGGTAGCACCAGACTATCCACGAGCATGTCTGCGGCCAGCGATGTACCCGTTTCGATGGCCTGCTGTACCGCACCGACATCGCCGCCCAGCATCAGTAAAAATTTACCCGGACAGATTGTTTTACTGACCAGTAAATTGACGCTGGCGCTTTTCAGCATGGCATCGCCTGCTTCCATTCCTTTAGCGATGCTGGTGAGTTCTAAAATACCTATAGCCTGAGACATGGTTAACCTCTTACAACCGTGATGGCGTGTTCAGTAATGTCGCTGACAATGCCGTCAATACTGGCGTGAACGGGAGCGCCTAACGCGCCAGATGGCATATCGGCGACACACTGTCCACGGACAACGCGTTCACCTTTTTGCACGCAGGGAACGGCGCTGGCGCCAATATGCTGACGCAAGAGCAGCGTCGTTTTGTCTGTTGAAGGGGCGACGTCCGTTAGCGGCGCGTCGTGATACCAGTCGCTGAGCCCCAGTTTGGTAATTAATCGTTTAATCGGCACCAGCCGATATTTCGCCATTTCATCGGCGGGATTCAGCGGGCCTTCGTAACGGAGGTTTTGCGCCCGTAGCTCACGTTTCAGCATGCGGTTAATGCGCATGGGGGAGATCCCCACCGGGCATGCCACGCTTTCGCAAACATTGCATTCTGAACACGTCAGCGCGCTAAGCAGGAGTTGCGGTGTCGCGGCCTGTTGATAGTTCACCGCGCGTACCAGCAAATGGGGAGATAACTCATGGCCGATCAAATGCCTGGGGCATAAATCAGTACATAACCGGCATTGCTCGCAAACGGTTTTTGCAACAGACAAAACGGTGCGTTCATCCTGCATTCGCCGCTGAATCAAGGGATGGTTTTTTGGTAACACCAGCAGGCCGCCGGTGGTCTTTGTCACCGGTGAATCCAGCGATGTCACCAGGCTTCCCATCATGGGGCCGCCGTTAATCAATCCGGGGTCATCAACGGTGGCGCCGCCTGCAAGCGCTAAAACGTCGCGTAAAGACATACCGACAGGGACGGTGACGGTCAGCGGCCTTGCAACCGCGCCGTTAACGGTAAGAGTGCGGCGCGTTACGGGATACTGTTGTTCTACCGCACGGGCGATATTCAGTACGGTCTGAACATTATTGACCACCACGCCGACGCTCACCGGTAACGCCGCAGGCGGAACGCGTCGGCCTGTCGCCATCCAGATGGTCAGCACTTCGTCCCCGGCCGGGTAGACATCCGGTAAAATATGCAGCCTGATACTGGAAGGTAGCAGGGGGGTTAATGCCTCAATCGCATCGTGGTATTTTTCTTTTAACGCAATAATCCCCTCGCGTGCGCCGGTTGCCTTCATGGCGTACTGCACGCCGCGAATCAGACGCGCGGGCTGCTGCGCCATTAATTGCTGATCAACCTTGAGCATCGGTTCACATTCAGCAGCATTAACCAAAAAGATCTCAACCTGCGCCTGTAGTTTGACATGGGCGGGGAAACCCGCACCCCCGGCGCCAACCACGCCCGCAGCACGTACTCGATCGCGTATGGTTTGCGCATCATAGCTATCCTGTTCAATGGCGCTGACGGTATTCATGACAACGCCTCAAGAAGTTCCCGGATCGCGCTGGCATCGGCGGTACGCGGGTTGGTTCTTAACGTCACATCAGCCAGCGCCGCCTGAACCATGACCGGGATTCGTTGTGAATACGCCTGTCGTCCCTCTTTAAGCGCCTGGGCGAATGAAGGAATTGCACACTGCGTTTTGAGCTGCTCAATCTGATGAATCAGCGCATTGAGGCATGACGTCTCGTTTGCGCTGGCGGGGCAGAGTTGACAGGCTTTAGCGAGTCTTGCGTATCGTTTTGCCGCCCGGGGATCGTGGGCGTTAAAGCGGATGACCGATGTCAGCAGCAGCGCATTGGCAAGCCCGTGCGGCAGATGAAACTGGCCGCCTAACTGATGGGCAATAGCATGGTTCAGCCCCAGTCCAGCTTGGCTAAACGCCATTCCCGCCAGCGTTGAGGCGTTGTGCATCTTCCCACGGGTAGCCAGACAATCCCCTTTCCTGACCGCAACGGGCAGATACTGAAAGACGATTTGCGCGGCTTTTTCCGCCAGCGCGTCAGTGAAGTCGCTGGCATGCGGAGACACATACGCTTCAAGCGCATGCGTCAGGACGTCCATCCCCGTGTTGGCGGTAATATTTGCCGGAACGGTGACAACCAGCGTCGGGTCGAGAATAGCCATATCTGGATACAACGCTTTATTAAATAACGGATATTTAATGCCCTTTTCTGGATCGCTAATGACGCATGCGCTGGTGACTTCGGAACCGGTGCCACTGGTGGTGGGAATTGCAACACAGGTTTCAATTTCGATGCCGAACTGACGGCTGAACCAGACGATGGCTTTTGCCGCGTCGAGCGCCGATCCCCCGCCAAAGCCGATGACTACATCCGGTCGCAGGGCATGCATCTGCGCAATACCTTGCACTACCGTACCGATGGTAGGGTCCGGGGTGATGTCGCTGAATATGCTGATGCGATTATCCGTTGGAAGGGCGTCGCGCAGCGTATTGATCAGCGGTGATTGCGCCAGAAATCCATCACAGATAATCCAGATATGACGGTTTGTAAAACGCGTCAGCACATCCAGACTTCCTCTGCCACTGTACAATCGGGTTGGTAGTGAAAACGTATTCATAACGACCTCATTAGCGAATTGAAAAGCCGTTGGTCAGTACGCAGCGACGGGAACGGGCAAATGTGCGTGCTGAGGTTGTCCCTTCGCCGGTCGGGGTGGCGATGGTAAAGGTGGTAAACCCTTCGCCGCCAACGCCGATACCGGCATAGGAAGGGCCGTTTTTCACAAAAATAGAGGTCTGTAAGGTGCGCGCCGCCAGATTCAGGCGAGAGACATTCTGCGAGTGCATAATGGCGGTATGGTGCAGACCTTCTTCAACGTTTAGCGCCAGTGCCAGCGCGCTGTCGAAATTATCGACCTTCACGACGGGTAGCATTGGCATCAACTGTTCGCTGGTTACCCACGGATCGTCGGCACTGACGATACCGATAAGCAAACGCGGCGGTTTTGCGGGAACGGCAATACCGGCGGCTTCCAGCATGGCGGTCGGGCTTTTCCCGACCAGTTTTTTATTCGCGTGACCTTCCGGGAGGCAGACGGCGCGTAATTTATCGATATCCGCAGCGTTTAACAGCAATGCGCCGAAAGCCTGCATTTGCTGAACCAGGAGCTCAGCGACGCTCTCTACGACAATCAGACTTTTTTCTGCGATACAGGGCAGGTTGTAATCGAACGCTGCGCCGTTGATGATATCTTCGGCCGCTTTGACGATATCGGCGGTCTCATCAACGATACAGGGCGGATTGCCCGCCCCGGCGCCAATGACCTTTTTACCGCTTTTCATTCCCATCGCAACAATGCCGGGGCCGCCAGTAATAGCCAGCACCGCAATATTGGGATGCGCCATCATTTGCTGGGTTGCCTCAAAAGTCGGTTCTGCGACAGTGACGACCAGATTGCGGATGCCGCAGCAGCGGAAAGCGATATCTTCGATCATGCCGATCAATTTGAGTGAGACGTTTTTCGCGCCAGGATGCGGGCTGAAATAAACGCTGTTGCCCGCAGCCAGCATACTGATGCTGTTGTTAATAATGGTTTCGGTAGGGTTGGTGCTGGGCGCGACGGAACCAATGACGCCGAACGGTGAATATTCAAACAGCACCATGCCGCCATCGCCGGTGAGGGCCGTGGTTGTCAAATCCTCAATGCCTGGCGTGTTATCCAGCGCGGCTTTGTTTTTAAGGAATTTATCTTCTTTGTTTCCCATCCCCGTTTCCGCTGCGCTCTCCGCCGCCAGCGTGGCAAGATGCGGCGTAAGCTCCTGGCGCAGGGCGCTGATAATGGCGCTGCGCGTTTTGAGCGGACACTGCTGATAACGTAAGAAAGCCTGATGCGCCGCGTCTATCGCTTCACCGACGGACTGAAAAATACCGTGTCCTTGCGTTTCGGCCTGCGCAGGCGCCAACTGTTCGCTTAAAATATTACGGATGAGGGTTTCCAGCTCAGAAGTATTCATTGATGTGTTCTCACGTTAATTGCCGCAATGGCGGCTTGTGCAATATCCATGTCCTGTTCAACGCTCCCGCCGCTGATGCCAAGACCCCCAATGAGCAGACCATCACGCCATAACGCGAATCCGCCGCCAAAAGTGACGACTTTCCCCTGCATATGGCTTTCCAGACCGTAGAGCGAAGCGCCCGGCTGAACGGCGCAAGCCAGTTCGTGGGTGGCTGTTTTCATAGCGACGGCGGTCCAGGCTTTTTTCGGCGCCAGTTCACTGCTCACCAGCAGAGCGTCCGGCATACGCCAGGTCACGGTTTCGGTGCCATTGGCATCCACAATGCTGACGACCACAGGAACCTGAAGCGCCTCCGCCCGCGCCACCGCTGAACGAGTTAACTGATGAAGCTCGTGAAAAGAGAGGGCCATAGAGGGCTCCTTGACGACAGAGGCCGGGTTTGAGGCCAGGTAGCGCTCAGTGACCTCCCGAATGATGTTGCTCTGATGAGCGTCATGATCTTCGGCGCGCGCCAGCGCATACAAGCAATCAGATAAGCGGTTGATGTAGCGCATCAGGACGTGCCTGACGCTGGCGGTTGCCGACAGCTCGACCAGACGTCTTTCAGCCCGGCGGGCAAGCGTGCGGGCAAAGTGCAGGCGATTTGCGGCTTCGCAACGGCCAGGTAAAATAAAACTGTGTAAAGGCGTAACGCGTCCCATCGCGGTATCAATAGCCGCTTCAAGCGCGGCAATATCTTCCGCGCTGATATAGCGCTGCTCCGGCGACGGCTGCTCGCTTTCGCTGGCGAGTTCGGCGCTAAACCAGAATATCTGCATCTGAATAGATTCGAGCAACGTGCGGTGTTGCGCGCAGGTTGTGGCGCAAACGCATAAACTTAGCGCTGCATTGAGTTCATCCAGCGTGCCGTAGGTTTCGACGCGTGGATGCGTTTTACTGACCCGTTGGCCGGTAAATAAGGCCGTAGTGCCGGTATCTCCTGTTCGGGTATAAATCGCCATCATCCGCTCCTTAATGAGAAAGCGTGTCTACGATGCCGACAATGGCCAGGTCGATGGCCTCGTTCGGGCTGGAAAAAACATGTCTGGCGCTGGAGCCGCTGCTGAGTAAAACCAGTTCACCCACGCCAGCGCCGACGGAATCGACGGCAACCTCATCTCCGGTAATGGGCGGGTCGGGAAGCTCTCCATCGGCACTTACCCGACGTACCAGCAAAAGTTTTTTCCCAACCAGAGAGGGCGATTTTTGCGTGGATACCACCGCGCCTGTGACTCGTGCCAGATGCATGGTTCACTCCTGCTTAATAAGTTGAATATTCCGCGCGCTGGCGGCTTCATGGGCCAGAGCGGTGACGACGCAGCGACGACGCAGCACCAGTAATTGCCCCGCGAGTAGGGCGACGTCGGCGTAACTCAAAAGAGTGGTCGGATGCAGGCAGATTGTTTGCCCTCGTTCATCGACCAGCCTGATGGGCAGACGCGCCAGCTTTTTCACCGGCAGCGACGGCAACAGGCGATGGTGCAGGGATATCTGTAGACGAATACCTGATGCCAGTGCGTCATGGATTTTCTTCGCTACAGGGTCGTCAGCATCCTGCTCTGCGATATACGTCAGCGAAGGCAGGTCCGCCTGCACAATATGCAGCGCCGCATACTGACAAAACAGCGCGCGGGAATCGGCCTCCCGCAGTTGCGAAATACTGAGCGTGGCCGTGCTTTCCGCCCGACGCTGCAAGCGGGAAATGACCTCCTCAATAATGCGCTGCAACATCTCGCCGTTCATCGCGGTGTAACCAGAGTGGCAAACGCGTCCGGGCTGTCGGCGCCTGCGGCATTGGCTTCGTCTGTGTCGATGTGCATTTCAAGACGCATATCCGCAGAGACACGAATCGCGACGTTGTCGAAAATTAGCCTGCGCGCATTGCCTTCAATAGCGACAGAAACTTTATCGCCATGCGCAACGCGAAATATCAACGCATCAAGCGGCGACATATGAATGTGGCGTTGGGCGACAATCACGCCGGATGCGAGATCCAGCTCGGCGAAGGGGCTGACAAGACGAATGCCTGGCGTTCCTTTAAGGTCTCCCGACATGCGCAGCGGCGCAGCGATGCCCAATGTTCTGGCATCGGTGCGGGAAATCTCAACCTGGCTGGTACGGCGAAGGGGGCCGAGCAGGCGCACATTCTTTAACTGACCTTTAGGGCCAATAAGCGTGACGGTCTGGTCGGCCGCATATTGCCCAGGCTGGAGCAGCGCTTTTTTCTCGCTGATTGGCTGACCAGGGAAAAGCCGGGCATAGTCTTCAGCGCTAAGATGGATATGACGGTTGGAAACACCCAGAGGAATAGGGCGCTCACGCATTTCATCCAGCACTTTGCTGACAGTTGTTTCCAGAAGCTGTTTATCCATTACGCTTTACCTCACTTACCTGAATGCAGGCAGAGTGACCGGGGCTCGCCTTTTTGCCGTTTACAGGCAGGGTCAAGACAGAGATTGCAACTGACCATTCCGGCTTCGGGTTCTGCTTCCGGTGCTGACTCTTCTACAACCACGACGTCAGGTTCAGATTCAGGTTCTGTTTCAGGTTCCGGGGCTG
Organism: Citrobacter sp. CK206; assembly: GCF_030333125.1. Taxonomy (NCBI): domain Bacteria; kingdom Pseudomonadati; phylum Pseudomonadota; class Gammaproteobacteria; order Enterobacterales; family Enterobacteriaceae; genus Citrobacter; species Citrobacter sp. CK206. The sequence goes on from NZ_JAOWGM010000030.1 coordinate 196,530, forward strand.
GCATGGGCGCGGGCGGAATAACCTTCGCGCGGGAAAGAATCCCCTCCCCAGGCCTGGCGATAACTTTATGGGCGATCAGCCCCTGCTGTTGATCGGCAAAACTGGCACCGGTGATGATGGCGGACTGCACGGAGGCCACATCACCGGTGATTTTGATCACCGTCCAGCCGGAACCATTAGTTCTCTCAAGCCCCACCAGCGTGATGGAAGCGGCTTTCGCCATGACATCCGCGCAACTGATGGCTAATGCCAGACCACTAACTTCAAGTAATCCCAGTGATTGCTTCACGCTGTGCTCCTTGGTTGCGGCCGTTTAGGCTGACTTGGGTAAAATGGCCTCAACGTCGCTGTGCGGACGTGGAATGACGTGGCAAGATTTCACCTCGCCCACGGCGCTTGCTGCGGCGCTTCCCGCATCGACTGCCGCTTTAACCGCGCCAACATCACCGCGAACCATAACGGTGACCAGGCCGGAGCCGATTTTTTCATAGCCCACCAGTTGCACGTTGGCGGACTTCACCATGGCGTCAGCGGCTTCGATAGCGCCGACTAACCCTTTTGTTTCAACCAGTCCCAGTGCGTTGTTCATACTGCGATTCTCCTGTTGCTTAGGTATTCAGATCCCGAAAGGGGATCCCTTTGACTAACCTTGCCGCGTTGTTACCAGCACTTCGCCGGGCATGGCTGTCCTGGTGATACATCAGCGTAAAAAGCGGCGCTGATGCGGGTAAATTCTTGTAATGCACAACCAGCTTTTCTTTGTCGCAGGCTATGCCGACGAGTAGCGGAGACCGACGCGCCGCCTGCCAGGCGCAATGGGTCACGTCACCGTCAGTCTGCGTCTGGATAACAAAGGGGATACCTTCTTCTTCAATACCGAGAAGCACCTCTTTCCAGACCGTGATACCGTCATTGATGGTCGAAATAACGATAGCCGGGGCACTGGCGTTACTGTCCATGCGCGAACTCCTTATGCCAGGAGAGAATCAGCCCGGTCGCGACCGCATTTCTCGGGCCTTCTGTGCCGCGAATGTTTCCGCGACCGGCCACCAGGCGATAGTGCGCCAGCGCATCGGTGACGAGTTGCGGGATCTCGAAATCCAGAGACGATCCGCCAACCAGCACGACAAAAGGAATGTCACGAATGTTGCCGGTCGGGCTGACCTGGCGCAGCGCGCGCAGGGCGTTAGTGACGAAAACCCGCTCTTTGGCGCTGCGGCGAATGGCGCGTACTTTTTCCAGCGCTAAATCGCCGGGTAATGGAACCAGTTCATCGGGCTTCACCACACATACGCGGGCAAATACGGCTGGCGGCAGCGGGGTGGGGAAAAACTGGACGCTGCCATCTTCGTGACGCAGATGAAAAAGGCTTTCCACCTTCGCGAGCGGATACTTTTTAATCTCTTCTGCCAGATAGCGGTCATCCAGACCCAGCTCACGGGCAATAATCATCGTGACCATATCGCCAGCCCCTGCGAGGTGGGTGGCAATGATCTCTCCTTTGGGATTGATGATGGAGGCATCTGTCGAACCTGCGCCCAAATCGAGAATCGCCAGCGGACGCGTGGTGCCGGGAGTCGTCAACGCGCCTAAAATCGCCGCTTCAGCCTCAGCACCGCCAACCTGAACGTCAACACTCAGCTTCTGTTTGATTTCGCGGGCGATCATCGCCATTTGCAGACGGTCGGATTTCACCATTGAGGCGATGCCCACGGCCTGCTCCAGAGAAAATTCGCCAGCCAGCCCGCCGGTAACGCTCACCGGAACGGAAGTATCGACAGCCAGCAAATCCTGAATGAAGATCTCGTTGCTGGGCTTATTGGTCAGTTCCGCCATGGTCTGGCGTACATGTTCCAGCATGCCGCCAATATTGGTGCCTGCTTCGCCGGTCACGTTGTCCAGCTTGCGGCATTCGCCCACCGCTTTCATGATGGCTTCAGCACCGGCGGCAACATCTACACGGAGCGTGCGTCCCTGAGAAAGCAGTTCCAGATTCCCGGCGGGAATGGCGCGCGCTTTGACATCCCCTGACGGCGTTTTCACGACGACGGCGGAGCGATTGCCAATCAGCGCGCGCGCCATAGGGACGATATTTTTAGTTTCTTCGGCATTAAGGCCGAAAACCGTGGCAATACCGTAAGGGTTAGAGAGCGTTTCAATCACTTTCCCTGGTACGGCAACCTCAATAGCGGCCAGCATGCCCAGCGGAATCCGGTCGATATAGAGCACTTCATCGATGATCGGTAAAGGCTGTTCCAGACGGTTGCTGACCAGGACGCCGTCATCTTGCTGCAAAATGACGCCGGTGAGTTGATATCCGGCACGTACGGAGGCGTTAATCATGGTGGCGACATCGGCGAAATCGAACGCCGATGACACGACCAGGATATAAGGCGTATCCGCCGGGCGGGTTAATAACTCTTGCGGCGTAATGGTCACTCCCACACCCAGACCGACCCCGCCTGGGGTTTTAGGGTTATGGCCGATCATTGTGGACTCGGTAATGATGGTTTCCGTGATGGTTTCCATCGCGACATCGCCAATGACCGGTGTGGCTTCGTTGATGCGGATAAGCGAAATATCGCTGACATTGATGCCTGCGTTTTTTGCCGCAAGCGTAAGCGCCTCCTGAATACCAAACACATTTCGTAATGTGCCTTTAATTCCGGTGGTTTCTGCCAGCGCGCTGCCGGTAATGGTCAGTGCGCCAGCCTCATCCAGCCGCGCCAGCGCGACTTCTGTTGATGAGTTGCCAATATCAATGCCAGCTATGTATCGCATCGTATTTCCCTAAAATTAATCGTCACCTTTGAGTTTTTTACGCTCGACGTATAACGTTGCCGCTTCACGCACGAAAGCTGCGCAAATCTTCGCCTGATAGCGATTTTCCAGATCGTCTGCGATAGCCATCAGCTCTTCTTTCGTCGAACGGTATGGACGCAGGGCGTTGTAAATTTCAAGGATTCGATCGTCCGGTACGGCGGTCAGTTCCGCTGCGCGCTCAAAGTTCATCGCCAGGCGGTCACGTCCGGCATCTCTGGCGATAGCCGCCTGAATGCGCAGCGTATCCGGCGTGATACGCATATCCTGTGCGGTCACTTTGTCGCTGAGGACGTTTTCCAGCGTGAATTCATCCAGCGTTTTATTGGTGGCGGTTTTTACCCATTCTGGATGTTTATTCGCCAGCGGATAATCCGTCACTTTTGCGGTATGCGTTGATGCGCTTGCTGCGGCTGGAGCAGGTGCGTTGCCCTGCAAGCTGTTCATGCGGCTCAACACGTCCCGAACCATCGATTCAATTGCGTCGGTATTCATGGAGGTATCCTTTGTTAAAGCGCCACGCGCAGTTCCTGCGGGTTTTTGCCCGTCACGACATACTTCGTCTCTTTAATGTGCAGAATGGCGGATTTCGCCTGGTACTTCGGGCGCGCCATTTGGTCATTTAAGGTCGGAACCGGTTGTGGTGACTCACGCTTCGCATAGCGCGCGGCGTTCTTGCCAATCTGACGATACGTTTCCAGCGTCAGCAGCGGCGCCTGAGGGAATAACTCCAGATTGGAGAGCGGCGGCAGCCCTTGCTGATGAATAACGGTAGTGCCTTTTGACTGAATACCGATTGAAATGCCGGAGCCGCTGAGGCGGTTGCCTTCAACGGCGACGAACGCCACGTCAGAGGATTTAAAGCAGCGGATCACGCGGGCTTTAATGCCTTCTTCTTCAATACCGGCGATCACTTCACGCAGGATATTTTTGTGCGGCAAGCCGACGATATTCACGGTCTGCGACAGGCCAAATGCCGGGCCCACGGCAATGATCACTTCATCCTGCTGCGTACCTTGTCTGGCCTCGCCAATTTCCGTCAGAAAACCGTCGTCTTGCGGTGCTGCGGCTTGCGGCGAAGTTGATGCTGTCGGTGCGCGAAAGGAGACGGGCTTATCGCTGGTTTGCATTTCAGAAAGCACGTCTTCGATTATCTGGCGCAGCAGCTTTTCATTAATTTCCATTTTTCACCCCTTAGCCAAGTTCGTTGGGATCGAGTGCGCCAGGGATGTTTTTAATCTCTTCCCAGCGTTCGCCTTGCAGGCGATAACCTGTTGCCGGACCGGCATAATCGTTGACGTCATTCACCGCAGAGAGCACCTGCCCGTCGCCGACGATAATGGCGGAGGTATGCAGATAGTCTCCGGTTAATTTGGCTTTCTGGATGTTGAGCATGTCTTGCGCGACGTCGGTGAAACCGCCTTTTGCAAGGGCTTTCACCACTTCCAGACCGTTACGGTTTTTGTTGATGATCTCTTGCGCGAACTTGATGTCTTCGACGATGTTACGTTCAGGCATATCTTTCGAGCCGTGAGCGTAGGTTGCGGCTTCAACCTCTTCATCGGTAATCGGCGGCAGCCCCATTCCGGCAAACACGGCTTGCAGCGCGCGCGCGGCTTTGTTACGGATGGCGATAACGTCTTCTTCGCGAACCGGACGCAGACCACCGTCCACTTTCAGGTCACGCTGGATAACGTTGTAGTCGTCGAAGTCCTCCGCATCTTCGTTTGAACCGGCAAACATGTTGTCGTAGTTCGGTACGGCGGAATAACCCGAGGAGATGAAGTCAGTACCCGGCAGGAACTGCATCAGCAGACGCGCGGTACGACGCATATCGGAGTGGGTGAAGGTCTGGTCGTTACTGGAGGCGCATTCCAGATCCAGCGCGGAGCAGATCAGGTTTTCCGCCAGTACGGCGCGAATGCCTGACGGTACGGCAGAAGGAACGCCGATGCAGCTGACAGAACCGTTCTGTAGACCCTGAACGCCTGCGGCTTTGGTGATATAGATACAGCGGGCTTCCAGATAGAGCATTGATTTGCCTTCAGCATAGCCCATCTGTACTTCGGAACCCGACCCCGAGGTAAAGCGCATTTTCAGGCCGCGAGAGGCATAGGAAGAGGCGAGGAAGCCTTTTGACCAGGGGGTATCGTCGCCATCGGTAAAGACCGGTTCAGTACCATAGACGGAAATGGTTTCGGCGTAGCAGGTGTGGCCCAGCATACCGAGCTTCAGTTCGGTGGCTTCTTCCAGTGAACACTGCGTTAATACGCCTGGGCGACCGACCTGGGAACCCACCAGCAGAGCGATAGCATTGAACGGGGCGTAGCGTGCGACCGCAACCGTTGTCTCTTGCTCATCAAACCCACGCCACGCGCCTTCTGCGGCATCGGCGGCAATCTGAACCGGGTTGTCTTTCACGTTGGTGACATGCGCCTGCTGAGAAGGCGTGCGGCGGGCGCGCATTTTTTGCATCGCCATCATCATCTCTACCACGTTCATGTGTGAGACGACTTCAACGATTTTTGCTGGCGTCATCGCCGTGGTGAGCGGAACGATGTCGCTGCGTTTGACGTTTGGATCGCACAGCATATTAGCGAGTTTGACCGAGTCCATCGCCATCACTTCTTCCGCGCGCGCCAGGTTAATACCGTAACGGGCGATAAAGTGGTCGATCAGGTCAAATTCGCTGGCGGCTTTGCCGTCCAGCTCGGTAACCGCGCCGTTAACGATTTTAATCGACGGTTTGGGGTCGTTCGGGCTTTCCATCGCAATGAAGCCTTCTTCGATCCACTCCTTAACGAAGCCATCCTGATTCACAGGGCGTTTCGCCAGTGCTTCAAATCTTTTCGATCTCATGAATCAGCCTCACGGATATCAGATGTAGGACGGACGATCGTTTTTCGGCGTCGCGCCGAGGGTGGACAGAACGGTTTTGCCGATTTCACGGGCTGAAATAACCGCCTGACGCACCGCGCCGGAATCCCCGGAAATCACCAGAATGGCTTCGTTACTGAAGCTGGTGCCGTGTGCCGGAGAGCTGTAAGCCACGACCTCAACATTGGCGGATTTCAGCGCGGTATCCGCCATCAGTACGCCAACGGAGGCGGGGGCGCCGACAATCACGCCGCAGGCGCGGCCAATTGGCGCGCCAAAGGCTTTTTCAAGCGCATAGCTGGCGCGGGCGGTGTATTGCAGCTCGATATGTCCGGCTTCATTGGCGTATACGTCGCCGAACGTCCGGTCGAGTTCTTTCAGCGCAACTTCAATGCCGCGCTTCACGTCCGAAACATCGTTGCCGCCTAAAATAATCAGCGAACCGTGGCCTGCGCCGCCTTTGGTATCGCGGGGAAGCTCAATGCTGACCACTTCGGTATTGGTCGCTTTTACTGCTTCATCGGCGGCCATAATGTGCGGGCCTGCGCCAGTTCGCGCGCCAAGGATTCCGATGGAGCGGTAGCGCTTTTCCAGCTTCATCGCTTCCAGTAAGGCACTGTCCACATTTGCGATCACCAGACCGACGGTGTCGCCAATCGCGGTGCCGACAAATTCCGTTAAACTGCAACTTTTCTCTGCCATAGCCGTCTCTCGTATTGGGTGGGTTTCTTCAGGAATGGCCGTTTGTTCTGGCGTTGCCACACGGGCAATCACCTGCGCCATGATCTGTTCCACCAGTTCATTGCTGCTCATTGGCTAATTCCCTTCGGTAAGATTTTTTCTACATCGGTATGAGGGCGTGGAATAACGTGTACGGCTTTCACTTCTCCCACGTTGCGTGCGGCAGCGGCGCCCGCATCGGTTGCCGCTTTTACTGCGCCAACGTCACCGCGAACGATGACCGTTACCAGCCCGGAGCCAATTTTTTCGTAGCCGACTAACATCACATTGGCTGACTTCACCATTGCGTCTGCGGCCTCTATGGCTGCGGTTAAGCCTTTGGTTTCTACCATTCCTAATGCTTCTTGTTGCATAAAGACCTCGCCTGGGTTGTCCCGATGTTGATGACTATAAAAAGAAGCGAGGAAAAAGAATGGCTGACTTTAAAAAGAGAATGAAAAAATAATGGGTGGTCAATAGCACTAAATTGCTGTGATTTTTTATAACCCGTTGAATCTAAAGGTTTGATGTGTTGTTTTTGATATGATTATTTCGTTTTCGCTATTCCATTTTTACATTTTACAGGGTGACAAAATAAATAACTTTTGCTACGCGAAAAATGGAATTGTGATATTTGTTTGAAAACGAATATCTGGTGATCGCAATTTTTTATTATCCCTAATCTGGCATTTTATTCGTTAGAGTACGCTCCATTATTGCCCTGGAGAATAAACAGAGAGCAATATTTTGCTATAGCAACACGATTTTTCGGGGCAGGTTAACGGCAGATTGCCAACAATTTACAGGTGCCGCTTTTTATAGTGATGCTCGTTGTACTCTACTGCCAGTACGGCGTTGTGCTGGTAAAGACACGAACTCTGCTTAGAAGGTGTCACAATGAACGATTCACTAAAAGCACAATGTATTGCCGAGTTTTTGGGCACCGGGCTGTTTTTGTTCTTTGGTATCGGTTGCCTGAGTGCATTAAAGGTTGCGGGTGCGAGTCTGGGGCTATGGGAGATCTGCATCATTTGGGGGCTTGGGATCTCGCTTGCCGTTTATCTCACGGCCGGGATATCGGGCGCGCACCTGAACCCGGCGATTACCATTGCGCTGTGGTTGTTTGCCTGTTTCCCTGGGCGAAAGGTCTTGCCTTATTCCATCGCTCAGGTTGCCGGAGCGTTCGGCGGCGCGCTGTTGGCCTATCTGCTCTACGGTAGCTTATTTACCGAGTTTGAAGCGGCGAACCATATGGTGCGCGGCAGCGTGGAGAGTCTGCAACTTGCCAGTATTTTCAGTACCTACCCGGCAGCCGCGCTGAGCGTATGGCAGGCGGCGCTGGTCGAAGTGGTCATTACCTCGATTCTGATGGGGATGATCATGGCGCTGACCGATGATGGCAATGGGGTTCCTAAAGGGCCGCTGGCGCCTTTGCTTATCGGTATTTTGGTTGCCGTTATCGGGGCGTCTACCGGGCCGCTTACGGGGTTTGCGATGAATCCGGCGCGTGATTTTGGTCCAAAATTATTCGCGTGGTTTGCCGGTTGGGGAGACATTGCCATGACCGGGGGGCGCGATATTCCTTATTTTATTGTGCCGATTATTGCGCCGATTGTCGGAGCTTGCGCCGGAGCTGCGGTTTATCGCTACCTGATTGGTAAAAATTTACCGTGCAATGCCTGTAAGCTGGAGGAAAATGGACGTTAACACGACGGGACGTATGTATTTTTGAAACACGTAAAATCATTTCGTGATCTGGTTTCACGAACTGGTCAAAACGTCTCCCACGGATGGGAGACTTTTGTTATTGTCCCTTATACTTTTTTATCACTAATACAGTATGGTGATGATGAAAGGTAAATGTGAAATAAATGTTCCATTTGCAACAATAAATTAACTGAGGGGTTTTATCATGATTTCTGCGAGTGCCCTGAACTCAGAACTCATTAATAAAATCGCACAGGATTTTGCACAAGCCACCAGTCTGGCGGTCGTGGTTGTCAATATTCACGGTGATGAAATTTCTGAGTTATTCAATTTCACGCCTTTTTGTCAGCTAATGCGTCAACATCCTCAACACAGTATTCGTTGCCGTATGAGCGATCGCTGCGGGGGGCTGGAAGCGTCAAAATCAGATCAGCCCTGTATTTATCGTTGCCATGCCGGGCTAACCGATTTCTCCATTCCTTTGGTGATTGCCGGTCATCTGGTGGGGTTTGTGTTATGCGGTCAGGTACGTTTAAGCGATGATGTCGGACTGGTTGATATTCTTAATGTCGATGATCGCTGGCAGGCCGATCCTGAACTGTTGAATGAGTTCCGAAACGTCCCCGAAATGGACTACGCGCGGGTGATAGCCTCTGCGGATCTGCTGAAGCTGATTGTGGAAAATTGCCTTAAAAAACAACTTAATTTTGTTGTTATTAAAGACAATCCGCCGCAAGCGGAACCTGCTCGTTCGCAACGTGGGCCCAATCCCCACGACAGCAAAATGAAGAAAGCGTTACGCTACATTGATGCGCATTTATCGGACGATCTTCGCCTTGAGGATGTCGCTTCTCACGTCTACCTCAGCCCGTACTACTTTAGTAAGTTATTCAAGAAATATCAGGGAATCGGTTTTAATGCCTGGGTAAACCAACAGCGCATGGCCAGCGCCAGAGAGCTGCTTTGTCACAGTGACTGGAGTATCGCCAGCATTGCACGTAATTTAGGCTTTTCTCAAACCAGTTATTTTTGCAAAGTGTTCCGTCAGACCTACCAGATCACGCCACAGGCTTTCCGTCAGCAAATAAATGATAATTCGTCCGCCGAGTCCGCATAAATAGCAATATTTTGCTATTGCCGATTTTTGATATCGTATTGTATGTCAGTCATTATAAAATGAAAAAAACTATAGCAGAGCAATAAATTGTCATAGCGCAACAAAATAATGTTATCTGAAGGATAAACTGAGCCAGTTTTTATTTTTGTGATGAGATACAGTGTCATTATGAATAGGTTTCATTATTCTTTTGCGCAGTGTTTCATTCAAAACAGGCGTCATTACACCATTGCGTTGGCATAATGGCGCGTAACAGGTAATTAAAATTTAATTGTCGTTATGAGCGAGAAAGTGATGCTCATAACATCAGCCGACAGGTTTGGCACATTTGTGTCAGGGAAGGGGGTGAGAATCCCCCGTAGCCCCCGCTGCTGTGATGCTGACGACCCCGTAAGACCACTGATCGCAAGATTGGGAAGGACGGGCGAGGAGGACGCTAAGCCAGAAGACCTGCCTGTCGGTATTTACCAACAACTTCGGTGGGAAGTGGGTTGCTCAGTAGCGTACAGTCGAAAGACTGGGGTAATACGCAGCTAAACAATACCTCTACCACCCTGAACAGGATCAGGGTATGGCGGCAAAGCTTCACGCATTTATTCTCGCAGGAACCGGAAGCGGCTGTGGTAAAACCACCGTCACGCTTGGTCTGCTGAGTCTGCTGAAAAGACGTGGAATGCGTGTTCAGCCATGCAAAGTCGGCCCTGATTATCTCGATACTGGCTGGCATACGGCAGTATGCGGCAGTGCGTCCCGTAACCTCGACAGCTTTATGCTCCCGGAGCCCGTGCTTAACGCGCTGTTTTGTGAACACATGCAGCAGGCGGACGTCGCGGTGATCGAAGGCGTGATGGGACTCTATGACGGCTATGGCACCGACCCGAACTACTGTAGTACGGCGGCGATGGCGAAACAGCTGGGCTGCCCCGTGATTTTACTGGTGGACGGTAAAGCCGTTTCTACCTCCATTGCCGCAACGGTAATGGGATTTCAGCACTTTGATCCTGACCTCAATATCGCTGGCGTGATTGTTAATCGCGTTAATAGCGAAACTCACTACCAACTCCTGAAAACGGCGATTGAACGCTATTGTTCGCTACCGGTGCTTGGCTATGTTCCCGGAGTGGAAGGCGTGGCGTTGCCGGAGCGTCATCTGGGGCTGATTACCGCGCGTGAGTCCGTTGTTAATCAGCAGCCGTGGCAGGAGTTTGCCGATACGCTTGAACGAACGCTGGACATTGATGCGCTTCTTTCCCTGAGTCAGCTAACCGCGTTGCCTGCTGGCGAGTGGCCGGCGTTACCCGACCCGCAGGCGGGAAAAGGACTTACCGTTGCCATCGCGGATGACGAAGCGTTTAACTTTTACTATCCCGATAACATCAAACTGCTGGAACGTACTGGCGTAACGATGACGCGTTTCAGTCCACTGCATGACAGCACGCTGCCGGAATGCCAGATGATCTGGCTGGGAGGCGGATACCCCGAGCTACACGCCGGCGCGCTGGCGGCGAACACCCCAATGCTGGCGCAAATGCGCGCCGCCCATCAGCGCGGCGTGGCGATTTACGCAGAGTGCGGCGGGCTGATGTACCTCGGCAGTACCCTGGAGGACGCTAGTGGAGAGATTCACCGGATGGTGGATGTGATTCCGGGGCACAGCAAAATGGGGAAACGGTTGACCCGCTTTGGCTACTGCGAAGCGCAGGCCAGAGAGCAAACGCTGCTGGCGGCGGCAGGCGAAGTGCTGCGTGGACATGAGTTCCACTATTCTGATTTTCTCCCGGAAAACCCGGCGGTGATGGCGTGCCGTAAAGTCCGCGATGGTAAGACATTGCAGGAATGGTCTGGCGGCTGGCAGGTGGGAAATACCTTTGCAAGCTACCTTCACGTTCATTTCGCACAACGCCCTGCAATGCTGAACCACTGGCTGGCGGCAGGAAGGGAGGCGCTATGACCGTGCTTGCGTGGTGTATCGCCTGGCTTCTGGATTTCGTTATTGGCGATCCGCAGAACTGGCCGCATCCGGTACGCTGGATTGGCAATTTAATTTCAGCAACTCAACGTGTTGTGCGGCGTTACTGCCATAGCGACAGATCGCTGCGCATTGGCGGAGCGGTGATGTGGCTGGTGGTGGTCGGCGTGACGTGGGCGGTTTCCTGGGGCGTGCTGGCGCTGGCGAGCGCGATCCATCCCTGGTTTGGCTGGCTGGTAGAGATCTGGATGATTTTTACCGTGCTGGCTGGCCGCTGTCTTGCGAATGCTGCCCGCGATGTTGAACGCCCGCTGCGGGCGGGCGATTTAGCTGAAAGCCGCGAGAAGCTGTCATGGATTGTCGGACGGGATACCTCACAGTTACAGCCTGAACAGGTTAATCGTGCCGTGGTGGAAACGGTCGCCGAGAACACCGTAGATGGCATCATCGCCCCGCTTTTTTTCCTCTTTTTGGGCGGCGCGCCGCTGGCAATGGCGTACAAAGCCGTAAATACCCTCGATTCAATGGTTGGCTATAAACACGAAAAATATCGCGCCATTGGTATGGTCAGCGCCCGTCTGGATGATATTGCGAACGTTATCCCGGCGCGTCTGAGCTGGCTGCTGCTGAGCATTGCCGCGACGTTGTGTCGTTACGACGGCTATCGCGCCCTGCATATCGGCTGGCGGGATCGCTACAACCACAGCAGTCCTAACTGCGCGTGGTCAGAAGCCTCTGTTGCTGGTGCGCTGGGTATTCGTCTTGGCGGCCCGAATGACTACTTTGGCGAGCGTGTTGAAAAACCCTGGATAGGCGACGCGCAGCGCGGCATTTCAGTAGATGACATTTCCCGAACGATTCGATTGATGTGGGTAGCCTCGACCCTGGCACTGGCGCTGTTTATCGCCGTACGGTGCCTGCTGGTTGGCGCAGCCTGAGGATAACAGACGATGCAATATATTCAGCAGCCCCAGGCGATTGAGGCCAAAAGTTTCGACATCATTGGCGAGATCATTCGCGAGACACGCCCGGAATATCAGTTTGCCAGCCCGCTTCACGAAGCGATCATCAAGCGGGTGATTCACACCACCGCCGACTTTGACTGGCTGGATATTCTCTGGTTTTCCGATGACGCGCTGGAGCGACTCTGCGCGGCGCTGAGTCGCCCATCCATTATCTATACCGATACCACAATGGCGCTTTCCGGCATCAATAAAACATTGCTGGCGACGTTTGGCGGTGAATGCCGTTGCTATATCAGCGATCCGCGAGTCGTGGCGGAAGCAAAAGCGCAGGGGATTACCCGATCAATGGCGGCGGTGGATATCGCCGTGACGGAAGAGAGTGAAAAGGTGTTTGTATTCGGCAATGCACCGACGGCGCTGTTCCGGTTGCTTGAGCATGACGTTGCCGTGAGCGGCGTGGTAGGCGTACCGGTCGGGTTCGTCGGGGCGGCGGAGTCTAAAGATGCGCTGACGAAAAGCGCATTGCCAGCTATCGCGGCGCTGGGGCGTAAAGGAGGAAGCAACGTCGCCGCCGCGATCGTAAACGCCATGCTCTATTACTTGCAGGGGGCGCGATGAGCGATCAATCCTTCGACGCGCCTGTCTGGCACAACGGCAAAGCGTTGCGAAAAGGGTATACCACCGGATCGTGCGCGACCGCTGCGGCAAAGGTCGCCGCGTTGATGGTGTTACGCCAGCATCTGATTCATCAGGTCTCCATCGTTACGCCGTCCGGGGTGACATTGTGCCTGAACGTCGAGTCGCCGCACATTGAAGGGCGGCAGGCGATTGCCGCGATCCGTAAGGACGGCGGCGATGATGTCGATGCCACGCACGGAATGCTGATTTTTGCCCGCGTAACGCTGAACGATAGCGGCGAGATTACGTTGCAGGGCGGAGAAGGCGTGGGAACCGTGACGCGTAAGGGAATTGGACTGCCGGTGGGCAGCGCGGCGATTAATCGTACTCCGCGTCATACCATTGAGTCTGTAGTACGCGAAGCGATAGGCCCGGCGCGGGGAGCGGATATTGAAATTTTTGCCCCGGAGGGGGAAGAACGGGCGCAGAAAACCTATAACGCGCGCCTCGGTATTTTGGGCGGTATTTCGATCATTGGAACCACCGGCATTGTCACTCCGATGTCGGAGGAGAGCTGGAAACGCTCACTGTCGCTGGAGCTGGAAATCAAACGCGCCGCCGGTCTGGAACGCGTTGTGCTGGTGCCGGGAAACCACGGCGAGCGTTTTGTGCGCGAACAGATGGGTATCGACACGCAGGTTGTCGTCACCATGAGCAATTTCGTCGGTTACATGATTGAAGAAGCGGTACGTCTGGGATACCGCCATATCGTGTTGATCGGCCATCCCGGTAAGTTGATTAAAATAGCCGCGGGAATTTTCCACACTCACAGCCACATCGCAGATGCCCGCATGGAAACCCTGGTGGCGCATCTGGCGCTGCTTGGCGCGCCGCTTGAGTTACTGACTCGGGTCAGCGACTGCGACACCACCGAAGCGGCAATGGAGCACATTGAAGCATACGGTTTTCAACATATTTACAACCATCTTGCGCAACGCATCTGTATGCGCGTGATGCAGATGCTGCGCTTCACGAAAACGCCACCTACCTGCGACGCCATCATGTTCTCTTTTGATAACCAGATCCTCGGTAGCAATCGCCCGATCGAAGAGATTGTGGAGGAGATGCAATGCTAACGGTGGTGGGCATGGGGCCGGCAGGGCTGCATTTGATGACGCCAGCGGCACGCGAGGCCGTGGCGGATGCCGATGTGCTGGTGGGGGGAAAGCGCCATTTATTGCAGTTTCCTGCGTTCACCGGCGAACAGTTTGTTCTGGGCGCCAATATTGCGGAATTGCTCAACTGGATTGCCGGGCAGCAGGACAAACGCATCGTGGTGCTGGCGTCCGGCGATCCGCTGTTTTACGGCATCGGGACGCGCATGGTGGCCCATTTTGGCATTGAGCGGGTGCGCATTATTCCCGGTATCAGCGCAGTGCAATATCTGTGTGCGCAATCGGGTATCGATATGAACGATATGTGGCTGACCAGCAGCCACGGTCGCAGCGTCTGTTTTGATGAGTTGGCGCGTCATCGCAAGGTCGCGATGGTGACGGATGCCCGCTGCGGGCCGCGAGAAATTGCGACGCAGTTAATGGCGCGCGACAAGGGGCATCGCTGGATGGTGATAGGCGAAAACCTGGCAATGGAAAACGAGCGGATTCACTGGCTGCGCGTCAGTGAAGTCAATGCCGACTATGACATGAACGCAGTGGTGATCCTTGATGAAAGATGAGCTTTTTCTACGTGGCGAGAACGTGCCGATGACCAAAGAAGCGGTTCGCGCGCTCGCGCTGTCAAAACTTGATTTGCACCGTGCCAGCCATCTGATTGACGTAGGCGCCGGAACCGGGAGTGTGTCGATAGAGGCGGCGTTACAGCACCCTTCGCTGCACGTTACGGCGATTGAACGTAACCCGGCAGCCCTGCGGTTGCTGGATGAAAACCGCCAGCATTTTGCCTGCGGCAATATCGACATTCTGCCGGGTGAAGCGCCGATGACGATGACCGAAAAAGCGGATGCGGTGTTTATGGGCGGGAGCGGCGGCCATCTGACGACGCTGATTGACTGGGCTATGCGGCAATTGCATCCCGGCGGCCGTCTGGTGATGACCTTTATCCTTCAGGAAAACCTGAATACTGCGCTGGAATATCTGACACAGATTGGCATCCATGAGGTGGATTGCCTGCAAGTGCAGGTGTCGTCACTCACTCCCCTCGGCAATGGCCACTATTTCAAACCGAATAATCCTGTTTTTGTTATCGCCTGTCAGAAGGAAGAGAACCATGTCTGAGACATTTGATCCCCGCTGTGTATGGTTTGTCGGCGCAGGTCCGGGCGATCGTGAACTGATCACGCTCAAAGGTTATCGCCTGTTGCAACAGGCGCAGGTCGTTATTTATGCCGGATCGCTGATTAATACTGAACTGCTGGACTATTGCCCGCCAGGCGCTGAGTGCCACGACAGCGCCGAACTGCATCTGGAGCAAATTCTTGACCTGATGGAAGCGGGCGTGAAGGCCGGAAAAACGGTCGTACGCCTGCAAACGGGCGATGTGTCGCTGTACGGCTCCGTGCGTGAGCAGGGCGAAGAACTTACCCGGCGCGGCATCGACTGGCAGGTGGTGCCGGGCGTCAGCGCGTTTCTCGGCGCTGCTGCGGAACTGGGGGTGGAGTATACCGTCCCGGAAGTTTCGCAAAGCCTCATCATTACCCGTCTGGAAGGGCGTACTCCGGTGCCGGAACGTGAACAACTGGAGTCCTTCGCCAGCCACCAGACGTCAATGGCGATTTATCTCTCCGTGCAGCGTATTCACCGGGTTGCCGAGCGGCTGATTGAAGGCGGCTATCCGATCACCACGCCGGTGGCGGTTATCTACAAAGCGACCTGGCCGGAAAGCCAGACCGTGCGCGGCACGCTGGCGGATATCGGCGACAAAGTACGTGAGGCGGGTATCCGTAAAACGGCGCTCATTCTGGTCGGGAATTTCCTGGGGGATGAGTATCACTACTCAAAACTCTATGCGGCGGACTTTAGCCATGAATACCGTAAAGCCTGAATCTATAGCCCTGTTTTGTCTGACGCCCGGCGGCGTACAGCTTGCGAAGCGGCTGGCGGCGATGCTGCCGTTAACCTGCTTTACCAGTGAGAAACTGCTGGAAGATGGGTTTATGCCCTTCGAAGGCGGATTTGCACAATCGGCCCGCGATGCGTTTGCTAACTATTCGGCGCTGATTTTTATCGGTGCGACCGGCATCGCGGTACGCGTGCTGGCGCCGCTGGTAAACGACAAATTCAGCGACCCTGCGGTGGTGGTGATCGACGAGCGGGGCCAGCATGTGATCAGCTTGCTCTCTGGTCATGCGGGGGGCGCCAATGCGCTGACCCGCTATCTGGCGGGCATGCTCGGCGCCGATCCGGTTATCACGACGGCGACTGACGTTAACGATATGGCGGCGCTTGATACGCTGGCATTTCAGCTCAATGCCCGGATGACCGATTTCCGCTCGGCGGTAAAAATCGTCAACCAGATGCTGGTCAGCCACCAGCGCGTCGGGCTGTGGTGGGATGAGGAGCTGGCAGACGATGTCAGTCACTGCGATCGACGCGGGTTCATCACTGTGACCGACCTGCACCAACTTCCCGAGCTTGATGCGCTGATTTGCATCACTTTGCGCAATGAATTGCCAGAAATACCCGTCCGGCACTGGAAGCTGGTGCCGCAGCGGGTGGTCGCCGGAATCGGCTGTCGCCGCGACACGCCGTTCCCGCTGCTGGCAGCGCTGCTGGCGCGACAACTGGAGGCGCAGAAATTTGATCCGCTGGCGTTGAAAGCGATTGGCAGCGTCTCGCTCAAAAAAGATGAGCAGGGATTAATCCAGCTTGCCTCCTGCTGTCGCGTTCCCTTTGAAACCTTTACCGCTGACGCGTTGCGTGAGCATGAACATCGCTTCCCGGCCTCCAGATTTGTGCGGCAAACCGTCGGTGTGGGCAGCGTATCCGGCCCGGCGGCCTGGCTGTTAAGTCACGGAAAACTGTCTGGCGAAACCCTGCGCGAACAGGGCGTCACTATTACTTTGGGAGTTTCACACTGATGTTAAGCGTAATTGGAATTGGCCCTGGCTCGCAGGCAATGATGACGATGGAAGCCGTAGAAGCCTTACAGGCGGCGGAAATTGTCGTTGGCTATAAAACGTACACCCATCTGGTAAAAGCCTTTACCGGCGACAAGCAGGTGATCAAAACCGGAATGTGCAAAGAGATCGAACGCTGTCAGGCGGCGATTGAACTGGCGCAGGCCGGACACAATGTGGCGCTGATCAGCAGCGGCGATGCGGGGATTTATGGCATGGCTGGGCTGGTGCTGGAACTGGTCAGCAAACAGAAGCTGGATGTTGAAGTGCGGCTGATCCCCGGCATGACCGCCAGTATCGCGGCGGCCTCCCTGCTGGGCGCGCCGTTGATGCACGATTTCTGTCATATCAGCCTGAGCGATCTCCTGACGCCGTGGCCGGTCATCGAAAAACGGATTATCGCCGCCGGAGAAGCAGACTTCGTGATCTGTTTCTATAACCCGCGCAGCCGTGGCCGTGAAGGTCATCTGGCGCGTGCTTTTGAACTGCTGTCCGCCAGCAAAAACGCGCAAACGCCGGTTGGCGTGGTGAAGTCGGCCGGGCGTAAAAAGCAGGAAAAATGGCTGACCACGCTCGGCGATATGGATTTTGAGCCTGTCGATATGACCAGCCTGGTGATTGTCGGCAACAAAGCCACTTACGTACAGGATGGTCTGATGATCACGCCGCGAGGTTACGTACTGTGAGTTACGGCGACGTGCTGGTTATGGGCGGCACCAGCGATGCCCGGATGCTGTGTCAGCAACTGGATGCGGCAAAGGTGGCATACACCCTGTCGGTTGCCACGCCGACAGGAAAGCAGCTGGCTGGCGACATTAAAGGTCAGATCCGCTGCGGGCGCCTGGAGCCAGAGGAGATGGTGGCCTGGCTGAAAGCGCACCGCACGCGTTGGGTCATTGATGCGTCGCACCCGTATGCCGAGGTCGTCAGCCGCAACATTATGCACGCCTGTGAACGCGCGGGGGTGTTGCTGAGCCGCTATCAGCGCCCGGAACAGCTCAGCGAGCTTACGCACCCGCTGTTGCACCATGTCCACACGATTGCTGAGGCCTGCGATGTGGCGCAGCGCTTTGGCGAACGCGTTCTGTTAACGACCGGAAGTAAAGATCTGGCGACCTGGCGAGCCGGGTTGCCGCACAAAAAACTGCTGGCCCGTGTCTTACCTGTTCCTGAGGTCATTCAGCAATGTGCCGACCTGGGATTTGGCGTTGGTGAGATTTTTGCCCTGTGCGGGCCGTTCAGCGCTGAATTTAACGCGGCGTTTTACCGTCAGTGCCAGGCCGATGTCGTGGTGACAAAAGCATCGGGGGCGGAGGGCGGTTATCAGGAAAAAGTTCAACCCTGTCTGGATGCCGGTATCCCCTGCATCGTGATTACCCGCCCGGCAACGCTTGTAACGGGTGATGAGTTACTGGAAAGTCAGGCCGCATTTGCGCAGCGTTTGGCGCGCTGGCTGGCCGCTGCTTAAGGAGTAAGAGATGAAAAAAGCGCTTCTGGTGGTGAGTTTTGGCACCAGCTATCACGACACCTGTGAGAAGAACATTGTGGCCTGCGAACGCGATCTGGCAGCCAGCTGCCCGGATCGTGATCTGTTTCGCGCGTTCACCTCCGGGATGATTATCCGCAAGCTCAAACAGCGTGACGGCATTGAAATCGATACGCCGCTTCAGGCATTGCAGAAGCTTGCTGAACAGGGGTATCAGGATGTGGCGATTCAGTCCCTGCACATTATTAACGGCGACGAATACGAAAAAATTGTGCGTGAAGTTCAGACTCTGCGCCCGTTATTTACCCGTCTTACGCTCGGCGTGCCGCTGTTGAGCAGCCATGCCGATTACGCGCAGCTGATGCAGGCTTTACAGCAGCAGATGCCGACGCTTGGCGCGACGGAGAAAGTGGTGTTTATGGGGCACGGCGCCAGCCACCACGCGTTTGCGGCCTATGCGTGTCTGGACCATATGATGACGGCGCAGCGTTTTCCGGCGCGTGTGGGAGCGGTTGAGAGTTACCCGGAGGTGGATATTCTCATCGGGAGCTTACGTCAGGAAGGCGTAACGGCGGTGCATCTGATGCCGCTGATGCTTGTCGCCGGCGATCATGCCATTAACGATATGGCTTCCGATGAAGAGGACTCCTGGAAAACGCAGTTCAACGCCGCAGGCATCCCGGCGACGCCGTGGCTGAGCGGTCTGGGGGAGAATCCGGCGGTACGCGCCATGTTCGTGGCGCATCTGCAACAGGCGCTGAATACGGCCATGGAGGAAGCGGCATGAGCGGAAAGCTGTATGCGTTAAGCACCGGGCCGGGCGCAGCCGATCTGATCACCGTGCGCGCGGCGCGAATACTTGGCTCGCTCGATATCCTCTACGCTCCGGCAGGGCGCAAAGGCGGCGACAGTCTGGCGCTCTCTATTGTGAGTGAATATCTGGGTGAGCAGACGGAAGTCCGCTGCTGCCACTTTCCAATGAGCGCTGACAGCGCGGAAAAAGAAGCCGTCTGGAATGAGGTGGCCGCAGCGCTGGTTCAGGAAGTGGAGGCGGGTAAACAGGTGGGGTTCATCACCCTCGGCGATGCCATGCTGTTCAGCACCTGGGTCTTTTTACTCCAGCGGATCGGCAACCCGGCGTGGCTGGAAATCGTTCCTGGCGTCACCTCGTTTGCCGCCATTGCCGCCCGCGCAAAAACGCCGCTGGCGATGGAACAACAATCGCTGGCGGTGATCTCCTGCACCGCGGCGGAAGAAACAATTCAGCAGGCGTTAAGACAGCATGACAGTCTGGTGCTGATGAAGGTCTACGGTCGCTTCGCGCGTATTAAAGCATTGCTGCAACAGGAAGGTTTGCTGGAGTGCGCCCTGATGATGGCAGAAGCCACGCTGCCCGGTGAGCAGTACTGGCGTCACCTGAATGAGGTCAGCGACGAGCAGCCGCTGCCCTATTTTTCGACCATTCTGGTCAACAAACAGTGGGAGTATGCAGAATGAAACTTGAACAACAGCTAAAACAGCTGTCTTTCAGCGGGTTAGCTGCGGCGTTATTGCTGATGGTTGTCCCGGAACAGGCGTTCGCCATGCATATCATGGAGGGATTCCTGCCGCCGATGTGGGCGCTGGCCTGGTGGGTGCTGTTTTTACCGTGCCTGTGGTACGGACTGGTGCGCCTGCGCCGTATCGTGCAGGAAGATAACAACCAGAAGGTGCTGCTGGCATTGTGCGGGGCGTTTATCTTCGTGCTGTCGGCGCTGAAAATTCCTTCTGTTACAGGTAGTTGCTCGCACCCGACAGGGGTAGGGCTTGCGGTGATTTTATTTGGCCCAGGCGTTGTGGCGATCCTCGGGGCGATTGTGCTGCTGTTTCAGGCGCTGCTGCTGGCGCATGGCGGCCTGACCACGCTGGGTGCGAACGGGATGTCGATGGCGGTTATCGGCCCCGTTGTCGGGTATCTGGTATGGCAAATGGCCTGCCGCGCCGGGCTGCGCCGCGATGTCGGCGTCTTTCTTTGCGCCATGCTGGCGGATCTGGTGACGTACTTCGTGACGTCGGTGCAGCTTGGGGTGGCGTTCCCGGACCCGCAGGCTGGGGCAATGGGTTCAGTGATTAAATTTATGGGGATTTTCTGCCTGACGCAGATCCCCATTGCGATCGCGGAGGGGCTGCTGACCGTCATGATTTACGACCAGTTGACCAAACGCCGGTTGATTACCGCACAAGGACATTAAGATGAAAAAGACGCTGATATTGTTAGCTATGGTGATTGCCCTGGTGATCCTGCCGTTTTTTATCGATCATGGCGGTGAGTTCGGTGGCTCTGACGGCGAAGCGGAAAGCCAGATCCAGGTGGTGGCGCCGCACTATGAACCGTGGTTCCAGCCATTGTATGAACCGGCCAGCGGTGAAATTGAAAGCCTGCTGTTTACGCTGCAAGGTTCGCTTGGCGCGGCGGTGATTTTCTATATTCTCGGTTACAGCAAAGGCAGACAGCGCCGTGATGACCGGGCTTGATCGACTCAGCTACCAGAGCCGCTGGCTTCATGTTACGCCGGTGCGTAAGTTTTTGCTCTGGTTGCTGATGATGATTCTGGCCTTTACCCTGCCTCCTTTGGGGCAGGGTATTGAACTGGCGCTCATCGCCGGGCTGAGCTGCTGGCTGCTGCGGATTTCGTTCTGGCGCTGGTGTCGCTGGATGGCGATACCGTTTGGTTTTTTAAGCGTGGGCGTGGTGACGATTTTATTCAGCGTGAGCCGCGATCCTCACTCGTTACTGGCAAGCGTTCCGGTTGGCGATTACTGGCTGGGGGTGACTTCGTCAGGGTTGAATACCGCCAATGAAACCTTCTGGCGCAGCCTGAGCGCACTGGCGGCGACGTTCTGGCTGGTGTTGAATCTGCCGTTTCCGCAACTGATTATTTTGCTTAAGCGCGCGCATGTGCCACGGCTGCTGACCGAGCAGATCCTGCTGACATGGCGCTTTATTTTTATCCTGTTAGACGAAGCGCTGGCCATTCATCGCGCGCAAACGCTGCGTTTTGGCTATCGTAGTTTGCCGAAAGGCTATCGTTCTCTGGCAATGCTGGTGGGTTTGCTGTTTACGCGTGTGCTTATCCGCTATCAGCAAATGACCACCGTGCTTGATATCAAACTGTATCAGGGTGATTTTCACCTGTAAGGATTCGTATGCTTGCCACCTCCGGTCTCTGGTTTCGCTATCAGGATGAGCAGGTGCTCAAGGGGCTAACGCTGGATTTCTCCCCCCATGCGGTTACCGGGCTGGTGGGCGCGAACGGCTGCGGAAAATCGACGCTATTTATGAACCTGAGCGGTTTACTGCGCCCGCAAAAAGGCGAGGTTTTGTGGCAGGGAAAAGCGCTGGATTACAGTAAGCGCGGGCTGCTGGCGCTGCGCCAACAGGTGGCAACCGTTTTTCAGGACCCCGATCAACAAATTTTTTATACCGATATCGACAGCGATATCGCTTTTAGTCTGCGAAATCTAGGTGTGGCTGAGGATGAGATTGCCCGCCGCGTGGACGATGCGTTGACCCTGGTTGATGCGCAGCATTTCCGTCATCAGCCGATCCAGTGTTTAAGTCACGGGCAAAAAAAACGCGTGGCGATTGCGGGCGCGATGGTGTTGCAGGCCCGCTACCTGCTGCTGGATGAACCCACTGCCGGGCTTGATCCTGCCGGGCGCACGCAGATGATTGCGATCATCAAGCGGATTGTGGCGCAGGGGAATCATGTGGTTATTTCCAGCCATGATATTGATCTCATTTATGAAGTCAGCGATGCCGTTTACGTGCTGCGCCGTGGCGAGGTACTGGCATACGGTGAACCGGGGGAGGTGTTTGCACGCACTGAACTGATCGAACAAGCCGGGCTGACGCAACCGTGGCTGGTCAAACTGCATGCGCAACTGGGGTTGCCGCTGTGTAAAACGGAAGAAGAATTTTTTGGGCGTATGCGAGAGAACGCGCTGAAGGAGGCGTCATGACGCAGGCAGTAATGTTGCAGGGAACGGCATCAGATGTAGGTAAAAGTGTGCTGGTGGCGGGGCTGTGCCGCATCTTTTATCAGGATGGCCTGCGCACGGCGCCATTTAAGTCACAGAATATGGCGCTGAATTCCGGCATCACGCCGGACGGCAAAGAGATGGGACGCGCGCAGATTTTCCAGGCGGAAGCGGCGGGGATTTCGCCGGATGTGCGGATGAATCCGGTCCTGCTGAAACCGACCAGCGATCGGAAAGCGCAGGTGGTGTTGATGGGCAAAGTCGCCACCGATATGGACGCGGTTAGCTACCATGAATATAAGCCGCGTCTGCGTGAGCAGATCCTCACGGTTTACAATAGCCTGGCGCAAGAATATGACGTTCTGGTGCTGGAGGGCGCCGGTAGCCCGGCGGAAATAAACCTGCGTGACCGCGACATCGTCAATATGGGGATGGCGGAAATGGCGCAATGCCCGGTCATTCTGGTGGCGGATATCGATCGCGGCGGCGTTTTTGCCTCTATCTACGGTACGCTGGCGCTGCTGCATGATAGTGAACGCGCCAGAGTGAAAGGGGTGATCATCAATAAGTTTCGCGGTGATGTGACGCTGCTCTACTCCGGCATTGAACAAATTGAAGCGCTGACCGGCGTGCCGGTTCTGGGCGTGATGCCCTGGCTGGAGGTCGATCTTGAAGATGAGGATGGCGTGGCGCTGCAAAAAGGCAAATACCTGCGTACCGATAGGCGTGATATCGACATTGCCGTTGTTCAGGTGCCGCACATCTCGAATTTCACCGATTTCAACGCGCTGGCGGCGCAGCCGGATGTTCGCGTGCGCTATGTGCGCCATCCTGAAGAACTGGCGGGCGCGGACCTGATAATTCTGCCGGGCAGCAAAAATACGCTTGGCGATCTGGTCTGGCTGCGTGAAAGCGCAATGGCGCATGGCGTGTTGCAGGCGCATCGTCAGGGCGTACCGGTGGCAGGCATCTGTGGCGGCTATCAGATGCTGGGCGACACCATTATTGATGAGGTGGAGTCCGGGTTGGGCACGCTTCCCGGTCTTGGTCTGCTTAATACCGTCACGCACTTCGCGCAGGATAAAACCACCACGCAGGTTGAAGGGCAGATGGCCTCTGCGCTGCCGGGATGGCTGGCGGCGGCGTCTGGCCTGGCGGTGCGCGGGTATGAAATTCATATGGGCGAGACGACACTGAATGCACAATGCCAGCCAGCCATGACGTTACGCAAAGGCGAAAACGCTATCGCTGACGGCGCGGTAACGGACGACGGACTGGTCTTTGGCACCTATCTTCATGGCTTGTTCGACAGCGATGCGTTTACGCGGGCGCTGGTCAATGGCCTGCGCGTGCGTAAGGGGCTGACGCCGCTGGATCACGCCTTCCATTACGCGCAATATAAATCGCAGCAGTTTGATCTGCTGGCGGATGCGATGCGACAACACATCGATATTGAGAAAATTTATACCATCATGCAGCAGCACCGGGAGCCCGTATGATGATTCTGGTGACCGGCGGCGCGCGCAGCGGGAAAAGCCGCCATGCGGAGGCGTTAATCGCGGATTCGCCGCAGGTGCTGTACATCGCCACGTCGCAGATTTTTGACGAGGAGATGGCGGCGCGGATTCAGCACCATCGGGATGGCAGACCGCCGCACTGGCGGACAGCGGAATGCTGGCGGCATCTTGATGCGCTGATTACGCCAGATAACGCCCCCGAAGAGGCCATTCTGCTGGAGTGTATCACGACCATGGTGACCAATTTATTGTTCGCGATGGGCGGCGATACGGACCCGGACAACTGGGATTACGCGGCGATGGAGCAGGCGATTGAAGACGAAATTCGCACGTTGATCGACGCCTGTCAGCGCTGTCCGGCTCAGGTGGTTCTGGTGACCAATGAGGTGGGCATGGGCATTGTCCCGGAAAATCGTCTGGCGCGACATTTTCGCGACATCGCCGGGCGGGTCAATCAGCGTCTGGCTGCGGCGGCGGATGAGGTCTGGCTGGTGGTATCGGGTATTGGAGTCAAAATTAAATGAGTAAGTTGTTCTGGGCGATGCTCGCTTTTATTTCGCGTTTGCCTGTTCCGACCCGTTGGTCTCAGGGGCTGGATTTTGAGGAGTATTCCCGCGGTATTGTGACATTCCCGCTAATCGGCATGCTGCTGGGCGCGATTGGCGGCCTGGTGTTTGTGGCGCTTCAGTCCTGGTGCGGCATTCCACTGGCGGCCCTGTTTTGCGTTTTGACGCTGGCGCTGCTGACCGGCGGTTTTCACCTCGACGGTCTGGCGGATACCTGTGACGGTATTTTTTCCGCCCGCCGCCGGGAGCGGATGCTGGAAATTATGCGTGACAGCCGCCTGGGCACCCACGGCGGGCTGGCGTTGATTTTTGTCCTGCTGGCGAAAGTGCTGGTGATTAGCGAACTGGCGCTGAGAGGCACGCCGATGCTGGCGGCGCTGGCGATGGCCTGCGCGGCGGGGCGCGGTGTCGCCGTATTGCTGATGTATCGTCATCGCTATGCCCGTGAAGAAGGGCTGGGCAACGTGTTTATCGGCAAAGTTACCGGGCGACAAACCTGCGTTACGCTGGGATTAACCGCTATTCTCGCGGCGATACTCATGCCGGGGATGCGCGGGGTCGCTGCGCTGGTGGCCACTCTGGCGGCAATTTTTATTCTTGGGCAATTATTAAAACGCACGTTGGGTGGGCAAACCGGCGATACGCTGGGTGCGGCGATTGAACTTGGCGAGTTGATCTTCCTGCTGGCTCTGCTGTGAGCCAGCCAACACGATGAGAACCCTTATGCAGACGTTAACCTCTTTACTCCGTGACATTCCCAAACCGGACAGCGACGCAATGGCGCACGCCCGGCAGCACATCGACGGCTTGCTCAAACCGCCGGGCAGCCTCGGGCGCCTGGAAGCGCTGGCCGTACAGTTAGCGGGGATGCCCGGTCTCAACGGCACTCCGCATGTCGGTAAGAAGGCGATGCTGGTGATGTGCGCCGATCATGGCGTGTGGGATGAAGGGGTTGCGGTCTCGCCGAAAGTTGTCACCGCCATTCAGGCGGCCAACATGACGCAGGGAACAACCGGTGTTTGCGTACTGGCTGCTCAGGCCGGGGCAAAAGTCCATGTGATTGACGTCGGGATTGATGCCGACCCGATCCCCGGCGTGGTGAATATGCGCGTGGCGCGTGGGTGCGGGAATATTGCGACAGGCCCGGCGATGAGCCGCGTTCAGGCCGAAGAACTGCTGCTGGAAGTGATGCGCTACACCCGCGAACTGGCGCAAAGCGGCGTGACGCTGTTTGGCGTTGGCGAACTGGGAATGGCGAATACCACCCCTGCGGCGGCGATTGTGAGTGTACTGACCGGTAGCGATGCCGAAGATGTGGTGGGGATTGGCGCGAATCTTCCGCTCTCCAGAATTGGCAATAAAGTTGAGGTTGTGCGCCGCGCCATTGCGGTGAACCGGCCCGATCCGCGTGATGGCGTTGAGGTGCTGGCGAAGGTGGGCGGTTTTGACCTGGTCGGTATGGCGGGCGTGATGCTGGGCGCCGCGTCATGTGGATTGCCGGTTGTGCTGGATGGTTTTCTCTCCTATTCTGCGGCGCTGGCGGCGTGTCAGATTGCGCCGGAAATTAAACCGTATCTGATTCCGTCGCATTTCTCGGCAGAGAAGGGCGCGCGGATTGCGCTGGAGCACCTGGAGCTGGAGCCGTATCTGCATATGGGAATGCGTCTTGGCGAAGGCAGCGGCGCAGCGCTGGCAATGCCCATCGTTGAAGCCGCCTGCGCGATGTACCGCAACATGGGGCAACTGGCGGCAAGTAATATTGTCCTGCCGGATGGTAAATAAAGATAAGCTGTATCGTTTCCCTTCGGTGGCGCTTATTCGCTGTTAACGTCGGAAAGGCGATAAAAAAGCTATAATTAACCGACATCTGCTGCGATTTGAGGAAAGGGAAATGATGCCTCGTGTGAAATTGTTTTGTTCTTTTATTCTGCTGTTCGCAAGCCAGAGCGCGCTGGCGGTAAGTTATCCATTGCCGCCAGAAGGGAGTCGTCTGGTCGGCAACCCGCTGACGATAACCGTCCCGGACAATAATACTCAACCGCTGGAAGCATTTGCGGCGCAGTACGGACAGGGGCTGAGCAATATGCTCGAAGCGAATCCCGATGTGGACGTCTTTTTGCCGAAGTCCGGTTCGACGCTGGTGGTGCCGCAGCAGCTTATTTTGCCGGATACCGTGCGTGAAGGCATTGTGGTTAACGTGGCGGAAATGCGTCTTTACTACTATCCGAAAGGGGGCGATACCGTTGATGTCCTGCCGATTGGCATTGGCGAGGCGGGGCGAGAAACTCCACGTAACTGGGTGACTGCGGTAGAGCGTAAGCAGGAAGCACCGAGCTGGACGCCGACGGCGAATACCCGACGTGAATATGCTAAACGAGGCGAAAGTCTGCCCGCGTTTGTCCCCGCCGGGCCAGATAACCCGATGGGGCTGTATGCAATTTATATCGGTAAGCTGTATGCCATTCATGGCACAAATGCGAACTTCGGTATTGGGCTGCGCGTGAGCCAGGGGTGCATCCGGTTGCGTAACGATGACATCAAATACCTGTTTGACAATGTGCTGGTGGGCACTCGCGTGCAGATTATCGATCAACCGGTGAAAACCACCGTCGAAGCGGACGGCAGTCGCTGGATTGAAGTGCATGAGCCGTTATCGCGTAATCGCACTGAATTTGAATCCGACAAAAAAGTACCGCTGCCGATCACGCCGGTGATGCGTACTTTTATGAAGGGCGACGGCGTTGACATTCATCGCGTCAACGAGGCGCTGGAGCGCCGCTCCGGGATGCCGACAAATATCAGCGCGGGTCTGACGGGGTTCTGACGTTTCTCCGCGCAATCTCCAGAAAAGCCTTTACCGCGCCGTTATTGTCGTTCTTTCTGCTGAGCAGCATCAGATTGGCCGATAACTCAGGCGCGTCGAGAGGGCGATAGACCAGGCCGGGAATGGCGATGTGCATCAGCGGTTCAGGCACCAGCGCCAGCCCTTGCCCGGCGGCGGCCAGAGCCAGTACGCTGAGCGTGCTGGAGGTGCAATGGGCGACGTGCGGAACATGACCCATAATCTCTGTGAGCATCATATAAAGCGGCTCATCCGCACGGTGGGTGTCGTAGAAAATGAGGGGCTCTTCAGCCAGCATATCTACCGTCAAATGGGTTTCACAAGCCAGCGGGTGATCGTCGGCGATGGCGACCATCCGGCCCCAGAGGCCTATTTTTTCAGCCGCTAATTCTGGCTGGCGTACGTTATGGTGATCGGGTGTGTAACCAATGTCGAGCTGGCCGCTCAGAATGGCATCCGCTTGTAGCAACGGCGCGATTTCGCACACGACCAGTTCCGCATCGGGATAGGCCTGGCGAAAGGCGCGCAGATCTTCTGTCAATTTGCCGCTGAACACCGCGTTGCCAGCAAAGCCGACGCGCACAAGACCCGTTTCTCCGCGCATCGACCGTTGTACTGTCAGACGGGCATGTTCCGCCTGCTCAAGCGTGCGTTGCGCTTCAGTCTGCAACAATTTTCCCGCTTCGGTTAACTCAACTTTCCGGCTGGTACGAATAAACAGCGGGCCGCCTAACTCTTCTTCCAGCGCCTTGATCTGCATGCTCAGCGCGGGAGGAACAATATTGAGTTTTTCGGCGGCGCGGCCAAAGTGTCCTTCTTGTGCAACGGCAAGAAAATAGCGTAAGTGGCGCAGATCCATACGATGGCCTCATCATTCATCTAAACTGAATAATCTGTAAGATTTATCTATTGGATTTTAACGTTAATGGCGAGGAAACTGAATCCACTTAACTGGCTGGAGTAAAAATTATGCACAATCACCTGGCGGATCGTCAGCAAATTACCGATCTTCTCACTGGCTGGATGCATCGCGATCTGGGCGAGTGGGAGCAACTTCGCGGGCTGTTTCACCCGGATGGCACCATTGAGATAACCTGGTTTGAAGGGCTGGCGAGCGATTTTGTTGACGGCTCAATGCGTATGGGGGCTTCTGACATCCGCACCAAACATTTGATTGGCACGCCGGTAGTGACCTTCAATAGCTGCGTCAACCGCGCCATTGTTGAAACTAATGCCATGATCATCGGCGAGAATGTGAAGCTGAATCTGGGGATGGTGACCCATAATCGCTTTTACGATATGGCGGAAAAACGCGATGGCGTGTGGAAGCTCTTCAGACGCCAGAGCATTTATGACATGGGGAGTTTTACCTTCCCGCTGGGCGTGGTCGATATTGATCAAAGCGCGGTAGCAAAATACCCGCGAGAATACGCCGCGCTGGCATACCTGCTGGAAAAAAGCGGATTTCCGGTCACGCGTGTATTCGCAACGCGCGGCAGTGCGCTCGAACAGCAGATGAAAACCGAAGGGCAGCGCTGGCTGTCTGAGCCCGTTGTTTAAGCTTCATCAGCGACTGCGATCATCATGATTCTCAAAAGGATAAGAGAAATGCTCACCACTATACCAGGACGAAAATGCATCGCCGTTCTGTTTGCGATGCTAATGTTTCCCGGTGCGACTTTGGCTGCGCAAACCCTAATCTACAGCGACCATGAACCGCTGGGTGGAATGCGCACTCGTTTTATCAATGACGTATTTTTCCCCGCAATCGAAAAAGAGTCGCATGGTCGCCTGAAGGTAGAGGCGCACTGGGGAGGTGAGCTAAGTGATGGTTATACGGCTCTGGCTATGGCGGGAAAGGGGGACAAAGCGGATATGGCTGTTGTTGTACCTGAATATGCGGCTAAGGCATTACCATTGCAGCAAATCTTTAAAAGCTTCCCCGTCGGCCCTGCCGGGGAAAAGCAGGTTGCTTTCTTTCGCCGCGTTTATGCGGATATCCCGGATTTTTCGGCAGAACTCAAGAAAGAAAATGTGGTGAATGTTTTCATTGCGACCGGCTATCCGCTGGCTTTTTTTAGCACTACCGCGCTGAGTAATCCTGAAGGACTTAAGGGGGGAACGTGGCGCTCCGCCAGTTTCTGGCACCAGGGGTTTCTGAAAAATGTCGGCGCTAAAGCCGTGACCATGCCCTGGGGAGATGAAACCTACAAGGCCTTACAAAGCGGAAGTCTCGACGGATTAATGTTGAATGTGGATAGCGGCTATGCGTTAAATGCTCAGCGATTCGCGCCTGATGTGCTGGTTTCGCGGGATCTCTGGCTTGGGCATGTTTACCTGCTGGTGATGAATAAAAACACCTGGGATAACCTTTCCCGCGACGATCGGGCGGCGATTCAACGGGCGGCTGACGTCGCTTATCAATCCCTGGGTTCCGTAATGGATAAAAGTTTCACCACACAAGTCGCCGATCTGGAAAAAAGCGGTGCGACGGTCAGAATCCTGCACTCTGAAGGCGTTGCGCAATGGAAAGCCGCCACCCGATACCAGGAGATTCAGTCTGAGTGGGTGAAGGAGCAGGAAAAGAACGGGCTTACCGAGGCGGGAAGGGTGATGAACCAGGTCAGTAGCATTCTGGACGAGATGATGTCTCCGGCCCCTTAAGCGAGAAGGCAAAACGTAACGCTCGGGAACGTATTACTACAGTTGCCTGATAAAAGGGCCGAATAACCATTTTCGGCCCTGGCGTGCATCATTTTTTATAATTCTTTGGTGCTGATAGCAGCATTTTTCGCATACGTTCCATGACTGTGTTTAAGTCCACCGCGCGTTTAATCATACTGCGTATTCTGTCTGAATCATTGATGCCCTTTTTGACATACCGGGCAATATATTGCAGAACGTATTTATCCTCATCACTGTGGGTGCGTAATGACAGGTTCTCTACGGTCTGCAATATCTGACTCGCCAGCGACTGACGCTGGCGGGAGTGGGCTCTTATATCCTTAAACGACGGCTGAATCATAAAACATTCCGTAGCGCTGACGTTGTTGAATCCACTGGAGGGCGAAAGAAAAGCATAATGACTGTTAAGGTTGGCCGCGAATTGGGATTAATTTAGCGGCCGTCATAATCGCCCTATTTAATTGGTGGTTGCAGCATGTTGCTTCGCTTTCTCAATGGCGTGCGCGTCAAATATGTAATGCTCATAACCGGTG
Source organism: Citrobacter sp. CK206 (assembly GCF_030333125.1). Lineage (NCBI taxonomy): Bacteria > Pseudomonadati > Pseudomonadota > Gammaproteobacteria > Enterobacterales > Enterobacteriaceae > Citrobacter > Citrobacter sp. CK206. The sequence continues at coordinate 227,107 of NZ_JAOWGM010000030.1, forward strand.
GTAATATTCTTCACTCTGTATATTTTCCACTTGCCGCCCTCTCTTTTTAGGTAGACTCCAATTTGATACGTCTGATTGTTTTGTCGACCCAACCAAACATCGACGTATTCACCACCAAAACAGTTTTTAGCTTTTCCAACTTTCAATAAGGGGATCCAATCTGCTGAATAATCTTGCGCATATGTATAGTAATCGGTGTCGATAATCTCCTGCTCATAAATATGAGAGATAGTATTTAGTTGGGCTAGTGTATCCTTCGAAATATATTCATCCATCTTTTCAGGCGCAGGCTTTATTTTCCCTTCACTATTTGCAAACACGTTTAGATAGTAAGTGTAGAAATCTGAAACACGCCGTTCTGCGTTATCGCGTCCTGAGCTGCACGCGGTAATTGCAAATATCATGAGAACAACATAAAGGGCTTTCATCAATCCTTCCTGTACATTTGATGAGCTGGCTTTGACGAACGGTATCCAGGACCGCCCCAAAAATCCCGCTGTTTAAAGTCTGAATACCAATCCTGGCCGTCGTAAATAGCCATGTGACCGGCGGCGTGTCCTCCCGCGTAAGGCTGAATCACTACCACGTCGCCAGCTCTGGGGGATTGCGTTGAAGATATTTTTATAAACCCCGCAGACTCCAGCATTGGGCCGTAATCTTTGGCGTTTTGCGTGTTTGTTACGGTCACGCCCCCTGCCTTTATGGCCTTGCGCACATACGATGCACAGTTATTCGTTGGCCCCGGTTCGGCGTGATGTTTTGCCCCGTTTCCGGCGCTTCTTGTGTCCCATCCCATGATTATCATCCATTTCAGTTAGAGAAATTGCTAATAGATACCCAATTAGTTAGGAGGGTTAATCATTTAGTGCCACAGAAAGCGTAACGTGATAAGCGAGGCAAGTGCGCTTGACGCTGAGAGCAGGCGGAATCAATAGCGAAGGGATTGCCTAAACGAATTCCGAAAATAAAAGAATGCGGGTATCGGAATATGAGCGGGAAACAGGTCAGTAGCATTCTGGACGAGATGGTGTCTCCGACCCCTTAAGCGAGAAGGCAAAACGTAACGCTCGGGAACGTATTACTACAGTTGCCTGATAAAAGGGCCGAATAACCATTTTCGGCCCTGGCGTGCATCATTTTTTATAATTCTTTGGTGCTGATAGCAGCATTTTTCGCATACGTTCCATGACTGTGTTTAAGTCCACCGCGCGTTTAATCATACTGCGTATTCTGTCTGAATCATTGATGCCCTTTTTGACATACCGGGCAATATATTGCAGAACGTACTTGTCCTCATCACTGTGGGTGCGTAATGACAGGTTCTCTACGGTCTGCAATATCTGACTCGCCAGCGACTGACGCTGCCTGGTTAACGTGTTGACGTAGCTGGCCTGTAAGCCATCGCGCCGGGCGTTAAAGATATTGTATTTTTCAATAGCATGATGTTTTTTGACGATATTCGTCCGGTTGGCTAACAGATACTGAGCCAGTATTTTGCTATAGCCTGTGAGCATTGCGGCATGAAATATTGTCAGCGGCATATCGCATATTCTGATTTCAATTGTGCCCAGAGCAGGCTGTGGCCTGACGTACCAGTAAATATCTTTGATACTTTTAATGATCCCGACATCGACCATCTCGTTATAAAATACGACGAACTCGTCCCAGTTATAGATGTTTTCAATCAGTTCACTGTTCAGAAAGGCGTTCTGCCCGGTAAAGCGGGAACTTGAAAAAGAGGTATCCACGCCATCCAGCCACGGCGAAGAGGCGCTGAGTGCAACTAAATGGGGCAGGTAGGGAATAAGCGCATGACACAGATAAATGGCGTCATCGCCATCCTGAACGCCAATATGAATATGCTGCCCAAATACGCAGGCCATTTTGGTGATGTAGCCATAGCGTACGGCCAGATTTTGATGACGTTGTAAATCGCTAATCACCTGTTCTCGCCAGTCGCCATCTAAATGGCGGCCGCCGCCGGTAACATCGCAGCCGTGTTTTCTGGCGACTTCCCTGACGTTACAGGCTAATAAAGATAATTCTTCATGCAGTTTAAACACCGAAGAGTGTACTGAGCTGTTCAGTTCAATCATTGACTTGGTTAGCTCATGCTTTATTTGCTGAGTGTGCGCCATATCGGCCAGCACGATATCCGCTTTATCCACCAGCCTGGTATCGTTTCTGTCGATTAACTGGAGTTCCAGCTCGGTGCCCGTCGTAAACCGCAGTGAGCGGGTAAAAGGTAGAGATACCATAATGTCCTCTGCACTGAGTTGTTGTGGTTGGCCTGAAATTCTATTGTTAAAAGTGTAGGTCAGACGGTCATGCCTGCCAGAGGTGAATCGCGGAACCCTGATTACGGTCATAAAACCATTTTATTAGTATGGTTAATTTTTTGCGATATGACGAGAGAGAGTATGCTGTAGCGCGAGGACTGCTCAGGTATTGCCGCAGCAGTGTGGCCTGTTTTTGTGGAACACTTTAACAGGAGTCATCTTATAAGCTTAGCTATTACTAAAGTCGATTATCCGGTCAGTCAGGTTCGCCGGTATTTAGAACCGGGCCCGGTTGTGTTGGTGTCATCCAAATGGAACGGGAAGACCAATATCATGACGCTGGGCTGGCATACCGTTCTGGAATTTTCTCCCTCGCTGGTCGGGCTGATGATTTCGGGCGGCAACCACAGTTTTGAGATGATCCGTCATAGCCGGGAATGCGTGATCAACGTTCCGTTGACGGATTTGGCCGAGACGGTCGTGCGAATCGGCAACTCGTCCGGCGCTGACATCGATAAGTTTGCCGAATTTAATCTTACGGCACAGGAAGCCGATGAGGTTGATGCCCCGCTGATCCAGCAATGTTATGCGAATTTTGAGTGCTGTTTGTATGATGATGTGCTGGTGGAACGCTACAATTTTTTCATTTTCGAGGTCGTGAAGGCGCATGTGGCCACATCACCGGAACACCCTGAGACGATTCACTATACAGGGAAGGGGGAGTTCATGGTGTCGGGCAAGACAATGAATCTGAGCGCGCTGTTCAGGCCGGAAATGCTTATCTGAGCGTTTGCGGTGGCGCTCGTCACGGATAAATGGCAGAAAGCCCGCTTTTTAGCGGGCTTTCTGCCAGGGATCGCCTTCGTCAGTATTTTATCGGGAAGTCCGTGAAATCAGGAACAGAAATACCGGAACCCCGAGTATCGCCGTCAGGATGCCGACGGGTAATTCACGGGGCGCAAACAGCGTTCGGGCAAGCGTATCAGCCAGAACGGTAAAAGTCGCGCCGCACAGCATGGATGCCGGCAGCAGCGATCGATGGCGATGACCAATGAATATGCGGGCGATATGAGGCACGGTCAGCCCAATAAAACCTATTGCTCCGCAACATGCCACAATGACCGCAGTCAATAAGGTCAATAAACAATACAGGGCGAGCCTGATTGCGCCAACGTCCACACCAAGCGATGCCGCCGTCACATTGCCGAACGTGAGCACATCCAGCTCTATTGCCCGCCACCAGCAGAACATAAATATCGGCAGCAGCACCAGTGCGCAAAGCAGTACCTGAAGCCAGGACGCCTGTGCAAAGCTTCCCAGCAGCCAGAACATCACCCCTCGCGTGGTGTCTGCATCCGTTTTCCAGAGTGTGGTTAATGATGTGGCGGCGGAGAGAAGCTGTGTCACGGCGACGCCGGTCAGGATAAAACGGCTGGACTGGCCGGATAGCGATTTCCGCGCCATGAAAAGCACCAGTGCGAAAGCCAGCATCGCGCCGCAGAACGCTCCGGCAGGTACAGCGGCCCAGCCCGCACTGAGACCAAGCGCAATGACCAGTACCGCGCCAAACCCTGCGCCGGATGAGATCCCCAACACCCAGGGGTCGGCAAGAGGATTACGTGTCAACGACTGGAGCACCGTTCCGGCCAGCGCTAATGCGGCACCCGCCAGCGCAGCAAGCAGGGTGCGTGGCATACGCAGAGACCATACGATCCGCTGATGAAGCGTTCCCGCTGTATCGCTATGCCAGTAGCCTGCCAGTATGGCATTTGCCACGTCCTTCATGGAAAAGGTCACCGGGCCATACATAATGGCAATGCAAAACGCCAGCATCAGGGCCGGAAACAGCATGGAAAGGCGAAAAACAGGAGAACGCAGCATGATTATTTCCAGCCAGCGATCACATAATCATCCAGGAATTGCCAGAGAGTACCCGTTTCGCTAAAACCCGCCTGGCGCAGAGCAGCGAGCTGGAATTCGACCGTGGTGGGCAGCGGTGTCGGGCGGTCTTTAAAGATAGCGGTGCGCGCGTCCATCAAATCAGCCAGCTCATGATGACGGGTGGCCGATGCAAACCAGCTATCCCAGTCCTGCACTCCCGCTGTCCAGGCTTTTTTCTGCGTATCTTCGTCATGAAGCTGGGCAATCCGTTTCTGGCATGGATTGCGATTATCAAATCGCTGATGATCGGCGTTCATGAATAAGCCATGTTCATCCAGCAGGTTAAAGATGTTGCGATAAAGCGCGACCTGCTGTTCCGGCAGCAGCCAGTGGATGGCCGTGCTGGAAACAACGGCCTGAGGTTTGTCGGTAATAGCGGCAAAGCAATCCGCTGTTGCAATATCGCCGCTGAAGAACTGAATACGGTCACTGTATTCAGATAAGGCTTCTTTGGCCAGCGTAAGCAGAAGCGGGTCGAGGTCAATAGCCGTTACTCTTATCGCCGGAAAGCGATTCAGAAGACGCATGCTGAATGAGCCTGGACCACAGGCCAGATCCACCACATGGAATTCTTCGCCATATAGCATTGCCAGAACATCCAGCGCGGCGTTATAGCGTTCTTCACGGTGAGCGATGTAGGCGCTTTGTTGTTCGTCCCAGTTTTTCAGTAATTCGCGGGCTGGAAAGGTCATGTTGTTCCTTAGCGTGTATTTGTGTGACTAGTCGGTGAAGGGCCAGAACTGAACGCGCAGATGCGTCCATGTCATAGCCAGGTAAAATGATGTAACGTTTTGCTTTAACCGCCTTCATGCCTGCGGTGAGGGGATTACGTTCAAGAAAATCGATTTTGCTCCGGGCGCTGTCGCCATCTCCCCCCCTTTGCAGATCGCTCAGGATCAGGTAGTCAGGGTCCCGTTCGGCAATGACCTCCCAGCTCATGGCAGGCCACAGTTCAGCACTGTTATCAAAGATATTTTTACTGCCGATGGTTTTGGTTAACAGCTCAGAAGCGCCATAACCACCCGCCACATAAGGTGTTGCCGTACCGGAATACCACCACATGAGCGTTCTGCGTGGCAGTTTTATGCGGCTGTCAGCAGTGACCTGTTGCTTCAGTTCATTGATAAGCGCCTCTGCACGCGGCTCCACGCCATATATGCGCGCAATATTACGCAACTCGTCGTAGATGCTGTCGAAGGTTACAGGCGCAGGAGGGCCACTTTGCAGGCCATTGCACATCCCTTCAATGAGCCAGCTTCCAATTCCCCATTCAGCCATCCTTTCACGACCGGCGGTCTCCGGGCTGTTAAACCAGTAGTAGCTGCCAGAATAGATAAAATCTGGCCGGGAACTCAGCAAAGCCTCTCCCGACCAGGGCGAACTGTCGAGACGTGCTTTTAGCGGTTTGTACCAGGGGGAGGGCGCGGTATCTTCATCTGGCCGATAACCGACAGCACTGATCACTGAATCTCCCAGACGTAATGCGAGCATGTTTTCCATTGCGGTCGGCATATAGACGATTGCCCGCTGTGGTACATGCTCAAACGTCCAAGATCTTCCGCAATTCTGTAACGTAACGGGATGTGCAAAGCTGGCGAAGGTTGCCAGCAATGCGAGGGAGGCCAGGCGTTTCATCAGAAGCGCATGTTGACATAGGCTTCGTAAGTTCGACCTGGCGCAATCATTTCTTGCCCTGTATAAGTACGCTGCCAGGTGTAGAAGCGATCCGTCAGGTTACGCACACGGGTGCCTACGGTAACGTCCTTAATCACTTCATAATCGGCGTTCAGGTCGACAGTCGTGTAATCGCCCATTTTGTTTTTGTTGGCATCATCGTTATAGCTACTGCCAACATAGTGGAGCTGCGCGCCCAGCCCCAGTTTGCTAATCGGCATATAACGGCCAGAAAGGTTAGCCGTCCACTCCGGGATATAGCGCGGCTGATTACCGGAAAGGTCCTGCGTACCTTGTTTGAAATTGTCAAAGCGCGCATGGGTATAAGCCACATTTCCCGCCAGCGTGACGCTATCCAGCGGTTTAATCAATCCGCTGAACTCAATGCCGCGCGAAGTCTGCTTGCCAACCGCATTCCATACACCGGCCTGGACAGCCGATTGCTGATAAAGATTTTTTTTCTGGAGATCGTAAACGGCCAGCTTCATTTCGCCGTGGTCGAATGTCCCTTTTACACCGGCTTCATATTGCTGAACTTCTGTAAGCGGCAGGGACGTTTGTTCAGGGCTGATAAAGAAGATATCGCTGCCGGGCTCTTTACCTGTGGAATAGTTGGCATACACCGTCCAGTTTTCGTTAATGGCCCAGCTCGGCCCAATACCAACACTCATAAAGCTATAGCTACGATTGATGGTTTTATTGTCCTGCTGGTAATTCCAGTGCATGTCCAGGTTGGTATAGCGCAACTGGCTTAACAGGGCGACAGCATCAGTGATATTCAGATTGTCTTCCAGCAGCAAGGCATACTGGTTCTGAGTGATGTGACGAACAGGTGAGCGCATCTTGCCACCCGCACCGGTGCGAAAGTCATTGGAGGCGGGGTTGGTCAGCAGAACATCTTCGCCCCCCGGGAAGCCGTTAGAATAGTACTGGAATTCGCGTTTTGAAAAATCGACACCCGCAGTCACGCGGTTGGCGAATGATGCAATCGGGTGATCCCAGGTGACCATAGTACGGTTGCCCGTCAGCTTGTCATCATGAGCAAGATCGCCATAAGAATCACGGGTAACATAGCCCGCTTTGTTTGACGGGTAATAGCGTTCAACGTTCTGCCATTCGCGGAATCCTTTGTAATAGTAGAACTGGTTATCAAAGGTTACATCAGGCGTCGCATACCAGGACTGGGTCGACTGGAATGAGGTTGCCTGGCTGCGGATATGCGCATCCTGAATGTTGTTGTAGTTTACATGGCGCAAGTCGCGATCAACGTTGCCGTTGATGACAGGCGTCCCGAAATAGGGATTGCGCATATCCGTTAAGCTACGATCGATGTCAAAAGTAACCTGTGTGTTATCGGTCGGCGTCAGCAGGAGCTGTGCGCTGACACGCTTCGGGCGGCTGCGATCTTTATCAACCTGAGTGCCGGTATTTGATGCGCTTACATCCACGCGGCCAGCAGCTATACCCTCAACAAGCGTACCACCCGCGCCGATGTGGGCGCGATGGCTGTTATAGCTTGACCAGCTATAGTCAGCTTCTACTGGCTGTCGACCAAAGGTTGCTTTACGTGATATCAGGTTGACGCTGCCACCGGCAGAACTCAGACCGTTTAAAACGGAGCCTGTGCCATACAGGATGTCCACGTTTTCATAATGAACCGGGTCGGCGATTTGAATGGTGCTACCGGGTACGGCCACGCCGTTTAGCAGCCAGGAAACGCCGGAGAAGCCGCGCAGTGAAACGCTGTTTGAGAGCGTAGGTGAGCTGGTGCCGGACATGCCCGGGGCGGTCTCAACGACTTCGGTGAGCGTGCGTTTGCCCTTAGCCATAATGGTTCTGGCGCTGATGGTTTCAGTATGGCGTGGCGTTTGCTTATCGGTCAGACCGAGACGTGAGGCTGAACCGGATGAAAGACGTGCCGAGTCGGATTCGGCGGAATAGTCGGATACGTCACCGCCGGTGACGACGATGGTTTCATCTGCTGCATAGGCCAGAGGCGAAGTATTTACTGCTACTGCGAGAGCTATCAAAGAAGGCTTAAGTTTCATAGGTTGGCATTACATTATAATGGATATGTTATAACATAACATATTTCATAAAGAAAAAAAGTAGACAAATGAGAACAAGTGGGAAGGGGGCTGGAGAGGTCTGTGGGGTTGTCCAAAAACTACAGGCGTCAAAAAACCGGCAATCCTTATCAGGACAACCGGTTCAATTTAACTACTGCTTTTAAAACGCCTCAAGACTCACTGAGATACCTCGAGACTAAAATCTGGCTCCTCTGACTGGACTCGAACCAGTGACATACGGATTAACAGTCCGCCGTTCTACCGACTGAACTACAGAGGAATCGTTGTGGAGGCTTATCTTAGCGGCGAAAAATCTTTTGTCAAACCACATTTCCCTGGTGGCGGTTCAATTGCTGCTTCTCTCAACAGTTTGTTGCAATTGCAGACATTTTACAGGGAAAAAACTTTGCAGCTTTTTGGATTCTCCCTCATTATTTGAAATGAGGTTTCAACTTTCTTCATTAAGGTCCACTTTGAACGTCTCCGCAGCCTTACGCCAGGCCGTCTCTCGTACGCCCTGGTATGCCAAACGTAAGAGTTATAAGGTTCTTTTCTGGCGTGAAATCACCCCGCTTGCCGTGCCTATCTTTCTGGAAAATACCTGCGTACTGCTAATGGGGGTGCTGAGCACCTTTCTGGTCAGTTGGTTGGGTAAAGAGGCGATGGCCGGGGTAGGGCTTGCCGATAGCTTCAACATGGTCATTATGGCGTTTTTTGCTGCTATCGATCTGGGGACGACCGTGGTTGTGGCGTTTAGCCTGGGAAAACGCGATCGTCGTCGCGCCAGGGCTGCCGCGAGACAGTCACTGGTGATCATGACGCTTTTTGCCATCGTGCTGGCGGCGGTTATTCACTATTTTGGCGAACAGATTATTGATGTCGTGGCCGGGGAGGCGTCTTCCGAGGTGAAGGCTCTGGCGCTGACATACCTGGAACTGACGGTGATCAGCTATCCCGCTGCGGCCATCGCCCTGATTGGCAGCGGCGCATTGCGTGGAGCCGGAAATACCAAAATTCCGCTGTTGATCAATGGCGGTATGAATATTCTTAACATCATGATCAGCAGCGTCCTGATTTATGGCGTTTTTTCCTGGCAGGGGCTGGGTTTTGTCGGGGCGGGACTCGGGCTGACCATCTCTCGCTATATCGGAGCCGTCGCCATTATCTGGGTGTTGATGATTGGTTTTAACCCGGCATTGCGCATTACGTTGAAGAGCTATTTTAAGCCGCTGAACTTCACCATTATCTGGGAAGTGATGGGGATTGGTATCCCTGCGAGTATCGAATCTGTTTTGTTCAACGGTGGGAAATTGTTAACGCAGATGTTCGTAGCGGGAATGGGGACCAGCGTTATTGCCGGTAACTTCATCGCTTTTTCAATTGCCGCGCTGATCAACCTGCCCGGAAACGCGCTGGGTTCTGCATCGACAATCATCACTGGCCGACGGCTGGGGAATGGTCAGATTTCCCAGGCAGAGATTCAGCTTCGTCATGTGTTCTGGCTATCTACCATTGGACTGACCGCGATTGCATGGTTAAGCGCGCCGTTTGCGGGACTGATGGCCTCGTTTTATACCCACGATCAGGATGTAAAAGATGTTGTCGTGGTTCTGATTTGGCTGAACGCGGCGTTTATGCCGATTTGGTCTGCGTCCTGGGTGTTGCCCTCAGGGTTTAAAGGGGCGCGGGACGCACGTTTTGCAATGTGGGTTTCGATGCTGGGGATGTGGGGCTGCCGCGTGGTTGCGGGTTACACGCTGGGGATCGTGCTTGGCTGGGGCGTTGTCGGGGTCTGGCTGGGGATGTTCTTTGACTGGGCGGTGCGCGCCGCACTGTTTTACTGGCGTATGGTCAGCGGTCGTTGGCTATGGAAATACCCGCGTCCTGAGCGTGAAGAGCGTATAAAATCGCCCGTTCAGCCTAAATCTCCAACGAAATGAAGAATATTTCGGCAAACGAACGTGTTTGTGCATTCAGGCTTTGACAATGATCGTGGGCGTCGTTAATATGCGCCCCGTTCACACGATTCCTCTGTAGTTCAGTCGGTAGAACGGCGGACTGTTAATCCGTATGTCACTGGTTCGAGTCCAGTCAGAGGAGCCAAATTTAAAGAAGCCCGCTTTTTAGCGGGCTTTTTGCTTTCCGTCATCGGCATTCAGTTCTTTCAGTGCCCGGCACGCCGGACGCTGATCGACAAACGTTGATTACCACATCAAATCATCAGGCACTTTAAAATCAGCATACGGATCTTCTTCGTCCTGCTCTTCCTGACTAAGCGCACTATTTAAGACGATACTGTTAGCATCTCGCTGTGCAATTTTATCGGCTACGCTTGCGGGGATAATCGCGTATTCACATTCCCCACCGTTATCAACAACCAAACGCGCAATGGCGAGACGACCATTAATCAACTGGGCTTGCGTCGCCTTATCCACATCTATTTTTTTAATTAAGTTATTATCTGTGAAGTTAAAACCAATATCGCCTTTTGAAATGCTGATTCTATTCATTTCAATAAGTTGCTTCACCTGCGCTTTATATTCTTTGGATAACGCCGCTTGTTTTTGTTGCTCGCTTAGCTGTTTATCACGCTCAAGTTGTGCTTTTTTATTTTCTTCCACAGCCTCTCTTGCTTCACGCGCCTGAACTCGTGATTTTTTAGCCGTTCTCTGGACTTTGGCCATTTTTTTACTGGTTACTAATCCCGCTTTTAGCATCTGCTCTTGTAAGGTGAGTTTTGTCATCTTCGTTTCTGAAACCGTTGAATAATGTATGCGATTATACCCGTAATTTTTGCGTCTGTACCTGGCGCACGCGAGCCGGAATTCTGTTTATGAATGGCGCAGTATTCCGGCACGGGATTCAGATGAATTACTTGAGCAGTTTCACCGTGGCCTCTATGTCTATCTCATCTTCCGAGAAGATTAACGTCGTTCCCTGGAAGGTGGTGATTGCCAGTTTTCTCAGCGAGCGCATTTCACCGGGCTTTGCGGCTGATTTGGGTCTGATACTACTCATCAGCACGCCCACAGACAGCACCGCGTTTTCTTTATCAATTCGGGTATCGGCTGGCACTTCTTCGCTGTAAACCAGATAAGACTTGATCGACGTGAGCTTCAGGCGCTCGCCCGCGATATAGATATATTTGCTTTCCGGGATGACTTTCACAGCATAAGCGGACAAGCCTTTGTTATTGGTGGTGGGTTCAAAAGTCACCGCCGCGTCTTTCTTAATCAGCTCAGGGTTGGCAACCTTAATCACATGAAAATAGCGATTATCACCGTTTTCATCTTTGATAAATCCAAAACCTTTATCTTTAAACCACGTTGTGATTGTTCCGTTCATCGCCTTACCGCCTGGTTAATCGTTTATCTACTCAGTTTTTACAGCGCGCAGTGTAAAGCACAATGCCCACGCAGACCATGTCTTTGGCTTAAGTTTGGGTGATAAATGTCCATCAGACCAGGGGGCCGTTGGGGGAGGGAAGTCGCGATTGCATTTGGCCGATGGTCAGGGATGGGGAGAACGTCTACTTCACAACCCAGTTCACTGTTACATTCCATTAATGCAATTGAGTGCCATTCTCATCTATCATGATCTGCGACTCACACGATCTATGGCTACTGCAACAAGGGAGGTCGTCAGTGCTACTGGCTATCAGGTACGTCTTTGCGTCATGCCCACTTCGTATTACCGCACTTATCGTCGTTGTGTTGCTTCAGGGGCTGATACCGGCCCTCAACATCTTTATGACCGGCCAAATAATCAACACGCTGCATGCAGTGCAAACCACCGACGGTGATCTGATGCTGAGCGTTGCGGTCTGGTGTGTTTCACTCCTTGGCATGCAGCTTATGCAGCCCCTGGTCAATCTTGTTCAGGGGGATGTCACGGAGATTTCGACCAATCACTTCAGCGCTAAGATTATGTGCCGTATGAACGACTCCTTTTCCTTGAGCCTGTTTGATAATAAGGAGCGTTACGAGCAACTGGAATATTTGAAAAAAGAAGCGGCGTATCGACCGCTTAATTTCATCATCTGTATCATTTACGTGATCCGGGCAATCGTCATGTCCGGCAGTCTGCTGCTGGTTCTGATCAACTATTCAGGAGCAGGGGCGGCCATTTGCGCGCTTTCCGCCATACCGATGATTGCCATCAATATGCGTATCCAGCAGAGATACGTGCGGGATTTATTCTTCACGTCTAAAGATGCAATTGCGATGCGCTACGTATATGGCGTCAGTATGGACAAGAGTTTTTTGCAGGAGATCCGGCTTTACGGTCTTGGTAAATATCTGCTGACTAAATTCAATGCGTCCGCTCGCAATACCTATAATTGCATGCACAAACAGCGCATCCGCGCGCTAATCACGCCTGTGCCGGCCATGATGCTGAGCCTGACTATGCTGTTCGTCGGGGTAACTCTTTTTTTAAACAACTTACGCACCAGTGATATTGCCGTGAGCGCGCTGGTGATGGTGTTTCAGTCCATTGTGATGATGAAATCGCACCTCGACGAGATCGCCAATTATGGTTCGAATCTCGTCAGCATGAGCAGTTTTTTCACCCGCTACCATGCGTTTATGACGGATAAGATTGAACCGGTGAAAAACGGGCACCTTACCTTACCCGCCGAAACACCTTTTTCCCTCAGCATTCACAAACTCCGGTTTCAGTATGAGGGGCGTAATCATCCAGCCCTGAATGGGGTTAACCTTGAAATTGCTCCCGGTGAAAAGGTCGCTATTCTCGGTGAGAACGGCAGCGGAAAAACAACTCTGATTAAAATGATCCTGCGCATGTACGCCTTCAGTGAGGGGGCGGTGTCTGTGTCAGGCGTGCCGCTCGACAGGTTGGATATTGAAAGTTACCGGAACCAGATAGCCACCGTGTTTCAGGATTACGGAAAGTACGAGTTCACGGTGGGCGAAAACATTGCCCTGAATAATTATGATGCAGAAACCCCGTCGTCAGCGGTTGATGAATTGCTGAAAAAGGTAGGATTTCCGTATGACCAGCACACCCGGCTGGGCAAGCAGTTCGGCGGCGATGAACTCTCCATAGGGCAGTGGCAGCGGCTCGCGATTGCACGGGCGCTATACCGAAAGGCCAATCTGTTTATTTTTGATGAGTTCTCTTCATCACTCGATCCTGAAACTGAGCACCGGCTGTTTAATGATATTCTGGCCCTGAACACAACCGTGATCGCAGTGACGCACAGGCTCGGTAATATAAAAGAGTTCGACAGGATTATCGTGATGTCTGCTGGAGAGGTCATCGAAAATGGGGACTTCACTGCGCTGATAAGCCGTCGGGGGAAATTTTACGACATGTGGCATGCGCAGTTTAAATCGGTGATGACTCAGGCAGTTTAATACTACGGGAATGGTACGCAGGTATTTGCACGTTATTCCAGATGTAACCCATTCAAATATATCGTCATTGTTCCCCGGTGTACGCCGGACAAGAGGTTCGGCATAACCATGTCCGATTTGAGCGAAAACCAGATATCAGTAATTTTCGCTCACGACAAAAAGGCTCCAGTGACAACTAATCCTCGCGTTTTTCCGCCCATTTCAGCATTGCATCAAGGGCCGGGCACAGTTCTTGCCCCCACTCGGTAAGGCGATATTCCACTTTCGGCGGCACCTGAGGGTACACTGTGCGTGATACGATGCCGTCGGCTTCCAGTTGTCGCAGTTGCTGAGCCAGCATCTTCTGTGAAATACCCGGGATCAGTTTTTCAAAATCAGAATAGCGCTGTACCTTTCCATCGAACAGATGAAAAAGAATAATTAATTTCCAGCGACCTTCCAGTAGTCGCAGCACATGCTCCACGCCGCTTGCGGCAGATTCTGGAGTGTATAACTTACTCATAATTCAGTTGCTCACTTTTTCGTGCGTACTTGTCAATTTCACAGTCTATGTTGAAAATTCCTGTACTGTAAACAACAGGAGTAAAGCGCCATGTCATTAGCCCTACCGCACGCTATTTCTGACTATTTTGCGATCAGCAACGGAGCAAATATTGCCAACGTTAAGCACTGTTTTACCGCCGATGCTGTCGTGACAGACGAAGGTAAAACGCATAAGGGACACGCAGCGATCGAGGCATGGCAACGTGCCGCACAGGCCGCGTTTGACTACAGCGTTGAGCCGGTTCAGTTCCTCACCGAAGGCCACCGGGTGACGGTCACCTCAAACGTCGTCGGTAATTTTCCCGGCAGCCCGGTCGTGCTTAAACATGCTTTCGGCCTGGTCGGCGACAAGATCAACACACTGGAGATTATCTGATGTCGTTAGATCTTGATTTTCAGGACAAACGCATACTGGTTACTGCCGGCACCAAAGGCGTCGGCAAAGCGGTCGTTGGATTATTAAAGCAACTGGGTGCCAGGGTGTTAACCACCGCGCGTCATACGCCCACAGAATGTATCGCCGACGCCTTCGTGGCGGCAGACCTGACCACGGTCAACGGGTGTGCTTCAGTAGCTGAAGCCGTTCAGATGCATCTGGGAGGTGTCGACGCCATCATCCATGTTGCGGGCGGTTCTACCTCACCTGGTGGTGGTTTTGCAGCACTGGGCGAAACGGAGTGGCAGCAGGAACTCAACCTTAATCTGCTGCCAGCGGTACGCTTAGATCGTACGCTGTTGCCAGGGATGCTGGCGCAAGGCAGTGGGGTTATCATTCACGTCACCTCTATCCAGTGTGAACTGCCGTTACCGGAATCGACCACCGGTTATGCGGCGGCAAAAGCTGCGCTGTCGGCGTACAGCAAGAGCCTGTCGAAAGAGGTATCCCCGAAGGGGGTTCGTGTGGTTCGTGTTGCGCCCGGCTGGATCGAAACTGAGGCTTCGGTAGCGATGGCAGAGCGACTGGCGAAGCAGGCGGGAACGGATTACGAAGGCGGTAAGCAGATCATCATGAATGCACTCGGGGGTATTCCTCTTGGTCGTCCATCAAAGCCCATTGAGGTGGCGAAGCTCATTGCTTTCCTCGCGTCGTCTCATGCTGCCGCCATCACCGGCACCGAATATGTGATAGATGGCGGCACCATCCCGACGGTGTAATCATGTATCTTAATCGGCCCGAATTATGAGCCGATTAAGATCGCCAGAGGCAGAAAATGGTTAATCGTAGCGTCCGTTTTGACGCAAAACAGTCTGATGTAAGTGAATAGTCTGCTATGAGCGAGAAACGGAAGTTTGCAATCGCTCTCATTGCTGATGACGGCCGCACCCGTAGCAGGATAGGAGGTGTTGTCACTCAATCTATCCAGGGTACAGGTTCACCAATATAAGTGTGTGTACAGCAGCGGCAAGTCACTTTAACGTCCTTTCTCGTAATTGAAGGGTTTACCTGTTGCAGAATTCCATTCTCATCAACAAACAAACCCGGATAAAAACTGCTTTCGCCAATGCAGACTAAATCCCTTCGCTGATGCTCATGTAGCGCGACCAACCAGAATACAGGCTCGGTGGTATCAAGACGTCCACATACTTCGCTGAATATTTCATCCCACGGTTTGCCAATCTGCTTGATCAGAAAATAAAACAATGGGGTGTAGTCTCGGCCACGATTCTGTCTGCCATGCATTGTCTCGCGCTTTACCAGTAGCTCATCTCCGGCTTTTTTACGATTGCGTTCCCAGCGATACTCTGCACCTGGATTATTAGAATGGTGCCGCGTAGTCGTGTTGACGCTGCGATACAGTTTACGGGACTTATTCAGTTGATGAGTACGCATAGCTCGATCTCGTGCATCCTTTATTCTGTGAGTCAGTAACCCCTGCCGGAGCTAGATTCAATAGTTTGTGACTGCATAAAAAATGGTCATGCTTAAAGGCAGTCTCATTCTGCTGAAATACCTTCCCACTGACAACTACCAAAAAGTCCACTCCTGGCACAAACCCGACCCTCTACCCAAAAAGCCCACTTTTAGCGGGCTTTTGGTTTTCAGCATACAGGGTTAATTTGCGCGCACCCGTATGGGAGCGGTAGCGGCGAACAGCCACGGGCGGGCGTTGCTTTCTACGCGAGGGGATAATGTTTCTCTTACCTGCTGATGGTACTCATCAATCCACAGTTTTTCTGCCTCGCTAAGCAGATGTAATTCCACGAGACTTAAGTCGATCGGCACCAGCGTCAGTGTGGAGAATTTGCAGAAACCAGGGCGGCTTTCGACAATTTCGACCTGATTTTCAATGCGGATACCGTATTGTCCGGCGAGGTAATAGCCCGGCTCTATCGTAATGATGTTGCCTGCCACCAGCGGCCAGGGGTTCACTTTTTTGGCGATACGGTGCGGCTGCTCATGAATCAATAGCTGATGGCCTACGCCGTGTCCCGCTCCGTGATCGTAATCCAGACCAAGATCCCAAAGCGCCCGGCGGGTAAAGGCGTCAAGTTGGTGTCCCTGAGTTCCGCTGGGGAATTGCAGGGTAATCAGCGACAAAAAGCCCTTCAACACAGCGGTGTAGTGTAACCGACGCTGCGGCTCCTGCGGCCCAAATGCGAGGGTACGGGTCGTGTCTGTCGTACCGTTCTGATATTGACCGCCCGAATCGTTCAGGTACATCTCTTGGGTTGTGACTGGCGCGTTTGTTTTCTCGCTTGAATGATAGTGGCACATGGCAGCATTGCCTGCCGATGCAGAAATGGTGTTAAAGCTCTGCTCAAGAAATCCCGGTTGTTGCTGGCGATAAGCCCGCTGTTTTTCCTGGGCTTCCAGCTCCGTTATCGGATTGCCTGCGGCTTCACGCAGCGGCACTTCGTGCGCCAGCCAGGCGAGGAAATTAACCCAGGCGGCGCCGTCCTGCTCATGGCATTCGCGGTATCCTGCCAGCTCGGTTTCGTTCTTGTGCGCTTTCATCAGCGTAATCGGATCTGCTGACCAGATGACGTCACCGCCATGCTGCTCAATAGCGAAGCGCAGGGCGACCGGGGCGAAATCTTTATCAACCAGGAAACGCTTTCCGGCCGCGCGTTGCTGACAGCGTGCAAGGAACTCACCCGGCGGGGAAATGGTCAGCGTGCTGAGCAAACTTGCAGGTAACTGCTGAGTTTTCTTTTCATCAACGAACCATTCCAGTTCGCCCGTGCGGTGCAATAACGCAAACGAGAAGGGAACAGGCACCATGTTGAGGTCGCTGCCGCGCACGTTCAGCGTCCAGGCGATATTATCCGGCAGGGTGATCGGCAGGTAATCCGCCTGCTGTTTTGCCAGTTCGTCGAGAATGCGCGCGCGTTTCTGCGCGCTGCTTTCACCGCTGATTTCAACGGGCATTTCCCGGATGATGCCGCAGGGGGCGGCGGGGCGGTTTTGCCATACAACGTCGAACGGATCGCTGTCTAACGCCACCAGTTCGCAGTGGGTAGCTGAGAGTGTCTCAAATTGGCTGTTGACCATCAGCAGAGGTTCGAAGGCAATACGTGCGCCGGAGGCAACCTGTTCCTGCAAATACTCCGCAAGCGGCTCGTTATGCAGGTGATGAATTTCAAAATCATTACGATCGACTTCGGCGCGGGCCTGAACCTGGTAGCGGCCATCCACAAACAGCAATGCGCGGTCGCGAAGCACTAACGCCAGTCCGGCAGAACCGCTAAAGCCCGTTAACCAGGCCAGTTTATTATCATGTGGCGTACAGTCCTCGCTTTGATGAGCATCGGCGCGAGGAACGATCATGCCATCCAGCCCCTGCGCAATCAGGAGATTACGCAGGGCGGAAAGGGGAGTTGGGTTGCTCATAGACACCTTCATGCCTTAACGGAACGGCGGTTCGTTGAATGTGCGCAGTTTACGTGAGTGCAGGCGATCGCCTTCTGCGCGTAACAGATCAATGGCGCGGATGCCGATTTGCAGGTGCTCCGAAATCGCACCTTCATAAAAACGGTTAGCCTGGCCGGGAAGTTTAATCTCACCGTGCAACGGTTTGTCGGAGACGCACAATAGCGTGCCGTAAGGTACGCGGAAGCGATAGCCCTGGGCGGCAATTGTGGCACTTTCCATATCAATGGCGACGGCGCGGCTCAGGTTGAAACGCAATGCGGAGGCGGAGTAGCGCAACTCCCAGTTACGATCATCGGTGGTGACGACCGTACCAGTACGCAGCCGCTGCTTAACCTCTTCGCCAGGCATGCCGCTCACC
Organism: Citrobacter sp. CK206; assembly: GCF_030333125.1. Classification (NCBI taxonomy): domain Bacteria; kingdom Pseudomonadati; phylum Pseudomonadota; class Gammaproteobacteria; order Enterobacterales; family Enterobacteriaceae; genus Citrobacter; species Citrobacter sp. CK206. The sequence goes on from NZ_JAOWGM010000030.1 coordinate 245,223, forward strand.
ATTTTTGTGGCGTCATACAGCGCGCGCTGAACTTCTGCGATGCTGGGGATGGGAATATCGGGCGGCAGTACGGCATCGAGCACATGATCGTCACGTAAGTAGGCGTGCGCCAGCACATAGTCGCCAATCGCCTGACTTTCACGCAGGCCGCCGCAGTGACCAATCATCAGCCAGACGTCCGGGCGCAGTACCGCCAGGTGATCGCAAATAGTTTTGGCGTTTGACGGCCCGACGCCAATATTCACCAGCGTAATCCCCTGGCCGTCAGCCGTAATCAGGTGCCAGGCTGGCATCTGGTGTTTTTTCCACGCCAGATCGGAGATGGCTTCTTCGGGAGCCTCGGTTTCTGCGGTGATCCAGATCCCGCCAGCACAGGAAAGTGCGATATAGGGACTGTCCGGGTCCAGAATCTGGCTGCATCCCCAGCGCACAAATTCGTCTACATAGCGGGTGTAGTTGGTAAACAGAACAAAGGGCTGAAAATGTTCAACTGGCGTCCCCGTGTAGTGACGCAGTCGCGCCAGCGAGAAATCGACACGGCGCGCGTCGAAGTGAGAGAGCGGATAAAACTCACCGGGGTGGAACAAACCGTCTGCGGTCTCGTCGCCAATCTGCGCCAGTTCAGTGGTGGGGAAAAAGCGCGTCAATCCGGCGCTCATGGAGCGGTCAAGCGACAGCTCGGAACCGTCAATGACATAAGGATACGGAATTTCATGATGGGACGGTTCAACCGCGATATGCGCGTCATAATCCTGATACAGCAGCGTTAATTGCTCTTCAAGGTAAGGGCGAAACAGCGCAGGACGGGTGATGGTTGTGGTGTAGCAGCCAGCATGGGTAAAGCGGCCATAGGCGCGGGTCTTGGGGGGATTCGTCGCATTGCCGCTCCAGGAGACGGAAAGCGATGGGTAAACAAAAAGGCCATTATTTCGGGCTGTAATGTCTGGAAGCTCCCCGTTTTCAACATACTTGCCAATTGCACTACGCAGAGCCTGAACCGCTTGCTCGTAGAGTTCGTCCAGTTTATCCAGCGCCTGAGACGGGGTCAGGCCGGCGCCCTTATTATTCATGTCTGTCTCCTTGTTCCACAGGTGTACTGCTCTCCCGATAGTATGTCACAGGAATGTGAAACAAAAGTCAGACGTTGCGTAAGAACAGACGGAGGCCAGACGGCCCCCGTACAGGGATTAGACGTGTGGTTTATTTTTCATCAACAGCGCCGTAGCGGCAGAGATCAGGCAGCCTGCCAGCAGGTAAATGGCAACGCTGTGCCAGTTCCCATCGGAGAAGGTGACCAGTGCGGCGGCGATAAAGGGAGTGAACCCGCCGCCCACGACGCTGGCGACCTGATAACCGACTCCGGCACCGCTGTATCGATAACCTGCACCGAACATGCCGGTAAACATCGGCTGCTGTACGCAGACCACCATATCATGAGCAATATTGGCCAGCATGATGGAGAAGAACACAATCCAGAAGATTGACTGGGCTTCAAGCGCCATAAAAAACGGGAATGCGCTGAGCGTACCGATTAAGGCACCTGTAATATAGACGCGCCGACGACCGAAGCGGTCCGCAAGCCAGGCAAAGCAGGGAATCGTCAGGCAGCTTAGTCCCCCCACCAGCAGACCGATATTCAGAAAAAGCTCACGCGGAAGGCCCAGATTTTGGGTGGAGTAGTTCAGGGCGAACGCGGTGACGATATACATCGTCAGCAGCTCGCACAGGCGCAGGCCGATGATTTTCAGAAATGCGCCAGGGTGGCGGCTCAACGCCTCCATAACCGGCAAGCGTTTTTTCTCCGGTGGTGTTTCCTGTTTTTGCTGTTCAAATTCGGCGGACTCTTCCATGCCATTGCGCACCCATAAGGCACCAAGCACCAGAATAATGCTGAACAAGAATGGGATGCGCCAGCCCCAACTCAGAAACTGTTCATCGGTCGTCAGCGTGCTGATCAGCGAGACCAGACCGGTCGAGAGCAGCAGCCCTACGCCATAACCCACCTGAACGCCGCTGCTGTAAAACGCTTTTTTGTTCTCCGGCGCGCTTTCAACCGACAGCAATGCCGCGCCACCCCATTCGCCACCGACGGCAAAACCCTGAACAGCCCGTAATATCACCAGTAGTACCGGCGCCCACCAGCCTATAGTGGCGAAAGAAGGGAGGATGCCAATCAGTGCGGTAGCGATACCCATCATCCATACGGTCAGCATCAGCATACGCTTACGGCCCAGACGGTCGCCGAAGTGGCCGAAGATCACACCCCCCAGCGGGCGAAACAGAAAGCCAACGCCGAAGGTGGCAAACGCCGCGAGTGTACCCATCGCCGGGCTGATTTGCGGGAAGAATTCACGATTAAACACCAGGGCAGCGGTGATGCCATAGAGCAGAAAATCGTACCAGTCGACGACTGCGCCAGCGAAGCTTCCTAATGCGGCGCGGCGCGCGCGATTAAGCGAAGGCGTCTCATCCTGGGGACGCGTGGAGGTGAGGGTGGAATCCATAGTTATCCTGTCTGTGCTGTTTTTTTAGTTATTAGTATGGAGAAATGATTACTCATATTGCTGCCGACATATTAACGGCCTTTATGAGACTACCGCGACAGACGGAAAGAGAAAATGATTTTATCCGTCACGCGCAGACAAGATGAAAAATAGTACGGAGCCCCGGTTGAAATCGCCTTGTATCTCAGGGTTGTTAACGTTAATTGTTATGATATAACATATCCAATTAATGATTCGATCATGGAAGAGGTTAAGTATTGTGCAATTCGTCGCATCCAGTGATAACCCGGCGAGTGCTCTAAGCGTCAATATTGCGTCGCTACAGCGACCCGGAGGCGGAGAACTGCTTTGTGCAATTCGCTTTGAGGTTGAGGAAGGGAAATGCCTGGCCGTTATTGGGCCTAACGGCAGCGGTAAAACGTCTTTACTGAGGGCGATAAGTCAGGAACTCCCCCTTCAGAAGGGCGATATTCAGCTACTGGGCCGGTCTGTTTCGGCGCTGTCGCGGCAGCAGCGGGCAAAGCAGATCGCCGTTCTGGCGCAAAATGATACGCCCGATCTGAGGCTGGCTCTTGAGGATTATGTGGCGCTGGGGCGTATCCCGCACGCCCGGGATGCACCACGCGACAGGCATGATGCCATCGTGACGAATGCCATTAAAGAGACGGGATTACTGGCGTTGCGAAAGCGGTCGCTGTCCGCGCTTTCTGGCGGAGAAAGGCAGCGGGCGGCGCTGGCGCGGGTGTTAGCTCAGATGCCGAGCCTGGTGCTGCTTGATGAGCCAACCAACCATCTGGATCCCTCCGGTCGGGTGGAACTGCTTTCGTTGGTGAAAAACAAGGGGATAACGGTGGTGGCGGTATTGCACGATCTGTCGCTGATTGAATCTTTTGCTGACCGCGTTCTTCTTCTGTCACAGGGAAGAATGGTGCTCTGCGACACACCGGAGCGTGTGCTGGTGTCTGAAAACCTTTATCCCGTTTTTGGGGTGACCTGCTTTACCGTACCACACCCTGATACGGGGAAAGCGCTGCGTATTTTTGAAGTTCCTGGCTATGCATAATAACTATCTGAGGATTGTGATGAAAAAATTGCTTGCAGGCATGGTTGCTATTTTGTCGGTATCGGCAGTAGAGGCTGCGGATTTTCCTGTCACCATAGAGAGTTGTGGAACACCCGTGACGTTCACGGAACCGCCAAAGCGAGCGATTATTAATGACCTTAATATGTCTGAAATGGCGTTCGCTCTGAATTTACAGGATCGTATCGTCGGTCTGACCGGTATCAGCGGGTGGTACAAAATGACGCCGGAATTTAAAAAAGCAATGGGGTCGATCCCTGAACTGGCACCAAAATATCCCTCTCTGGAAACATTGCTGGCGGTTAATCCAGATTTCTTTTTCGCAGGCTGGAATTATGGCATGAAAGTAGGGGGTGAAGTGACGCCTTCTTCACTCAATAAATATGGCATCAAGACTTTTGTTCTGAGCGAAAGTTGCGTCTTTACTGCCGCGCATAAGCGTAAAGCCAGTATGGATCTACTTTATAATGACGTACTGACGCTGGGGAAGATTTTTGGTAAGCAAGATGACGCTCGGGCGCTGGTTAATCGCTGGAAAAAGACGCTGGAGGCGCTGCCCAAACCGCCGAAAGGAACCCGACCATTAAGCGTGTTTGTTTATGATTCGGGAGAGGATAAACCTTTTACCAGCGGGAAATACGCGATGCCTGACGCCATTATTGAAGCGGCTGGTGGTAAAAATGCGATGGAGGCGCTGGATATCAGTTGGGGCACAACTTCCTGGGAAAGTGTGGCTGCCACTGAGCCGGACTTTATCATTCTGCTGGATTATCAAACGGGAAGTGGGGCTGATGAGCTTCGTCACTTCCTGGAAAATCACCCGTTGATGAAACTCACGCCAGCGGTGAAACACCAACGTTATCTGAAGCTGCAATATGCTGAACTGACGCCAGGCCCTGCGAATGTCAAAGCAGTAGAAAAACTGGCTCGGGCCATGTATCAGACGGCTGCACAATGAGTTTTACTTCGTACCGTTACCACTGGGCGATGTGGAGCGCGGTGGTGGTACTGGCAGGATTAATGTTACTCAGTATTGCCAAAGGCGCTGTTTCGTTATCGCTGTTGCAGGTGCTGGGAGCGATGGGGATTGCAGATGTGCCGGTATCGGATATGGTCAGCAGAATTGTGATTGACTTACGCGTGCCGAGGACGCTCCTCTCTGTACTTACAGGGGCAGGGCTGGCGATAGTGGGCGCGTTGTTGCAGACCACCACACGTAATGATCTTGCCGATCCATTTTTATTTGGGCTGTCATCGGGCGCATCGGCGGGCGCGGTGCTGGTCATTACCCGATTCGGCAATCAGCTTGGCACGCTGACGCTCCCCGTATCGGCATTTGTTGGTGGGATCTGCTCCGCTATGGCGGTGATATTACTGTTCCACTTCAAAAAGCAACGCGGGGCTGAGCAGTTAATTATCAGTGGGCTTGCTATCTCCTTTCTGTTTGGCGCGTTAACCAGCTATTTCATTTTTTCTGGCGATCAACGTGCCGCCAGTTCCGTGCTGTTCTGGTCACTGGGCGGCCTGGGATTAGCCAGTTGGGGCAATCTGCCTTTCGCCTTACTGAGCCTGATGTTACTGAGCGCTTTTATTCTGCTGCGATGGCGTGCGCTGGATGGCATGCTGGCTGGTGAGCAGACGGCGTTATCGCTGGGGATTAACGTCAGCCGCCTGCGGATGGAAATTTTCCTGTGCTGCGCGCTGGCGACCTCTTTCTTAGTGGCACTGACAGGAGTGATCGGCTTTGTTGGGCTGATGGTGCCACATCTGTGTCGGTACTTTTCTGGCGTTAAACATCTGCTTTTACTGCCTCTTTGTGGTGTCTGGGGGCTGTGCTGTTGTGCGGCGGCGATATTGTCAGCCGAACGTTGCTGACTTCGCAGGAACTGCCTGTCGGCATTATTACGGCGGGTATTGGCGGTTTGTTTATTATTGTATTGCTCGCCAGAACGTCGTCAATATGACGGCCAGAAACGGTAAGCGGCTGGAACGTATACCTGATTGTGGTTGTTCGGAGTACAGAAAAGCAAAAAGCCCGCTAAAAAGCGGGCTTTTCTAAATTTGGCTCCTCTGACTGGACTCGAACCAGTGACATACGGATTAACAGTCCGCCGTTCTACCGACTGAACTACAGAGGAATCGTGTGAACGGGGCGCATATTAACGACGCCCACGATCATTGTCAAAGGGTGAAATGCGATTGCGCGTTCGTTTGCTGACAAAATCAACAAAGCGATGATCTTTCATTCGGCCGCTATTTTGCGCCATTCTGGTGCAAACGTACCTCTTATGGGGCAGATCGGAAACTGTTGTTAACGTTAAAAACGTTGTCTTGTAATCACATTCTCTTATTTGACAGCAGGTTAGCATAAAAATCAGCGTCGGCCAGAAACTGGCAAGCCTTTTGCAAAATCCTTCATAACATGACAGCCAGTATCATGACTGGTATTCCTGACAGGAGGCAAAATGAACTTCAGACGACTGAAATACTTTGTGAAAATCGTCGACATCGGTAGCCTGACGCAGGCCGCGGAAGTATTACACATTGCGCAACCCGCACTCAGCCAGCAGGTCGCTACGCTGGAAGGGGAACTGGATCAGCAATTATTGATTCGGACAAAGCGCGGCGTGACGCCGACTGAAGCAGGAAAAATCCTGTATACCCATGCGCGAACGATTTTGCGTCAGTGTGAACAGGCACAGCTGGCGGTTAATAACGTCGGGCAAACGCTGAGGGGGCAGGTGTCTATTGGTCTGGCGCCGGGAACGGCTGCCTCGTCGGTGACGATGCCGCTGCTACAGGCCGTGCGGGCGGAATTGCCAGAGGTGTTGGTCTACCTGCATGAAAACAGCGGGGTGGTGCTGAATGATAAATTACTCAGCGGCCAACTTGATATGGCGGTTCTTTACGAGCGTTCTCCGGTGGCCGGTATTACCAGCCAGCCGCTGCTGAAAGAAGATCTTTTTCTGGTGGGAACCCGGGATTGCCCTGGGCCGAGCGTGGATTTAACGGCGGTTGCGGAGATGAATCTTTTCCTTCCTCGCGACTATAGCGCCGTTCGTTCGCGCGTGGATGAAGCCTTTTCCTTACGCCGATTGACCGCAAAAGTGATTGGCGAAATCGAATCCATCGCGACATTAACAGCGGCTATTGCCAGTGGGATGGGGGTGACGGTGTTACCGGAGTCGGCAGCCCGATCGTTAAGCGGCGCGGCAAATGGCTGGATGGCGCGTATCACCACGCCGTCGATGAGTTTACCGCTGTCGCTGAATATGTCGGCGAGGGGGGGTCTGACGCCGCAGGCACAGGCAGTGAAAGAGATCCTGATGTCGCTGGTGAGCCGCCCTATGCTGGAAAACCGTGAGCTTCTGCTGGTGAGCTAAGCGTTATTCCATCGCGGTATAAGATGCAGGTTTTTATTATTTGTTATGCCGGGCTTCAGACTTTAACAATAGCGTCATGTCTGATGTCTTCGGAGCGAAGCGTGAATTTCCAGCAACTTAAAATCATCCGCGAGGCGGCCCGTCAGGATTACAACCTGACTGAAGTCGCCAATATGCTTTATACCTCTCAGTCAGGAGTGAGTCGGCATATTCGCGAGCTTGAAGATGAGCTCGGTATTGAAATTTTTATCCGGCGCGGCAAGCGCCTGCTCGGGATGACAGAACCGGGTAAGGCGCTGCTGGTCATCGCCGAGCGCATTCTGAATGAGGCCAGCAATGTTCGCAGACTGGCCGACCTGTTCACCAATGATACATCTGGCGTACTGACCATTGCCACGACGCACACCCAGGCGCGATATAGCTTGCCGGAAGTGATCAAAGCCTTTCGCGAGATTTTCCCGGAAGTTCGACTGGAGCTTATTCAGGGCACGCCGCAGGAGATAGAGGGGCTGTTGCAAAACGGTGGCGCGGATATTGGCATTGCCAGTGAGCGTCTGAGTAATGATCCGTTGCTGGTGGCCTTTCCCTGGTTTCGCTGGCACCACAGTTTATTAGTACCTCGCGATCATCCCCTGGTGCAGACCTCGCCACTGACGCTGGAAGCGATCGCGCACTGGCCGCTAATCACTTATCGTCAGGGCATTACAGGGCGCTCCCGTATTGATGAAGCCTTCTCCCGCAAAGGGTTGTTGCCGGATATTGTTCTGAGCGCTCAGGACTCTGATGTGATCAAAACGTACGTTGCTCTGGGGCTGGGGATTGGATTGGTCGCCGAGCAATCCAGCGGCGAGCAGGAAGAGGGGGCGCTGACGCGTCTTGATACCCGACATTTATTTGATGCCAATACCGTCTGGCTGGGGCTGAAACGCGGACAGTTACAGCGCAACTACGTCTGGCGGTTTATTGAGTTGTGTAATGCGGGGCTGTCTGTCGAAGATATTAAGCGCCAGGTGATGGAGTCGGATGAGGCGGTCATTGATTATCAGATATAAAGCAAAAAGCCCGCTAAAAAGCGGGCTTTTCTAAATTTGGCTCCTCTGACTGGACTCGAACCAGTGACATACGGATTAACAGTCCGCCGTTCTACCGACTGAACTACAGAGGAATCGTGTGAACGAGGCGAATAATACTGACCGCTCTGTAACGTGTCAACAGTAAAATTCGCACGTCATTTCAATTGGTTAATTAATCTTCAAAACCACGATTTAATGGACGTGTGATGTCGGTATATTGTCCTCTTCTGGGTTATCACGCAGTCGCAGTAAGGGGTCCTGGCGATAAAACTGACAAAAACGTTGCCACAATGCAGGGAAACGCGGGGCGAACAGTTCCGGGGCGCTGAAGAAGTATTCTGACAGAACCGCAAAGCATTCAGCAGGGTCGGTTGCTGCGTAAGCATCAATGCTGGATGCGGTTTCACCCACAAGATCAATTTCATCCTGAATATTGTTCATGGCCGCGTGGAGATCGTGCTCCCAACTGGCCACTTCGCGCAGAGGAATCAACGGGATACCGCTGGCCCGGTCGCCATTGCGCATATCAAGTTTATGCGCTACTTCATGGATAATCAGATTGAAGCCGGACGCATCGAAGGAGTCCTGGATATCAAGCCAGTTCAGAATTATTGGGCCTTGCTGCCAGCTTTGCCCGGACTGGACAACGCGCTGGTTATGCACCAGACCAATATCATCTTCCCATTCATCATCCACAACAAAAGGCACAGGGTAGATCAGCACTTCATGGAAGCCATCGAGCCATTCGATGCCCAGCTCCAGCACCGGGAGACAAAAAAGCAGCGCAATACGCGCGCTTTTCAACGCATCCAGTTCAAATCCCTGAAGAGCGACCAACCTTTTTTGCTGTAAAAAACGCTCGGCCAGCGCAATTAATCTGGCTTGCTCTTGCGCGGTCAGGTTGACCAGAAGGGGAATTGCCAGGGCGTCATCCCACGGCAAGGCCGCATTCTGGTCTGTTTCGTGTACTTTCCAGGGCCACTTAATCATCGTTTTGCTCGCAAACTCGTCACTTGAACAAAATTGCAGGAACAGGGTCTGTTAAAATGCCAAATTACCTGGCATCATGGCAACCACCAGAACGGAGAGATGCCGGAGCGGCTGAACGGACCGGTCTCGAAAACCGGAGTAGGGGCAACTCTACCGGGGGTTCAAATCCCCCTCTCTCCGCCACTATTCAAGCACTTAGTTCACTCCCTTTCAACGACCCCCGTCACACTTGGTATAGTGTTGGTATATTCACCGGGTATGCTTCTCGCCATCATCCTCCTCCGATTTTTCCAGAACAGGACGAGTCAGCGTCGGGGAACACTTGCGCTTTGCGATCGGCAACAAACCTCTGGCTTTCCGTTTTATGACCGGAGAATAACGGCTTCTCTTTGCCGGGTTCGCCGCGAATTTAACCGGTGATTATATTTGGCAATATTGGTGAAGCACTGACAGGCAGTACAGAGAGAAATTGTAGAAGTTTTAAGATAGCAATATGCCATTGAGTGGATTTTTCTATTTTTCAGGTGAGGATTAATAGGTGTAATCCTGTTAAACGGCCTCAATCAAGATATGAAAAAATGTATATTTGACTCCGAAATAGCATTCTTTGACGCCGACAGCATCAACGAGTTTTTATCGAGTTCGTTTTTGATACCTTAAATATAGCAGCTTCCGGTCAGTCGAAGTTTCTATTAACAGTCGCACAAGTAAGAATCGCATATCGCTTCTGATTTTTGTGTGAACTCACTGTTTGCTCATTGATACTTAATTCACTCTGACAAGGAAATGGCAATGAAAAAGGTTCTTCTCTCTGCTGCAATCGCGACTGCATTTTTTGGCATGGCTGCGGCAAATGCTGCTGATACTAATGTCGGCGGCGGTCAGGTTAATTTCTTCGGTAAAGTTACCGACGTATCTTGTACTGTTTCCGTAAACGGCCAGGGCAGCGATGCTAATGTTTATCTGTCTCCGGTAACGTTAACGGAAGTTAAAGCTGCGGCTGCGGATACCTATCTGAAACCAAAATCTTTCACCATCGATGTTTCTAACTGCCAGGCGGCTGATGGTACGAAACAAGATGACGTGAGCAAACTGGGTGTGAACTGGACCGGCGGCAACCTGCTGGCGGGCGCTTCCGGCAAACAACAGGGCTACCTGGCCAATACGGAAGCGGCTGGCGCGAAGGATATCCAACTGGTTCTGTCTACCGATAACGACACCGCGCTGGCCAAGAAAATCATCCCGGGAGACACCGCTCAGCCGAAAGCGACTGGCGACGCAACTGCCGTTCAGGATGGCGCGCGTTTCACTTACTATGTTGGTTATGCCACCAGCACGCCTGACAGCGTGACAACCGGTGTGGTCAATAGCTATGCGACTTACGAAATTACCTACCAGTAATATCGGCTGAGAGATAAAACCGCCTCGCGCCGGGGCGGTATAAAACAATAATAAAGCGGCCGCTGCTGCCGCTTATTTTTTATTCAGAGGTCAGCATGAAGCTTATTGCCCTTTTTTTCTGTTTCATTTTTAGTTTTGCGGCTAATGCTAATAACATTATTGTTAATGGCACCCGCTTTATTTATCCAGGAAATGAAAAAGAAATAACGGTGCAGCTCTCTAATACCGCAGATCGTCCGGCACTGGCACAAGCCTGGCTGGATAACGGTAATGCCGATGCGACGCCGGATACGATTACTACACCATTTATTATTACACCACCTATTTCCCGCGTTGACGCTAAAAGCGGTCAGACTTTGCGTATTAAGCTCGGCAGCAATGCAGGGCTCGCTAAAGATAAAGAGACATTATGGTGGCTGAATCTTCTGGAAATTCCGCCGGTAGAGGCTAACCAGAAAAATGAAGGGCAGAATATCCTGCAACTGGCGATTCGTTCTCGCTTTAAGTTTATCTATCGTCCGAATGGATTAGGCAACCGTGATGCGGCGGCGGAAAAGTTGGTGCTTTCCGCCAACGGCAGCAGTCTGTCCGTCAACAATCCCACGCCTTTTTATATCACCGTAAGCCGTATCTCTCGTGACGGCGGCAAAGCGCTGAACAGCAAAACGGTGATGTTTGCCCCACAGTCCAGTCAGACTATCGTGCTTTCCTCGACAGTGAACAAAGGCGAGACCCTGACTGTTAACAACATTAATGACTATGGCGCAGATGTCGCAGTGAAAGTTGCCGTTAAATAAGGGAAACGATCATGAAGCAGAGGTCAATCCGCCCGGAAAGATTAAGTACGGCAATTGCGATTGCACTGTACTGCTTTCCGCCATTTTCAAGCGGCCAGGAAAACCCAGGAACGGTTTATCAGTTTAACGATGGCTTTATTGTCGGCAGTCGCGAAAAGGTCGATCTGTCGCGCTTTTCCACGAGCGCTATCTCCGAGGGTGTTTACTCACTTGATGTGTATACCAATGGTGAGTGGAAAGGCCGCTACGACCTGAATATCACCCGTGGAAAAGACGGCAAAATGGGCGTCTGCTACACCAAAGCGATGCTGATGCAATACGGTATCTCGCCAGAAAAATTTAACCCACAGCTTAGCGCGAAAGAGGGCTATTGCGGACGACTGCAAGAGTGGCGTAACGAAGAAAATGTCAGCGACAACCTGATTCAGTCCTCTCTGAGGCTGGATATTTCCGTACCGCAAATCTACGAAGATCAGCGCTTTAAGAATTTTGTCAGCCCGGAGTTCTGGGATAAAGGCGTTGCGGCGCTGAATTTAGGCTGGATGGCTAACGCCTGGAACAGCCACACGTCATCGGCCAACGGGTCAGATAACAGCAGCGCCTATCTTGGCGTTAACGCGGGTCTTTCCTGGGACGGCTGGCTGCTCAAACACATTGGTAACCTGAACTGGCAACAGCAGCAGGGGAAGGCGCACTGGAACAGCAACCAGACCTACCTGCAACGTCCGATTCCGCAAATTAACTCGATTGTCAGCGGTGGGCAGATTTTTACCAACGGTGAGTTTTTCGACACCATCGGCCTGCGAGGGGTAAATCTGGCGACCGATGACAATATGTTCCCGGACGGTATGCGTTCCTACGCCCCGGAAATTCGCGGCGTGGCGCAAAGTAACGCGCTGGTGACGGTACGTCAGGGCAACAATATTATCTATCAGACCACCGTGCCTCCGGGGCCGTTTACGTTGCAGGATGTTTACCCCTCCGGCTATGGCAGCGACCTTGAGGTTTCAGTAAAAGAAGCCGATGGCTCGGTACAGGTGTTCAGCGTGCCTTATGCCTCGGTAGCGCAATTACTGCGTCCGGGGATGACCCGCTATGCGCTCTCTGCCGGTAAGGTTGATGATAGTTCGCTGCGTAATAAACCGATGCTCTACCAGGCAACCTGGCAACAGGGCTTAAATAACCTGTTCACCGGCTATGCTGGCGTGACCGGTTTTGATGACTATCAGGCATTCCTGCTGGGGACCGGGATGAACACCGGCGTCGGCGCCTTGTCATTCGATGTCACCCATTCGCGGTTGAAGAGCGATACCCTTGACGAGCATGGTCAGAGCTACCGCGCCACCTTTAACCGCATGTTCACCGAAACGCAGACCAGTATTGTCCTGGCGGCGTATCGTTACTCCACCAAAGGCTACTACAACCTGAACGACGCGCTGTACGCCGTCGATCAGGAAAAGAACCACAACAGCAACTACACCGTGTGGCGACAGAAAAACAGCATGACCTTTACCGTAAACCAGAACCTGCCGGACGGCTGGGGCGGTTTCTACTTAAGCGGTCGGGTTTCGGATTACTGGAACCGTTCAGGCACGGAGAAGCAGTATCAGCTCAGCTATAACAATATGTTCGGTCGTCTCTCATGGTCGGTCAGCGCCCAGCGTGTCTATACGCCGGACAGCTCCGGTCATCGTCGCGACGATCGCGTTTCGCTCAACTTTAGCTACCCGCTGTGGTTCGGCGAGAATCGCACCGCGAATCTGACGTCAAATACCTCGTTCAACAACTCGCACTTCGCCAGCTCGCAGATTGGCGTCAATGGCTCGCTGGACAGTGAAAACAACCTCAACTATGGCGTGTCGACCACCACCGCGACCGGAGGCCAGCACGATGTGGCGCTGAACGGCAGCTATCGTACCCCGTGGACCACGCTGAACGGCAGTTATAGCCAGGGCGAAGGGTATCGTCAGAGCGGGCTGGGCGCCAGCGGGACGCTGATTGCCCATCAGCACGGCGTGGTGTTCTCGCCGGAAAGCGGCACCACGATGGCGCTGATCGAAGCGAAAGATGCCGCAGGCGCCATGTTGCCAGGTTCGCCGGGGACCCGCATTGACAGCAACGGCTACGCCATTCTGCCGTATCTGCGGCCTTACCGGATTAACGCCGTGGAAATTGACCCGAAAGGCAGTAATGACGATATCGCTTTCGATCGTACCGTGGCGCAGGTTGTGCCGTGGGAGGGGAGCGTAGTCAAAGTTGCCTTCAATACCACGGTGCAAAACAACATCACGGTGCAGGCGCGCCAGGCGAATGGCCTGCCGTTGCCGTTCGCCGCCACGATCTTTGACCCGAGCGGAAAAGAGATCGGTGTTGTGGGGCAGGGCAGCATGATGTTTATCAGCGACGCCAGCGCGTCAAAAGCCACGGTTAAGTGGAATAGCGGGCAATGTACGGTGGATCTGAGTCAGGCAAAAACAAAGGAAACGCTATGTCGCTGAGTAAAAGACTGACGCTTTTTATTGGATTAATGGCGCTGGGGACAACGTCGGCATGGGCTTTCTGCTCGCGCCTTTCACAGCCGACGGTGACATTAGACATGGCCATCGGGCGAGTGGTTGTTCCGCCGGATCTGCCGGTGGGCTCAGTGATTGTGTCCCGTGACTGGACAATGTCGGCGTCGGGTGGCGCAAGCTATAGCTGTTCAGCCGGTACTAACCGTTTTGCGGCGAAAATTGTCGTGCCCGGAGCCACCGACCTGGGGAATAAAATTTATTCGACAAACGTAGACGGCATCGGCTTGCGTTTTAGCCGCGGTGGCGCAACGGTCAATATTGTCTACCCGGATGTCTACTCCTCCTATGTCAACAGGCAGACCAATTATTCACTGGAAGGCTCCCGCTTTACGCTGGAAGTGATTAAAACTGCGAACGTGACCGGCAGTGGCACCCTGGCGGCGGGGAAATATACCTCTTATGACTGGGAAAACGGCAGTAACCCGATCCTTGAAACGTTCCTCAGCGCCAATGCCATCACCGTCGTCTCGCCCTCCTGTACCGTGTTAAGCGGTAAGAATATGAACGTTGATATCGGTACGATTAAGCGCAGCGATCTGAATGGCGTTGGCACCACGGCGGGAGGTAAAGATTTTAATATCCAGTTGCAGTGCAGCGGCGGCGTAAGTGAATCCGGTTTCGCCAATATCCATACGACATTTTCCGGCAACCTGGCGACAAGCACCACTGCCGCTCAGGGCGTGCTCATCAACGAAAAAAGCGGAAACGCTGCGGCGAAAGGGATTGGCGTCCAGGTACTGAAAGATGGCACCCCGCTGGAATTTAGCAAGAAATATAATATCGGCACTTTGCAGACCCAGGAAACCCGTTACATTACATTGCCTTATCGTGCACGCTTCTATCAATACGCATCGACCACAAGTACCGGTGAGGTGGAGTCGCACATGATCTTTAACCTGACGTACGATTAATTCGGGAGGTGGGTATGCGTGATTCAGCACAGTATAAAAATATCAGACGACTCACTCAGTTGACCCTGATAAGCGGAATGCTTGTCGCCTCTTCAGCGTGGGGATTTGAAACCAATTACGATCGCGGACGGGTGGACTTCGCAGGGCGAGTAACGGATATCTCCTGTAGCGTGGCACTCAACGGGGGCAACAATGCGGGCAGCGGTAGCGTCTGGCTGGCTCCGGTAAGCCTCGCGGAAGTACATGCCCGTGGCGCGGGCGCATTTATGAAACCGCAATCCTTCACCCTGGAATTGTCGAACTGTCAGTTACGTCATGATGGTGGCGCTGCGAATAACGATGAGATCAGCACGGTAAGTGTGCGCTGGATTGATGGATTCACGGTCAATACCGTCGGCAACGAAAATGCCGGTTATCTGGCGAATACACGAGCGGATGGGGCCAGCCATATTTTTCTGGCGCTGTCGACCAACGACAATAATACGCTGGATAAAAGCAACAAAATTGTTCCGGCTGACCCGCAGCAAAACCGGGTGCCTTTGGTGGAAAAAGCGGTAAGCGGCGGTGTGTTTACTTATTACATCGGTTACGTTACGCCAGCGCCGGAGAAAGCGACCAGTGGCCCGTTGACCAGTTGGGCAACCTGGGAGTTAGTGTATAACTGATTTCTTGCGTGTGAAGGTTGGTTTTGATGCCGGAGTCTTCCGGCATTTTTTTCTCTTTTTTAAACCGTAATCTCTTCTTTGACCAGTTGTTCAATACTGACTTCTTTCCAGTAATGCCCCTGAATGGCAAACCACTCCATACCCTGCAACCATTTCTTATGCGCTTCGCTTTCGACGCCTTCAATAATCACATTATGCTGGTTACGGGAAAGGAAGGTGACCAGCGCATCCATCAATGGCCGACCAGACTCTTTTTGCATTAAATGCCAGAAGAAGTTTCTGTCGATTTTGACATAATCAAAATGATAGCCGCGAATCGCGTTAATTCCCGCGTAGCCAGCGCCAAAGTCATCGAGCCAGAGTGGGGTGCTGTGGGAATCACACCAGGCGGCGAGAGAGTTATTCAACAGTTCGTTAGAGTTTTCCGTGATTTCAAAGTGAACGCAGCCCAGTGCTTTGACTTTCGCTTTCACTTCTGGCCGTAGCAGGACGCTGAGTATATGGTCGTCAACGTTAATCGTGGCAGAAACATTGTTTTTTATAAACCACGCTTTATGTTTTTCTATTAACGCCAGTTGTTCCATAAAGATACTTTCCCGTAAGTCCGCATTGGCATAACGAAATAACTCTTCTGGAGAAACAGGGATATGGTCAAAGCGGCTCAGGCACTCAACGGCGACAAGCGCCCCGAGAGGTGAAAACATTTTTTGGAAGACATATCGAACGGATATATCGCTACGTGACAAATTATGATTGAAAAACATAAGTGCGTCCATTATATCTCGTCAGAAATCAGGTCAACGGTGAGAGGGGGTGGTATTAATATAAGTGATATTTTTGTCGGTGAAAATGATTGGCAGGGGGCTGGTTAACAATTAATTATCGGTTTTTGATTGGTCATCTGCACATTTAATATGTTTAGCATCGAAACATATTGACGATTCTTTTGTTCATCACTTGCGAGTTATTCATGCCTAACTTTCTCATAATACTCGCTCTGTGAGTGTGGGCTGTTTTATAGTCAATATTGAGAAGCTCTGCTATTTGTTTATTGTTATGGTTGGCAATCATTAGCGCCAGCACCTGCTGCTCCCTGGTAGTGAGTTTTCGCCGGGTGTATAAGCGCTGATATTCGCGGGCCGTTAAAGGATGTTTGAAGATGGCCGAGAGATCGGAGCAAGACGCGTTTTCCGTCAGAATCAATACATTTTCAAGATCGAGAAGTTCACGGCATAAGCTGGCGAGGTCGCTTTTTACAATCAGAACGAGCAGCGTGCAGTGCGTGAGATACATTCGTAATCTATTGAGCAAGGCGACCGTCCTGGCCGCAGAGATATCCTTATGAATGACATTGATAATAATCGTACCCGACTGAGGGGCACAGGTTCTCCCGGCGATCTCCTGATAGCCCAGCGTGGTAATATTTATCTCATTGTCCGCCATGTAATGCAGGATTGATTGCCCAATGAGATTATCATCAGTGTAAAATAATAAATTACTCAATGTTTTCCCGGTCTGTTAAACTAAAAAAATCTTATTTTTAATTTTATTGTCAATAATTAATTTGACGATAACATTCTCTATGTAATGTTTATAATCGTCACTTTTATGCTGAAACATACAAGAGATGCGGAAATCTGCTTCTTCATACGATTTTTCGCTATGGAGTTCTGTTACGCTGATGATTTTTAAGTTAGTCATTACGCTGCCATATTCACCAAAGCTCATCTCAACATTTTCTAACACATTATCTTTACGCATAAATTTAAGTTGAGATTGGGTGGATATGAAAGAACACCCGCCGTCAGAGACATCATTTAACGTATGTTTAAAAGTAACGCCATTTTTATAACGACCAGAACAACAGAATTGATAACTCTCTCTTGTCTTAAGTCGGGGGGACGATCGCCGTTGCAGTATGTTTATGCTCTCAGGAATGGCAAAGCGGAAAACGTTATCCGGGCTATTGTGCTCAGTATTTATCTGTGCGGTGGCAAACTCAATCCTGCCAAGTTTACTGTGGATCTGAAAACAGACATCGTCGTTTTCAGATAACGAAGGCTGAAAAGAGGGAGGGAGATCGATATAAAAAGATGAACTGTCAACTTTTCGTAAATCTGATTGCCAGCTCAGATCGTTAAAACTAAAATCCAGTTTAGACTTAACCCTGAATTCTTCTCTCAGGATAGCAATAATTTCATATCTGGATTTTTTCGAAACTCCTTCTGACATACCATCTCTCTAAAATACAATGTCCTTTCAGATTATTATCCCATGTTGCGATCGCCTGTTTATTAAAAATAAAAGGATGCGGCCTATTGTTGAATTTTCAAAAATAGTTCAATGCTATTGATTGCGTATTGACATTCGGTGAATTTGCCCGGCATGTGCCGGGCAAGGAGGGCGGTTTAGAACAGAACTGAGTAGTTCAGACCAAAGGTGCGGCCGCGTCCTTTGTAGTCATACAGGGAAGCGGGGCCGTAACCAGGGCTGTAGTACAGCGGTGCGCGCTGCCCCCAGACGGTGGTGTAGTCACGGTCGAAGAGGTTCTCAACGCTGAAGCTGAGTTTACCCACCGGAAGCTGATAGCTGCCGAGTAAATCGACGGTGGTATAGCCATCAATGCTGTAGCCTTCTGCATCGCTCACATCGAAGGAGGTGGTGCTCTGTACGCGCAGGCTCCACGGGTCCGGCGCCCAGCCAATGTAGGCTGTCGCTTTCGATGGACTTGCCACCTTCACGTCATATTTCTGCCAGCTACCGTTCACTTTCGACTCGGTTTTCAGCACGTTGAAGTTCGCACCGGTACTCCAGTCGGTATCTGGAATCAGGTAGTCCACCGCGCCTTCCACGCCGTAAATGCGACGTTTGTCGTCCACCACGCTGATGGTCAGATCTTTATTCGCCACCACGCTCTTATCGGAAATCGAGTAGTAGGCCGCGATTTGGGTGCGCAGGTTGTCGCCGGTAAAGCGCCAGCCCAGCTCATAAGAATCGACCTTCACGCCTTCCAGCTTGCTGTCGCCGACGTTCACGCTGTTGGTCAGAGGAAGGTGACCGTTCACCGCTGCGCCATAGGTGCCGCGACCGTAGTATTTACCCGGGTCCGGCAGCTCCACGCCCTGGGAGAAGTTGAGCCATGCCTGCTGGCGTTCGGTGATGTGCATCAGCAGACCGGCGTTGAACAGGAAGTTGTCGTAATCGACCGAGCCGCCTGGAATGGCGTCGGCGGATGTCGCCTTCCCGGCGGCAATCTGCTGTTGTTGCGCGTAGCCGATGAAATCATCAATCTTGTTCTCAGTGTACTGATAGCGTACGCCGCCGCTGAGGGTAAAGATATCATTGATGTCATAGCTTGATTGCAGGAAGGCCGCCAGGTTGGTGATGTCATACGACGGATAGCGCCCGGTGGTGTAAATCTTCTGGTTGTTCAGCCCCCCGGAAGCGCTTGCCTGGGCCAGATCGAAGAACATCTGGTTGGAGGTAAAGCGCTCGTGGTCGGCATCCAGCCCGTAGGTGATTTGCCAGCCGTCCAGCGGTTTGCTGTTCAGGGTCAGTTTCATGCCGTACTGGTCGGTGTCCTGCTGTGACGAGGAGAAAGCCGTCGCCTGTTTGTTCGCATTTACAGTCGGGAACGGGTAGAACAGCAGCGACTCATCGCGGTAGTAAACCTGGCCGACCAGCTCCTGACCAAAGAAATCGCTGTTGGAGTACTGTAGGCTGATCAGATGACGCTCGGTGCCGGGAATACGGTCGGAATTCAGCCCCTTACTGACGTATGGCGTGCTGGCCCCGCTAATGGCGGAGAAATCTTTCCCAAGATTCAGCCCGTAATCGTCGTCGCCCTGGCTTTTATAGTACTGCGTGATCAGCTGAAGCTGCTGGGTTTCATCGATGTTCAGCGTACCGGTGCCCATGATGTCCAGGCGATCGGAATACTGTAGGCCGGTCTGGGTGTTATCGAGCAGGGTGGCATCGCCGTTACCGTCAAACCAGCCGCCAAACTTCTGGTACGCCACTGAAACACGCCCGGAGATATGGTCATTGCCGCCGGAGATGGCGCTGGCAATGCGTTCATCGTGATCTTTACTGCTGTTAAAGCCGCTTTTGGTGCCAGCCTCAAACTCCATCTGGGTTTCCGGCTGGCCTTTTTTGGTCACGATGTTGATCAGACCACCGGTACTGCCGCCGCCGTACAGGGCCGTTGCGCCGGAGATCACTTCAATATGGTCGATATTGAAAGGATCGATAGAGTCCAGCTGTCGGCTGTCGGTGCGTGAAGAGTTGAGACGCACGCCGTCAACCAGCACGACCAGCGGGCGGCCACGCACGTTCATACCGTAGTTGGTGCGGCTCTGGCTACTGACGTCAAGGCCAGGGATCAGCTGAGCCAGCGCGTCTTTCAGCTCTTTGCCGCCCTGAATCTGCTGTTCCAGTTCGGCGTTTTCGATAACCCAGGTGGTTTGCGCCATCTCCGCTACGGTGCGATTGCTGCGGTTGGCAGACACCACGAGCGTTTCATCATCGGTTTGTTGAGCGACTGCTGGCGCCATCATGGCGAGAAGCAGTGGGTTGAGAGCCCAAAGGGTATACTTTTTGCTTATCATCATTATTCCTTCACACGGGCGGAAAAAATCAGCCCAAAGATGCTGTGTAGCGAGTTAAAGAAGCAGCCTCCGGCTGCGGTTTTTCCCGGCTGCCGCTGCGCCATTGAATCAGGGCGGGCGGCATACTGAGATCGAATAAATCACGCCCCAGCGCGCGATTAAGAATACGGGCGGAGCGCCAGGCCATCAGGCTGAGCTGTGGTTCGGCAATGCCGTGGGTTTGCATACTGGCGTTGACCGCGAAGATGTTGTTCTCTTTCGGGCCGTTCCACTCCAGGGTGAAGTCGTCGCGTACTTTGAAATTGCACTCATCGCGCATGGCGATTCGCGACATCAGCGGTGAAAGTATCTGCGGCAGCGCGGGACGGTAGCCGGTGGCGAAAATCACCACGTCGCTTTCCAGAGTGTCATAGCCGTTATCCAGATGATGCTCCAGCAGCAGTTGCCAGCTCTGGCCTCGATTTTCCAGCCCGCTGACCGAGCGGCTTGGCAGCAGACGGGCGTTACGCGGTTGCCTCAGTACCTCGAAGCGGTGATACAACTCTCGATAGATGGTCAGTAGCGAGTCGGCCGTGATGCCGTCGGAGGTCATTTTCTGCTCGTCGAGCATCTTCTGGCGCGCGCTTTCATTCAGACCGACGAAGCCTGAAACGTACTCAGGCGTGAAGTATTCGTTGGCGAACGCCGCCTCATCCAGCGCGTTAAAGTTATTGCGGCGCGAGACCCAACTGATCTCTGCAACGTCGCCCCATTCTCCGCGCAGCGCATTGAGGAACAGGTCGGCGCCGCTTTGCCCGCCGCCAACCACGGTGACTCGCTTGCCGCCGAGGTCTGGCTGGCGCAGGCTCATTTCACTGGCGTGGAAGCAGGTTTGCGTCGCCGTTTTTACGCAAGGCGGCAGGTGCGGTTGCTTGCCAATGCCAAGGCAGATATTGCGGGCAACGCTTTCGCCCTGGCTGGTCTGCACCACAAACCGCTGGCGTCTCTCGTCGAAATCAATACTCTCAACGGTATGATTGAAATGCAGATTGTTCATCCCTTCGGCGGCCCAGCGCAGGTAATCGGAAAACTCATCGCGGGACACGGTACGCAGCTCGGTGGTCAGGAAGCGGTAGAATTTTTTGCGCTTCACCAGATAGTTAACAAAGCTGTACGGGCTTGTGGGAGCCACAGCGCTAACCAGATCTTTCAGGAACATGGTCTGCATATGGCAGTCCGGCACCAGCATGCCGGGATGCCAGGCAAAATGCGGGCGGCCGTCAAAGAAGCGGCTGCTTAATCCTTCGGCCTGATGAGATAGCGCCGCGATGCTCAGGTTGAACGGGCCGATGCCTACGCCAATAAAATCTACAGTGTTTGTCATGATTCAGTCCCTGGTTGCCAGCCACAGCGGGTTTTGCAGATCCTCAAGGTAATTCGGCAACATGCGGCTGCCGCCGTCCTGGTCGGGCCAGGTCAGTTTTACCGGGTTCAGCACTACGCGAATAATTTGTGGCTTGAAGAGTGAGAAAAGCGCAAAGCGCGCTGACATTTGTGGATGTTCCTGCATGTAATCACTCAACACTGCTGCCAGCAGTTGATAAAAACGCCTCTCCGGTACGCCAAGGCGAGCCATCAGCGGCGAAACAAAGCGCAGAACCGTCACGAAGTGGCCGGTCTGCAAATCATGAATTAAGTAGTCGGCGCTCAGGCGAGCGGTGACGTCACGCACCTCCTGAGGCAGGGAGTCCATCTCCGGGAACGCATCTTTCACCAGCCGCATATCGCCCTGGAAGTCTTTCAACAGCACGCGCTGCGGTACGCCCTCTTTCATGGCGAGCGTTATATTTTGTCCGTGGGCGATAAGCGCGACGCCGTAGCGGCAAAGCAGGTGATACAGCGGAACCACTACCACCCGGAACAGCTGCGTGAGCCAGGTTTCAGCGTCCAGCCCGGAGCGGTCGATATATGCGCCTATCAGCGGCTGATTGTTTTCATCGCACTCCATCAGTGTCGCCATCAGAATCGGACTTTCGTCCGGCTTCAGCCAGCGACACGGATTCTCACGCCAGATAACGCCGAGCATCTCCTGGTAGCGGTAGGGGGCCTGGGCAAGCGCGGCATAGCCTTCATGGGACACATAGCCCGCCGCCGGTTCACCGAGGATCACCGCGCCGCTTTGCTTAAGCGTGGCGTCGGTCGCAAAAACCTGTTGCAGCCAGCGTGAGGCCAGCGGCCCGGCGGCGATGTATTTGCCCGGAATCCCCCGGTAGCAGGAGGTGTTGTAGATGGTCAGCGGCAGCTTGATATCCAGCCCGCCCTGGCGACTGGTGTTGGTCAGGGTGCGCAGCGACTGCTGGGCGAGCCACAAGTCGCCAAACTCGCCGAGAGAAACCATCCTGCCTTCGGCAAGATCGGCGATGAAGTCGAGGGCGATTTTTTGCTGCCACTGCCACGGATGTACCGGCAGTGGCAGCCAGTCGTTATCCAGCCCGTTTTCCTGCCAGACCTGATTGAAGCGGGCAAACTCCTGCGGGTCCATCGCGGCCGTCAACAACTGCTGAATATCCAGCTCGCTGTCGCAGCGCCAGACCATATGCTCACGTTTTACCGCCAGCCAGTGCAGTCTGAAGGTGTTGGCGTACTCTGGCGCATATCGCTCCAGCGCCTCTTTGCCCCAGCCCCGACGGCCTTTATTAAAAGCGAATTTAGGATGGCCGCTTAGCAGGCATTGCAGGCGGTCGGCATCAAGATCAATCAGGTCACTGGCGCTCAGCCCGCGACGTGCCTTCAGCAGTTGCAGGTCGCCCAGCAGCGTGGCATACAAATCCTGCATATGCTCAGCAACGGTGGCATCGCTCATCGACAGCACCGGCTTTAGCTGCATCAGTAGCGTTTGCGCCAGAACGGGCTCGTCCGCGCAGCGCAGCGTTTGAGCATCAATCCACAGCCAGCCCCAGATGCCGCGTTCAGCGCTGAAGCGCCATTGCGCGCCCGGCAGGTTAATGCAGTAGCGGCCATCGCCCTGAGATTCCGCGTGGAAAACCTGCTCATACTCCAGCTCGGCCAGCATTTTTGCCACCAGCTGGCGGTTAACAAAATCCCAATCCTTGTGATTCATTACAGACCGACCTCCGTGAAGAAGTTATGGCGATCCGCCATCACCATGCGCGAGCGCTTGTGCGGGAAGTCGAACTCTTTAATTGTCCGGTATCCCGCAGGCTCAAGGTGGCGGAACAGGCGCTGGTTATCGGCGCGTGGCTCAAGTACGGTGCGCTGCGTGCGGGGCTCATCCAGCAGCAGGTAATGCGTCAGCCCGCGCAGCCAGCTTTGCACGTAGTGGGCTCCGCGCCATTGCTGTTCACCAACCAGCAGATGCAGGCCACGGTCAAAGGGTTGCCACGAATAGTGGCGGCCAATGCGGTCTTCCGCCGCCCAGTAGATTTCGAAATAGCTAAACGGCCGATCGTCGAAGCAGCCGATCAGCGGGAACGCATGTTTACTGGTGAGTTGGCGCTCCAGATAGGCGGTCTGTACCTCCAGCGAGCCGCTTTGCTCCCAGAAATACTCAACGCGCGGATCGTTCATCCAGCGGGTGAAACGTTCTGCATCAAGAACGGGATCGGCAACGCGGAAACTCAGCGTCTTGCGAACGCGTGGATCGTAACGGCGATAAACCTCGCCCTGCGGACGGGGCGGGCGCAGCGGGAAATAAATCTCACGCTCTGCATCAAAAAACATTTCGCCGGAGGCCCAGTTTGCCGGAGAACTCAGCCATAGCGGTAACTGCCAGAAGGCGGCGCGATGGATGATGTCGCTTTTTACCTGCCCGAAAAGCGTCAGCGCCTGTGGCTCCTCGCGCCATTCGGCCCAGGGGAGAACCACCGCTGAAAGTTGCGGTGCGGCGATAAATATCTGATCCAGCGCGTCGCGCAGCCACCCTGTCGGCAGCGGCCCCGGCCAGCGCAGCACCGCGCTATTGTCCAGCCCCCAGCTAAGATTCAGAGGCTTGTCGAGTTTTTCACAGCGCAGTCCATATCCGCTGTGAACGATGTTTGCCTTAGACATTTAGCCCTCCTGAGCCAGCAGCGGGTTGGCGAAATCGAAGTAGATCACCGAGGGATCGACGATGGTGTTCTCGTTGTGGTCGTTCAGATAACAGAAAAAGTTACCTTTTACGTTCCAGTACGGATTTTCCAGCACGTAGTTGAGACAGGTTTTATGAGTCACCTGATCACGCACTTCAGCCAGCAAGGTTCGTACGCGAGCCATCAGATTCGCTTCACTGTCCAGCCCGGCGGCGCCCAGCGCGGCGGTCACGGCAAAAGTGGAGTTAACCAGCAGGTAATAAGGGAAGTAGCGCAGCAACTGCTCATGGGTGAAGACGTTTTCCGCCTGCGCTTCGCCAATGGTGTCGAGCCAGCCTGCCGCGTGAGGCATAAATGCGCTGCCCTGGCAGTCACGGTAGATAAGCCCGACCGGCAGATCCCCAAGCATCTGAACCAGAATATTTTGCTGATGTGCCAGCAGCACCAGGCCGTAATCCGCTTCAGCCGTAAACAGCGGCTTCAGCACCTGCTGACAGTAAGCATCGACCCATGCGTGGGCGGCCTGTTGCGCAGTGATGCCGAGGCGATCGCTCAGGCGTTTTACCGCCGCAACCAGCAGCGAATCACCGCCATCCGGTGCGGCCTGGGTCAGGGAGACCAGTACGTTAGTCTGGCTTTGCGGCTGATCCACCAGCAGGTTTTCACGCAGGGCAAACAGGCTTTCCTGCATGATGTTGCCGTGGAGATCGCGCAGCCCGGCCCAGCCGTCTTCCTGCATCACCCGGAAAGTCGGGAAGCGAGCCTGTAGCGTCTGCCAGTCGTCGGTTTGCGCCAGGCGCGCCAGGCGCATTCCACGCTTCACTTCTTTCACTGACAGGGTACGGACGGAGTTGGTCAGGCGCACGCTCAGGGAGAATTTGATCATGTCGCGGCTGGTGGCGCAGTAGAGCGAGCGGGAAGAGGTGGTCGGTAGCCACGGCGCGCCGGCCTCGCCTAAATCTTTAATCAGTCCTTTAGCGACAAGCTCCTGGCACCACTCCTGCTGCAACAGATACTCCCCCTGCCACGGGTGCAGTGGGAATAGCCATTGATTGTCGCTTAATTCATTGAGTAACTGCGGCGCATTCTCTGCGGCAAATCGCGTCAACCGCTGTTGCAGGTTGAGGTGCAGGCTTTCACCGGCGATCTGCGTTTTGTCCACCGCAAACCACCGCAGCGGGAAGTGGGGCGCGAAGTCCGGTAGGTAGCGTTCGGCCTCCTGCTGGTTAAACGGTTCATGAGACTTAGGCGCAGGGTGGAAGGCGTGCCCGACCAGCAGAGCCTGCTCCGCCTCGCCAAAGTTCAACGCTTTTTCACGCAGGGCTGCCCAGTCATGGCGGGCATCAATCGCCTGCTGCGTATGGGCGTGGCTTTCCATCACGCGCTGGTGGAAGGTTTCGCAACTGGTCGCGGGCAGCAAGAGTTGGTGCTGGAGCTTATCAACAATAAGCCGGGAGAGGGTGGCGAAATCGACGGGGTGACTGCCGGACGCTGTGACCAGACGCGCCGGAAATTCAAAGCGGTGATGCTGGGTTGGGGAAAAATAAGCCACTCTGAAATGGAGCGCCTGCTGTTCGCCCAGCGGGATGATCAATTCGGTTGGCTGGTATTCCGTCAGCCGCCAGTCTTTGGTTTCACGAACCAGGGAATTCAGGAAGCACTGCGCAGCCACATCCAGGGCTGACGTTTTAGTTGGCAAAGTCATAATCAAACAGATCCCACTCATTATGATAATGCGAATTTTGCCGATAAGGTTTCTCATTATCAATAACAATTGTTAGAATCGGTAAAATTAATTTTACAAATAAACACAATTAATACATGGAATTGCAACATCGTGACGTCTCTTGAGAGCGCGGAAACGCCGCAAAAACCATTGTCCTGCTGGCCGCTTGCGTTCAGCGCGGGGTTACTCGGTGTCGGGCAAAACGGCCTGCTGGTCGCGATCCCTGTACTGGTGATTCAGACAAACCTGAGCCTGTCGATTTGGGCGGCTTTGCTGATGCTTGGCTCAATGCTGTTCCTGCCGTCTTCCCCGTGGTGGGGAAAGCAAATTGCCCGTGTGGGCAGTAAGCCTGTGGTGCTGTGGGCACTGGGGGGATACGGCGCAAGCTTTACTCTGCTTGGGCTGGGAAGCATGCTGATGGCGACCGGCGCCGTAACAACAGCGGTGGGGCTGGGAATATTAATCATCGCGCGGATCGCCTACGGGCTTACCGTGTCGGCGATGGTGCCAGCCTGTCAGGTCTGGGCATTGCAGAGAGCAGGGGAAGGGAAT
Organism: Citrobacter sp. CK206; assembly: GCF_030333125.1. Taxonomy (NCBI): domain Bacteria; kingdom Pseudomonadati; phylum Pseudomonadota; class Gammaproteobacteria; order Enterobacterales; family Enterobacteriaceae; genus Citrobacter; species Citrobacter sp. CK206. The sequence goes on from NZ_JAOWGM010000030.1 coordinate 271,553, forward strand.
CGTATGGTCGCTCTGGCAACCATTAGCTCCGGCTTGAGCTGCGGCAGACTATTCGGGCCGTTGTGCGCAGCGGCGATGCTGGCAATTCACCCTCTGGCGCCGATGGGGCTGCTGATGGCAGCGCCACTGCTGGCGCTGGTGATGCTGCTGCGGTTGCCTGGCACGCCACCGCAGCCCGCAGCGGAGCGCAAGAGCGCCAGCCTGAGGCTGGATTGCCTGCCTTATCTGCTTTGCGCGCTGTTATTAGCTGCGGCGGTGAGCATGATGCAGCTTGGTCTTTCACCCGCCCTTACTCGCCAGTTCGCCACGGATACCGCCGCCATTAGCCATCAGGTGGCGTGGCTGTTGGGGCTGGCCGCAGTCGCCGCGCTTATCGCACAGTTCGGGGTGCTCCGCCCGCAGCGCCTGACGCCGATGGCGCTGCTCTTGAGTGCCGGAGCGCTGATGATTTGTGGCCTGGCGATAATGCTCGCCGAACAGCTATGGTTGTTTTACCTCGGCTGTGCGGTGCTGTCGTTTGGGGCTGCTCTGGCAACACCCGCTTATCAGCTTTTACTGAATGATAAGCTGACAGACGGCGCAGGCGCGGGCTGGATCGCGACCAGCCACACGCTTGGCTATGGGCTTTGTGCATTGCTGGTGCCGCTGGTGTCGAAAACCGGCGCCGCAGCGGCGCTGATTGTGGCGGCTTTTTTCGTCGCTGTGTTATTTACCGTGGTGTCTGGCTTTATCTGGCGCAGCCGCTACCGTTCACGTCATTCCGCGATTTAAGCGTAAGGAAAAGTTATGGCTGGAGTTCAGGGCTACCGCCTGTTCAACGTTCAACTGGCGCGTAAGACGGAGGTTTCCCCTTCGCTGCTGAACCTGGTTTTCAGCGGGCAGGAGGTGGCGCAGATGAAATGCGACTCGCCGGATCAGCGCATTAAGATGTTGTTTCCGTCTGAAGACGGTACGCCGCCGTCGTTGCCTGCCGAAGGGCACTGGTACCAGCTTGTACTGGGGATGCCAAAAGAGAAGCGCCCGGTTATCCGCACCTATACGCTGCGACATGTCGATCCTGCTCGCCAGGAGGTCACCGTGGAATTTATCAATCATGGTACAGAGGGACCGGCTTCGGCATGGGCGATTAACGCCAGACCCGGCGACGCCATTCAGATGGTGGCGCCTGACGCGGCGTATGCTGAAGACAGCGGCGGCTATGAATGGACGCCTCCCCAGGGACTGCGGAATGCGTTAATCATTGCTGATGAGACGGCGCTCCCCGCCGCGCGCGGTATCCTTGAGATGCTGGCGAGACAGACCAATCCGCCACAGGTTCAGGCGTTCTTTGAAGTTCCTGAACAGGGCGACTGCGCGAATTTAAGCGAGTTTAAGTTCGCCGACATTTTTTGGTTGCCGCGTAACCCCGCAGCGGCGAAGCACGGTGAATGCCTGATTCAGGCCGTAAAAACGCATGCCAGAGTACCCGAAAGTCGCCATCCCGATACGGTGGATACGGTGAAAGAAGAAGCCGAAGGGGAGCTTCTCTGGGATAAGGCCACGACCAGCAGCACGGCGTTTTATGGGTGGGTGGCCGCAGAGTCCACCGTCGTCAAACTGCTGCGCCGCCATTTAATTGGCGAGCGTGGCGTTGAGCACAAAGCGATTAACTTTATGGCATATTGGTCTAAAGGGCGCGCGTGATAATAAAAAGCCCGCATCATGAAATTATTCCATTATGCGGGCTTAGTGCAGTATCTAATGAATATTAGAACTGGTAAACCAGACCGACGGCTACGATATCATCGGTTGCGATACCGTTGTCTGCGTAGAAGCTATCGTCTTCATCCAGCAGGTTGATTTTATAATCAACATAGGTGGACATATTTTTGTTGAAGTAATAGGTCATACCTACATCAACATATTTCACCAGATCTTTATCGGTGTAACGCCAGTTGCCGTGTCTTACTTCCTGACCACCTAAGTCTTTGCCTTTAGATTGCAGGTAGGCAATAGACGGGCGCAGACCGAAATCAAACTGATACTGTGCAACAACTTCAAAGTTCTGCGTTTTGTTGGCGATACCGCCATTAAGTTCGCTGTCGCCATTGCCATAGTAAGTCATATTACGGGTTTCAGCGTACATGGCGGCGAGATAAACATTGTAGGCGTCGTATTTAGCACCAACGGTCCAGGCTTCAGCTTTATCGCCACCAGCATAGTTATTACGCTGGTTCATGCCGTCACCGTAACCACGAGCAACCTGAGCATCGGTACGATCGGAATTGGCGTATGCCGCACCCAGGCTTAAACCGAAGTCGAAGTCGTAGGAGGTGGACATACCGAAGCCGTCGCCGTTTTCTTTAGCCAGCTTGCGACCTGCGCTATTGCCGGAACCTTCCTGACCAAAACCGGTGCCTTCATTATTACCCTGATACTGGAGCGCAAAGTTCAGACCATCAACCAGACCAAAGAAGCCGTTATTACGGTAGGTTGCTACGCCGTTAGTACGGCCTAACATATAAACGTCAGTCTGAGTGTAAGTATCGCCGCCGAATTCTGGCAGCATATCGGTCCAGGCTTCTACGTCGTAAACCACGCCGTAGTTACGACCGTAATCGAAAGTACCGTTTTGACCAAAACCTAAACCAGCGAAGCCGAGACGAGTCCAGGAGTCACCTTTATCACCTTCAGTACCGTTGGCCTGAATGTTGTATTCCCACTGACCGTAACCGGTTAACTGCTCGGCAATTTGCGTTTCGCCTTTAAAACCCAGACGGGCATAGGACATGTCGCCGTCGCTACCTGCATCGTCAGAGAAATAACGCAGGCCATCAACTTTACCGTACAGGTCCAGTTTATTGCCGTCTTTATTATACACTTCAGCCGCATTTGCAGCGCCTGCAATTAATAGAGCAGGGACAAGCATCGCCAGAACTTTTCTTTTCATTATGTATTCCCTATAATAATAATTGATATGAATAAGTGATCGAATCCTGAAGATCACTGTTGAATACTATTCCAGGAAGTTCATTCTTTTTTAAATATTACATGTAACAAATGTATTTAAAATATTTCTAATTATTTCCTTGGGTGTGATTATAAATAATTTAATATGTATTTATTGCTTTATATTTAACTGTATTATGTTTTTCTTTTAATAAATTATGATTTGCGTTTTTGGAATTTATTTTGTGAATGTTTTATCGTAATTAACGCTATTTTAACGTCGTTCGGATTTTCTTTTTATTCCATTTATTGCCTTCGTTAACTTGTCTGATACCTCCTCCCGTAATCATTGAGCGTGAAGACAAGGCGGAATATTGCTAATGTTGCTTTCTGATTCAGAGGAGGCAGCGTGGATTTACACTACTGGCAATCGCAGTTCGAAGCGTGGTTGGGCAAAAATCACCACGAGCAGGATAGCGCCCATGACATTTTTCATTTTCGTCGCGTCTGGGGAACGGCACAAAAGCTGTCGACGGATGAGGATGTTGACTGGCTTGTTGTGCTGACCGCGTGTTATTTCCACGATATCGTCAGCCTGCCGAAAAATCATCCCGATCGCTATCGTTCATCCGTGCTGGCCGCTGACGCGGCACGTCGCATATTAATGAACGATTTCCCTGCGTATCCTGAAGCGAAATTAGCGGCAGTCAGTCATGCGATTGAGGCGCACAGTTTTAGCGCCCACATTGCGCCAATGACCAGCGAGGCGAAGATTGTGCAGGATGCCGACCGGCTTGAAGCACTGGGCGCAATCGGTCTGGCGCGCGTGTTTGCCGTTTCCGGCGGGCTGGGCGTTTCGCTATTTGATGCTGAAGATCCCTTCGCGCAACGTCGCCCGCTTAACGATAAGCAATTCGCCCTCGACCATTTTCAGACAAAACTTCTGACCTTGCCGCAAACCATGCAAACCGCGCGGGGAAAGCTGCTGGCAGAGCATAACGCCGACTTCCTGGTGACCTGGATGGCGAAGCTAAGCGCGGAGCTAAGGGGGGAGTACGACTCGTTGGATCAGACGGTAATTCAGGCTTTTAGCTGCGATAAGTAGCAACCATACCCAAAACGTAAACGCGTTCATTTTGTGTTAACCTGTCGAATATCAATTTCGCCGGTTAAATGTATGCAGGAAAATCTTTCAGTAACAGGTTTCCAGGATCTGATGACGGACAATGCCGGGGCTGCCGTACAGGCGCTGCTGGGCAAACTGCTGGAAATCTATGATGTGAAAACGCTGGTGGCGCATCTGAATGGCGTTGGGGAGAACCACTGGAGCCCGGCTATTTTTAAACGCGTCGTGGCGAACGCAACGGCGTGGCATCGTCTGAGCGAGAGCGAATATACGCACCTCAGGACATTGTTGCCAACGCCTCCGGCACACCATCCGCATTATGCCTTTCGTTTTGTCGATCTCTTCGCCGGGATCGGCGGAATTCGCCGTGGCTTTGAAGCGATAGGCGGGCAGTGCGTGTTTACCAGCGAATGGAATAAACACGCGGTACGCACCTATAAAGCCAATTATTACTGCGATCCGCAACGGCATCATTTCAATGAAGATATTCGCGATATTACTCTGAGCCACCGCGACGGCGTGAGCGATAGCGAAGCGGCGGAGCATATTCGCCAGCACATACCGGAGCACGATGTTCTACTGGCCGGTTTTCCCTGCCAGCCATTCTCTCTGGCAGGGGTATCAAAGAAAAACGCGATGGGACGGGCGCATGGTTTCGCCTGTGATACGCAGGGGACGCTCTTTTTCGATGTCGTGCGGGTCATTGACGCCCGACGCCCGGCGATTTTTGTGCTCGAAAACGTCAAAAACCTGAAAAGCCACGACCAGGGAAAAACGTTTCGCATCATTATGCAAACGCTTGACGAACTGGGGTATGACGTCGCCGATGCTGCGGATAATGGGCCGGACGACCCGAAAATTATTGATGGCCGCCATTTTTTACCCCAGCATCGGGAGAGGATTGTGCTGGTGGGGTTCCGCCGCGATCTTAATCTGAAAACCGATTTTACGCTGCGGGATATTGCCACACGCTATCCGCAGCAGCGCATCACGCTGGCGGAGCTGCTTGAACCGGCGGTTGAAGCGAGATATGTGCTGACGCCGGTATTGTGGAAGTATTTGTACCGCTACGCGAAAAAGCATCAGGCCCGGGGTAACGGTTTTGGCTATGGGATGGTCTATCCTGCGAATCCCGGCAGCGTAACGCGCACATTGTCGGCGCGTTACTATAAAGATGGCGCGGAGATACTGATTGACCGTGGCTGGGATATGGCCGCAGGAGAGGCGAATTTCGACGATCCGGTGAATCAGCAGCACCGTCCACGCCGGTTAACGCCCAGAGAGTGCGCGCGGTTAATGGGATTTGAATCGCCGCAGGAATATCAGTTCCGCATTCCCGTTTCAGACACCCAGGCCTACCGTCAGTTTGGTAACTCCGTCGTGGTTCCGGCATTTGCCGCAGTAGCAAAACTGCTGGAGTCGAGAATTAAACAGGCTGTTACATTGCGCCAGAAAGAGAGCCAGCATGGCGGACGTACACGATAAGGCGACGCGCAGCAAGAATATGCGGGCGATAGCCACGCGCGATACGGCGATAGAAAAACGCCTTGCCGCTCTGTTGCAGGAGCAGGGGATGGCGTTTCATGTGCAGGACGCCACGTTGCCCGGACGCCCGGATTTTGTCGTGGATGAGTATCGCTGCGTTATCTTCACGCACGGCTGTTTCTGGCATCATCATGACTGCCACCTGTTCAAAGTTCCCGCCACGCGTACCGAGTTCTGGCTGAACAAAATCGGTAAAAATGTGGAGCGCGATCGGCGAGACATGCTGAGGCTTCGCGAGCTTGGCTGGCGTGTGCTGATTGTCTGGGAGTGTGCTTTGCGTGGCCGGTTGAAACTCAGCGACGCCGCACTGGCGGAACGGCTTGAGGAGTGGATCTGCGGCGGTGGCCCCACCGCGCAGATCGACACGCAGGGTATTCATTTACTGGAGTGATTTTTCCGATTCACTCACTGCAGTCGCGGGTCTGGCGGGAAACAAATATTTCCCCAGCGTCACCAGGACGACAGCGAAAACAATTACCCCTAATGCCAGCCACTCGACGGAAGAAAGGCTTTCTCCCCCCAGACCTGTTCCCAGTAACACCGCCACTACCGGGTTGACGTAAGCGTAACTGGTCGCCAGCGCCGGGCTGACATTACGGATCAAATACATATAGGCGTTAATGGCGATAATGGAACCGAATAGCGCCAGATAACCTACCGCCATGAAGCCGGAGAGCGTCGGCATCGTCGTCAGCTTTTCCCCGGCGATAAAGGAAGCGAACATCAGCACAACACCGGCAGCCAGCATTTCAATCGCTCCGGCCATCATGCCTGTCGGCAACGCGATGCGGGCGCCGAACACGGAGCCGAATGCCCAGCTCATCGAGCCAATCAGGATCAACAGCGCGCCCCAGGGGTTGCCGCTCAAATTTCCGCCACTATTGAGCATGATGATCCCCGCCAGGCCGATGGCGATGCCTGTCCACTCCAGTTTTCGCGTTTTAATGCCAAAGAAATGGCTGAAGCACAGCGTGAATAATGGAACCGTCGCGACCACCACGGCGGCGATGCCGGACGGTACATCCTGATGTTCCGCTACGGTAACCAGACCGTTCCCCACCGCCAGCAGCAGAATGCCAATCAGCGCGGCATTGAGCAATTGACGCAAAGGGGGCAGTTTGTGCCCGCGAAGAAGTAAGAATGTTGTTAACAAAATCCCCGCAGACAGAAAACGGACGCCCGCCATCATCAGCGGCGGCCAACTCTCAACGCCAATACGAATAACGAAGTACGTGGAACCCCAAATGATATACAGCGCGAAGAGTGCGCTAAAAAGTGGTAGTAACTGCCTGAAACGCATAATCCCTCACGGCGGAAATAAAAAGGTGCAACATAGTAAACGTCAAAACTATCGCGCTGGCGAGCGTTATAATTGCACTCTTTTGTTAAATTTTTGTTGACGATTGCTACCCGTTTCGGCATTACGTTTTTTACTTCATACTTACCTCTTCAAAAGAAAAATATTGAGGGATTTATTTTGGCAGGAAGTAGTTTGCTGACGTTGCTCGATGATATCGCCACGCTGTTGGATGATATCTCGATGATGGGAAAACTGGCCGCGAAAAAAACGGCAGGCGTATTGGGTGATGACCTGTCGCTAAACGCGCAGCAGGTGACGGGCGTGCGGGCGAACCGCGAACTGCCGGTCGTCTGGAGCGTGGCGAAAGGGTCGTTGATCAACAAGGTCATCCTGGTGCCTCTGGCGCTGCTGATCAGCGCTTTTATCCCGTGGGCGATTACACCGTTGTTGATGATTGGAGGCGCTTTTCTCTGTTTTGAAGGCGTAGAGAAAGTTTTACACACGCTTGAGGCCCGAAAGCACAAAGAGAGCCCGGAGGCGCGTCAGCAGCGTCTGGCCGCGATCGCCGCACAAGATCCTCTCACGTTTGAGAAGGAGAAAGTGAAAGGGGCTGTGCGCACCGACTTTATCCTTTCTGCGGAGATCGTCGCGATTACGCTGGGAATTGTCGCGGATGCGCCGTTGCTCAATCAGGTTCTGGTGTTGTCCGGTATCGCGCTGGTGGTGACGATTGGCGTTTATGGTCTGGTGGGATTCATCGTAAAACTGGACGATATGGGGTACTGGCTGGCGGAAAAACGCAGCGTACTGGCTCAGGCGGTGGGCAAAGGGCTACTGGTTACGGCGCCCTGGCTTATGAAGGCGCTGTCCATTGTCGGCACACTCGCGATGTTCCTGGTGGGGGGCGGGATCGTGGTGCACGGCATCGCGCCATTACACCACGCGATCGAACATTTTGCTCAGCAGCAGAATGGTCTTATTGCGCTCACGCTTCCCATGTTGATTAATCTGGTGCTCGGTTTCATCATCGGCAGCGTGGTGGTAGGGCTGGTAAAAACTGTTGCCAACGTTCGCGGTGGTTCGCACTAATTTATGCCTCGCCGGATTATGCAAAAAAGGCCATCGTCGTCTAAGGTGAAAAAGTTTCACTGGATACAGGAGGCAGGTATGGTCTTTTTTGTCAGTGAGGAAGTTATCGCAAAAGAAGGTGGTCCACGCATGATCGTAACCGGTTATTCCAGCGGCATGGTGGAGTGCCGTTGGTATGACGGTTTTGGCGTCAAACGGGAAGCATTCCACGAGAATGAACTTATGCCCGGTGATGGCAGGCGGTTGCGGGAAGATGTCTGATAAAGGAACGCCCGGTTAATGCCGGGCGTTTTGTTACCCCAGAAAATAGCCGTTGAGTCGCGACACATAGTTCAGGAATAAAAGTAGGGAGCCGTCAGGTGCCGCATGAAACAACGCCAGGAAACTGGAGCTGGCTGAGAACGTTAGCACGACGCTTTGGGCCAGGCCATGTCGTAAATATCTGTTTTCTGGTTGTGATGATTTGTTCAACATTGCTGACCTGGCGTGAAGTGGTCGTGCTGGAGTCGGCATACCGGGCCAGTCAACGTAACCATCTGGAAAACGTCGCTAATGTGCTGGACAGACAGCTGCAATTCAGCGTGGATAAACTCTTGTTTCTGCGCAACGGTATGTACGAAGCGCTGGTCACGCCGCTCGATTTTGCCGACCTGCACGATGCGGTGGCGCAATTTGCGCAACTGCGCGGCAAAAGTTTCTGGCAACTGGAGCTAGACAGACGGCGAACGTTACCGCTTAACGGCGTCTCTGACGCGTTTGTTAACCGTACAACGCTTCTCTCGCGGGATAACGATGCGCTGGCAAACGAGTTAAGCGCCGCGTTGGAACTGGGGTATTTGTTACGGCTGGCGCATTCTTCTACCATGCTGGCGCAGCGGACAATGTATGTTTCGCGTTCAGGCTTTTATGTCTCAACTGAACCCACAACCAATGGCGGCGACATTATGTCCCGCTATTACCAGTATGTGATCCAACCCTGGTTCAGCGGGCAATCCCAACGACAAAATTCAGCGCGCGGCGTGCGCTGGTTTAGCTCGCCGGTGCCGGGCGGTGAAGTGCAACAAAAAGTCACCGTGAGCCTGTCGCTGGATAACGAAAGACACTGGTATGGCGTGCTGGCAATGGATATTCCCGTGTCATCCATGAAGCGTTTCCTGGAGGATGCGGTCGAAAAAGATTCCGAAGGGGAGTACCAGCTCTACGACTATCAGCTCAGGCTACTGGCGACCTCAACGCCGGAAAAGCGTCAGGTTAATACCTTTGATGACCTTGAACTGGCGTTGCTCGCGAATGACATCGAACATGATACGCATGGCGGTATCCGTATGGGCAGCCGCTATATCAGTTGGGAAAGGCTGGATCATTTCGATGGCGTGCTTTTGCGTGTTCATACCCTGAGAGAAGGCGTGCAGGGGGCTTTTGGCAGTATCAGTATTGCGCTTGGTCTCCTGTGGGCGCTTTTCACGATGATGTTGCTCATCTCATGGGTTGTTATCCGCAAGATGGTCAGCAATATGTTTGTGCTGCAAAGTTCCCTGCAATGGCAGGCCTGGCACGATCCTTTGACGCGGCTGTATAACCGTGGCGCATTGTTTGAGAGGGCGCGCGTACTGATACAGCGCTGCCACGAGCAGCGACAGCCGTTTTCCGTTATTCAGATCGATTTGGATCACTTTAAGAGCGTCAATGACCGTTTCGGCCATCAGGCGGGAGATCGGGTGCTCTCCCATGCCGCCGGGCTTATTAGCGGCACAATACGTTCGCATGACCTTGCCGGGCGCGTAGGCGGCGAAGAGTTCTGTATTGTCTTACCGGGGACGACGCTGGTGCAGGCAGCACAGATCGCAGAGCGGATACGCCAGCGCGTGAACGACAAAGAAATCCTGATCGCAAAAGGCACGACTCTGCGCATTAGTGCATCGCTGGGCGTAAGCGGGGCGCAGGAGAACGGAGACTACGATTTTGAACAGTTGCAGTCGCTGGCGGATCGCCGGTTGTATCTGGCAAAACAGGCCGGGCGCAATCAGGTTTGTGTCCGTGACGACCATCCCGCGCCGTCGCCTGATACACGCTGAACCATTAGCTGTATTAATCATTTCTGCGAGAAATATTTGCTTGTCATACAAAAAAATTGCAGATAAGGTAAAACGCACATCAGATTTTCTGGTGTAACGAATTTTCAAGTGCTTCTTGCATAAGCAAGTTTGATCCCGGCTCTGCGAGCCGGGATTTTTTTCACCCCAGATCAGCGATTGATTTCCGTGACGCTAAAATCATGAATATCGAGTTCAAACGCATCCGCTAATTCATGCCATGTATGATAATCGCGGCCATCCACACTGACTTTCTCAGGATCATCAGCGCTGCGATGAATTTCGCTCTCGCTGATTTCATTGATCGCCGCGAGCAGGGCGTCAACATCAACGCTGACTTCGCGCTTGGCCGTTTCGCTGTACTCTTTCGCGGTTTTCATCTTCAGTACCTCATTTAACCGTGGCATCTGTAAGTATAGACCGTTGAGAAAACCAGCAATCACGCGCGGCAGACGCTGCCAGAAAAAGGAATTTGTTCTACACTGGCACAAAGCCACAGGAGGATAATTGATGAAGGTGAATGATCGGGTAACAGTCAAAACAGACGGCGGCCCTCGTCGGCCAGGCGTGGTATTGGCGGTTGAAGAGTTTAGTGAAGGTACGATGTACCTGGTTTCGCTGGAAGACTACCCGCTCGGTATCTGGTTCTTCAATGAGTCAGGCCATCAGGATGGGATCTTTGTGGAAAAAACAGAGTAATGTGATTTTCGTCGCTTTTACCCTGACTGGTGGAATATCCACCAGTCAGGGGGCCTCATCGCATGTTAACAAAAATTCCGTTTGTCACGTTATCCGTCAGCCGCACGACATGATAGATAACCTGTTTATTATGCGTTTTTATCTTCCGTTTAATATTCCCTTTGTGGGATGACACCGTCTTTGCCTTGATATTCATTTGATCTGAAATCTGTATTGTTCCCTGTCCATCCATCCACATTCGCAACATACTGGATTCAGTACGGCTTAAAGATAACGTAGGTAAATTTACTACTCCTACAATATCCGTCTCTTTTTTCAGAATATCGCCAAGAATATCATCCAGAGAATCGGGCTTAATTGATTTTGAACTAATCAATAAGTTTTTTCTTACTAATAAGTATTCATCAAAATGCACATTAGCAATTGCCATAAAAACAATAAATAACGTGTTGGGATGCTGATTAATGATCTGCTTTATTTGCTGACTGTTAGATGGATCATGGATGAAACAGTCCTCATTAATAAACACCACAGAAGGCTGCTGTGAGTCACAAGCGATGGCGAGTTCGTCAACGGTCTCAATGTCGTTGATTTCCCTTTTTTTCACCCCTCTGCTTACCAGATACCCGGTCAAACCTAGCCGGGTGTAACTGCATAAATCCATAATAATCGTTGACATGGCATACCCTCACTCAATGCGTAACGATAATTCCCCTTACCTGAATATCTCATCACAACCCAACGGAACAATAATAGTGACCTAAGATGACGCTTTCGCTGTTTTCAGGCGAACTTACTATCCCGTAAAGTTACGTATAATTTGCCAGGAATCTTCTCAAAGTAAAGTAAATGTTATGTTATGTGAGTAAGGTAAAAACAAATAAAGCGCAGCAGATATATCCTGGTAGATGTTTTTAGATTTTAAATTTAGGAAAATCCTTAGTAAGACAGGATAAAAATTATGGGTTATTGGTTGTCGGCATTTCGCTAACGATATCAGCAAGCAAATTGAAAATTTCACCGAATAAGTGTTCACAGAAAGGGGCAATTAATGGCATGAGCGCGGTTATTAACAAAATGCCGACGGATAAGGTTAGCGGGAAGCCAATAACAAATACGGATAACTGCGGAGCCATACGGTTTAATAGCCCGAGCGACAGGTTGAGTGTGAGCAGTAACGTAATGACCGGCAAGGCTAACATGAGTCCGTTGAGGAAGATCAGTCCGCCTGCCCGGGCAAGCGCCAGAAACGCATTGCTGTTGACCGGGTCGCCGCCGATAGGCAGCGTATGGAAGGTGTCTACCAGCAGCGAGATCAGCCACAGATGGCCGTTAAACGTAAGAAACAGCAGCATAGCGAGCATGTCGAGGATTCTGGCGAGTACCGGCATATTGAGGCGGCTGCCCGGGTCAACAAACGTGGCAAAAGAGAGACCCATTTGCAGACCGATGAATTCCCCCGCCGTACGCACCGCAGCAAAGGCAAACTGCATGGTAAACCCTAGCGCAATGCCGATCATGATTTGCTGCATGGCGAGCCATAAGGCTTCGGTGGAAAAAACAGGCACATTATTCGCCGGGAGTGAAGGGGCGATAATGAGAGTGATCATAAACCCCAGCCCCAGCTTTACCCGTTTGGGAACCGTGCGTTCACTGAGGATCGGCGCGGTAGAGATCAGCGCCAGTACACGTAACAGCGGCCAGAAGTAGAGGTTAAGCCAGTATAACCATTGATCGCTTGTGACCTGCAACATCGCGTCTTATCCGATGATATACGGCAAGTTACTGAACAGCGTACGCACGTAATCCAGCAGCAGGTTAAGCATCCAGGGGCCCGCCACAATAATCGCCGTAAATACCGCCACAATTTTCGGGATAAATGACAGCGTCATTTCGTTGATCTGGGTGGCGGCCTGTAAAATACTGATGATAAGGCCGGTAAACAGCGCAACCAGCAGCAGAGGCGCGGCAAGCGCAAGCGCGACCTTCATTGCCTCCGTGCCTATCATCATGACCGATTCGGGTGTCATTTCGCGCCTCTAACTGTAAAAACTTTGGGCAAGAGAGCCAACGAGCAACTGCCAGCCGTCGACCAGGACAAAAAGCATAAGCTTAAACGGCAGCGCAATGGTGGCCGGCGGCACCATCATCATCCCGAGCGCCATCAACACGCTGGCGATAACCAGATCGATAATCAGGAAGGGGATGAAAATCGTAAAACCGATCTGAAAAGCGGTTTTTAACTCGCTGGTGACGTAGGCCGGGAGCAAAATTCGCATCGGCACGGCTTCCGGCCCCTGTAGCGGGCCGCTGTTTGCCAGACGCGCGAACAGGCCCAGGTCAGCCTCACGGGTCTGCCGCAGCATAAACTCCCGTAGCGGCTGAGCGCCTTTTTCCAGCGCTTCCTGCATGGAAATCTTCTCTTCGCTGAAAGGCTGCCAGGCATCCACATAAATTTTGTCGATAACCGGAGACATAATAAAAAACGTCAAGAACAGCGCCAGCCCGAGAAGCACCTGGTTTGGCGGCGCAGAGGGCGTTCCCAGCGCGTTTCGCAGCAAGCCGAAGACGATAATGATGCGGGTAAAGCTGGTCATCATCAGCAAAATGGCGGGCAGGAACGTCAGTGACGTAATAAAGACCAGCGTCTGTACCGGCAGGGACCAGCTTTGCCCGCCGCCGGGTAGCGGTTGGCTGACCAGTCCGGGTAATTGTGCGAACGCGGCAGGGCTGATAAACCACAAAGCCATCAGCGTGAGGGATAACAAACGGCGCATCAGGATCTCCCGGAACGCTTCAACAAACTCTTCATCATGGCCTGGAAATCCGCAGGGGCGGCCGGTTTTTCTTCTGCAACGACAGGCGCAGGGGGGAGGGTATGCAGCACATTGACTTGCGTGGCCGTGACGCCCAGTACCAGCCGAGCGTCTTCAACATCGACAATGACCACGCGCTCACGCGGGCCCAGCGAGGTGCTGGCTGACACTTTCAACCCTCGCGTACCGGCGCCTTTGGGCGCAAAACCCAGGCGTTTAATGACCCAGGCTGCGACCAGAATCAACACGATGATCCCAAACAGCGCGCCGCTCACCTGAACTAACGGCGAGCCTGATACGGCAGAGGGCTGTGAAACGGTAGCCTGGGTTTTCATGCTTAACGGCTCAGACGACGCATACGTTCAGACGGCGTGATGATATCCGTGATGCGCACGCCGTATTTATCGGCGACCACCACGACTTCACCCTGGGCAATCAGGTAGCCGTTAATCAGAATATCCAACGGCTCGCCTGCCAGTCCGTCCAGTGCGACCACCGAACCCTGCGTCAGGCGCAGCAGCTCTTTGATGGTCATGCGCGTGCGACCCAGCTCCACGGTCAGCTTGACCGGAATATCCATGATTAAATCGATATCCTGTAGGTTTCCACTGACGTCGCCGCCGCCCAACTGCTGGAAGACGGCATCGGCCGCGCTTTTGCTGGTCGTTGTTTTTTGCTCGTTTAACGCGTCAGCCCACAGATCGTCCAATGCGCCGGTATTCTCATCGGACGGATTATTCATGTCACTCATTTGGGCTGTTCCTCATTCAGCGAATTCAAAATCGGGTTGATCAAATGCTCTACGCGCAACGCATACTGACCGTTCACGGTGCCATACTGGCTGGTCAGTACAGGTACGCCGTCCACATGAGCAATAATGCGGTCGGGTTTTTCAATCGGCAGCACGTCGCCGGGTTTCAGCTTTAATATCTGGGAAAGGCGCAGCGGGATGTCCGCAAAGTTCGCCACCAGCTCCAGCTCTGAATGCTGAACCTGACGCACCAGATTGTCGCGCCAGTTCTGATCTTCATGACGCGAGTTTTCCAGCGGCGGGTTCACCAACAGCTCCCGCAGCGGCTCAATCATGCTGAAAGGCAGGCAGATGTTGAACTCGCCTGTCAGGTTGCCAATTTCGACGTGGAACGGCGTGTTCACCACAATGTCGTTCGGAGAGGTGGTGATATTGGTGAATTTCACCTGCATCTCAGAGCGAACGTACTCCACTTCCAGCGGGTTGATCGCTTTCCACGCGTCGCTGTAGCTTTCAAGCGCCAGCTTCAGCATGCGGTTGATAACGCGCTGTTCGGTATGCGTAAACTCACGACCTTCCACTTTGGTCGGAAAACGCCCGTCGCCGCCAAACAGGTTATCCACGGCGATAAACACCAGACTCGGCGAGAACACCACCAGACCCGTACCGCGCAGCGGCTTCAGATGGATCAGGTTCAGGTTGGTCGGTACGGGTAAATTACGCGCAAATTCGTGATATGGCTGAATGCGGATCGCGCCCACGGTAATATCCGGGCTGCGACGCAGCAGGTTAAACAGCCCCATACGGAATTGACGCGCGAAACGTTCGTTAATGATCTCCAGCGCCTGTAGGCGCTCGCGCACCACGCGACGCTGTGTATTGGGATCATAAGGACGAATATCATTGTCGCCCACGCCGCCAGGGGTGGGTTCGTCTTTGGCCTCGCTGTCGCCGTTGAGCAGCGCATCGATTTCAGCCTGAGAAAGAATACTATCGCCCATGTCTTTACCGCAGAATGAAAGCTGTATAAAGAACGTCGGTGACTTCCTGTTTCGGTTGTCCAGCAACGAGCGGAGTAGAGAGCGTTTCTTTGATTGCCGCGATCAGCGTCTGCTTCCCGGCTTCCGTCGAAAGCACAGTGGCATCCTGACGCGAAAACAGCAGCAACAGACGGCTGCGCACTTCTGGCAGGTATTCGCTCAGACGCGCGCGCGTCACTTCGTCCTTCAGGCGCAGCGTAATCCCGATATACAGCACGCGATCGGCATCGCCCAGATTGACGGTAAACGTATCCAGCGCGAAAAATACGGGCGCTGGCGGCGGTGGCGGGGCCGCGCTAGCGCTGGCGGTCGGGTGCTCCTGCATCCGCCAGTAGCTATAGCCAGCGGTTGCGCAGGCGGCAAGAGTAATCAACACCAGCAAAGGGATCCAAATTGAGCGTTTGCTCTTTCTGTTAATCGCGGAGTCAGTCATCAGATACGGGCTTCCTGTTTCGGTACAGCTTATTGGCTGATTATCCCGTGTCCTGTCCACGGCAAAGCGTGGAAAAGACGCGGATAATCATGCTACCTCTGGCGTTAGGCGAAGATATCCACCGCGCCATCGCCACGAGCGGCAGCCTGGAGCGAGCCCGGCGTCGTCAGTGCGATGTCATCTTCGGCGGCAAAAGCCTCTTGTCCCTGTGCGCGGGAAGCGTGCTGTTGTTGGGATGACGACTGCTGCTGTCCGGCGAAACTTTCACTGCTGATACTGCTTTGTCCCAGCTGGATGCCGTTTTCCGCCAGTTGGGTACGCAGTACGGGTAACGCGGCTTCCAGCGCGGCGCGAACGTGGCTATGCGCTGACACCATTTGCAGTTGCGCCTGGTTATCATCCATTTTGAGGGAGATTTGAATCTGCCCCAGTTCCTCCGGGTGCAGACGCAGTTCCGCGCTCTGCTGCCCCTGGCGGGTAAACAGCGTCACATGCTGGCTTAATGACTGCTGCCACTCATGGCTGCCCAGCGGCGCGCTGAGCACCGGGGCGGCTGCGACAGGCGCGGGTTGCGTCTGCGTCGTCATACCGCCAGGCGTGGTCATGGCGCCAATGGTCGTGACCGGAGAAGGCGTGCTTTCCATGTCGGCTTTAGCGGCAGCGGCGGCGACCAGCGGCGTTACCGGCTGGTTGCTTGCTGAGTTTGCGGTGACGTCAGGCGCGGCATCGACTTTCCCTTTTTTCAGCTCGCCCGTCGTCAGCCCGGCAACCGCATCCTGCATAGCGGCGCGCGTATCGCCACGCAGCGATGCCGGGGCGGAGAGTGCGCCTTCAGCCGACGCGGTTCGCGTGGTTGGCGTCAGCGCCGGCTGGCCCGGTAACATGGCGAAGAGCGCGCTCAGATTCGCGAGGTCTTCATCGCTCAGCGCCGGTGCGTTGTCGTCCTGCCGGGCAGTCTTACTTAACGCGTTCAGGGCGTTGCTTTTCAGCGAAGGCGTCAGCGTGGACAGCAACTGCTGTGCCTCGGTCAGGTCTGCTGTGGCGTCATCCGTCAGCAGATCCTGGCGCGCCAGAAGATCGGCCAGCGCTGTCGTCTGCGGCGTATCGCCATTTTTTTGCAGCAATCCTTTTTGCAGTTTGCCGCCTGCCGCCTGGAGATCGGCAAGCGAAAGCGGGGCATCTTTACCCTGCGCGTCGCCTGCGCCCAAAGCACCGGCTAACAGCGCCAGAAAATCCTGGGCTGAATCGGCTGTTTTACTAGCCTGAAGGCCTGTCGTTACGTCTGTGTCGGTCGTGATCAGTTGGGGCAAGGTGATCATTCGGTTTTCCTCATTGCAGCACGCTGAGCAAATTCATCCATTTTTTTCTGATCCAGGCGGTTTTCAGCCAATAACGCTGCCGCACTTTGTCTGTCCTGTAAGGTCTGCCAGGCCTGAAGCCGTTGTTTCTTTTCACGCCAGCTGTTCAGCGCCACGTCCACTTTTTGTGTCCACTGCGTCAGCTGCTGGCGATGCTGCTCAATGGCCTTCTCCAGCGTCTGAATAAATTGCTGATAGTTAATCCAGCGGTTGCTGGCAATCCCCTGGCCCATATCGGCATTGAGATTGTTGCGATACTCATGCTGATAATCGATCAGCATTTTCAGTTGTTCTTCCGCCTGCTGGAATCCGCGTCGCATTTCCCCTAATAAGAGAGCGGCATCATCCACTTCTTTCTCGGCCAGATCTTTTAATGTTGCCAGCGCACCATGTTGTGCCATGACCTATGCCCTCCTGCTTCATCACACCGTCGGGAAAATCAGTTCCAGCGCCTGGAGAGAATCTTCCCAGTCGGCTCGTTCGAAAATACCTTGTTGCAAAAATGCCTCCAGTTGCGGCCACAGCGCGATGGCTTTATCCAGCATGGGATCGCTGCCTTTGGCATACGCGCCGACGCTCACCAAATCGCGGTTACGCTGGAAACTGGATAGCAACTGTTTGAAATTCCGTACGCGTGCATAGTGTTGCTCGGTGATCAGCGACGTCATTGCACGGCTGATCGACGCTTCAATATCAATGGCCGGGTAGTGACCGGCTTCGGCCAGACGACGGGATAACACAATGTGTCCATCCAGGATCGCACGCGCCGAGTCGGCGATTGGGTCCTGCTGATCGTCGCCTTCGGTCAATACCGTATAAAACGCGGTGATGGAGCCGCCGCCGTGAATGCCGTTCCCCGCACGTTCCACCAGCGCAGGTAATTTTGCGAAGACCGAAGGCGGATACCCCTTGGTCGCAGGCGGTTCGCCGATCGCCAGCGCAATCTCACGCTGCGCCATCGCGTAGCGGGTCAGGGAGTCCATGATCAGCAGTACGTGCTGCCCGCGATCGCGGAAATCCTCGGCAATACGCGTGGCATAGGCCGCTCCCTGCATTCGCAGCAGTGGCGAGACGTCCGCAGGCGCGGCAATCACTACCGAACGCGCGCGCCCGTCAGCGCCCAGAATGTTTTCGATAAAATCTTTAACTTCGCGGCCACGTTCGCCAATCAGCCCGACGACGATAACGTCCGCGCGGGTATAGCGCGCCATCATGCCGAGCAGAACGCTTTTACCCACGCCGGAACCGGCAAACAGCCCCATACGCTGTCCGCGTCCGACGGTAAGCAGCGCGTTGATGGGGCGGACGCCGGTATCCAGCACATGCTCAATAGGCGTTCGCTGCAAGGGGTTGAATGGTTGAGTGATTAACGCGCCGGTTTCCGTGGTGTCTGGCGCGGGAAGACCATCCAGCGGCTTGCCGCCGCCGTCCAGCACGCGCCCCAGCAGGGCAGGGCCGAGCGGCAGCTGTTTTCCGCTTTGCAGACCTTCCCCGGCAATATTTTTTGCGTAAACGCGTGCGCCGGGAAGAATGCCTTCGACCTCTTCCAGCGGCATTAAAAACAGACGCTGGCCATTAAAGCCGACGACTTCGCTTTCCACTTCGCGTGTTTCCGTCCCGTCCTGCCGTTCAATGACGCAGGTCGCGCCGAGCGGTAGCTGCAAGCCGGTGGCTTCCAGCACCAGACCGGTGGCGCGGGTCAGTCGCCCGTAGCGACGTACCGCCGGGAGCTGCGCCATTTTGGCTTCGAAGTTATCCAGCGTATTCAGCCAGCGGGTCAGGCGCGTAGTCATCAGACGACTCCGGGAGCCGCCAGGCGGCAGAGTTCTTGCCAACGCGTGGCGACGCTGGCGTCCAGATCGCCTTCATCGGCGGACACTTTACAGCCGCCATGATGCAGCGTGGGATCGCCGCGCAAACGCCAGCCGTGCAGGCTGAGCGTGGCCCCGAGCATCTCTTCGACGCGCTGTAAATCATCCGGGTGAACGCGCAATTGCGGTTTCCCGCTGAACAGCGGCTCCTGTTGCAACAATTGCTGGATCTGTTTAATGAGCGCGGAGTTGTCCACCGCTGGCGTCTGGCCGATCACCTGGCGAGCGGCTTCCAGCGCCATTTGCATCAGGCGCGAGGCAATCACGCTGTCCAGCGCGTCCAGCGTATTCTGAAACTCGCTGACCAGTTGCTGCATTCGGGCATTCAGCGGCGCCTGTTGAGCGCGCGCCTGCGTCTGGCCTTGCTCCAGCCCTTGCGCTAATCCTTCCTGATAGCCCTGTTCGTGGCCTTTCTGGCGACCTTCGGCGAGGCCCGCGTTATACCCTTGCTCGTGCGCCTGCATTTTCAACTGCGCCAGTTGCTGCTCAAGCTGCTGTTCGGCACTCAGCTCCGGTTCGTCATCGATGGCTATCGGTTCGTCGCGGTGCTCCATTGGCACAAACTCGGCCAGGGGAGGGACGAGATCGTCCGGTGTCCAGATCTGCCACGGCAATTCGTTAGACATAGGTATCCTCGCCGCTGCCGATTACCATTTCGCCGGTTTCCGCCAGACGACGCACAATAAGCAGAATGGCTTTCTGTTCGTTCTCCACCTGAGACAGACGTACCGGGCCACGGTTGGCGAGGTCGTCGCGCAGAATATCGGCAGCGCGCTGCGACATGTTGCGCAGGAATTTCTCGCGTAGCGGCGGCTCGGCGCCTTTCAGGGCGATCAGCAACGACTCGGAATCCACTTCCTGCAACAGACGCTGGATGCTGCGATCGTCGACTTCCACCAGATTTTCGAACAGGAACATTTCGTCGATAATTTTCTGCGCCAGCTCGCCGTCGAATTCGCGTACGGCGCTGATAACCGCCTCTTCCTGCTGGGTTTTCATCAGGTTGATGATTTCTGCCGCGGTTCTCACGCCGCCCATTTTGCTGCGCTTGAGGTTCTGACCGTCGAGCAGACCATTCAACACTTCGGTCAGTTCCGCCAGTGCGGCTGGCTGTACGCCGCCGAAGGTCGCGATACGCAGCATGACATCGTGGCGCAGACGTTCGTCGAACAGCGCCAGAATATCGGCGGCCTGGCCGCGTTTGAGATGCACCAGGATGGTGGCGATAATCTGCGGGTGTTCGTCGCGGATAAGGTCGGCGGCGCTTTGCGGCTCCATAAAGTTGAGCGTTTCAATACCGCTGGCGGTATCCCGCGTTTCGAGGATATCTTCCAGCAGACTGGCGGCACGTTCTTCACCCAGCGCTTTAACCAGCACGGACCGCAGGTATTCGTTGGCGTTGATGTTGAGTGCGGCAAACTGTTCGGCCTCTTGCTCAAATTCCGCCAGCACATCGGTCAGCTGTTTGTTGGAAATCTGGCGCACGTTCGCCATTGCCGAACTCAGGGTTTGCACTTCACGCGTGGAGAGGTGCTTAAACACCTCTGCCGCACGGTCTTCGCCAATGGTCATCAGCAGGATGACGCTTTTATCGGTGCCGGTAAGTTTATTGCTCATGATCGTTATTCATCCACTGGCGAATGACCAGCGCCACGACGCGCGGATCGTTATCTGACATTTCGCGAATACGCTGGCTCATCACTTCTGCGCCCAGACGCTGGTTCGCCCGGCGCTGCTGGGTCTGTTCGTCTTTGCTGAGGCGAACTTCTACCGCTTCTTCGGTTTCCTGACGAACCTGCGCCTGTTCCTGCGCGACTTTCGTCTCTTCAGCGCGGCGAGCAAGCTGCGGTCGAACCGCTTTGCGCCACAGAATCCAGGCAACCAGCAGAACCAGGAGCCAGCGACCTGCGGAGATCAACTGCTCAATAAAGGCTTGCTGTTTCCAGAATGGCAGCTCGCCGCCCAGGTCGTCCGTTGCGGTAAATGGTGAGTTCACCACGTTAAGGGTATCGCCGCGTTTGTCGGAGAAACCCATTGCTTCGCGGGTCAGATCTTCGATCTGCTTCATCTGTTCCGTGGTTAACGGTAGCGGTTTGCCGTCCGGCAGGGCGCGGTAGTTCACCACGACCGCCACGGAGAGTCGCTGCACATCGCCCACGTTCAGTTTGGTGTGGCGAATGGTGCGATCCACTTCATAGTTACTGGTTTCGTTGCGCTGCGTATTGCGCGGCACATTGCTGTTCGCATTGTTGGTCGTCTGCGTGTTCTGCGCGTTTTGCTGATTAGCAGGCGGTGTGCTGATCGGCGCAGCATTTGCCGGCGCAGGCTGATTCGACAGCGCACCCGGTACGCCGCCCGGATAGCCGGAGCCGATTTGCTCGCTTTCATTAAGCTGGCGTGAGCGCAGCACGGCCTGCGATGCGTCGCCGTTCGGACGGTATTGTTCTTCCGTTTGCTCTTTGTTGGCAAAATCCAGCTGCGCAGTAACCTGAGCATGGACGTTGCCGTTGCCGACGATTGGCGAAAGAATCGATTCGATACGGCGCTGAATGCGTCCTTCCACATCGCTGGCATATTTCAACTGCGCGTCGTTCAGATCGCGGCTGCTGGTATTGGACTGAGTCAACAGATGACCGCCCTGATCGACCAGCGTGACGTTACCTGGCGGCAGACCCGCAACGGCGCTGGATACCAGATGCACCACCGCGCTGATTTGCCCTTCATCCAGCGCGCGGCCTGGTTCAAGATTGACCGTCACGGAAGCGGAAGGGGATTTCTGCTCGCGCACGAACAGAGAAGGTTTCGGCATCGCCAGGTGGACACGGGCGCGTTTTACCGGCCCCAGGGTTTCGATAGTGCGGGCCAGCTCGCCTTCCAGCGCGCGCTGGTAATTGACCTGCTCACTGAACTGGCTAATGCCGAATTTTTCCTGGTCTAACAACTCGAAGCCGACAGCGCCGCCTTTTGGCAATCCCTGTTGCGCCAGGCGCAGGCGAAGCTCATGCACTTTATCGGCAGGCACTTCAATCGCACCGCTTCCTTCGGTGAAGCGGTAAGGGATGTTCATCTGGGTCAGCTGCGTGACAATGGCCCCGCCATCCTGATCGGAAAGGTTGCTGAACAGCGTGCGATAATCTGGCGCTTTCGCCCACAAAACCATAGCAACGATGATGGCAACGGCGGCTGATCCCGCCACAATCAGAGGAATTCTGGGATTCGCGCGCAGGCGATTAAGCCACTCGAGAGGTTTAGGTTGGGTTGCAGTCGATGCAGTCGCACTCATCTCGCACCTCGTGACTGATCGTGGACGGCGTTTTTTGCAAAGTGGAACAAGACTCACTCCCGGGTCAGCAAACTCGAAAAATTGACGGTCTCATTATTTGCGGTTTCGAATTTTTCTATGCGCCAAAAACCGAGGTTTTTTATCGCTATTTAGCGCCTTTATCTTATTGACAAACTGGTAATCTCTGCTGTGTAAAAAATCATCCAGGGGATTAGCATGTCAGCAATACAGGGGATTGAAGGGGTCATCAGCCAGCTACAGGCAACGGCGATGTCCGCACGGGCGCAAGACGCGCTGCCGCAACCAACCGTAAGTTTTGCCGGTCAACTGCATGCGGCACTGAATCGCATCAGTGACACGCAAACCACCGCGCGCGTACAGGCAGAAAAATTTACTCTGGGTGAGCCAGGCATTGCGCTTAATGATGTGATGACCGATATGCAAAAAGCGTCTGTCTCAATGCAGATGGGTATTCAGGTACGCAACAAACTGATGTCGGCGTACCAGGAAGTGATGTCCATGCAGGTGTAGCCAGACCTGCTGAATGCATCATACAGGCCGGATAAGGCGCTTGCGCCGTCATCCGGCAAATGATTACTTCTGAATCAGATAGCGAATCGTTGGGCCATCCTGCTGAATATCCAGCACCGTATAGCCGTGATTGCGCGCATCCAGCGGAATATTATTGATGGATTGCGGGCAGTCGCTCACCACTTCCAGAATTTCTCCCTTTTTTAACTGCGGCATCGCTTCCAGCGTGGCGACGGCCGGGTAAGGGCAGGGCTCGCCGACCATATCAAGACGGTAATCAGGAACGATATTTTTCATGCGGATTCCTTAGCAGGGGTTAACCCGGAGCGACGGAAGAAACGTTTTTCCCAACCGATTATCAGCATCAGCGCGGCAAACAGCAGCAGATAAGTGACCAGCAGGCCGCCCAGCGGGCCGAAGGTGTCGAGCAGATTCACTTTGTCCCAACGGGTTGCCAGCGCCGGGGCAAAATCATCCCAGTAATATGCCAGAATAGTGGAGCCGATAACGTTGCCGAGGCCCACCCACCAGTAGTGCACCTGACCTTCCACGGCGCGGTACATCCAGCCGGTTTCACACCCGCCCGCCAGCACGATGCCAAAACCAAACAGCAGACCGCCGATAACGGCGTTCGGGCCAGCCCACATAATCTTCGCTTCCACGCCTAACTGCACGTAGCTGAAAATTCCTATAGCGCTCACCGCCATCCCGAAGATGATGGCTTTCGCCATATGGGTGCGACCGGTGATCCACAGGTCACGGAAGGCCGAGGTGAAACAAATTTGCGCACGTTCAATCAGCAGACCAAAACCCACGCCGAACAGCATGGCCAGCCCCAGTTTTGGCTGGTTCATCGCCGTCAGCAGCGCCCAGCCGATCATGCCGATAAAGACCAGCATCCCCAGACGGAAACGGCGGCGCGCCTGATCCGGCTTCTGCGTCAGCGGCGAGGCAGCGGAGACTTTCTGCATTTTGACCGGGATACGGAATATGGGCAGTAGCGTGAAGCGTGCGCCGAACCAGGAGCCGATGGCGGTTGCCAGCGCAAAGAACCAGGCATGAAGAGAAAACTGCGGAATACCGGTGAAGAAGGCTGCCAGATTGCAGCCCATCGCCATGCGCGCGCCAAAACCGGCAATCATCCCGCCGATAATCGCCTGCATAATGCGGATACGGCTGCGCGGCATACGTAATTTAACGTTGTTGGCCCACAGTGCCGCGGCAAAGCAGCCGCCGAACATGCCGAGGATCATCATCCCGTCGATGCGGGTAAGAGGGGAACCTTCCAGATGGATCAGCTTGTAGTAACCCCACTCTTCAGCATGAACGCCAAACAGCTGGAGGATTTGTCCACCCCAGCGGGTGAATTCGCCCGTAACAGCCCAGAACGTACCGGTGATACCGAAATAATAAGTGGAGAGAATACCTGCTGCGATGACCGCAGGAACAGGCGCCCAGAATTTAACTAACCAGGCTTGTTTGAATTGTTGCCATGACATGCTTTCTTAGCCTCTGAACTCAGAAGGAAAATAAAAGAAGAGCGGATAGTACACCGATCAGATTTTTTGCCTACTACTAATAAGAAGTAATATCGACTGGATCAATATTACTTGTTGGCCCTGAAAGGCTGGCGACATCAGGGCTTTAATGCCACAATCCTGTTTTCTTCGCATGCAGGATGAATGATGAAAAAAATAGCGATCGTTGGCGCATTTCTGGTCCTTACTGGGTGTGCAGAGGTACAGAATTATAACGATGTGGTGAAGACGCCAGCGCCAGCCGGTCTGGAAGGATACTGGCAGTCAAAAGGCCCTCAGCGCAAACTGGTGAGCCCTGAGGCGATAGCCAGTCTGGTGGTGACCAAAGAGGGGGATACCCTGGATTGCCGTCAGTGGCAGCGGGTGATTGCCTTGCCGGGTAAACTGACGCTGCTTTCCGGTGATTTAACCAACGTTACGGTGAAGCGCGAACTCTATGAGATTGAGCGCGAAGGGAACACGCTGGAATATGATGGTATGACGCTGCAACGCGTGGACCGACCCACGACCGAATGCGCCGACTATTTATCGAAACATCCGCTCGCGAGTCAGTTACCGTAAACATTTTCGGTAAACGCTGGCGGTAATCATGTTGATGCCGGGGGCGCTAACGCTTACCCGGCCGGTGTTCTCTCCTGTACTTACAGTGCATCTTCAATGACCCATACGCTGACGCAGCCACCGTTGCAGGTAAACGTGGCCTCACCCTGTTCATCGGTGGTTACGCGCTCTTCCCGATTGCCTAAAAAATCACGCCAGGTCTTGTTGGCGTAATTTTCACCTAGCGTAATGGTCTTCTCGCCGTCATCGCCGTTGGAAAGTACGACCACGCAGCCAGGATCGTCGTCTGTACCGCTACGGCTAAAGGCAACGCAGTTGGGGTGGTCGAAAAAGAGCGTCTGGATGCCGTGGGCAAAACGCTGGCGCGCGAGAATCAGTTGATCGAGCTGTTCGATAACGGGCATATCAATGGTGTAGGTTTCGCCGTCGCCACCCGTATCTTCGTAATGTGCGCCGTAGAGATCAGGGTAGAACACTGACGGTACGCCGTTCTCACGCAACAGGATCAACGCATAGGCCAGCGGCTTAAACCAGGCTTCAACGGGCGCTTCAAGCGCCTGTAACGGTTGGGTATCGTGATTTGCCACGAGCGTTACGGCATGGAAAGGATCGGCTTCCACCAGCGTGTCGGTGAAAATCTGGCTCATATCGTAATCACGCCCCTGACGAGAGGCTTCGTGGAAGTTCATCTGTAGCGGCGCGTCGAACAGCATGGTTTTTCCATCCACCTGATCGATATAGGCTTGTAGCTTGTCCACTTCATGAGACCAGTACTCCGCCACAATGAACAGCGGCTTTGGCGCAACCTCCTGGACGTGTTCTATCCACTCTTTATAAAACCAGGCCGGAATGTGTTTGACCGCATCCAGGCGGAAGCCGTCGCAATGGGTTTGCGCCATTACCCAACGCGCCCAGTATTTGATCTCCTCGGTGACCGCATGGTTGCGAAAGTCGATGTTTTCGCCCATCAGATAGTCGAAATTACCCATCTCATCATCGACCTGGTCGTTCCAGCCGTCGCCAGTGTAGTCGTTGACGATCTTAAAGATGCCGTCTTCGTCCGGGTTTTCGATGTGATCAATACCGCTGAAACATTTGAAATCCCAGATAAACTGCGAATATTGACCGGCGCGGGCAGGGAAGATGTAACGCGTCCAGCCTTCACATTCGATGATCTCGTCATCGATTTGCGTGCGATTATCTTCATTGACCCGCTGTACGCGAATGGCCTCTTTTTCATCCGCGCCCATTTTGTGGTTGACGACCACGTCGAGCAAAACCGCAATGTCATTTTGCTTTAGCGCCTCAATGGCGGCCAGCAGCTGCGCCTTGTCGCCATATTTTGTGGCGACAGATCCTTTCTGATCAAACTCACCCAGATCAAACAGGTCATACGAGTCATAACCTACGGAATACCCGCCGGACGCGCCTTTATAGGCGGGCGGTAACCAGACCATATTAATGCCGATATCATTGAGGCCGCCAGCGCGCTCAGCCAGTTCTGGCCAGAGCTTGCCGCCGTCAGGGTAATACCAGTGGAAGTACTGCAATAGCGTGGGGTTTTTCATCTTCCGTGCTCCAGAAGCCGTCAGGCCAACTTCTGGAGTATGGATGATTTTTCACAGGTGGATAAAAATTATTGATTCAGGTTACTGGGGAACAGAATATTTCCCGCCAGGTTCCCGTATGTCGTGGAGACGGACTGCTGTTTTCCGGTCTGGTCTATAAGCTGACGTAGCTCTTCCATACGATGCTGCAACAGCGTTTTTAACTCAGCCTCGTTACGGAGTACGGCATTCAGGATCTCTTTTGCCTGGTTTATCAGAAATGTATTGCCGGGAGAGATGGGGTTACGTGCAATACCTTCTACCAGTTGCACATAATTCATCTCCTGCTCAATCAGTTCATCCCATTTCCCTGAATGAGCGAGATCCAACATTGTGATACTAAGGGCATGCAGGGCATGCCAGTCGGTAAGTGACGGGATGAAGTTAGTCATCAAAGGGTATCCTGAACGGGTGAAACCGGTGAGCCAATCTGTTTCCAGGCATCAGCGATATTGGTTAGCAATCCCTCTACTTCAATGATAGCTTCGACGTCGTTATGTAAGTTGGCCAGTAACAAACGACGTATCATGTAATCGTAAAGTGATGCCAGATTGCGGGAAAGGTCTCCTTCAACGTCCATGTTGAGTCCCGCCTTGAGGCCGTTATCAATAATATTGATCGCTTTTGACAGCGCTTCACCTTTCGATAACAGTTCTCCCTGCTCCAGGAATAGTCGTGCCCTGACGAGAGCGCTTAGTGCTCCGTCAAAAAGCATAACAATCAGTTGGTGTGGGTCGGCACTCATTACCGCACTTTCCACCCCGACTTTTTGGTAGGAAAGAACACCACTTTTACTATACATATCAGTTCCTTAACTGCTGGATGAGCTAAACTGCTGTGTCAGGTAGTTTGCAGTATTGTTCATCTGACTGATCAACTTATCCAGTGAGGTGAACTGTGCTTTGTAGCGCGCCATAGTTGCTTCTATGGAGGCTTCCATCGCGTCATAGCGCTGTTCTAATGTCTTGAGCGTTTTGTTGATGCCATCCTGCGCGTTTTTAATAACCCCAGATTGATCGATGGAGGTATCCAGCATTTTGGTCAACATATTGTTCATTTCTGTAGCAAAACCTGTCGTTTTGCCATCGCCGATAAAGTATTCCTGAACCGCCTGTGGGTTATCAGTTAATGCTTTCGTCAGCTTAGTGCTGTCTATTTTCAGGTTACCTGTCGAACCGTCGGCGCCGGTCACCGGATCCTGAGTAATACCCAGTTGAGATATAATGGCGTAAGCGCCGCCTTGTACATCCGTCAGCAGACTGCGTAATTGCGATTGAATGGAACGCACGTTGGTGTCGCCCATTAACGCACCGTTAGTTGCTGACTGATCTTTGCCCTGCTCAACTTTGACGTACTTCGTCACGCTGGCGATGGTTGACTGTAGCGCATTATAGGCTGTTACCCAGTCATTTATTGCTTTGCTGTTCTCTTCTGTTGCACGGGTTAATTCCAGCGTTTCGTCGGCGGTGCTTTTATTCTTCAACGTCAACGTGACGCCTGGCAGCGCATCAGAAATGATATTACTTGAACGTTCAAGTTCGACGCCGTTCACTGTCAGTTTTGCGTTCTGCGATGCGGTCTGCTCGGTTAGCGCATTTGTTGAAGCATCGTGACCGATAATCTGCTGGAGCGTGTCGTCACCGGTTACCGTTACGGTCATGTCTGAGTCCGTACCCGTCGTTTTTGATGTCAGCATCAGACGATAGTCGCCGTCAGAAGCCTTCATTACCGTGGCGGAGACGTTACCATTGGAATTATTAATGGCTTTCGCAATACCGTTCAGGCTGGTGTCGGAATCCGATAATGTAATTTCTAAAGGATCTTTGGTTCCCGGCTGCGTAATCGTAATCGTGCGCGTACCGTTCGTCGTTGTTTCGCCCAGTTTTGTTGTGTTGCTGTCAATCTTGCCGGACATCAATACCTGTGCTTTGGCAACCTGACTCACGTTGACTGTGTAGCTTCCGGCAGTAGCTTCACTGGTTGTTGTGGCAGTGAATGCCGTGTTAGTGCTGCTAACGGTTGTCGAGTTCCAGGTTGTTGTTTTACCCAATGCCGCAGTAGCAGTCTGCAGATTGGTTAATGCGCTTTGTAACTTACCGTACGCGCTCAACTGGGCGTTATAGTTTGTCTGCTGAGTTGTAATTGATGTTAATTTTGTTTTTTCAGCAGCTTCCAATTGGTTGTAGAGCGTCGTCAGATCCAGATTAGAGCCAACCCCCAGGTTACTAATAGTAGGCATGTCTTTTTTCCTTAAAGTCTTGGGTGTACAGCTCTCTGTATCGGCAACTTTTGGTGAAAGTTTACATTGACCGTAAAAAAATAATCGGCAGAAAAGGGCGGGGTGAGAAGGGCATATAGAGGGATTGTTTTTGTTTTATTTTTATACAAAACAATCGTGTTCTTGATTCTAAAAAATGTGAAAACTGCATTTAATTACCTTTAAAAATAATTAGTTAAAAGTTTTTGTCGTTTATTTCTAAAGTACTGTGAAGTTGCGCCGATACCCTTGTTGACGGTGAGAGACGCCGTGAGTGTTCGGCACCGAACTTAGAACCCATTTTTGAAGGAATTAAATTATGGCAGTTATCAATACTAACCTGATGTCACTGACCACTCAGAACAACCTGAACAAATCTCAGTCTGCTCTGGGCACGGCTATCGAGCGTCTGTCCTCTGGTCTGCGCATCAACAGCGCTAAAGACGATGCTGCTGGTCAGGCGATTTCTAACCGTTTCACTTCTAACATCAAAGGCCTGACTCAGGCTGCGCGTAACGCTAACGACGGTATCTCCATTGCTCAGACTGCTGAAGGTTCTCTGAACGAAATCAACAACAACCTGCAGCGTATCCGTGAGCTGGCTGTTCAGGCTCAGAACGGCACCAACTCTGGTTCTGACATCGACTCCATTCAGTCTGAAGTTAACCAGCGTCTGGACGAAATCAACCGTGTTGCCAGCCAGAGCCAGTTCAACGGCATTAAAATCCTGGCAGGTACTGACTCTGCTACAACTATCTCTATCCAGGTTGGCGCTAACGACACTCAGAAAATCGACATCACCATTAATGGCAACAGCGGTTGGAACAAATTTGATTCAACCGGTACTGCTGGTGTTACTACGGGTCTGGCTTCTGGTGAAACGCGTAGCGTTACCACCAAAGGTTTCGACGTTCTGGCTACTGACGTGCTGTCCTCTATCGATACTGCACTGAAAGCTGTTGATACTCAGCGTTCTGACCTGGGTGCGATTCAGAACCGTTTCGAATCCACCATCTCTAACCTGAACAACACCGTAACCAACCTGTCTGCTGCACAGTCTCGTATTCAGGATGCTGACTACGCCACTGAAGTTTCCAATATGAGCCGCGCGCAGATCCTGCAGCAGGCTGGTACTTCTGTACTGTCTCAGGCAAACCAGGTTCCGCAGACTGTTCTGTCCCTGCTGCGTTAATCGCACGGACCAGCCTCTTTATAAAACCAGTCTTCGGACTGGTTTTTTTATTCCCGCACAGATACCACGAATAAAGCAAAAATTAAGTCTCTTCTTACGCCATTAAAAATATCCCACTCCTGTACTGTAAATCTGGTCATTACTGTAAAGAGATTACCGGCGGGAGCATTAATTTTGGGATTGCCTACAGAGTCAGATAAGAGCTACAGCATTTGCTATTCCACCCCGGGCCATATCAGGGCTGTTAACCATTTGTATGGCGTGACAACGCCTGTCCTTGATACCGCCAGAGTGCTTGAACTGGGCGCAGGGGAAGGTTATACACTGTATTCGCAGGCGCTGATGTATCCCAACTCGCGCTTTGTCGGCGTGGAGCTTGAGAGCGAAAACTCTCTTTCGTCGCAACAGGCTCTACTGGGCAGTGCGCCGGATAACCTGGCACTTTTTTCACTTTCTCTTGATGACTTACTCAGCCAGGATATCGGTGAATATGATTATATTATTATTCATGGCAGCTTTAGTTGGTTGAGTAATGATATTCGCGACCAACTCCTTGCGTTTTGCCAACAGCATTTAAGCCCTCAGGGTTGTATTGCCATTGAATGGGAATGCCATCCTGGTGCAAAAATAAACGAGATTATTCGCGACGCGGTACAAATTCATAGCAGTCTGGCGAATGATATCGAAACGCAAATCGCCAGTTCCCGGGCAATGTTAAGCTGGTTAAAGCTAAACGGCGTCACCGGAGAGGCTGCGTTTTTAAAAAATAGCGATACATTATCAGATTTGCTGATTAGCCATAGCCTTTTGCAAACACCAAACGAGTACCGTTACTTGCTTGAGTTTGCGGGTGTGATCGAGACTTTTGGCCTGGCTTATGTCGGCGACTTACTACCATGGACAGAGCTTGCGGCGCATTATGATGAAAAGATCCAACATCTACACAATGTGCTCAGTCCACTCAATAACAAAATTCTGATCCAACAGTATCTTGATTTTGCAGTGAATCGCGGCACGCGTTTTAGCCTGTTGACCCATAGCGACAATGCGCAAACGGTGTCTGTGTTGCCGGACCTGACGAAACTGAAAGATCTGCGTTGGGCAGGAAGTTTTCGCCGTCAGTCTCTGCAAGGAAGGATTCTCAACACGTTAACCGCAAATAGCGAAACGCCTGTCTCTACGGATGATATCGCTACGCTGGCTCTCCTTGATGCTCTCGGCGACGGCTGGCCCTCAAGCCTCACTTTCGAACAGCTCGTTTATAACGTTCGTCAGCCCGACTTAGAGGATAAAGCATGGCGGGAGGATATCAGCCAGTCACTGTCGGCTCTTTTTTTGAAAGGGTTACCTGACTTACATTTCTCTCTGGATAAGAGCGTTTACGATACCTGCCAGGCGGCGCCGGCACAGTGGGTGGCGGCGACAAGAGGTAAATATGCCATTAACCGCTGGCATGAAACTGTAGAACTGAATGACGAAGAGCTGTCGGCGATGTCTGCTCCGACGCCGGTGGTAACGGCGCAGAATGCGCAAATCTTGTTTAGTCTGGTTAAGAAGGGGATGGTGGCGGCTGCTCCGAAAGCCTGGCGGGCTTTTTTGCAGCAGCTTATCGGCCATTTTCCGGCTGAAGAAACCTGGCCCCTTGTTTTCTCGCTGATTCTTTATTCCGGTACGGAGGCCAACGGCGGCTTTTTACCTTCCGCTATAGCAACGCCGGGCAAGAAAAAGACATCCATGCCGGCTTTGGCCCCGGTGGAAGAGGCTTTTCATCGACAGTTAGAAAAGTTAATGCAGGAAGGCAGATTCCAGCAGGCGCGTGCGAGCATTGAGCGGTTGGTTGCACAGAGACCAGATAATGTCCATGTGCACTATCTTCTGGCGAATTTTTATTTGCGTACTTCCGATTATGACGCCGGGCTGAAAGCCAGTATGTCGTTGCTTTCGTTGCAGTCGAGTAGCTGGCGTATTTTTTATGAGCTCTCCGCTATTTTTTATCGTAAAAACTGGCGTTGGCAAGCCGGGCGCCTGGCACGGGCGATCTTGCGCGCCGAACCTGGATATGCTGCGGCATGGGATCTTCTCAGTTCTCTTCATCGTGAAATGATGGAATATACGCTGGCGGAAATGTGTTCGCGTAAAGCAATAGAGATAGAACCGCGTTCTGCGGGCATTATTGAGAATCTGGGAACGATCCTTGGTGATCAGTCAAAAATGAGCGAGGCGATCCCTTATTTACGCCGTGTGGTCGAGCTGGAGCCGGGTAATTTTAATGCCTTCACCAACTTACTGTTTGGACTGACGCACAGCACAGAGCTTACAGCGCAGGATCTGCTGGAAGAACATAAGCAGTTTGGCCTGGCCGCTGAACGTTGGGCGAGTAAACAGCCGTTTACTATCACTCATACGCGCGAAGAGAAATCTCGCTTACGTATCGGATTTGTTTCTGGAGATTTTGGCCGCCACCCGGTGACGAATTTTCTCGCGCCGGTCTGGTATTCGCTGGATCGCGATCGCTTTGAAATATACGGTTACCAGAACTCTTCACTACAGGATGAGGTAACCGAGCGACTGATGGAGAGTGCCTGCGTATGGTCAAAAGTCACACATCTAAGCCACCTCGAATTTGCTGAGCAGGTTAAAAGGGATGGAATTGATATCCTTGTCGATCTCTCCGGGCACACTGGTTATAACCGTTTGCCGGCTTTTGCGTTAAAACCAGCACCTGTCCAACTTTCCTGGATCGGTTATCCCGGAACCACGGGAATGGCGACGGTAGATTATTACCTTATTGATAGTCGTTTTGCGGAACCGGGCGTTCTGGATCCTGCCTTTGTTGAAAAATTAATTTATCTTCCAGCGGTTCAGCAGTTCCATCCGAATAAAGAGAGCCCTGATGTTGGTCCATTGCCTGCGCTGAAAAATGGCTTTATCACTTTTGCCAGCTTTAACCGCCCGAAAAAAATCAATGATGAGGTTGTTCGCGTCTGGAGCAAGATCTTGCACAGCATACCTGAGGCTCGTTTGCTTATTGGCTATATGTCTGACAGCAATATGGTTAACCATTTCAGAATGTTGTTTAAGGAGCAGGGCATTAATGAGGAACGGTTGCTATTCAGGCAAAAGATGTCGCTGCATGAGTATCTGGCATTACATAACGACATTGATGTTTTGCTGGATACCTTTCCTTATACCGGGGGGACGACGACCTGGCATGCGATCTGGATGGGTGTTCCTACATTAACTATTGCCGGGGACACCATCGCTTCCAGGCAGTGCAGTGCCGGGCTGAATTTTTGTGGGCTGCAGGATTTTGTGGCCGTTGACAAAGAACAGTACATCGCTAAGGCGGTTTTGTTGTCTGAACAAACCCATGCGTTGGCTGAGTTGCGCCAGTCGCTGCGCTCTCGCCTGAAAGAGAAGAGTGTATCTCAGGTGCGAGAAGCCATTTATTTCGAGCGGGCGCTGGAGATTATCTGGCAGCGTTATTGTCAGGGGTTGCCGCCTGCGCCAGTGGTGATTAATAGCGATACATAATGGGCGAACTGGTGTGAGTGAGGCATTTACGGCGAAGAGGTTATGTAGGGCTGGTGGGGGAAGAGAGTGAATAACACATTGACTGATGCTATAGGTGGATATTTCCCCCTCGAAACGGCGTTAATAAGCCAGACGTTGTATTCTGATGCACAGTGTTTCAGTTCTGCGCGTGCGGCCTTTTATGCTCTATTGAAAAAAGGGCAACCTTCAGCACTCTGGATGCCGCGCTGGATCTGCAATGCAATGTTATCGCCTGCCGAAACGTTAGGTATTCCCGTACGTTTTTATTCTCTGGACGCCGCGTTTGCTCCTGCGGACGATCTTCAGCCAGAAAACGGTGACTGGGTGCTTGCGGTTAACTATTTTGGCCTCGTCGATAACCTGGCTCAGTCGCTCATGGAACGGTTTAATCCACAGCAGATCGTCTGGGATCACTCTCAGGCCTTTTTCTCCGCGCCGCAACCCGGTCTGGCAACGATCTACTCACCCAGGAAATTTTTCGGCGTTCCCGATGGCGGGATGCTGGCTGGTGCAATACCGGTGGATATCCCTCCGACAGGGGAATCAGGTTCTCTTCAGCGCACTGAGCATCTTCTTATTCGCCTGGCGCAGGGCGCAGAGGCTGGCTACACCGCCTACCGACAGGCAGAGCAAACGCTGGAGGAACTACCGGGGGAAGGCATGTCTATGCTGACTCATCGTTTATTAGCTGGGATCGATTATCAAGCCTGTGAGCAGCGACGCCTTGAAAATTACCAGTACCTGTATCAGCGTCTTGCCTGTATCAATGCGCTAAATTTACCTGCCAGGCCAGAATGCGGCCCGCTTTGCTACCCACTACTGACTGAAAATGAAAATCTGCGCGAAGCGCTTCGTCAGCGCCGAATTTTTATTCCTGTTTACTGGCTTGATGCCTTGCAAAGAGTGAGTGTCGATTCGATTGAACACCGTTACATCAGACACATCCTACCGTTGCCTGTGGACCATCGTTATGGGCTGGATGAAATGCAATCTCTTGCAGATTTTGTGATTGCGTATCTCTCATATACCGGGGAAGGTTCTGATGAAAAAAATTAATGTCCTTATTTTCCCTTGCGGTGCAGAGAATGCGGGTGAGATTTATAGCGCGCTGCGCTATTCCGTCCATATTGGTCTGCTGCTGGGGGCATCGAGCGTAAGCGATCACGGGGAGTTTCGTTTTCCCGATTATGCCGGTGATATGCCCAATATTCATGCTGACGACTTCGACGCGCAATTTCTGCGACTGGTGAAAGAGAAGCAGATTGATGTCGTTTTCGCTACGCATGATTCTGTCGCGTTAAAACTTGCACAACTTAATGAACCCCGGCAGCACTACTTTTTGGTTAATGGCGATCGTCAGGTAACGGAGACGCTACGTTATAAAAGCGCTACCTATGCCCTATTTGACGATTGCCACTGGGTCCCTCATCGATACTGCGATCTTGCAACAATTGACGACTGGCCGGCGATCGTAAAACCAGACTGTGGACAGGGGGGAAATGGTGTACAGCGAGTAAATAACCGCCTGTCTCTGGAACAGGCGATTGAATCCGTCGCGCAGGCGATCGTGGTGGAATATCTGCCGGGAGAGGAGATCACCGTCGACTGTTTCACTGACCGAAACCGCCGTTTGATTTGGGCTGGGCCTCGTACCCGTGAACGTGTTCGGGCGGGTATCAGCATGCGTTCACGAGAGGTCGTTCTTGACGATGAAATAACCGACATTGTCGAAACGATAAATGCGCGACTGGCGCTTCGTGGCCCTTGGTTTGTACAGCTAAAACGCGACAGAACAGGGAAATGGAAACTGCTGGAGGTGGCCTGCAGGATTGCTGGCGCAATGGTTTTTCAGCGTGCCAGAGGGGTGAATTTACCGCTTATGGCTATCCATGACTTTATGGGACGCGATGTTGTCGCTCTCCCGGAAATGAGTGTCGGTATCGTTGATCGGACCATTGTGTCCCGAACGCGAAGTGAACTCAACTATCAGCGAATCTATGTCGATCTTGACGACACCCTCATTATCGATGGTTTTGCGGTACCTGCCGTCATGGCGTTTTTATACCAGAGTCGGGCGCAGGGAAAAGTCATTACGCTGATTACTCGCCATGCGCAAAAACCTGAAGAAACCCTTATGTGCGCAGGGGTTGCGTTGAACCTTTTCGATGAGGTCATCCATCTGACTTCTGGAGAGCGAAAGTCAGAATATATACAGCCAAACAGTTTGTTTATTGATAACTATTTTCCTGAGCGGATGGATGTCCGAACGCTGAAAGATGTGCTCGTTCTGGATGTTGATGCCGTTGAGTTTTATTTGCGCTAAGAGAGCCTGTTATGTTGACTGACGAGCAAATTGCCGATTTTTGCCATGCGTTTATCGAGAAAGCCTCACCTCGTTATATCTTTGGACTGACGAGTTATGGTATTGAAATGGCAAAGGTATTCAACGTTGAGGGCATCATTGATAATAAAACAACGCAAACTCAGATTGACGGGTTTCCGATTATCTCTCTAAGTCAGGTTCCTTCGGACGCGTTGATTGTTTCTTCGATTATGGATGGCCGCCCGGTATCGGCATGGCGAACGCTGTCGGCAGCGGGACATAAACAGATCGATTACTTCAGCTTTTATCGCTATTTCAGCCACCTGTTAAGCAAGCCGACCTGGTATCATCAACCCGAATTTGTGCGCGACTACGCCGAGAACCGTGAAGCCTATGAGCGTATCCGTACGCTCCTTGCGGATGATATTTCAAAGCGCACTTTTGACGATATCATCAACTTCAGGCTTACCAACAAGCTACAGTTTCTTGCGCAGTATAATATTTGCCTGAACGATCAGTACTTCGATCTGCCATTTATTGGCGAATATGCCGAACATTTTATTGATTGCGGTAGTTTTGACGGCGCCACTTCCGTTGAGTTTATGCGTCGATTCCCCAGCTATAACACAGTATGTATCTTTGAACCAGAACCGCGCCAGGCGCAGAGTATTCAACAGGCGATGCAGGGCAGGGAAAATGTTTATGTTTATCCCTGTGGCGTCTCGCACAGCCAGCAGAAGCTGAGTTTTTCTTCCTCGGGGTCGACTTCGCATGCGAGCGAAGACGGGGGGATCGATGTTGAAATGGTGGCCCTTGACGATGTGTTAAAAGGGCGAGTGACGTTCATCAAAATGGATATCGAAGGTTTTGAGTCACAGGCTCTGGAGGGAGCAAAACGGATTATTCGTCAACAGCATCCACTGCTTGCCGTCTGTTGCTATCACAAACCTGATGATTTCAGAACCTTGCCTGAGCAGGTATTGGGTTATCGTGAGGACTACGACATCTACCTGCGTCACTATACGGAAGGGCTACTGGAAACCGTTTACTATTTTGTCCCCAGAAAAGGTGCACAATGAAAATCGGCATTATGCAGCCCTATTTATTCCCTTACCTGGGATATTTTCAACTGATTAATGCGGTCGATCAGTTTGTAATTTATGATGACGTAAATTATATCCGTCAGGGCTACATTAATCGTAATACCATTTTGATGGGGAACTCTCCTCAGCGCTTTACCGTTGCTGTGCCGGGCGCTTCATCTTTCAAAAAAATAAATACGTTAAGCTTTGACGTTAATGTTGCTAAGGTGCTGAAAACAGTTCATCAGGCTTATCATAAAAGGCCATATTTTGAACCAGTTTTTAGTATTGTTGAGAAGGTGTTGACCGCCGAGCAGCGCCAGATTCCCACGCTTTGCCAGTATGCGTTTAAAGAAATATTTGCCTGGCTTGGCATTGAAGTGTCACTTCACATGGCTAGTGATTTGAATTATTCATGTGATGAAACTGCAAGCGGGAAGGTGATGAACATTTGCCGAACTCTCGGTGGAGACCATTACATCAATAGTCCTGGTGGGCAACATCTTTATCATTCTGATGAATTTGTCGCTCAGGGGATGAAACTGTCATTTATTAAAATGGATGATGTCCATTACCCTCAGGGTGGGGGTAAATTCCATGCCGGATTGTCAATTATTGATGTGCTAATGAACTGCTCCCCCTCTGAGGTGAAAGTGTTATTGGGGCAGTATCAGTTAATTTAATGCGGTGCGATGCGCTTTCGTTTATCGGTGCGGGCGGAGAAATTATGGATAAGAACATTTTTGTTACCAGTCCTTTATTGCCACCTCTTGATGAGTTTATTCCTTATCTGGAAGAAATATGGCAAAACAAACAATTAACCAATGCAGGTCCATTTCACCAGCAACTTGAAGAGGCGCTGGCGGAATATCTCGGCGTTGAACATTTGTGCCTGTTTGCAAACGGTACGCTGGCGTTGCTAACTGCATTTCAGGCGTTACGCATCACAGGTGAAGTGATTACCACGCCGTATTCCTTTGTGGCAACGTCGCATTCGCTACTGTGGAATGGCTTAAAACCGGTTTTTGTCGATATTGACCCTGTCACCTGTAATATGGACCCACGGAAAATTGAAGAGGCAATCACGCCGCAAACTACCGCTATTTTGCCTGTCCATTGTTATGGCATCCCCTGTGACACAGCGCATATTCAGCAGATTGCTGATATTTATGGTCTGAAAGTGATTTACGATGCAGCGCACGCTTTTGGTGTTAAGCGGGAAGGGACAACTATTTTGCGCGAAGGCGACTTATCTGTCTTGAGTTTCCATGCCACAAAAGTATTCAATACGATAGAAGGCGGAGCGATTATCTGCCATGATAAAAAAACGAAACAACGCATTGATTATTTGAAAAACTTTGGTTTTGCCGGGGAAACCACCGTTGTGGCGCCTGGCATAAATGGCAAAATGAATGAAGTTCAGTCAGCGTTTGGTTTATTGCAACTTCGCCATATCGATAAAGCATTAGCTGAGCGCGCGGCGCTGTTTGATAACTATAAAACACTCCTGGCTGATATTCCTGGTATCTCACTGCTGATCCCGCCGGATAATATTGCATGGAATCATGCTTATTGCCCAATTATGGTTTCGGATGCGTTTCCTGTTTCGCGAGATGGGGTCTATGATTTATTAAAGTCCCACAATATTATGCCCCGCCGTTATTTCTACCCATTAATTAGTAGCTTCCCAATGTATCGTGCGCTGGAGAGCGCCAGACAAGATAAACTTAAAATTGCGCAATTACGTGCAGATGAAGTCCTTTGTTTGCCTCTCTATCCTGGCCTTGAGAAAGAGGTACAGGTAGAAATTGCTTCATTGTTAAAAGGAGTGAGCGAAAATGTGAGTAGTGACTCATCAGCGTTGAAAACTGATGAGATTTTTGCCGAGCGCGTTGCCTGATTTTTAGATCCCCTGGGGGGAATTGGGGGTTATAAATAACGGTAACCCCCAAATAACCCCTCATTTCACCCACTATTCACCCGATTAAAACCCCTGCAGAATCGGATAATCATGCCGATAACTCAACTAACGCAGGGCTGTTTATCGTGAATTCACTGTATACCGCTGAAGGTGTAATGGATAAACACTCGCTGTGGCAGCGTTATGTACCGCTGGTGCGTCACGAAGCATTGCGCCTGCAGGTGCGTTTGCCGGCGAGCGTGGAACTGGACGATCTGCTACAAGCGGGCGGTATCGGGTTATTGAATGCAGTTGACCGATATGACGCTCTGCAAGGAACGGCATTTACCACTTACGCAGTGCAGCGTATTCGTGGAGCGATGCTGGATGAACTACGCAGCCGTGACTGGGTGCCGCGTAGCGTCCGGCGCAATGCTCGCGAAGTGGCGCAGGCGATGGGGCAGCTGGAGCAGGAATTAGGGCGCAACGCGACGGAAACTGAGGTGGCGGAGCGGCTGGCTATTCCTGTGGAAGAGTATCGTCAGATGTTGCTTGATACCAATAACAGCCAACTCTTCTCTTATGACGAGTGGCGGGAAGAGCATGGCGATAGCATTGAGCTGGTGACGGAAGAACACCAGCAGGAAAACCCGTTACAACAGCTCCTTGAGAGCAATTTACGCCAGCGTGTGATGGATGCGATTGAATCGTTGCCAGAACGCGAACAGCTGGTGTTGACGCTGTATTACCAGGAAGAGCTCAATCTGAAGGAGATTGGCGCGGTGCTGGAAGTCGGCGAGTCACGGGTAAGCCAGTTGCACAGCCAGGCCATCAAGCGTCTACGCACCAAGCTGGGTAAGTTATAAAGGGCGATCGTCGTCGCCCCTTAATAGTGCCGCACAACGTATTGACTACCAGGAGTTCTCATGACGGTGCAGCAATCTAAAAGACGGCCACTAAGCCGCTACCTCAAAGACTTTAAACACAGCCAGACGCATTGCGCTCATTGCCATAAATTGCTCGACAGGATCACGTTGGTTCGCCGGGGGCAGATTGTCAATAAAATCGCGATTTCCCGCCTGGATACGCTGATGGACGACGTACAATGGCAGGAGGAGCAGAAGGAGTGGTCGGCGCTGTGCCGTTTCTGCGGCGATCTGCACTGCAAAGAGCAGAGTGACTTCTTTGACATCATCGGTTTTAAACAATTCTTGTTTGAGCAAACCGAAATGAGCCACGGCACCGTGCGTGAATATGTCGTGCGCCTGCGTCGCCTGGGCAACCATCTCACCGAACAGAACATTTCTCACGACCTGCTACAGGAAGGTTTTCTTGATGAAAACCTGGCCCCGTGGTTACCCGAAACCAGCACCAATAACTATCGGATCGCGCTGCGTAAGTACGAACAGTATAAAACGCATACGCATGCCGGACAGATGCAGAAATCATCCCGGATGGCTACTTCTGATATATATTAAAAATGAATAACATGTAGCGGAGTCGTGTTTGTGATTAGCAGCAAACCCTCTACACTACGGTCATTAATGACAACATTCGGGGTAACTATGAAATTAGCACTTCTGGGACGTCAGGCTCTGATGGGTGTGATGGCAGTTGCACTTGTCGCCGGGATGAGCGTGAAGAGTTATGCAGATGAAGGTCTGTTAAACAAAGTAAAAGAGCGCGGCACGCTGCTGGTAGGCCTGGAAGGGACTTACCCGCCGTTCAGTTTTCAGGGTGATGACGGCAAACTGACCGGGTTTGAAGTGGAGTTCGCAGAAGAACTGGCGAAACACCTCGGCGTAAAAGCCTCGCTGAAACCGACCAAATGGGACGGTATGCTGGCGTCGCTGGATTCCAAACGTATTGATGTGGTTATCAACCAGGTCACCATCTCCGACGAACGTAAGAAAAAATACGATTTCTCAACACCTTATACCATTTCTGGTATTCAGGCGCTGGTGAAAAAAGGCAATGAAGGCAGCATCAACACGGCGGCTGACCTGAAAGGTAAGAAGGTCGGCGTCGGTCTGGGAACAAACTACGAAGAGTGGTTGCGCCAGAACGTACAGGGTGTAGACATTCGCACCTATGATGACGATCCGACGAAATACCAGGATCTGCGCGTAGGCCGTATTGACGCTATTCTGGTGGATCGCCTGGCCGCATTGGATCTGGTGAAGAAAACCAAAGACACGCTGGCCGTTACCGGCGAAGCGTTCTCCCGTCAGGAAGCCGGTGTGGCGCTGCGTAAAGGCAATGAAGATCTGCTGAAAGCGGTAGATGGCGCCATTGCCGATATGCAGAAAGACGGCACGCTGAAAGCGCTGTCTGAGAAATGGTTTGGCGCAGATGTGACTAAATAATCGTCATAATTGCAAAAAAAGGCGCTTTAATACGGCGCCTTTTTTATTTCATCCGTTTGAACGTGCATAATAAAAAGAACATCACAACAATGAATACCGGAGGCTTTATGCCACTGCATAATTTAACGCGGTTCCCACGCCTGGAATTTATTGGCGCGCCAACGCCACTCGAATACCTGCCGCGTTTATCTGATTATCTGGGTCGCGACATTTTCATTAAACGCGATGACGTAACGCCGATGGCGATGGGCGGGAATAAACTGCGCAAGCTTGAATTTCTGGCTGCCGATGCGCTGCGTGAAGGCGCGGATACGCTGATTACGGCGGGCGCCATCCAGTCGAACCATGTTCGCCAGACGGCGGCGGTAGCGGCAAAACTGGGATTACACTGCGTTGCGTTACTGGAAAATCCCATCGGTACGACGGCGGAAAACTACCTGACCAACGGCAATCGTCTGCTGCTGGATCTTTTTAACACGCAAATTGAGATGTGCAACGCGCTGACCGATCCTGACGCCCAGCTACAGGAACTGGCGACCCGTATTGAGGCGCAGGGGTTCAGGCCGTATGTGATTCCGGTCGGCGGCTCCAGCCCATTAGGCGCGATGGGATATGTGGAAAGCGCGCTGGAAATCGCCCAGCAGTGCGAGGGCGCGGTACAGCTGTCCTCCGTGGTGGTGGCGTCGGGAAGCGCCGGTACGCACGCCGGGCTGGCGGTAGGTCTGGAACAACTGATGCCAGATGTTGAGTTGATCGGCGTGACCGTGTCGCGCAAGGTTATCGATCAGAAGCCCAAAGTGGTTACGCTGCAACAAGCGATTGCTAAAGAGCTGGAACTGACCGCCTCGGCGGACATCCTGCTGTGGGACGACTATTTCGCGCCGGGAT
The DNA here is from genome assembly GCF_030333125.1 of Citrobacter sp. CK206. Lineage (NCBI taxonomy): Bacteria > Pseudomonadati > Pseudomonadota > Gammaproteobacteria > Enterobacterales > Enterobacteriaceae > Citrobacter > Citrobacter sp. CK206. The sequence continues at coordinate 313,685 of NZ_JAOWGM010000030.1, forward strand.
ACGGAACGCCGAATGAAGAGGGGATGGAGGCCGTGAAGCTGCTGGCGCGCCTGGAAGGCATTCTGCTTGACCCGGTCTATACGGGGAAAGCGATGGCGGGCCTGATCGATGGCATCAGCCAGAAGCGCTTCAAAGATGAAGGCCCGATTCTCTTTATTCATACCGGTGGGGCGCCAGCGCTGTTTGCCTACCATCCTCACGTGTAACTTCCGGGTAGAAAAACACTCATGCAAGAAAGTATCCAACTGGTGATTGACTCGCTGCCGTATCTGCTTAAAGGTGCGGTGTTTACGCTACAGCTGAGTATTGGCGGGATGTTTTTCGGCCTGCTGCTGGGCTTCATTCTCGCGCTGATGCGTATGTCGCCCCTGCTGCCTGTCCGCTGGCTGGCGCGTTTTTATATCTCCATTTTTCGCGGTACGCCGCTGATTGCCCAGCTTTTTATGATCTACTACGGCCTGCCGCAGTTTGGCATTGAGCTGGACCCGATCCCGGCGGCGATGATTGGCCTGTCGCTGAATACCGCGGCCTACACTTCGGAAACGCTGCGTGCGGCGATCTCTTTTATCGACAGAGGTCAGTGGGAAGCCGCGGCAAGTATCGGTATGACGCCGTGGCAGACGCTGCGTCGCGCGATTTTGCCGCAGGCCGCCCGCGTGGCGTTGCCGCCGCTGAGCAACAGTTTCATCAGCCTGGTGAAAGATACCTCCCTGGCCGCGACGATTCAGGTGCCGGAACTGTTCCGTCAGGCGCAGCTGATTACCTCGCGTACGCTGGAAGTCTTCACCATGTATCTGGCGGCATCGCTGATCTACTGGGTGATGGCGACGGTACTTTCCGCGCTGCAAAACTATTTTGAAGAGCAGCTTAACCGCCAGGAGAGAGATCCAAAATGAGTGCGATTGAAGTTAAAAACCTGGTGAAAAAGTTCCACGGTCAGACGGTGTTGCACGGCATCGACCTGGAGGTGAAACCTGGTGAGGTGGTGGCGATTATCGGCCCCAGCGGTTCCGGTAAAACAACGCTGCTGCGCAGCATTAATTTGCTGGAGCAGCCTGAGGCGGGCACCATCAAAGTGGGCGACATTACCATTGATACCGCAAGCTCGTTAAACAAGCAAAAAGGGCTAATTCGCCAGTTGCGTCAGCATGTGGGGTTCGTATTCCAGAACTTTAATCTGTTTCCGCACCGTACCGTACTGGAGAACATCATTGAAGGGCCGGTGATTGTGAAAGGCGAGCCCAAAGCCGAAGCAACGGCATTAGCGCGGGAACTGCTGGCGAAGGTAGGACTGGCCGGGAAAGAGACCAGCTATCCGCGTCGCCTGTCCGGCGGGCAGCAGCAGCGTGTGGCGATAGCCCGCGCGCTGGCGATGCGCCCGGAGGTGATTTTGTTTGATGAACCGACTTCCGCGCTCGACCCTGAGCTGGTGGGGGAGGTGCTTAGTACGATACGCCAGCTGGCGCAGGAAAAGCGCACGATGGTCATCGTGACGCATGAAATGAGCTTTGCGCGCGACGTGGCTGACCGGGTGATATTTATGGATCAGGGGCGCATTGTGGAGCAGGGCGCGGCCAAACCGTTATTTGCCAATCCTCAGCAACCACGTACGCGTCAGTTTCTTGAGAAGTTCCTGATGCAATAAATGTTTTCGCGCACTTGCCTGAAATAATCTCGTTTCAGGCGAGTGCATTTGAATAAATATCAATAATACCCGCCTGATTATAGCCGTAATCCCTTTGTGTTCTCCCGCCGGGTGAAACACACCTCAAGTAATTCGCCATCTGACCGATATTTTCTACATATAAACTTCATTTATGTGTTAGCTTGTTTTAAACATTATAATGATTATCAATCTCAGGGGTGTTACCGTTTAGTATGCAGGAAAATGATTTCTTCACCTGGCGACGGAGTATGCTGGTACGCTTTCAGGAAATGGCGACGGCAGAAGATGTCTACACTGAATTACAACATCAGACACAGCAGCTTGAATATGATTATTATGCGCTGTGCGTTCGCCATCCCGTCCCGTTTACGCGGCCAAAAATCTCCGTTCACACCACGTACCCGCAAGCGTGGGTGGCGCATTATCAGTCTGAAAACTATTTCTCTATTGATCCGGTATTAAAGCCGGAAAATTTCCGCCAGGGGCATCTGGCATGGAATGATGCCTTATTTAGCGAAGCGCAGTCGCTATGGGACGCGGCGCGCGCGCACGGTCTACGCCGGGGGGCGACGCAATGCCTGATGCTGCCGAATCGGGCGCTGGGCTTCCTCTCTGTCTCCCGGGCGAGCGCCCGCCATGCGCCGTTTGCACATGATGAAATTGAACTCCGGTTGCAACTGCTGGTGCGTGAGAGCCTGTCGGCGCTGACGCGGCTGGAGGATGAAATGGTGATGACGCCAGAAATGCGCTTCAGTAAGCGAGAGAAAGAGATCCTGAAGTGGACGGCGGAAGGAAAGACGTCATCAGAGATCGCGATGATTCTGTCCATCTCAGAGAACACCGTTAACTTTCATCAGAAAAACATGCAGAAAAAGTTTAACGCGCCGAATAAAACGCAGATTGCCTGCTATGCGGCCGCGACGGGCCTGATCTGAAAAAACGAATGTTCTGCGTGCCAGACGCAAAACCGGCTGAAAGTTTCACTCTCAGCCGGTTTCCTGTTACTGGCGGTAAGCTTGTTTAATTTGCTTAACAGTGCTGGAAAATACCGCGGCCTGCGTTTCATCTTCAATCTGCGCGATCTGTTTTTCCATCTTAAGAATCACGCGCCCTGCGTCGGCTTGCCCCATTGCCTGTAGCATCAGGGTCAACATGGCTTTCAGGCAGGTGACTTCATTGGCCAGTTCTTGATTATTCTCGGCAGTGGAAAAATCAGGCGTACTCATTTATTTTCCTCGTTATGTTTCAGTGAAAAAGTGCGATGGCAAATGTTAAGGCGGCGGAGTATACCATAAGCTGCGCCAAAAATAGCAGTGGTTGTTTTTTGATCGCAAATCAAACCAGCGCCATTAAAATAAACAACGCCTTGCGAGGCATATATTTTCCTCATTTTTTTGTTTACCTCGCGTATTTCGCGCGTTAATTATTGTTACAAACTTGCTTGCCTATTTAGCATTTCGACGGAAGTGAGTGAATTTTTTGTCACTATTCTGAAACTATTATGCAGAAATAGAGGGTAAAAAAAGGCCGTTAGCTGTGGGAGTTTCCACGAAGCGTACAATCTAATTTCCAAAAACGAGAGCAAAATCGAATGCCCCACGTTTTTTACGTTTCAAAGTTGAGATAAAACCCGCTAATATAGGGTCGATTAACTATCAGTAGCGTTATCCCTATTCTGGAGATATTCCTTTGATCAACGTTCTTCTTGTTGATGACCACGAACTGGTGCGCGCAGGGATACGACGCATTCTGGAAGATATAAAGGGCATAAAGGTTGTCGGTGAAGCCTGTTGTGGCGAGGACGCCGTAAAGTGGTGCCGCGCGAACGCCGTCGACGTTGTGCTGATGGACATGAACATGCCCGGAATCGGCGGTCTTGAGGCGACGCGCAAAATTGCCCGCTCAAGCGCTGATATTAAAGTGATCATGCTGACGATCCATACGGAAAACCCGCTACCGGCGAAAGTCATGCAGGCCGGAGCCGCAGGGTATCTGAGTAAAGGCGCTGCGCCTCAGGAAGTGGTCAGCGCGATTCGTTCGGTTTTTTCCGGGCAGCGTTATATTGCTTCAGATATCGCTCAACAGATGGCGCTGAGCCAGATTGAGCCTGAGAAAACAGAAACGCCTTTTGCCAGTTTGTCTGAACGCGAGTTGCAGATTATGCTGATGATCACCAGGGGCCAGAAGGTTAATGAGATCTCAGAACAACTGAATCTCAGTCCTAAAACGGTGAACAGCTATCGCTACAGAATGTTCAGTAAACTAAACATTCATGGTGATGTTGAGTTGACTCACCTGGCAATTCGCCACGGCCTGTGTAATGCGGAGACGTTAACAAGCTAGTGAGTGTTCTGTTTGATGCGAAAGCATTTTTAAAAACCGTGACCAGCCAACCCGGCGTTTATCGTATGTATGATGCCGGTGGTACGGTTATTTATGTCGGTAAAGCGAAAGACCTGAAAAAACGGCTTTCCAGCTATTTCCGCAGCAACCTTGCTTCGCGAAAAACCGAAGCATTGGTTGCGCAAATTCAGCAAATTGATGTCACGGTGACGCATACCGAGACCGAAGCGCTATTGCTCGAACACAACTACATCAAATTGTATCAACCGCGCTATAACGTGTTATTGCGCGATGATAAATCCTATCCTTTCATCTTTCTCAGCGGTGACACCCATCCACGCCTGGCAATGCATCGCGGGGCGAAACATGCCAAAGGTGAATACTTTGGCCCGTTCCCGAACGGGTATGCCGTGCGTGAAACCCTGGCCCTGCTGCAAAAAGTCTTTCCCATTCGTCAGTGCGAAAACAGCGTCTACCGCAACCGCTCGCGTCCTTGTCTGCAATATCAGATTGGCCGCTGCCTCGGGCCGTGCGTAGAAGGACTGGTGAGTGAAGATGAGTATGCGCAGCAGGTGGAGTACGTTCGGCTGTTTTTATCCGGGAAAGACGATCAGGTTCTGACCCAATTGATCGCCCGAATGGAAAAAGCCAGCCAGAATCTGGAATTTGAAGAGGCCGCGCGCATACGCGACCAAATTCAGGCTGTGCGCCGCGTTACTGAGAAACAGTTTGTCTCCAATACTGGCGACGATCTGGACGTTATCGGCGTGGCGTTCGATGCGGGTATGGCCTGTGTGCATGTGCTTTTTATCCGCCAGGGCAAGGTGCTGGGCAGCCGTAGCTATTTCCCGAAAGTGCCGAACGGGACGGAACTGGGCGAAGTGGTGGAAACGTTCGTCGGCCAGTTCTATCTGCAAGGCAGCCAGATGCGCACGCTGCCAGGAGAGATCCTGCTGGATTTCAACCTGAGCGATAAAACGCTGCTGGCGGATTCTTTGTCCGAACTGGCCGGGCGGCGCATTAATGTGCAGACCAAACCGCGCGGCGATCGCGCTCGTTACCTGAAGCTGGCGCGAACCAATGCCGCGACGGCGCTGATCAGCAAACTGTCGCAGCAATCGACGATCACACAGCGTCTGACCGCGCTGGCAAGCGTGCTGAAGCTGCCTGCGGTGAAGCGGATGGAGTGTTTTGACATCAGCCACACGATGGGAGAACAGACGGTGGCCTCCTGCGTGGTTTTTGACGCTAACGGGCCGCTGCGTGCGGAGTATCGTCGCTACAACATTACCGGAATTACGCCGGGCGATGATTATGCGGCGATGAATCAGGTTCTGCGCCGACGCTATGGCAAGGCGATTGAAGAAAGTAAGATTCCTGACGTTATTCTGATTGATGGCGGTAAAGGCCAGCTTGGTCAGGCGAAGACCGTTTTTGCTGAACTGGATGTGCCGTGGGATAAAAATCATCCTTTATTGCTGGGCGTTGCTAAAGGCGCCGATCGTAAAGCCGGTCTGGAGACGTTGTTCTTTGAACCCGAAGGGGAGGGCTTTAGCCTGCCGCCGGATTCGCCTGCGCTGCACGTTATTCAGCATATCCGCGATGAATCGCACGATCACGCCATCAGCGGGCACCGCAAAAAACGGGCGAAGGTGAAAAACACCAGCACGCTGGAAACTATCGAAGGCGTCGGGCCAAAACGTCGACAAATGCTGTTGAAATATATGGGCGGTTTGCAAGGACTACGTAACGCGAGTGTTGAGGAAATTGCAAAAGTGCCGGGTATTTCGCAAGGTCTGGCAGAAAAGATCTTCTACTCGTTGAAACATTGAGGTCTCTGTAGCAACATAGGGGTAATTTCTCTGACAACAGATAGTTACCCGTCACTATGCAATTTAATATCCCTACGTTGCTCACGCTGTTTCGCGTCATTCTGATCCCATTCTTTGTATTGGTGTTTTATCTGCCATTTACATGGGCTCCCTTCGTTACCGCGCTAATCTTCTGTATCGCCGCCGTGACCGACTGGTTCGACGGTTTCCTGGCGCGTCGCTGGAACCAGAGTACGCGTTTTGGCGCGTTCCTTGATCCGGTGGCGGATAAGGTGCTGGTGGCGATCGCCATGGTGCTGGTGACGGAGCATTATCACAGCTGGTGGGTGACGCTGCCTGCCGCGACCATGATTGCGCGTGAAATTATTATTTCCGCGCTGCGTGAATGGATGGCCGAGCTGGGCAAACGCAGCAGCGTGGCGGTCTCCTGGATCGGCAAAGTGAAAACCACCTCGCAAATGGCGGCGCTGGCGTGGCTGCTGTGGCGTCCAAACATTTGGGTGGAATATGCCGGGATCGCGCTTTTCTTCGTTGCTGCCGTGCTGACGCTGTGGTCTATGTTCCAGTATTTGAGCGCTGCTCGCGGGGATTTGCTTGATCAGTGATCGTTTCGCCGCAAATTTCAGCAAACGATCGTGGGTGGCGAAAAATATCGTTGACTCGTTGCGTCAGGTAAGTAGAATGCAACGCATCGAACGGCGGCGCAGGTTGCCAGACGATAACAAAATCAAGTGATTAACAAAGTTACTTGATGATGCGGGAATAGCTCAGTTGGTAGAGCACGACCTTGCCAAGGTCGGGGTCGCGAGTTCGAGTCTCGTTTCCCGCTCCAGTTTAAAGACATCGGCAATAGCGGGTGTCCGGCTGAAAAGCCTGAAGAATATGGCGCGTTAGCAAAGCGGTTATGTAGCGGATTGCAAATCCGTCTAGTCCGGTTCGACTCCGGAACGCGCCTCCACTTTCTTCCCGAGCCCGGATGGTGGAATCGGTAGACACAAGGGATTTAAAATCCCTCGGCGTTCGCGCTGTGTGGGTTCAAGTCCCACTCCGGGTACCATGGGAAAGACAAGAATAATCAAAGCAATAAGCAGTGTCGTAAAACCACCTCCGGGTGGTTTTTTTGTGTCTGTCATCTGTTCGCTGATGATCTTGTCTGCCATTCCTTCCCCAATAAGTATCCCTTACTTCGTCAGCCATGTAAGATAATTGCGGGCGAGAGTATTTCACTGAGGAAAAGCGTTATGAAAACAGGACCGTTAAACGAAAGCGAGCTGGAATGGCTGGATGATGTACTGACAAAGTACAATACCGATCACGCGATTCTGGATGTGTCAGAGTTGGATGGTTTACTGACGGCTGTACTCAGTTCGCCGTATGAGATTGAGCCAGAGCAATGGCTGGTCGCGGTATGGGGTGGGGCGCAGTATGTTCCGCGCTGGTCCTCTGAAAAGGAGATGACGCGTTTTATGGAACTGGCGTTTCAGCATATGGCGGATACGGCAGACAGGCTTAATGAGTTCCCGGAACAGTTTGAACCGCTGTTCGGTCTGCGTGAAGTCGAAGGTCATGAGCTGACCATCGTGGAAGAGTGGTGCTTTGGCTATATGCGCGGGGTCACACTCTCTGACTGGTCCACCTTACCGGATACGCTACAACCCGCGCTGAAAGCCATTGCGCTGCACGGTACGGAAGAGAACTTCGCCGTGGTTGAAAAAATGTCACCAGAAGCGTTTGAAGAGAGCGTTAACGCGATTCGTCTGGCGGCCCTGGATTTACACGCGTACTGGATGGCGCACCCGCAGGAAACGCCGGTGCAGGTGCCGGTAAGAGCGGAAGTAAAGGTAGGGCGCAACGATCCTTGCCCCTGCGGCAGCGGTAAAAAATATAAACAGTGCTGTCTGCACTAAACACAAAAAAGGGGCTTAGGCCCCTTTTGTTTTATCCCACTTCAGGCAGTAGCCCGGCGGCGATACAGAACTGTACGCCGATCACCACTATCCCACAGGTGAAGACGAGGGCTAATGCCGGAACGCCGCCCGCGACGCGATACGTTGCCTGCGGATTATGCTTCCTGCTTTGCCACGCGAGCAGGGAAGGGATCAGCAACGCCAGCACCGCCAGCGCGACGCCAGCGTACCCCAGCGCCATCACAAAGCCGCGTGGGTAAAAGAGTGCGAACGCCAGTGGCGGCAGGAAGGTAATCGCGCCGGTTTGCAGACGCCCGGCAACGGTGTTACGTCGCTGGAACAGGTCTGCCAGATAATCAAACAATCCCAGCGCCACACCCAAAAACGATGTCGCCAGCGCCAGGTCGGCAAACAGATGCACCGCCAGTTCAACGTGCGGCGAGGCAACCACCTCACGCAAGGCCTGCAACAGGCCATTTAACCCGGCATGATCGGCCAGCAAGCCCATAAAGGTAGAGGAGTTGATACTGCCGAGCGTGGCAAGCTGCCAGAAAATGTATGCCACCAGCGGGATTGCGCTACCGGTGATAAATACCCATCGCAGTTTGCGAATATTACCGTTCATATAGCTGACGATGCTGGGTACGCTGCCGTGAAAACCGAACGACGTAAAAATGACCGGAATTGCTGATAACGCCAGACCCTGTTGCAGCGGCAGCGTAAGCAGATTCACTTTATGAATATGCGGCATCAGCAGCGCCAGCATGGCGATCAGGAAGATAATTTTGGCGCTGAAGAGAAAGCGGTTGAACAGATCGACCAGCGAGGTTCCGACGCACACGACGCCGCCGGCAACCACGGTGAACAGCAAAACGCCCATCGCCGGAGACATATCGGCGCCCGTCCAGTCGCTGATGCTTGAGGCCAGCAGTTCGCCGGCCCCGCTGATATAGGCCGCTGTGAGCGCATACATCAGAAACATCATGCTAAAGCCGGTGATCCATTGCCCATAACGTCCGAGGTAGCGTTTTGCCAACGTTCCTAACCCGGTATCTGCCGGAACGTGCTGATATACTTCCAGAAGCAACAGCGCGGTGTAGCACATCAATGCCCATAACCCAATCAATAACGCCAGTGTGACGCTGAAACCAACGCCAGCGGCGGCCAACGGCATCGCCAGCATACCGGCGCCGATAGTGGTGCCCGCCACGATAAAAACACTACCCAGAGTTCTATTTTTCACGCTTTCCTCTGTCCCAGAGATAATCAACGGTTATATCTGCGGCGCAGGGTAAGGCATAACATTATTTTCGTCAAATGACCGTTACAACATGTGTATACCATTGTTTACGAAAATTGGCATGAAGGCGTGCGCCACCACGATTGCATCGGCTGTGCATGTAAACCTGCGTTAGCGCAAAGCGCTATTCACTGGCTCCCGGTAGGCTACAGGCTTTATTGAGGAGGATGTATGGATTCTATTCACGGCCACGAAGTGCTGAATATGATGATTGAGTCAGGCGAGCAGTATTCGAATGCCAGCCTGGAAGCGGCGATTACGGCGCGTTTTGGTGAACAGGCGCGTTTTCATACCTGTTCGGCTGCTGATATGACGGCGGCGGAGCTGGTGGCGTTTCTGGCGGCGAAGGGTAAGTTTATTGCGAAGGATGACGGCTTCTCTACGCATGAAAGCAAGATCTGCCGCCATTGAGCCTAAACGGTGAGGGGGCCTCACCGTTTAATTTTAGTTTTGGGTATCAAGCGTAGACAGTTCTTTATCGATGAAGTACAGACCTTCACCGCTTTTCCCTGCCAGCGTTAATTTATCAATAATAGATTTAAATAACTTCTCTTCTTCATGCTGTTCAGCGACATACCATTGCAGGAAGTTGAATGTCGGATAATCCTGGTTGGTCATCGCGGCATGCGCCAGTTCATTAATTTTCTGCGTAATTAATTGTTCGTGTTCGTAGGTGGCGCGGAACAGTTCATCCAGTGAAGCATATTCGGCAGCAGGCGAAGAGATCGTATTGATGCACGGTAAGCTACCGGTATCGGTCAGATAATCGAACAGGCGCTGCATATGCGTCATCTCTTCCTGCGCGTGACGACGCAGGAACGCTGCCGCCCCTTCAAAGCTATGGTAGCTGCACCATGCGCTCATCTGTTGGTAGAGCAGAGAAGAATATAATTCAAGGTTCATTTGCTCATTCAGTTTGTCGATCATTTCTGTTTTCAGCATGGTTCCGCTCCACAAAGAATCATTATACGTTGATGTGGCGTCACTATAATTTGTTATTTAATTATTTGCAAAAGGTAAAATAATAAATTTAATTATTAAAAATGCGAATGGGAATAAAACGCATTAACGCTATTAAATATAAAAATATGCAATGAGAATAATTAAAGCCAGCAGCGTCATGCTGGCTAAAGATATTAATACCCGCCAGCGGATATTGGCTGGATGGCTACGCCCTGACACTGATAAGACAGCGTGATTCTGGTGTTCATGCACAGCGAACCGGCATAAACGCTACAGGTTGACACTGGCTGACCGAATGCGATGGCGTTGGCGTATCCCATCTGCTGACATTCGCGTGTCGCCGTACCGTGCGCAACATAATCATCTGCGCGCGCCGTTTGCATCATCGCCTGGTTATAACTGAGGCGGACAATCCCGCTTGTCGGGTTGGTTTCACTGACCTGCGCTTGCTTGGTGAGGGTACATCCCGTCAGGGCTATGAGTGAGAGGCCAAGGATAAAGGTTTTCATAATATCGCTCTGAGAATCCGGTGACAGCACATCCTATCTTGAACAGTAGACATTCAATGGCCTGAATAGCTTAAGAATTGTCCATGATTAATCCCAACGACACCGGCTCTTTGTGCGATACGGGAAAAGTGTGAGCACATCTTAATTTTTTAAAACCATTTTTCACTAAATTTGAAAGTATGTTTGCGAGATAGTAATGTGACGTATACGTCAACGACTCACGGCGGGGGTTCCCGCGACGCATTCAGGAGAAGACAGAATGAAAATTGCACTGATGATGGAAAACAGCCAGGCAGCTAAAAATGCCACCATTCATCGCGAGCTTAAAGCGGTAGCGGATGAAAAGGGATTCCCTGTTTTCAACGTCGGGATGAGCGATGAAAACGACCATCATCTGACTTATATCCACCTTGGTATTATGGCCAGCATTCTGCTTAACGCCAAAGCGGTGGATTTTGTTGTGACGGGTTGCGGCACCGGGCAGGGCGCGCTGATGTCGCTGAACATTCATCCGGGCGTGGTGTGCGGCTACTGCATCGACCCGGCGGATGCGTTCCTGTTTGCGCAGATTAACAACGGTAATGCGCTTTCTCTGCCATTCGCAAAAGGCTTTGGCTGGGGTGCGGAGTTGAATGTGCGTTTCATCTTTGAAAAAGCATTCACCGGCCGTAACGGGGAAGGGTATCCACCAGAACGTAAAGAACCGCAGGTACGTAACGCGGGCATTCTGAACCAGGTGAAAGCGGCGGTGGTGAAAGAAAACTATCTGGATACACTGCGCGCCATCGATCCTGAACTGGTGAAAACGGCGGTCTCCGGCCCACGTTTCCAGCAGTGTTTCTTTGACAATTGCCAGGATAAAGAGATCGAAGCGTTCGTTCGCGACATTCTCGGTTAATGTGTCATGCCAGCCGGATAACGTGGCGTTTATCCGGCTTACCGCGTTTGCTTTGCTACCGTTTCTTCTCCTGAATGGGTACTATGGCGGCCTTTCTATAAGGAGCTTACTATGTCCCAACCACTGAACGCCGATCAGGAACTGGTCTCTGACGTTGTTGCCTGCCAGTTAGTTATCAAACAGATTCTGGATGTTATTGACGTTATTGCCCCGGTTGAAGTTCGGGAAAAGATGTCCAGCCAGTTGAAAAACATCGATTTTACCAGCCACCCTGCCGCAGCGGACCCGGTTACTATGCGGGCCATTCAAAAGGCGATTGCGTTGATTGAGCTGAAATTCACACCGCAGGACGAAGCGCACTAAAGTAAAGCGACTGCGTAACAGCCTCCCGGCACGGGAGGCGTAACGTCGTGGCAATATAGCGGTTAGTGGTGTTGATAGTTGACGACGTTGAGTAAGTGTTTGTCCGTTTGCACCATACACAATCCCGCGCGTTTTGCGCTGCGAACTTCATCGAGAATCGTCTGTAACAGAACGCCATCCTGCTGCTGATCTTTTTCCAGGTCGTGGAGAAAGTTGAGCGTTGGCGCGTCATTCATTGCTTTGGCTTCGTCGGTTAAGCGTGAGAGCGTACTGGCGCGTTGCTGATACTCATCCAGCGTTTTTTGAAATAACTCTTCAAGACAGGTTAATTCTTCGCCGGGAACATCAATGGCTCTCACGATGGGGTTGGCGCCTGCGTTCTTCATAAAATTGAACATGCGCATCATTTGGGTCACGTTTCCCTGCGCCTGGGTACGAAGAAAGGTCGCCGTGCCGGTCAGACTGTGGTCAAAACACCAGTCGCTCAGGTGGAGGTAGAGGTTAGATGCGTAAAACTCAAGGTTCATTTGGGTGTTGAGCTTATGAACCATTCCAGCTGTCGCCATATCAATATCCTTATTTCCAGAAAGGGTGATGCGCGTTACTCATGTATGCGCAATGAATACTGTTAGCAGAATAAATCCGTTCTGCCGGTCCTTTATGTGATCAAAAAGCTGATTCCGTTGCCGATCGAAAATAAGCATAGCGCCAGTACGGCTATAAGAAAATCCTTAAATCCCAATGTTTATATTTTTTTACAGTTTGCTGAAGGTATATCGCTGACGGAGAATGAAAGAATATAACGAGTGTTTATGTATATGATTGATTTTACGTGATTTTAAGTTGATATTTATTTTTGAAATGATGTTTCATATCACAAAAGAAAATACACCGGCGTGTTAGGATCGAATAATTAGCGGGCGAAACAGTTCTGGCCGAAATTATCGACAACGTTTTTTGCGCCAGATCATTTTTGCCCATTTTTTAAATATAACCGAATGAACAATTCGTCATTTCGGTGTGATTAACACGAGTAAAGCGAGGAGTCGTAAATGAAAAAGGTCGCTGTCCTGCTGGCGCCAGGATTCGAAGAAGCAGAAGCCGTGGTCACTATTGATATTCTGCGTCGCCTGAATATTGATGTTGAAACGCTGGCCTGCGCGGAATCTCGCGCGGTAGTGAGTTATCACGATATTCCAATGGTTGCGGACAACACCCTCGCCGGGCGTCTGGACACGTTGTATGACGCCATCGTCTTGCCCGGCGGCCCGCAGGGGAGCGCTAATCTGGCCGCCAGCGCGCAGGTGATCGACTTCGTTTCCCGCCATGACGCTGCGGGTAAACTGATCTGTCCGGTCTGCTCCGCCGCAGCGCGTGTGCTGGGGGGCAATGGTCTGCTGAAAGGACGCCGTTACGTCTGCTCTGGCGACCTATGGGAAAATGTGACTGACGGTGAATATGTTGATGCGCCGGTCGTGGAAGATGGCAATCTCTTGAGCGGCAAAGGGTTAGGGCATATTTTTGATTTTGCGCTGACGCTGGCTGCTCGTCTGTCAGGGGATGACGCTTCTGTTCGCGATCATGCCGATCATATTTACTATGCCTGGTAAAGCATATTTCCCCGGATGCGCCTGCATTCGGGGACAAGGATTTGCTGGCTGATGTTATGGACTAATCTGCTACCTCTTTTTTATTTGTCTGACAAAACCTTTTTTTTTTATGTCATTTTCCGCTGAATTTATGTACGCAATTACTGTAATTCTGCGGTGTGATGCCGCTCTCCTATGGAGAATCAATTTCCCGCTACAACTAACACCAGCACGGGTATCAATCCTTGGCTTTTAAGGTAATACCTTGTTTTACGGCTAAATTACAAAGAATCGTTCGATTTTACCCTACATAAAAGAACGCTAAAGCTGGAGTTAACCATGCACAAATTTACTAAAGCGCTGGCAGCCATCGGTCTGGCTGCCGTTATGTCACAATCCGCTATCGCTGAAACCATGAAGCTCGGTTTTCTGGTGAAACAACCGGAGGAACCCTGGTTCCAGACAGAATGGAAATTTGCCGATAAAGCCGGGAAAGATCTGGGTTTTGAGGTCATTAAAATTGCGGTGCCGGACGGTGAGAAAACCCTGAACGCCATCGACAGCCTGGCGGCGAGTGGGGCAAAAGGCTTCGTTATTTGTACCCCGGACCCGAAACTGGGTTCAGCGATCGTTGCGAAGGCGCGTGGGTATGACATGAAGGTGATCGCCGTGGACGATCAGTTCGTCAACGCGAAAGGTAAGCCAATGGACACCGTACCGCTGGTGATGATGGCGGCCACGAAAATTGGCGAGCGCCAGGGGCAGGAGCTGTATAAGGAGATGCAAAACCGCGGCTGGGATGTGAAGGAAACGGCGGTGATGGCGATTACCGCTAATGAACTGGATACCGCGCGTCGCCGCACATCCGGCTCGATGGAAGCGCTGAAAGCTGCGGGCTTCCCGGAAAAACAGATCTATCAGGTTCCAACGAAATCCAATGATATTCCCGGCGCATTCGATGCCGCTAACTCTATGCTGGTTCAACACCCTGAAGTGAAACACTGGCTGATTGTCGGCATGAATGACAACACCGTGCTGGGCGGCGTGCGCGCCACCGAAGGTCAGGGCTTTAAGGCGGCGGACGTTATCGGCATCGGCATTAACGGTGTGGATGCGATCAGCGAACTGTCAAAAGCGCAGGCGACAGGATTCTACGGCTCGTTGCTGCCCAGCCCGGACGTACACGGCTATAAATCCAGTGAAATGCTCTACAACTGGGTAACCAAAGATGCGGAACCGCCAAAATTCACTGAAGTGACCGACGTGGTGCTGATCACCCGTGACAACTTCAAAGAAGAACTGGCGAAAAAAGGTTTAGGCGGCAAGTAACACAAATGCCGGATGGCGACGCGAAAACGGCTTATCCGGCCTGCGAATTGCGTATTCAGTAGGCCGGATAAGGCAACGCCGTCATCCGGCAAAATCCTGACTCACGGAGACGTTATGCAACAGCCCACCCCATATCTCTCATTTCGCGGCATCGGGAAAACGTTCCCTGGCGTTAAGGCGCTGACGGATATCAGTTTTGACTGTTATGCCGGTCAGGTGCATGCGCTGATGGGCGAAAATGGCGCCGGGAAGTCCACACTCTTAAAAATTCTCAGCGGCAACTATGCGCCAACCACGGGATCGCTGGCGATCCGTGGGCAAGAGATGACCTTTGCCGACACCACGGCTGCACTGAATGCCGGTGTCGCCATTATTTACCAGGAACTGCACCTCGTGCCGGAAATGACCGTTGCGGAGAATATCTATCTCGGCCAGCTCCCGCATAAAGGGGGGATTGTTAACCGGACGCTGCTCAACTACGAAGCCGGTCTTCAGTTACAACATCTGGGGATGGATATCTCCCCGGATACCCCGCTGAAATACCTCTCGATTGGCCAGTGGCAAATGGTGGAGATTGCGAAAGCGTTAGCGCGTAACGCCAAAATTATCGCTTTCGATGAACCGACCAGCTCGCTCTCCGCCAGGGAGATCGAGAACCTGTTCCGGGTGATTCGCGAACTGCGCAAAGAAGGGCGCGTCATTCTGTATGTGTCGCACCGTATGGAAGAGATCTTTGCACTGAGCGATGCCATTACCGTGTTTAAAGATGGCCGCTACGTTAAAACGTTTACCGATATGCAGCAGGTTAACCATGACGCGCTGGTTCAGGCGATGGTTGGGCGCGATCTCGGCGATATCTACGGCTGGCAGCCTCGCGCCTGTGGCGCAGAGCGGCTGCGGCTGCAAGAGGTGAAAGCGCCTGGCGTTCGCGCGCCTGTCAGCTTATCCGTACGCAGCGGCGAAATTGTCGGCCTGTTTGGTCTGGTTGGCGCCGGGCGCAGTGAATTAATGAAAGGGCTGTTCGGCGGAACGCGCATCACCGAAGGACAGGTGTTCATTGATGAGCAGCCCATTGATATCCGCAAACCGGCGCACGCGATTGCGGCAGGCATGATGCTGTGCCCGGAAGATCGCAAAGCGGAGGGGATCATTCCTGTGCATTCGGTTCGCGACAATATCAACATCAGCGCCCGGCGTAAGCATGTGCTGGGCGGGTGCCTGATCAATAACGGTTGGGAAGAGAGCAATGCCGAACACCATATTCGCTCCCTCAATATAAAAACGCCAGGTGCTGAGCAACTCATTATGAATCTCTCCGGGGGGAATCAACAGAAGGCGATTCTGGGACGCTGGTTATCGGAAGAGATGAAGGTCATTTTGCTTGATGAGCCGACGCGCGGTATCGATGTCGGCGCAAAACACGAGATCTACAACGTTATTTACGCGCTGGCGGCGCGCGGTGTGGCCGTGCTGTTTGCCTCCAGCGATCTGCCGGAAGTTCTTGGTGTTGCCGACCGTATTGTGGTGATGCGTGAAGGTGAGATCGCCGGTGAATTACTTCACGAACAGGCGGATGAACGGCAGGCCCTGAGCCTTGCTATGCCTAAAGTCAGCCAGGCTGTCGCCTGAGTAAAGGAGAGTAAGATGTCTTCTGTAACTACATCCGGTTCTGGCGCACCTAAGTCGCCGTTTAGCTTCGGGCGTATCTGGGATCAATACGGCATGCTGGTGGTGTTCGCCGTCCTGTTCCTGGCGTGTGCGATCTTTGTGCCTAACTTTGCCACGTTCATCAACATGAAGGGGCTGGGGCTGGCGATTTCGATGTCGGGTATGGTGGCGTGCGGGATGCTGTTTTGTCTGGCGTCCGGCGATTTTGACCTCTCCGTCGCCTCGGTGATTGCCTGTGCCGGCGTCACCACCGCCGTGGTCATCAATATGACCGAAAGCCTGTGGATTGGCGTGGCTGCCGGGCTGCTGCTGGGCATACTTTGCGGACTGGTGAACGGTTTTGTTATCGCGCGTTTAAAGATCAACGCCCTGATTACCACGCTCGCCACGATGCAGATTGTTCGTGGTCTGGCCTATATCATCTCTGACGGTAAAGCGGTAGGGATTGAAGATGAGCGCTTCTTCACCCTCGGGTACGCCAACTGGTTTGGGCTACCTGCACCGATCTGGTTAACGGTAGGGTGCCTGGTTATCTTTGGTTTATTGCTGAATAAAACCACGTTTGGCCGCAATACGCTGGCGATTGGCGGGAATGAAGAAGCGGCGCGTCTGGCCGGGGTGCCGGTAGTACGCACGAAGATCATTATCTTCGTTCTCTCCGGGCTGGTGTCGGCGGCGGCGGGGATTATCCTGGCGTCGCGTATGACCAGCGGCCAGCCAATGACCTCCATTGGTTATGAACTGATTGTGATTTCAGCCTGCGTATTAGGCGGTGTCTCCCTCAAGGGCGGCATCGGAAAAATCTCATATGTGGTCGCGGGGGTGTTGATTCTGGGGACGGTGGAAAACGCCATGAACCTGCTGAACATTTCCCCCTTTGCGCAGTACGTCGTGCGCGGCTTAATCCTGCTGGCAGCGGTAATCTTCGACCGTTACAAACAAAAGGCGAAGCGCACCGTTTAATGAAATAAACCGTAACTATTTAGTTTAGCTCCTCCCGATAGCCAGCCGCTACCCCGGCTGGCTATTGTCTTTCTAAATGGCGAGCAGCGTCACACTGTCTATACTTACATGGCTAATGGGGCCGATCCGCGCGCCTCAAAAACGATGATTAAGGAGGAGAACAGGGTGGCAGAACCGTTAACCGTATCCCCCGAACTGTCCGCAAAATATGCTTATTTTTTCGATCTTGATGGGACGCTGGCGGAGATTAAACCACACCCGGATCAGGTGGTGGTGCCGCACAATATTCTCCAGCTGTTACACCGCCTCTCGACGCATAACGCAGGGGCGCTGGCATTGATTTCAGGGCGCTCAATGGCTGAGCTTGATGCGCTCTCAGCCCCCTTTTGCTTTCCCCTCGCCGGGGTGCATGGGGCGGAACGCCGTGACATCAATGGTAATACCCATATCGTGCGCCTTCCGCAGGCGATAGCACGCGATGTCAGCGCGCAGCTGCACGCCGCGCTGGGAAATCTTCCAGGGGCGGAACTGGAAGCGAAAGGCATGGCCTTTGCGCTGCATTACCGGCAGGCGCCGCAGCATGAGGCGACGTTGCTGGCGCTGGCGCAGCACATTACGCAGAAATGGCCGCAGCTTGCGCTTCAGCCGGGTAAATGCGTGGTGGAAATTAAACCGAAAGGCGCGAACAAAGGGGAGGCCATTGCCGCGTTTATGCAAGAAGCGCCATTTGCAGGGCGTATCCCTGTCTTTGTGGGCGATGACTTGACGGATGAGGCGGGCTTTGACGTCGTCAATAATTTGGGAGGGATTTCAGTCAAAGTGGGTGCCGGGGCGACCCGGGCAACAGGACGTCTGGCAGGCGTTCCTGAGGTCTGGCGCTGGCTGGAAGAAATTAACAATCCACAACAAGAAAAAAAATTAATGAATGACAGGAGAGATGGCTATGGGTCGTTTAGTCGTAGTATCTAATCGAATTGCTCCCCCGGATAATAAAGGCGGCGCGGGTGGCCTGGCAGTTGGCGTACTGGGCGCGTTGAAAGCGGCGGGCGGATTGTGGTTCGGCTGGAGTGGCGAGACGGGCAACGAGGATAAGCCGTTAAAAAAGGTCACACGAGGCAATATGACCTGGGCGTCTTTTAATCTGAGCGAGCAGGACTACGAGGAATATTATTGCCAGTTTTCGAATGCGGTCTTATGGCCTGCCTTCCATTATCGACTCGATCTGGTGCAGTTCCAGCGCCCCGCGTGGGAAGGGTATTCACGGGTGAATGCGCTGCTGGCGGATAAGCTGCTGCCCTTACTGAAAGATGACGATATTATCTGGGTTCATGACTATCATTTATTGCCGTTTGCCAGTGAATTGCGCAAGCGGGGCGTGAATAATCGCATCGGCTTTTTCTTGCATATTCCTTTCCCGACGCCGGAAATTTTCAATGCCTTGCCGCCGCACGATACGCTGCTGGAACAACTGTGTGATTTTGACTTACTGGGATTCCAGACGGAAAACGACCGCCTGGCATTTCTGGACAGTCTGTCAAGCCAGACCAGAGTAACCACGCGCGGCAGTAAGAGCCACTCGGCATGGGGGAAATCCTTCCGCACTGAGGTCTATCCTATTGGCATTGAACCTGACGAGATCGCACAACAGGCTTCCGGGCCGTTGCCGCCGAAACTGGCGCAGCTAAAAGCGGAGCTGAAAAATGTGCAAAACATTTTTTCCGTCGAGCGTCTGGATTACTCCAAAGGATTACCGGAGCGTTTCCAGGCGTATGAAGCGCTGCTGGAGAAATACCCCCAGCACCACGGGAAAATTCGCTATACGCAAATAGCGCCGACCTCGCGTGGTGAAGTGCAGGCTTATCAGGATATCCGCCACCAACTGGAGACGGAAGCAGGGCGTATCAACGGTAAATATGGACAGCTTGGCTGGACGCCGCTCTACTATCTTAACCAGCACTTTGATCGCAAGCTGCTGATGAAGGTGTTCCGCTACTCGGATGTCGGGTTAGTGACCCCGCTGCGGGATGGCATGAATCTGGTCGCGAAAGAGTTTGTCGCCGCGCAGGACCCGGCAAATCCCGGCGTTCTCGTTTTGTCGCAGTTTGCCGGTGCGGCAAATGAGTTGACGTCCGCGCTCATTGTTAACCCTTATGATCGGGATGATGTGGCCGTAGCGCTCCACCGCGCGTTGACCATGCCGCTTGCCGAACGCATTTCACGCCACGCGGAAATGCTTGAGACGATTATTAAAAATGATATTAATCACTGGCAGCAACGGTTTATTCGCGACCTAAAGGATGTCGCGCCACGTAGCGCTGAAACGCTGCATCGCAATAAGGTCGCCACCTTCCCAAAGCTTGCCTGACGCCCGCTAATCACCGGCAAGCGGAACCAGCAATACATCAACTTCACTGGCGCTAACGACACTTTTCGCTGAGCAGGACGCTCGCGAAAAGAAGCTGTGATTATGATTGCCGCAAATGACCAAATCCACCTGCTGCTTACGACACACATCCAGAATATGCGCGCTTAACTCCCCGTAAGTAATGAACGTTTGTTCAATCGGGTAGTCTGCCTTCGCACTCAGTTTGTCGAGAAAATCCTGCGTCTCTTCATGCATCACCTCCCGCAAATCTTCCAGCATGGGGGCGGCGAATTGATTATACAGCTCGGGATCAGAGGCGAGGGTAATCAGGCTAATGCGGGCATTGACGGGACGAGCAATGGAGACAGCTTTCGCTAACAGCTGCTGACTTTCGGGGGTAACGGCGACGGCGACAAGAATATGCGTATAGCTCATAACTCGCTCCTTATTGCAAGAATATGAGGTTTCTTCTTCAGCTTTACTCTGTTTAGTCGAATTCTGCAATGTTTTCCTGTGACGATAGTGTGAAGGTTATCATAATAATTCATTAATTATTCTTATAAATGGAATAGTGGCATAACGCACATTGTAAACGTTATTGCGCGCTTTAACTTAAATCGACCAATTATGAAAACAAAATGTTAATTACGATGTAACAAAAATTAACTTGTTATGCATCATAGATACCGTCTATTGGTTAACCCTGCTTAATATTTAAGTGGTTGTTTAGAAACGATTAAATTATTTTATGTCCCCGACAGGAATATTCAGGAGGGGGGATATTTTCAGATGTTATTTTAACGGTGCTAAACATAACGCATGAGTGATTATTTACGCACATATTCGTGTATCTGGAATAGAAAAACTGAACGAAAGGCTAAAAAATAATCAAAATAAAAGTTCAACTGATGGATTTATGTTAAGTATTTGGATGATTTATGTGATCTGGATCACATATTTCTCAAATTCGCAGCCCGGCTCCGTTGTATGTGTTCGTGCTGACGAGTAGAGTTGCGTCGAATTAGGAAAAATCTTAGGCATTTTGTAATAAATCATGTAAACGTGTAAAAACCTGACACCCCATTAAGGGGGGTTTTACTGTATGCATCGGTGCCTGGGCGTGGCTATGCATTTGACCTTTTTGCTTTTTTTACCGGGGATTCCCGGCGACATCACGGGGTGCGGTTACACCGCATAAAAATAAAGTTGGTTATTCTGGATGGGAACAATGCATAC
Organism: Citrobacter sp. CK206; assembly: GCF_030333125.1. Classification (NCBI taxonomy): domain Bacteria; kingdom Pseudomonadati; phylum Pseudomonadota; class Gammaproteobacteria; order Enterobacterales; family Enterobacteriaceae; genus Citrobacter; species Citrobacter sp. CK206. The sequence goes on from NZ_JAOWGM010000030.1 coordinate 334,616, forward strand.
ATCCGAGTTGCTGAAACACATTTATGACATCAATCTGTCATATTTACTCCTTGCACAGCGTCTGATCGTTCAGGACAAAGCATCCGCGATGTTCCGCCTTGGTATCAGTGAAGAGATGGCGAACACGTTGGGTACTCTGACTCTTCCACAAATGGTTAAATTGGCCGAAACAAACCAGTTGGTATGTCATTTCCGTTTTGACAACCACCAGACAGTTACCCAGCTGACCCAGGATTCTCGCGTTGACGATCTTCAGCAAATTCATACCGGTATCATGCTTTCAACACGCCTGTTACACGATGTGAATCAGGCCGATGATGCGGCGCGTAAGAAAAGGGCTTGATGATGAGTGAAAAAAGCATTGTTCAGGAAGCTCGCGATATCCAGTTAGCGATGGAATTGATCTCTTTGGGCGCCCGTTTGCAAATGCTGGAAAGCGAAACGCAGTTAAGTCGTGGTCGCCTCATCAAATTATACAAAGAGTTACGCGGCAGTCCTCCGCCAAAAGGTATGCTTCCTTTTTCAACGGACTGGTTTATGACATGGGAGCAAAACATTCATGCCTCCATGTTTTGCAACGCCTGGCAGTTCTTACTCAAAACCGGTCTGTGCAGCGGCGTGGATGCGGTCATTAAAGCGTACCGTCTGTATCTGGAACAGTGCCCGCAGGCGGAAGACGGGCCATTGTTGGCGTTAACACGCGCATGGACGCTGGTGCGTTTCGTGGAAAGCGGGCTGCTTGAATTATCGACCTGTAATCGCTGTGGCGGGAATTTTATTACCCATGCGCATCAGCCTGCGGGGAGTTTTGCCTGTAGTTTGTGCCAGCCGCCGTCCCGCGCAGTAAAAAGACGTAAACTTTCCCAAAATGCTGCCGATATTATTCCACAACTGCTGGATGAACAGATCGAACAGGCTGTTTAACCGATACGGTGTGGACAAACACTCCAGCAGCGGTAAGTAATTACCGCTGCTTTTTTTTGCCTTGCCGACGTGTTATTCGCCCGACTGTACATCCTGTTTTAGTCAACAGCGGAAGGATGATGTCGTGCTTATCTTATTAGGTTACCTGGTAGTTCTCGGTACAGTTTTCGGTGGTTACATGATGACCGGCGGACACCTTGGAGCACTCTATCAACCGGCTGAATTCGTCATCATCGGTGGTGCGGGGATCGGGGCATTCATTGTCGGTAACAACGGCAAAGCGATCAAAGGGACGTTAAAGGCGATCCCGTTACTGTTTCGTCGTTCGAAATACACAAAAGCGATGTACATGGATTTGCTGGCGTTGCTCTATCGCCTGATGGCCAAATCGCGCCAGCAGGGGATGTTCTCGCTGGAACGTGACATTGAAAACCCGAAAGAGAGTGAAATTTTTGCCAGCTATCCGCGTATTCTGGCCGACGCGGTCATGCTTGATTTTATCGTCGATTATCTGCGCCTGATCATCAGCGGCAACATGAATACCTTTGAAATTGAGGCGCTGATGGATGAGGAAATTGAAACCCACGAAAGCGAGGCGGAAGTTCCTGCCAACAGCCTGGCGCTGATGGGCGATTCATTACCGGCATTTGGTATCGTTGCGGCGGTCATGGGGGTTGTCCATGCGCTGGCTTCCGCCGATCGTCCGGCGGCTGAACTGGGGGCGCTGATCGCCCATGCGATGGTGGGGACATTCCTCGGGATTTTATTGGCCTATGGGTTTATCTCGCCACTCGCCAGCGTGCTGCGTCAAAAGAGCGCTGAAACCACCAAAATGATGCAGTGCGTAAAAATCACACTGCTTTCTAACCTGAACGGTTATGCGCCGCCGATCGCCGTCGAATTTGGTCGTAAAACATTGTATTCCAGCGAACGTCCTTCGTTCATTGAGCTGGAAGAGCACGTACGCGCAGTGAGAAACCCGAACCAGCAGCAGACGACGACCGAGGAAGCATGAAGAATCAGCCCCATCCAATTATCGTCGTAAAACGGCGGAAACATAAGGGTCACGGCGGGGCGCATGGCTCCTGGAAAATTGCTTACGCCGACTTTATGACGGCGATGATGGCTTTTTTCCTCGTCATGTGGCTGATTTCTATCTCCAGTCCTAAAGAATTGATTCAAATTGCCGAATATTTCCGTACGCCGCTGGCGACAGCGATAACGGGCGGACATCGCATCGCGAACAGTGAAAGTCCGATCCCCGGCGGCGGCGAGGACTACACCCAGCAGCAGGGTGAAGTGAACAAGCAACCCAATATTGATGAACTGAAAAGGCGTATGGAGCAGAGCCGTCTGAGCAAATTGCGCGGCGACCTGGATCAGCTGATTGAGTCCGATCCCAAACTGCGCGCATTGCGGCCGCACCTGAAGATTGACCTGGTTCAGGAAGGGCTGCGCATTCAGATTATCGACAGCCAGAATCGCCCGATGTTTAAGACGGGCAGCGCGGAGGTTGAACCTTACATGCGTGACATTCTGCGTGGTATTGCGCCGGTGTTGAACGGTATTCCTAACCGCATCAGCCTTTCCGGTCATACGGATGATTTCCCGTACGCCAGCGGCGAACGGGGATACAGCAACTGGGAATTGTCGGCCGACCGCGCCAATGCTTCGCGTCGCGAGCTGGTGGTTGGCGGTCTGGATGATGGAAAAGTATTACGGGTGGTAGGCATGGCCGCCACGATGCGTCTGAGCGATCGCGGTCCTGATGACGCCATCAACCGCCGTATAAGTCTGCTGGTGTTGAACAAGCAGGCAGAAGAGGCCATTTTGCATGAAAACGCTGAAAGCCAGAATGAGCCGGTAAGTGTCTTACAACAGCCAGCGGCACTCCCGCCGGTAAGCGTTCCCACATCGCCACCAGCCAATCCGAGGTGATAGCGTGAGCATGGATATTAGCGATTTTTATCAGACATTTTTTGATGAAGCTGACGAGCTGTTGGCTGACATGGAGCAGCACCTGCTTGATTTGGCGCCTGAAGCCCCGGACTCTGAGCAACTGAATGCCATTTTTCGTGCGGCGCACTCCATTAAAGGCGGCGCAGGTACTTTCGGCTTTACCGTTTTGCAGGAAACAACCCACTTGATGGAAAACCTGCTGGATGAAGCCCGGCGCGGTGAGATGCAGCTCAATACCGACATTATCAACCTGTTTTTGGAAACGAAAGATATTATGCAGGAACAGCTCGACGCCTATAAAAGCTCGGAAGAGCCGGATGCCGCAAGCTTCGAATATATCTGCAACGCGTTACGTCAGTTAGCGCTCGAGGCGAAAGGGGAAACCGCTCCGGCGGTGGTTAACGCTGCCAAACTGAGCGTCGTCGACGGTACGGCGATACAGGAAGAGGCAGTCGCACAGGAAAACAGCGCGGAAGAGAGCAAACTGCGCGTGGTTCTTTCGCGCCTGAAAGCCAATGAAGTCGATCTGCTTGAAGAAGAGTTGGGCAACCTGGCCACCTTAACGGATGTGGTGAAAGGCGAGGATTCGCTGTCCGCGACCCTCGACGGCACGATTGCGGAAGATGACATCATTGCGGTGCTCTGCTTTGTGATTGAAGCCGATCAGATAGCCTTTGAGACGGTCTCCTCAGCCCCGGTCGCGCAGGTCGAAGAGCCGGTTGCTGTGGCAACTACGCCGCAACCGACCGCAGTGGTACCTGTTGCCAAAGCCGCCGCCAGCGAACCGCAGTCCGGGCGCGCCGAGCGTGAAAAGCCGGCCCGTGAGCGAGAGTCAACCAGTATTCGCGTGGCGGTTGAGAAAGTAGACCAGTTGATCAACCTGGTCGGCGAACTGGTGATTACTCAGTCAATGCTGGCCCAGCGTTCTAATGAACTGGACCCGGTTAATCATGGCGATCTCATCACCAGCATGGGTCAGTTACAACGTAACGCCCGCGATCTGCAAGAGTCGGTGATGTCGATTCGTATGATGCCGATGGAGTACGTCTTCAGCCGCTTCCCGCGTCTGGTGCGCGACCTGGCGGGTAAACTGGGCAAACAGGTTGAACTGACCCTTGTCGGCAGCTCGACGGAACTGGATAAAAGTCTGATTGAACGCATTATCGACCCATTAACCCACCTGGTGCGCAACAGCCTCGATCACGGTATCGAGATGCCGGAAACACGCCTTGAAGCCGGTAAGAATGCGATCGGTAATCTGATCCTCTCCGCTGAACACCAGGGCGGCAATATCTGCATTGAAGTGACCGATGACGGTGCGGGGCTGAACCGCGAGCGCATTCTGGCGAAAGCTGTCTCTCAGGGGATGGCGGTCAACGAAAACATGACCGATGAAGAAGTGGGCATGTTGATTTTTGCGCCGGGCTTCTCCACCGCCGAGCAGGTGACGGATGTTTCCGGTCGCGGCGTGGGCATGGACGTGGTGAAACGTAACATCCAGGAGATGGGCGGCCACGTTGAAATCCAGTCGAAGCAGGGGACGGGCACCACCATTCGCATTCTGCTGCCGCTAACGCTGGCTATTCTGGACGGGATGTCCGTCCGCGTGGCGGGCGAAGTGTTCATTCTGCCGCTGAATGCGGTAATGGAATCGCTGCAACCGCGTGAAGACGATCTGCACCCGCTGGCCGGAGGCGAGCGCGTACTGGAAGTGCGCGGCGAGTATCTGCCGCTGGTGGAACTGTGGAAAGTCTTTGATGTCGTTGGCGCCAAAACTGAAGCCACGCAGGGCATTGTGGTGATCCTGCAAAGCGGCGGTCGCCGTTACGCACTGCTGGTTGATCAGCTTATTGGACAGCACCAGGTGGTAGTGAAAAACCTGGAAAGCAACTATCGCAAGGTGCCTGGCATTTCTGCGGCGACGATTCTGGGTGACGGCAGCGTGGCGCTGATCGTTGATGTCTCCGCATTGCAGGGTTTAAACCGTGAACAACGTATGGCGATCACAGCCGCCTGATTGAGTGAGAAAGGTAATTATATGACCGGTATGAGTAATGTAACCAAACTGGCCGGCGAGCCGTCAGGTCAGGAATTCCTGGTATTTACACTGGGAGATGAAGAGTACGGTATCGACATCCTGAAAGTGCAGGAGATCCGTGGCTACGATCAGGTCACGCGCATCGCTAACACGCCTTCTTTTATTAAAGGGGTGACGAACCTGCGCGGCGTGATTGTGCCGATTGTCGATCTGCGCGTGAAGTTTTGCCAGGGCGACGTTGAGTATAACGATAACACGGTGGTCATCGTGTTGAATCTGGGACAACGCGTGGTAGGGATTGTGGTGGACGGCGTGTCTGACGTGCTGTCGCTGACGGCGGAGCAAATTCGCCCGGCGCCGGAGTTTGCCGTTACCCTGTCTACGGAATATCTGACCGGTCTGGGCGCGCTTGGCGAACGTATGTTGATCCTGGTGAATATTGAGAAACTGCTGAACAGCGATGAGATGGCGCTGCTTGATATCGCCGCTTCCCACGTTGCATAACCGTTGACTGCCCGTGCCGGATGGCGCTTTGCTTATCCGGCCTACATACGGCGATGAGTCATGTGTAGGCCGGATAAGCAAAGCGCCATCCGGCAAATACATTACCCCACTAACTGCTGCGGAACGCGTTCTTCCGCGTCCTCTTCCAGCAAACCTTCATTCTGCGCCAGCATCGCGGTGGCAATCCCGTTTCCTAACACGTTAATGGCGGAACGTCCCATATCAAGAAAATGGTCAATCCCCATCAGCAACAAAATGCCCGCCACCGGAATATTGAAGCTCGGAATCGTGGCGGCCAGCACCACCAGCGCAGAACGCGGCACGCCTGCAATTCCTTTTGACGCCAGCATCAGCGTCAGCATCAGCACCGTAATTTCCGCAAAAGAGAGATGAATATTATAAGCCTGCGCGATAAACATCGACGCGAAAGAGCAGTACACCATTGAGCCGACGAGGTTAAAGGAGTAACCAATAGGCAGCACAAACGACACGATGTTACGTGAGCAGCCAAACTTCGTCAGTTGTTCCAGCGTTTTCGGGTAAGCGGCTTCAGAGCTGCTGGTAGTAAAGGCGACCAGCACCGGATCTTTCAACATGCTGACTAACCGGAACACCTCTTTTTTCAGCACCATATAGCCCACGGCCAGCAGCACCAGGCAGGTCAGCAGAATCGCCACATAGTAGCCGCCGATAAACGACGCGTAGTTAAGCAGAATCCCCAGCCCCTGGGTGGCGATCACCGAGGAGATCGCGGCAAAAATGGCCAACGGCGCAACGTACATCACGTAGCCGGTCACCTTCAGCATAATATGTGAAACCACATCCAGGGCGGCGACCAGCGGCGCGTTGAATTTCTCGCCAAGCGACGCGCCGCCAATACCGAAGAACATGGAAAACACGACGATCTGCAAAATTTCGTTATTGGCCATCGCCCCGGCAATGCTGGTCGGAATGGTGTGCGACAGGAATCCTTTTAAGCTCATGCCGCCCACCGCAAGTCCGGTGTCGACCGATTCTGCCGGAATTGCCAGATTCAGACCGCTGCCCGGATGCTCAATCGTCACGATAAACAGCCCCACCAGAATGGACAACACGGAAGAACTGATAAACCAGACCATCGCTTTACCGCCAACGCGGCCGATAGTGGCGGTTTCGCCCAGACGCATGATGCCCACGGTCAGTGTGCTGAAGACCAGCGGGGCAATCACCATTTTAATGAGCCGTAAGAAAATATCGGTGAGGAGCGTGATGTTATCGGACCAGGCGGCGATCGCCTCCTGTGACGCGTAAGAGTGAATCACCGCGCCTGACAGGATGCCTGCCAGCATGAAGATCACGATAAATAACGTGAGTTTGTTTGCACTTGCCACTGAAAAGCCCTCTGGCTGGATTTAACATGTTGTTGTCAGTAACGCTTTTGTTTTATTTATTGAGTCGCACTGAAATATTCATCATATAAATTGAATTAAAGCGCAGGGGGATACAACTATTTTTTATTATTTATTCATTTTGTTGTGTTCTGACGGTTGTGCTTATGTGATCAGAGTCACATAAGAATCGTTTTTGTCGGCAAAATGCAAACTGTCCAGGAAGGTGATGAATGTTAATATAATGATAATAATGATGTTTTTCTGTCAATGTCTGGTTGCCGCCCCAAAACCGCCAGCCGCGATCCGTCGATCGGCGCTTCCTGCTTCTATTTCCTTTTCGCAAATGTAAAGTTCTCTTCTCTGGTGCCGATAACGTTGATAACTCGTTTTCAGGAAGGTGCCTTATGTTTAACCGTATCCGCGTTGTCACAATGCTGATGATGGTGCTGGGGGTTTTCGCACTGCTACAGCTTGTTTCCGGTGGTCTGTTGTTTTCGTCATTACAGCAGAACCAGCAAAGTTTTGTTATTTCAAATGATTTACGCCAGCAGCAGAGCGAACTGACCTCGACATGGGATCTCATGCTGCAAACGCGTATTAACCTGAGCCGTTCTTCGGCCCGCATGATGATGGATGCCTCTAATCAGCAGAGCAGCGCGAAAAACGACCTGCTGAAAAACGCTAAAAGCACGCTGGAGCAGGCGGCAACGCATTATGCCAACTTCAAAAATATCAATCCGCTGCCGGAGATGGCGGAAGCCAGCGGCAATGTGGATGAAAAATACCAGCAATACCATGCGGCGCTGGCGGAACTGGTTCAGTTCCTCGAAAACGGCAACATGGATGCCTACTTCGCGCAGCCAACCCAGGGGATGCAGAACGCACTTGGCGAAGCGCTGGGCAAATACGCTGGCGTGAGCGAAAAACTGTACAGCAAGGCGTTTGATGAGAGCGCGCGTGACTACCATTTTGCCCAGTGGCAATTGGGTATTCTGGCGGTTGTCCTGGTGCTGATTCTGGTTGTGGTGTGGTACGGCATTCGTCATACCTTGCTGAATCCGCTGGCGCGAGTGATTGCCCATATTCGTGACATCGCCAGCGGCAACCTGACCAATACGCTGACCGTCTCCGGGCGCAATGAGATCGGCGAACTGGCGGGAACCGTTGATCATATGCAGCGTTCGCTGATTGAGACGGTGACTCAGGTACGTGAAGGGTCTGACGCCATCTATTCCGGCACCAGCGAAATCGCTACGGGCAACACCGATCTTTCCTCCCGCACCGAGCAGCAGGCGTCGGCGCTGGAAGAGACGGCTGCCAGCATGGAACAGCTCACCGCGACGGTGAAACAGAACGCCGACAACGCCCGTCAGGCGTCGCACCTGGCGCAAAGCGCCTCCGACACTGCGCAACACGGTGGGAAAGTGGTGGATGGCGTGGTCAACACCATGCATGAAATTGCCGACAGCTCGAAGAAGATCGCCGACATCATCAGTGTTATCGACGGCATTGCATTCCAGACCAATATTCTGGCGCTGAACGCTGCGGTTGAAGCCGCGCGCGCCGGGGAGCAAGGGCGCGGGTTTGCGGTGGTGGCAGGGGAAGTGCGTAACCTGGCAAGCCGCAGCGCGCAGGCGGCGAAAGAGATCAAAGCGCTCATTGAAGATTCCGTTTCGCGGGTGGATACCGGCTCCGTGCTGGTGGAAAGCGCCGGTGAAACGATGAGAGACATTGTCAACGCCGTGACCCGCGTGACGGACATCATGGGTGAAATCGCGTCGGCTTCCGATGAGCAAAGCCGCGGGATCGATCAGGTGGCGCTGGCCGTCTCTGAGATGGATCGCGTCACGCAGCAGAACGCCTCGCTGGTGCAGGAGTCGGCGGCCGCAGCGGCCGCGCTTGAAGAGCAGGCCAGCCGTTTAACGATGGCGGTATCCGCGTTTCGTCTGGCATCTCGTTCATTAACCGTAAAAACAGACCTGAATACAACCGCAGCGGCGCCGCGTACAGCGCAACCGCGCCAGCTTGCAACTGAACAAGATACTCACTGGGAAACATTTTGATCGTCTTTTAATCGTGGCCTTTGCCGCCTAATGGGAGCGTTGATGTTTAATCGTATTCGAATCTCGACCACGCTGTTTTTAATCTTGATCCTCTGCGGTGTTTTGCAGATTGGCAGTAATGGCTTGTCCTTTTGGGCATTTCGCGATGGTTTTCAGAGTCTGAACCAGGTCGAGCAGAGTAATCAGCAACGCGCAGCATTGGCGCAAACACGCGCCGTTTTATTACAGGCCAGTACTGCGCTGAATAAAGCCGGGACGTTAACCGCGCTGAGCTATCCGCCCGAGGATATCAAACAGCTGATGACCACCGCCCGGGAAAGCCTGGCGCAGTCCGGCGTTGTGTTTAAAGGTTTTATGGCGACAGAGGCGAGTACGGAAGAGGGGAAAGCGTTACAGGCCGCCACGGAAAAAAGTTATACGCAGTGGTATAGCGATCTGGAGCATCAGGCCACCTGGCTTGAAAGCAACCAACTGTCGGATTTTCTGACCGCGCCGGTACAGGCATCGCAGGACGCCTTTGACGCCAACGTCAATACCTGGCAGCAGGATATCAACCGTGTTCTGGAGACGGCCAGCGAACAGGGGAAAGACAATTATCACCGCTCGGCGATCATTTTTATCACGATGGTGGTCGTCGCAGCGTTATTAACCACCGGGGCGCTGTTCTGGTCACGCAAAATGATTGTTCAGCCGTTGGCGATTATCGGCAGCCATTTTGACAGCATTGCGGACGGAAACCTGGCGTGGCCGATCGCCGTGTATGGGCGCAACGAGATTTCCGCTATTTTCGCCAGCCTGAAGGCCATGCAGCAGGCGCTGCGCGAAACGGTCAGCGACGTGCGGCAGGGCAGTTTAGCGATGCATACCGGCATTTCGGAAATCGCGATGGGCAATAACGATCTGTCGTCGCGTACCGAACAGCAGGCGGCGTCGCTGGCGCAAACCGCAGCCAGTATGGAGCAGCTAACGGCAACGGTCGGGCAGAACGCCGATAACGCCCGTCAGGCCTCCGGTCTGGCGAAAAGCGCGGCGGATACCGCGAAAAAAGGCGGCGACCAGGCTTCGCGTATGGCCAGCACAATGCAGGATATTGCCGCCAGTTCGCAGAAAATTGGCGACATCATCGGGGTTATCGACAGCATTGCGTTTCAGACCAATATTCTGGCGCTGAATGCGGCGGTCGAAGCGGCGCGGGCCGGTGAGCAGGGGCGCGGTTTTGCCGTTGTCGCAGGCGAAGTGCGTAACCTGGCGAGCCGCAGCGCACAGGCGGCCAAAGAGATTAAAGGATTGATTGAGGAGTCCGTAAACCGTGTGCATCAGGGATCGCAACTGGTGGACACCGCCGCGAATACCATGACGGAGATCGTCAGCTCGGTAACCCAGGTGAACGACATCATGGGCGAAATCGCCTCGGCCTCCGATGAACAGCGCAGAGGAATTGAGCAGGTGGCGCAAGCCGTCAGCCAGATGGATCAGGTGACGCAACAAAACGCCGCGCTTGTCGAAGAAGCCGCCGCCGCCACCGATCAGTTAGCGAACCAGGCAGACCATCTCTCTGCCCGTGTCGCGGTATTTAAGCTTGAAGAGCAAGTCGTAACACAACAAGAGTCGGCGCCGCCGCAAGCGGTACCCGTTGTATCCTGAATGTGATTGAGAAGGCGCTATGACATCATCGCTGCCCACCGGGCAAACGTCATTATTGTTACAGATGACACAGCGCCTCGCGCTGTCTGACGCGCATTTTCGTCGGATATGTCAATTAATCTACCAGCGCGCGGGAATCGTGCTGGCGGACCACAAGCGGGATATGGTTTACAACCGCCTGGTCCGTCGCCTGAGAACGCTGGGGCTGGATGATTTCGGCCGTTATCTCAGCATGCTGGAAGCCAACCAGAACAGCGCTGAGTGGCAGGCTTTTATTAACTCATTGACCACTAACCTGACGGCCTTCTTCCGTGAAGCGCATCACTTCCCGGTACTGGCGGATCACGCGCGTCGCCGCAACGGGGAATACCGTGTGTGGAGCGCGGCGGCCTCTACCGGAGAGGAACCCTACAGCATCGCCATTACGCTGGCGGATGCCTTAGGGATGGCGCCGGGGCGCTGGAAAGTTTTCGCCAGCGATATCGACACCGAAGTGCTGGAAAAGGCGAGAAGCGGGATTTACCGTCAGGACGAGTTGAAAACGCTGTCGCCACAACAGTTGCAGCGTTATTTCATGCGCGGTACAGGCCCGCATGAAGGGCTGGTGCGCGTGCGACAGGAACTGGCTAATTACGTTGAGTTTTCCACCCTCAACCTGCTGGATAAACAGTACAACGTTCCCGGGCCATTCGACGCGATATTTTGCCGTAACGTCATGATCTATTTTGATAAAACAACGCAGCAGGACATTCTGCGTCGTTTTGTTCCACTCCTTAAGCCTGACGGACTGCTGTTTGCGGGTCACTCAGAAAACTTTAGCAACCTCGTGCGCGACTTTAGCCTGCGCGGACAGACGGTGTATGCGCTAAGTAAGGACAAAGCATGAGTAAAATCAGGGTGTTGTCGGTTGACGATTCAGCGCTGATGCGCCAAATCATGACCGAAATTATTAACAGCCATAGCGATATGGAAATGGTGGCGACGGCGCCCGATCCGCTGGTTGCCAGGGATTTAATCAAAAAATATAACCCCGATGTGCTGACGCTGGATGTGGAAATGCCGCGCATGGACGGTCTCGATTTTCTTGAGAAACTGATGCGACTGCGTCCGATGCCGGTGGTTATGGTCTCCTCTCTGACCGGGAAAGGTTCAGAGGTGACGCTGCGCGCGCTGGAACTGGGGGCGATTGATTTTGTCACCAAGCCTCAGTTGGGCATTCGCGAAGGGATGCTGGCGTACAGCGAGATGATCGCAGAGAAAGTCCGCACCGCGTCACGCGCTCGCCTGGCGGCGCATAAGCCGATGGCTGCGCCTGTGACGCTAAAAGCGGGGCCGCTGCTCAGTTCTGAAAAACTGATCGCGATTGGCGCCTCGACGGGGGGAACCGAGGCCATACGTCATGTGCTGCAACCGCTGCCGCTTTCCAGTCCGGCGGTGATCATCACCCAGCATATGCCGCCCGGTTTTACCCGTTCGTTTGCCGAGCGGTTAAATAAGCTCTGCCAGATTAGCGTGAAAGAGGCGGAAGACGGCGAACGCGTGCTGCCAGGCCATGCCTACATCGCCCCCGGCGACAAGCATATGGAACTGACGCGCAGCGGGGCGAACTATCAAATCAAAATTCATGACGGGCCGCCGGTTAACCGCCATCGCCCGTCAGTGGATGTGCTGTTTCATTCGGTCGCGAAACATGCGGGGCGCAATGCGGTAGGGGTCATCCTTACCGGCATGGGCAACGATGGCGCGGCCGGAATGTTAGCGATGCACCAGGCTGGCGCCTGGACTATCGCGCAAAATGAAGCAAGTTGTGTGGTGTTCGGCATGCCGCGCGAGGCCATCAATATGGGTGGCGTGAGCGAAGTGGTCGATCTTAGCCAGGTAAGCCAGCAGATGCTGGCGAAAATCAGTGCCGGACAGGCAATACGTATTTAACGAGGAGTATTTTTTTATGGCGGACAAAGAGCTCAGATTTCTGGTTGTGGATGACTTTTCCACCATGCGTCGCATCGTGCGCAACCTGCTAAAAGAGCTGGGTTTCAATAACGTCGAAGAGGCCGAAGATGGCGTTGACGCACTGAACAAATTGCAGGCAAGCGGCTTTGACTTCGTAATTTCTGACTGGAACATGCCCAACATGGACGGTCTGGAACTGCTGAAAACGATTCGCGCTGATGGCGCAATGGCGTCATTGCCGGTGCTGATGGTGACTGCAGAAGCGAAGAAAGAGAACATTATCGCGGCTGCGCAGGCGGGCGCCAGCGGCTATGTGGTGAAACCGTTCACTGCGGCGACGCTGGAAGAGAAACTCAACAAAATCTTTGAGAAACTGGGCATGTGAGGGTCTGAGTATGATGCAACCACAAATTAAACCTGTTGATGAGCATTCAGCAGGGGACATCATTGCGCGCATCGGCAGTCTGACCCGAATGCTGCGTGACAGCCTGCGTGAACTGGGGCTGGATCAGGCGATAGCAGAAGCGGCGGAAGCGATTCCTGACGCGCGCGATCGTCTGGACTATGTTGTACAGATGACGGCGCAGGCGGCGGAACGTGCGCTGAACAGCGTTGAAGCCTCTCAGCCACACCAGGATGAAATGGAGAAGGGCGCCAAAGCGCTGACCAAACGCTGGGATGAGTGGTTCGAAAACCCGATTGAACTCGCCGACGCCCGCGAACTGGTTACGGATACGCGTAAATTCCTCGGTGATGTGCCGGGGCATACCAGCTTCACCAATGCGCAACTGCTGGACATCATGATGGCGCAAGATTTCCAGGATCTCACCGGTCAGGTTATCAAGCGCATGATGGATGTGATCCAGGAGATTGAGCGCCAGCTGCTGATGGTATTGCTGGAAAACATCCCTGAGCAAAATTCACGTCCGAAACGCGAGAATGAAAGCCTGCTCAATGGCCCACAGGTCGACACCACCAAAGCCGGCGTTGTCGCCAGCCAGGATCAGGTGGATGACCTGCTGGATAGCCTCGGGTTCTGATGCGGTAAGGTATCCTCAGGTTGTGCCGACAACCTGAGGAACGTTTAGCGCAGATCCATTTTTACCGTCACATTGCCCTCAAATTCGCCGGGTGCTGGCGTTGCGCTGGTCGTGCTCACCGGTGCGGCTTTGATGCGTACCGCGCCGTTACCTTGCTCATCCATCGTCACCGGAAATTCAAAGGTGCCGTCCAGCGCAATATTTTGGTTGTCCTCACTAAAAATTCTCACTCCCAGGTCGTCTCTGCCGAGCATTTTGGCTATCAGGGGATCGCTGCTGTCTACAACCCCCTGGTCGGCGCTGAGCGTTAGCTTGATTCTGTCGGTATTTCCTACGGCGTTGCCGTCGCAGTGGTAAGAGATATCAACGTTTTTCAGGGCGTAGCCTTCAGGAGGCTGACCCCTGGTGACAAACTGTTTACTCACAATTTTCCCCAGATCAACCTCAATGGTGCTTCCGGCATTAATCGTACAGCTCAGCGGGGCAGAGAGTGAGCCACTCAGCCAGATATTTGATACGTGCTGTGCGCTGCCAGCGTCGCAGCTTCCTGAGTCAAAATAGAGACAGGCGTAGTTTTGCACGAGTATCGTTGGGGGAATGACTTCGATACCGAGAATGGGCTTTTTGATATAAAACGTGGCGGCGATAACATTCCATCTGAACGTTCGCTTCGCGGGGGCGGGCGTGCCAGGATGGGTGCTGTCGCTACAGACGCTGGCGGAACCTTCGGTGGGTTTCATTGACTCGATCACTTTCCCCATCGACGACACCGGCGTCGGATACTGGTTAATGCTGATCTGAATCAGGCCGGTACCGTCCAGAGAATTAACGGCATCGCTATAACCTGCAACATCAATATCTATGTTTTCAGTCAGATAACCGTACCCGGCGATACCGGCATTAAGCGGGCTTCCGGCCAGCGTCAATTCCATTATTGCCGTTGATTCAAACACATTGCCAGGGCATGTGCAGTTTGCCTCCATTTCAACGCCGTTCCCGACAATATGCTCATCAAATTTAACAATATTGTTGGCCGTGTTGTCGTTTGCGTTGATTTCGTTGCTGAACGTGACGCTGTAATACTGTGGCGCGGTAAAGCAGTCACGCAGAATGGTCGCGGCCTGGGCTGTTGCGGACGCCATCAGGCAAAGACCTGCTGCGGACAATGAAAGACGTGCGTATTTTCCCATTTTACTTAACATTTTGCGGTTCCTGCTGACAAGTCGCGCTGAGGTAATGGATGCCGGTCGGGCTGACCGCGTGGTGTTCGCTATTCAGCGTGATGTGGGCTGTGCATTGTTGATCCTGTGAATTTCCCCATTTGACGCTTAACTGAACGTCGTCGGCGACCCCGGCCAGGTAGAGCGTGCCCGTATCATCCACGATGCCGCTGATGGCGAGGGCGTCGACCGTCGCCATCGCGCCAAAAGGCACCGTCATGCCATTCGGGCGGGTTAATTTTATGAGCGTGCGATAACCGACATGCGCATCAAAAGTGGCGGAAACGGCGGCATTGCGCGAAGGAATCACCGTCACGGCGGTTTCACTGGTATCAACGTCCTCCGGCAGGCTGCTGGTGTCGACGCGAATCCGGTTTTCCTGATAGGGGCTTAATGACGGGATGATGGCGTTGCCCTGCCAGTCAGTCTGAATGCCGCGCTGGTTTTGGAAGCGTACGCCCGATGCGCCGTTGGCGTTGACGATAGCAAACTGACTGCCTAAAGGCTGAGCCAGCGTGACGCCGTGTGGATGGGCGACAATCGCACCGCTGACGCCGTAACTCAAGCGCTGCGTATCGTCAGAGGAGGTGTAGTAACCCGCATTGAGGTTGGCGTATTGTGAGCGATAGCTACCGTATACGCTGCTGGTGTCTGCGCCGTCATGGTTGGAATGGCTCTGCTGGAAGGCGTAATTCAGGCGTTCATCGTCCAGCAGCGTACCGTTTAACCCGATATTTTGCTGGGTGTAGCCATGCTTGTTATTGCTGATGTTATAGCTGCTCCAGGCCCCCGGTAGCCACTGACTTAACGGCACGCTGAAGCCGAAGGCGATCATCTGGTCGCTCTCTTCGCCGTTGCTTTTGCTGTAGGTATAAGCAAGGTGGATGCTGATATTTTTAATCGTGGTATTCAGGCCCGCCGAAATACTGCGCTCTTTGTAGGCGGTGCCCCAGTAATCCTGCTGATAACCGTTCAGGTAAAGGCTGGCGCCGGACACGTTCTGGCTTATGCTGGCCTGAATCCGGTTGCGTTTGTTAAAGCGAAACAGCAGATCATCTTCATGATCGTCGTACTTTTGATTCGCGTCGGCGAAACTGTAATAACCACGGGTAGAGTAGCGATAGCTGGCCAGCGTAAAGTTCGTCTCCGTGGTGTCAATTTTCCCGGAGTAGAGCAGGCGATAAGACTGGCCGGTGTGCTGAGTGTCATCATCAAGCCGGGTTTTCGCCAGCGTCACATCGGCGGAAAGCGACCCGACGATGCCAAGGGAGAGGCCAGCCCCGCTGTTCATCGCCTGATAATCCTGCGCGGCGGTCACGCCGCCGAACAGCGTGACGCTATTGTTCAGGCCATAAATGAGGCTACCCTGCACGAAGTCCGGTTCATTTTGTTCGCTCCCGCTGTCTGCGCGATAGCGACCCGCGGTAACTTCATATTTCATATGCCCAGGACGCTGCATCACGGCGACGCTGGAATAAGGCTGGGTAAAGTGGCGCTCTGTGCCATCGGCCTCTTTTACCGTGACTTCCAGATCGCCGCTGTTGGTCGTGGAATAAAGGTCGTTAATTTCAAATGCGCCGGGCGCGACGTTTTGCTGATAGATGAGATAACCGTTCTGACGTACCGACACTTCGGCGTTGGAGCTGGCGATGCCGCGAATCACCGGCGCGTAGCCGCGCTGGCTGTAAGGCAGCATCTCTTCATCAGAGGCGATATTGACGCCACGGTATTGCAGACTGTCAAAAACGTCGCCCCGGGTGTTGCTTTCTCCCCCGGTAAACTGCGCTTTCAGGGCGTCAATATCGTGCTGCAAATAGGTGTTGATGGTTTCCCAGTGATGGCTGCCGTCGGTGTCGCTCCAGGTGGCGTAATTGCGCAGCCGCCAGCCGCCAATATTGGTGCCGCTGCGCATATTCAGGTACTGGTTAGTGGTGTTGTTTTGCGTGTCGTCCTGGTTTTGTGAACCGGAAAAGGCGTAGTCGACAAAGGCGACGGGGACGCCGTCATCCCAGCGTGACGGATCAATATAGCCTTTACCCGTGCCGGCAATGGCGGCCTGCGGGATGCTAAGGCGCAGCGTCATAACGGAGAAATCGAGCGTTGCCAGCGCCTGTGGGATATACGCGCTCAACGGTTCAGGCAGTGGCTTCGCCGCATTGAGTGCGGCTAATTCAGGATATTTATCGACCGCCACGCCCCATTTTCTTAGCATATCCGGCGTGAGCTGCGGCGTCAGTTCGCCGCCAGGCGTGCCGAGGTAGGTGATATCCGCATCATCCAGGCGCACATCGTTAATCATGACCCGGGAAGCGTAGACGCCGGGCAATTGCGCACTGGATTTAGAAAATAAGGAAAGATCGATATCCTGCTGCGTCAGCATATTCCCCTCCAGCGCAGAAGGCGAAAAGCGATACTCGCGCGCGTTCGCGACACAGGAAGAGACCAGCAACATACCGCCAAGGCAACGCACCAGTGGGGTGAGACGCTGACGTAAAAGAGGTGGGCCAAAAGCCATAAGGTGGTTTAATCCCGAGCCAGAGTGACAGTATATTTGTCAGAGGCGTTGCCGTAATCCGTAATGCAACGCCAGCTAACGGTGTTTCCCGAGGCGCTTTTCGGCACCGGGATTTGCACGCTGGACCTGGGAGTGACCATATCGGCTTTCTCAAGTCTGGTGTTGCCGAGCAGCAGACTGTCAAAGATGCTGTGAAACGCGCCTTCATTGACCACCGTTAACATTTCGCCGCGACGAACAAAATGCAGGTTCTTGCAGGTCTCGGTGGGCGTACCTTGCAAGCCCTTCGGACGCCAGAACAATTTCAGACGCGTTTTGTAAATCAGACGCAACACGTTTTTATCATCGTCTTCTTTGGCTGTACCGGGAATTGTGCGCACATTCATGTAGAACAGGGATTCCCGGTCTGTGGGAAGCGCGGTTCCATTCCAGGCAATACGCAGGCTTTGTTCTTTCTGCGGGTCAAGACGGAACAGTGGCGGCGTGACAATAAAAGGCCCACGCGTTTTACCGTCGCCGGTATCGGACCATGACTGGATCAGCCACGGCAGTTCCTTCTCTTTATTGACCAGCGGAAGG
This sequence comes from Citrobacter sp. CK206, assembly GCF_030333125.1. Taxonomy (NCBI): domain Bacteria; kingdom Pseudomonadati; phylum Pseudomonadota; class Gammaproteobacteria; order Enterobacterales; family Enterobacteriaceae; genus Citrobacter; species Citrobacter sp. CK206. The sequence continues at coordinate 352,425 of NZ_JAOWGM010000030.1, forward strand.
GCGACCTCTTTTTTCCCTGCGTCATAAATAATGCGCGTGCGGCCAACCTGAATTCCAGCGGCATGGCTAAATGATGTTAATATTACAGGGAGGCATAATAAAACCTGAGATACAGTACGCATAACCTTAACTTATATTAAGTGGACATATAAAAGCGGGGGAGATAATAGTCCGGGTCCATTTTCGGACTATTATCAGATTCGCCTTCCTGAAATAAATCTGTTAATGCCAGAAGATGCTATGGATTTTATCAATGAGTAAAGTCAGGTTATTAACGATAAAGTATATTTACGGTCATGTCCGCATCGGCCGGGCCCGCAGTGACGGTTTGCGCGAATGATTTATAACGGGCATTGAAATTCGCCTGAACAGAGTCGCCCGTCAGAGTGGGTAATTCGATAAACACCTGTCCTTCTCCTCCATCCATTGTAATGAGTTGCGTGTCTTTATTTTCCGGGCTAACGGCAATACCGACCCCTGTTGCCGCCGTATCTCCGGCGGTAGTGATTTTACTGACATCCAGTAATGTCGAAGAACCTGTCAGGGCGGTTGTCCCGTTAAACGTTAACTGAACGGCGGGCAGACCGTCGCTTTTAAGTGGGCAATCCACTAATACAATGGAAAAGGGGGCAAGCGTTGATTCTGTTCCTGGAGTGGAAAAAAGCGAGGTGGGGTAAGTACCTAATGGCACGATGCTGTTCGTTCCATCATCACCCTGAATCTCACAACTGGGTTCGATAATTTGTCCTGTAAAGTGAATCGTACCGGCATCCATTTCGGCGGCGAAGATTCCCGTTGACGCCAGTGCCAGCAGTGCGCCTGATATAATATGTCCTCTTGCGTTCATAACTGTAGTTCCTTAACGGTGATATCCATGATATGAAATTGTTCAGTTTCAGATGGGATGAATTTATTGCAAATAGAAAACGGGGTCAATATTAAATTATATCTATATGTGTGAATTTAAAATATATTCTGTGAATCAATGAAGGCTATTATACCGTCAGTGTCGCCTGCTTTCTGTGCATAAATATTGTAATAAAGTATTTTTTCTCTGGTGAAAAGATAAATTGAAGAAATGAAAACCAGGTAATATATTTTAAAGACTTCTTTAATCTTGATGACAGAAAGCGAAATTAACCTCCGTAATACAGGTTTATATAAATGCTCATTGTATTTTATGTCAATGAAATGTGATCCCACTTCCCTTATTCCGAAAATAAGACGCCTGACCGGCAGAGAAAATCCGCTTGCTGACAAACAAGACAAAAAGAGGGCGTTATGGGGGCTATTCCGCCTATTGACTGCGGCGTGTTCTGGCATGATCGATGCAACGTAATGGCAGCAGGCGTATGCAGTGGCAGAAGAGAGCGACGACGACAAAACAGAAGCCCCCACACCCCACCGACTTGAAAAAGCGCGGGAGGAAGGGCAAGTCCCCCGATCGAAGGAGTTGACCTCACTGCTGATTTTGCTGGTGGGCGTTTGCATTATCTGGATCGGCGGTGAGTCGCTGGCGCGTCGCCTGGCGGGGATGTTGTCGGCTGGGCTGCGTTTCGATCACAGCATGGTGAACGACCCCAATTTGATCCTCGGGCAGATTATTTTGCTGATTAAAGAGGCGATGATTGCGTTGCTGCCGCTCATCACCGGCGTTGTGCTGGTCGCGCTGATCTCGCCGGTCATGCTCGGCGGCCTGATTTTCAGCGGTAAATCACTGCAACCCAAATTTTCAAAACTGAATCCGCTATCGGGGATTAAACGCATGTTCTCCGCCCAGACCGGCGCGGAACTGCTGAAAGCAATCCTGAAATCGACGCTGGTGGGAAGCGTGGCGGGGTTTTATCTCTGGCACCACTGGCCGGAGATGATGCGCCTGATGGCGGAATCTCCGGTTACGGCGATGGGCAATGCGCTTGATTTAGTCGGGCTGTGCGCGCTTCTGGTTGTACTGGGCGTGATTCCGATGGTGGCGTTTGACGTCGTCTTTCAGATCTTCAGCCACCTGAAGAAACTGCGGATGTCGCGTAAAGATATTCGCGATGAATTTAAAGAGAGTGAAGGCGATCCGCACATCAAAGGGAAAATTCGCCAGATGCAGCGTGCGGCTGCGCAGCGGCGCATGATGGAAGATGTGCCCAAAGCGGATGTCATCGTGACTAACCCGACGCATTACTCGGTTGCGTTGCAGTACGACGAAAACAAAATGAGTGCGCCAAAAGTGGTCGCCAAAGGCGCGGGACTGGTGGCGCTGCGCATTCGCGAAATCGGCGCGGAACATCGGGTGCCGACCTTAGAAGCGCCCCCGCTGGCGCGCGCCTTGTATCGGCATGCTGAAATTGGTCAGCAAATCCCCGGCCAGCTCTATGCCGCAGTGGCAGAAGTGCTGGCATGGGTATGGCAGCTCAAACGCTGGCGTCTTGCCGGTGGACAACGTCCTCCACAACCTGAAAATCTTCCTGTGCCTGAAGCACTGGATTTTATGAACGAGAAGAATACTGATGGCTAATCTGGTCGCGATGCTGCGCCTGCCCAGCAACCTGAAATCCACGCAATGGCAAATTCTTGCCGGGCCGATCCTTATCCTGCTGATTTTGTCGATGATGGTGCTGCCGCTGCCCGCCTTCATCCTCGACCTGCTGTTCACCTTTAATATCGCGCTGTCGATCATGGTGCTGTTGGTGGCGATGTTCACCCAGCGCACGCTGGAATTTGCCGCATTCCCGACAATATTGCTTTTCACCACGCTGTTGCGCCTGGCGCTGAACGTGGCGTCAACCCGTATCATCCTGATGGATGGGCATACCGGCGCAGCGGCGGCGGGGAAAGTGGTCGAGGCGTTTGGTCACTTCCTGGTCGGCGGCAACTTTGCGATCGGTATTGTGGTGTTCGTCATTCTCGTCATCATCAACTTTATGGTTATCACCAAGGGCGCCGGGCGTATCGCGGAAGTGGGCGCGCGTTTTGTGCTGGACGGGATGCCCGGTAAACAGATGGCGATCGACGCCGACCTGAACGCTGGTCTGATTGGCGAAGATGAAGCGAAAAAACGTCGTGCTGAAGTGACGCAGGAAGCGGATTTCTACGGGTCAATGGACGGTGCGAGTAAGTTTGTGCGCGGGGATGCCATCGCCGGTATCTTAATCATGGTCATTAACATCGTGGGCGGCCTGCTGGTGGGGGTTCTGCAACACGGGATGGACATGGGGCACGCGGCGGAAAGTTACACCCTGCTGACGATCGGCGACGGCCTGGTGGCGCAAATTCCGGCGCTGGTGATCTCTACGGCGGCGGGCGTTATCGTCACCCGCGTAAGCACCGACCAGGATGTGGGCGAACAGATGGTGGGGCAACTGTTCAGCAACCCGAGCGTGATGCTGCTCAGCGCATCGGTTCTCGGCCTGCTTGGTCTGGTGCCGGGGATGCCAAACCTGGTGTTCCTGATGTTTACGGCGGCGCTATTGGGCCTTGCCTGGTGGCTGCGCGGGCGTGAACAAAAACCACCGGCAGAGCCGCAGGCCGTCAAGATGCCGGAAAATAATTCAGTAGTTGAAGCCACCTGGAACGATGTACAACTTGAAGATTCGCTGGGCATGGAGGTGGGCTACCGCCTGATCCCGATGGTGGATTTCCAGCAGGACGGCGAACTGCTCGGGCGAATCCGCAGTATTCGTAAAAAGTTCGCCCAGGATATGGGCTTCCTGCCGCCAGTGGTACACATTCGCGACAATATGGACTTACAGCCAGCGCGCTATCGCATTCTGATGAAAGGGGTAGAAATTGGCAGCGGCGACGCCTATCCGGGACGCTGGCTGGCGATTAACCCAGGCACGGCGGCGGGAACGCTGCCGGGCGAACAGACTGTCGATCCCGCTTTTGGCCTGGACGCCATCTGGATCGAAAGCGCGCTGAAAGAGCAGGCGCAGATTCAGGGCTTCACCGTGGTGGAAGCCAGCACCGTCGTGGCGACGCATCTTAACCACTTGATTGGTCAGTTTGCCGCAGAGTTGTTTGGTCGTCAGGAAGCGCAGCAACTGCTGGATCGCGTATCACAAGAGATGCCAAAGCTGACGGAAGATTTGGTGCCTGGCGTTGTAACGCTCACGACCCTGCATAAAGTGTTGCAGAACCTGCTGGATGAAAAAGTGCCGATCCGTGATATGCGCACGATTCTGGAAACGCTGGCGGAACATGCGCCGTTGCAGAGCGATCCGCATGAATTAACCGCCGTGGTGCGTGTGGCGCTGGGCAGGGCGATTACGCAGCAGTGGTTCCCGGGCAATGACGAAGTGCAGGTGATTGGTCTGGATACTCCGCTGGAGCGCCTGCTGTTGCAGGCGTTACAGGGCGGTGGCGGTCTCGAACCGGGACTGGCCGATCGCTTGCTGGCGCAAACCCAGGAGGCGCTGTCCCGTCAGGAAATGCTGGGCGCGCCGCCGGTTCTGCTGGTGAACCACGCGCTACGCCCGCTGCTGTCGCGCTTTTTACGCCGGAGTTTGCCGCAGCTGGTGGTGTTGTCGAACATGGAGCTTTCTGATAATCGCAACATCCGTATGACGGCGACAATTGGAGGGAAATAATGCGTAAATTACTCGGTTTATTGTTATTTCCGCTGGCGGTACAGGCCGCTGGAGAAGGGGCGTGGCAGGCCAGCAGTATCGGCATTACCCTGAACCATCGTGGGGTGTCGGCGTCGTCTGCTCCATTGTCGTCAGGCCAGCCGGTGTCCGGTTTAATGACGCTGGTCGCCTGGCGCTATGAACTGAATGGCCCGACGCCGGCGGGGCTTCGGGTGCGTTTGTGTTCACAGTCCCGTTGCGTGGAGCTGGACGGACAGAGCGGAACCACCCACGGGTTCGCGAATGTGCCTGCCGCTGAACCGTTGCGCTTTGTGTGGGAGGTGCCGGGCGGCGGGCGACTGATTCCCGCATTAAAAGTGCAGCGTAATCAGGTGATTGTGAACTATCGTTAACTCCCCGCGCCAACAGCAGCCAGCAGACAACGTGCTGGCCGCCTCACAATTTTGACCCCATCTTTTGATTCAATAGAAACGCTGTTTTATAAATTGGTGACGCGCGTTGCCAGACTCTTTGTATTTTTGCCATCTCGTCTGATGGCGTGGCAAAAATGAAAAGGTTTCACTTCCTGTTAGCTTTTACTGTGGCCGTGTAAAAACTCCCTTTGGCGAAGCCAATATGCCGGGGGTCTCCCAACAATTTGCAGGGTTAACGGCATGAAAACACGTAAAATTGGATTGGCGAATTATTTAGCCTATGGTTCGGGCGATTTTCTGGGCGCAGGAACCACTGCATTAACCGCCGCATGGTTACTCTATTTCTACACGACCTTCTGTGGCCTTACGCCGATTGAGGCGACATTCATTTTCGCTGCCGCGAGGGTTCTGGATGCGGTCGTCAGCCCGCTGATGGGCTTTCTGACCGATAACTTCGGTTCGACCTGGTTCGGCAGACGCTTTGGCCGTCGTAAGTTCTTTATTCTGCTTGGTATTCCATGCGTCTTTAGCTACTCGCTCATGTGGGTTGGCGATATGGGATTCTGGTACTACCTGCTGACTTATCTGCTGTTCGACATTGTCTACACCATGATTCTTGTCCCTTACGAGACGCTGGTGCCGGAAATGACCGATGACTTCAAACAGAAGACCCGGTTCTCCGGGGCGCGTATCTCAATGGCGCAGATGTCTGCGATTCTGGCCTCGTTCCTGCCGGGTATCCTGCTGACTGCCTTTGGTAAAGACAACCCCGTTTCTTTTTTCTATGCCAGCCTGGTGTTCTCGGTGCTGTGCGCGCTGATGCTGACTTTTGTGTGGTTCTTTACCTGGGAGCGCCCGCGCGAAGAGTGGACGGAGGCGGCGCTGCGCGCGGAAGAAGAGAAGAAAAGCCTGACGTTCAGCCAGAGTATGAGCCGTTTGTTTGTTGAGCTGAGCTCGACGCTGCGCATCAAGATTTTCCGCCAGCATCTGGGGATGTATCTTGGGGGATATATCGCACAGGACGTCTTTAACGCCGTCTTTACCTGGTATGTTGTTTTTGTCCTGATGCAGGAAGCCTCACTGGCGTCGAATCTGCTCGGTACGATGGCTATCTTCCAGTTCATTGCGGTGATTGCCATGATCCCGCTGTGCATTCGCTTCGGGCCTGCGCCGTCATACCGGATGGTCGTGGTGCTCTTTGGTCTGAGTTCTCTCTCTTATGCCGTTCTTTATTATGCGGGCTTAAGCGATGTTTATTCGCTGCTGCTGCTGATCTCAGCGCTGGCGGGGCTTGGTCGCGGCGGGATCAACTATGTGCCGTGGAATACCTACACCTATATTGCCGATGTTGATGAGGTGATTACCGGTCAACGGCGGGAAGGGATCTTCGCGGGCATCATGACGCTGACCCGTAAAGCCTCTCAGGCCGGGGCCGTCATGCTGGTCGGGATTGTGATGCAGATGTCTGGTTTTGTCTCAGGGCAGAGCATACAGCCTGAAGCGGTCAGTCATACCATTCTGCTGATTCTGAGCTGCGGCACGCTGTCCGTGCTGGCCTTTGGTTTCCTGGTTTCTTTGCGTTTCAAACTGAATTTGCAAACGCACGGCACCCTGCGTGAAGAGACCGCCAAAATGCGTGAGTCGGGCCGGGTGATGCCGGAAGCCATCACGCCGCAGGCGCGTGCGACCGTCGAGATGCTCTCCGGTATGCCGTATGAATCACTGTGGGGTAACAACAATATTGGTTATCTGAACCGTAATAAACCTGCGGCGCCTTCGCTTCAACAGGGCGCTGCGCTGAATTCGACATTGAACAGAGGTTAAGGATATGAAAGTTTGGCCCGTCAAACACAGCCCATTATTACGTCAGCCGGAGCGATTTATCTCCCGGGAAGCGCTGCAAGCCTTGATTCAGACGGTGACGAACAATCTGGTCAATATCAGGGATGAGAGCGGACAATTTCTGCTGCGCCTGGACGATGGCCGGGTGATTGATACCAAAGGCTGGGCAGGATGGGAGTGGACGCATGGCGTCGGTCTGTACGGTATGCTTCAGTATTATCAACAGACCGGTGATGAGAAAATGCGCGACATTATCGATAACTGGTTTGCCGAGCGTTTCGCCGAAGGCGCGACCACCAAAAACGTTAACACGATGGCGCCGTTTTTGACGCTGGCGTATCGCTATGAAGAGACGCGTAACCCGGCGTATCTGCCCTGGCTTGAGTCCTGGGCGGAGTGGGCGATGAATGAGATGCCGCGCACCGATCATGGCGGTATGCAGCACATGACGCTGGCGGAAGAAAACCATCAGCAGATGTGGGATGACACGCTGATGATGACGGTGATGCCGCTGGCGAAGATTGGCAAACTGCTCAACCGCCCGGAGTATGTGGAAGAGGCGATTTATCAGTTCCTGCTGCACGTACAGAACCTGATGGATAAAGAGACCGGTCTGTGGTTCCACGGCTGGAGCTATGATGGACATCATAACTTTGCCAGGGCTCGCTGGGCGCGGGGTAACAGTTGGCTTACCATCGTGATTCCAGATTTCCTGGAACTGGTCGATTTGCCGGAGAAGAACGCGGTTCGCCGCTATCTGATTCAGGTTCTGAACGCGCAGATCGCCGCGCTGGCAAATTGTCAGGATGAGAGTGGGCTATGGCATACCCTGCTGGACGATCCTGATTCCTATCTGGAGGCCTCGGCAACGGCGGGGTTCGCCTACGGCATTCTGAAAGCGGTGCGTAAACGCTATGTTGGGGCGGAATATGCGCAGACGGCTGAAAGCGCGATTCGCGGTATTGTGAAACACATATCGCCGGAAGGCGAGCTGCTGCAAACGTCCTTTGGTACGGGAATGGGGCACGATCTGGATTTCTATCGCGACATTCCGCTGACATCGATGCCGTACGGGCAGGCGATGGCGATACTGTGTCTGACAGAGTATTTGCGTAAGTATTTTTGAGAGGGACGCCCGATGGCGCTGCGCTTATCGGGCCTACGGTTCGACGCAGTTTGTAGGCCGGATAAGGCGTTTACGCCGCCATCCGGCATGTTGGCCGGTATATTCACCGTAGGCCGGATAAGGCGTTTACGCCGCCATCCGGCATGTGCTGTTATTGCGGCGCAAAAAGGTGATCCATGATTTGCCGCATCACCGGCGCGGCGGTCACGCCGTCGCTGCCGCCGTTTTCCAGAATCAACGCCACCGCGACTTTCGGGTTTTTATACGGCGCGAAAGCGGTGTAAAACACATGGTCGCGCAGACGGATAGGGATCATTTTCGCATTATAGGTCTGGTTTTCTTTCAGACTGAACACTTGCGAAGTGCCGCTTTTGGCTGCAATACCGTAGGGCGCGGTGTGGAAGAATTTATAACCGGTGCCGTTCGGCGCATTCGCCATACCAAACATCGCCTGTCGCACCAGCCCCCAATAAGGCGAGGCGGCATCGGCAATCTGCGTTTCCGTCTGAGGCGCCTGCCAGGGCATGACGGTCTTGCCGGACACTTCACTCTGAAGCAGGTGAGGGGCGATCACTTTCCCGTTGTTGATTAGCGCTACCATCGCTTTCACCATCTGGATCGGCGTGGCAATCCAGTACCCCTGGCCGATACCGACTGAAATCGTATCCCCCTGATACCAGGCTTTTTTATGTACTCTCTCTTTCCACTCGCGGCTGGGTAGCAGGCCGTTATACTCTTCATCCAGATCGATACCGGTGGGCTTACCGTAACCAAATTGACCGAGCATGGTGTTAATGCGATCGATCCCCATCATCCAGGCAACCTGATAGAAAAAGGTGTCGGCGGATTCTTCAATCGCTTTGGTGACATCCAGCATACCGTGGCCGGTTTTTTTCCAGTCGCGGTAATGGCGTTGCGTGCCGGGGAGCGTCCAGGTCGGCGCGCCGAAGAAGGTGGTTTGCGGCGTGATAACGCCGTTTAACAGCGCAGACATCGCGATATAAGGTTTCACCGTGGAGGCGGGCGGGTACAGCCCCTGGGTGACGCGGTTAATCAACGGCAGATCTTTATCATGCAGTAACCTGCCGTAATCCTGATGGCTGATGCCCTTCACAAACGGGTTTGGGTCATAGCTGGGCGTGGAGACCATCGCCAGCACTGAACCGTCGTGGGGATCTTCGACCAGCACTGCTGCGCGCTGACCGGCAAGCAGGCTTTCTATATATTCCTGTAGATGTAAATCCAGCGTCAGGTGGATGTCTTTGCCGGCAACGGGCGGGACATTTTTTAACAGGCGCACGATGCGTCCGTGGTTATCCACTTCGACCTCCCGGTAGCCCGTTTTGCCGTGCAGATCATTTTCGTAATAGCGTTCAATGCCCTGCTTACCGATGTTGTGATCGGCGGCATAGTTCTCAGCCAGACCTTTCTCATCCAGCGCTTTCAGGTCGCTGTCGTTAATCTTCGACACGTAACCGAGCACATGCGCCAGCTCCGCGCCGTAGGGGTACTGACGGTCTTCATAACTGTTGATCGTCACGCCGTTGAAATGGAACTGGTTAACGGAAAAGCGGGCAATTTCGACGTCCGACAGCGCGTTTTTCAATACCACCGGGCGATAGCGGCTGCCTGACTTCAACGCATGGTGAAAGGCCGCAATATCATCAGGCGTGAGATCCACGAGAGGGGTAAGCTGACGTAACAGCGCGTCCATGTCGGCAATTTTGTATGGGGTGACGGAAATATCATACCAGGTGATATTACGCACCAGCGGAATACCGTTGCGATCGTAGATGATGCCGCGCGTCGGGGCGACGGGCAGCATTTTGATGTCATTTTCGTTTGAACGGGTCGTGTAATACTGATGCTGACGGATTTGTAAATCGTAGAGATTGACAATCAGGACGCCAAAGCAGACAACCACCAGGCCAAAGGCCACTATCACGCGTCTCAGAAAGAGTTTTTCTTCCGCAGCAAAATCTTTAAACGTCATTGTCCACACCCGATAAATTCGCCGCCTAATAATACGGAGGCGTCACCGGCATGACAGACAAAAGATGTTCCATCTCTCTACGGAAATGTGTCATTCCTTGTGAGTCGTTACAAATTACAGTTAACGTAGCCGTTTCTCGTAGGCTGGATAAGGCGTTTACGCCGCCATCCAGCAAGGTGCGCCCTACCGCCTGATGGCGCTTCGCTTATCAGGCCTACGAGGGCGGTCATTCGGGAAAATAAAAAACCCGCGACATAGCGCGGGTTTTCACATCACTCGATGTGATTACATCCGTTCTACGGTCTCAATACCCAGCGTATCCAGACCCAGTTTCAGCGTTTTCGCGGTCAGTTGCGCCAGTTTCAGACGGCTGTTACGAACCTCTTCGTTTTCCGCGCTGAGGATCGGGCAGTGCTCGTAGAAGCCAGAGAACAAACCGGCAACGTCATACAGGTAGGCGCACATCACATGCGGCGTACCTTCACGCGCGACCACGGTCAGCGTTTCTTCGAACTGCAACAGGCGCGCAGCCAGTTGGGCTTCACGATCTTCACGGATAACGACCGGCGCGCTGGACAGGGCGCTCTCGTCAATCTCCGCTTTACGGAACACGGACAGCACGCGGGTATAGGCATACTGCATATATGGCGCGGTGTTGCCTTCGAACGCCAGCATGTTGTCCCAGTCGAAGATGTAGTCAGTAGTGCGGTTTTTGGAGAGATCCGCATATTTCACTGCGCCAATACCAACCGCGTTGGCCAGTTTTTCCAGCTCGTCGGCAGGCATATCCGGGTTCTTCTCGGCCACCAGACGGCGTGCGCGTTCCAGCGCTTCATCCAGCAGATCGGCCAGCTTCACCGTACCGCCCGCGCGGGTTTTGAACGGCTTGCCGTCTTTACCGAGCATCATGCCGAACATATGGTGTTCCAGCGGTACGGAATCCGGCACGTAACCGGCTTTGCGTACGATGGTCCATGCTTGCATCAGGTGCTGATGCTGGCGGGAGTCGATGTAGTACAGCACGCGATCCGCATGCAGCGTTTCATAGCGGTATTTCGCGCAGGCGATGTCGGTGGTGGTGTAGAGATAGCCGCCATCTTTCTTCTGAATGATCACGCCCATCGGTTCGCCTTCCTTGTTTTTATATTCATCAAGGAAAACAACGGTTGCGCCTTCGCTTTCAACCGCCAGACCCTGAGCTTTCAGGTCGGCGACGATGCCAGGCAGCATCGGGTTATACAGGCTTTCACCCATCACATCGTCACGGGTTAACGTAACGTTCAGGCGATTGTAGGTGATCTGGTTCTGCGTCATGGTGATGTCGACCAGCTTGCGCCACATGTCGAGGAAGTACGGGTCGCCGCCCTGTAGTTTCACCACGTAGTTACGCGCGCGCTCTGCGAACGCTTCGTCTTCATCGTAATGTTTTTTCGCATCACGGTAGAAACCTTCGAGGTCGGCCAGCGCCATTTCACCTGCATTTTCCTGCTGCTGTTTTTCCAGCCAGGCGATAAGCATACCGAACTGTGTGCCCCAGTCGCCGACGTGGTTAGCGCGGATAACGTGATGGCCGAGGAACTCCAGCGTGCGCACGGCGGCATCGCCGATGATGGTGGAGCGCAGGTGGCCGACATGCATCTCTTTCGCGACGTTAGGCGCGGAGTAGTCGATAACCACGGTCTGTTTCGCAGGCTTAGCCACGCCCAGACGCTCAGAAGCCAGCGCCTGTTGAACATGTTCAGCAAGAAATGCCGGGTCGAGGAAAATATTGATAAAGCCAGGACCTGCGATTTCAACCTTGCTGGCGATGCCGTTGAGATCCAGATGAGTCAGCACCTGCTCTGCAAGTTGTCGCGGCGCCATACCCAGTTTTTTAGCAACTGCCATCATGCCGTTGGCCTGATAGTCGCCGAACTGTACTTTTGCTGACTGACGAACCTGCGGTTCGCAATTTGCAGGCGCGCCTGCAACAATCATGGCCTGACTAACTTTTTCTGAGAGAAGAGCCTGAATATTCACCGGAATACCTTACGTGTAAGACGCGGATTAACTGAGTCCGCGCCAGTTTAAGAATTTAGGGCGGGAGTATACTGCAAATGCCCGTTGGCGTCAGCATTGCGCGCGCGCCGTATCGCTGGAAATATGCGCAATAAAATTATGCATAAGCATTCATTTTATATTCAAAGAAATCAGCGGTTGGTTGGCGATGCACAACAGAGTAAATTAGCGACTTTGTACACCGATAAGAGTTTTGATTATGGCGAACTGGCAGACTATTGACGAACTGCATGATATTTCCGCAGATTTACCGCGATTCACTCTGGCGTTCAGAGAACTTTCCACTCGCCTCGGTCTGGATTTCGCACCGCTTGAAGCCGATCACATTTCTTTGCGCTGCCACCAGAATGCGACCGCTGAGCGCTGGCGTCGCGGATTTGAACAGTGTGGCGCGCTGCTGTCGGAAAATATCATCAACGGCAGGCCGATTTGCCTGTTTAAATTACATGAGCCTGTTTGCGTCGAACACTGGCGGTTTTCGATTGTTGAATTGCCGTGGCCGGGTGAAAAACGCTACCCGCATGAAGGCTGGGAGCATATCGAAATTGTCCTCCCTGGCGAGCCGGAGAGCCTGAACGCGCGGGCGCTGGTGCTGTTGTCCGACGAGGGGCTGAGCCAGCCGGGCATTGTCGTGAAAACCAGTTCGCCGAAAGGGGCGCGCGAGCGTCTGCCGAACCCGACGCTGGCCGTGACCGACGGCAAGGTGACCATTAAATTTCATCCCTGGTCAATTGAGGCCATTGTGGCAAGCGAACAGTCAGCCGACTGACGTGACGCGCGAAAACGCTAAAAAGGAGTGAACATGGCGTTACTGGAGATCTGTTGTTACAGCATGGAATGTGCGCTCACCGCGCAGCAAAATGGCGCGGATCGCATTGAATTGTGCGCGGCGCCGAAAGAGGGGGGACTGACGCCGTCGTTGGGTGTGCTGCGCACGGTTCGCCAGCATGTTGCGATTGCGGTGCATCCCATTATTCGTCCTCGCGGCGGCGACTTCTGTTATAGCGATGGTGAATTTGCCGCAATGCTTGAGGATGTGCGTACCGTCAGAGAACTGGGATTTCCCGGTCTGGTTACTGGCGTGCTGGATGTCGATGGCAATGTGGATCTCGCGCGAATGGAGAAAATAATGGCCGCCGCCGGGCCGCTGGCCGTCACCTTTCATCGCGCGTTTGATATGTGCGCTAATCCATTCAATGCACTGAAGAATCTCGCGGATTTGGGTGTCGCCAGAGTGCTCACTTCAGGGCAAAAATCAGATGCGGTGCACGGTTTGCCAATAATTATGGAACTTATTGCGCAGGGCGATGCTCCAATCATTATGGCCGGAGCAGGGGTTCGTTCAGAGAATCTGCAACGTTTCCTTGATGCCGGGGTGCAGGAAGTACACAGCTCCGCTGGAGCGTGGCAAGCCTCACCAATGCGTTATCGCAATCATGGATTGTCCATGTCAACTGACGCACAAGCGGACGAGTATTCGCGCTATGCGGTAGACGGGGCGGCGGTTGCTGAAATGAAAGGAGTCATTGTGCGCCATCAGGCCAATTGATTTTTACCGTTGCATCATGTCGCCCAATATGATGCTTGCTCGTACCAGGCCCCTGCCATTTCAACAGGGGCCTTTTTTTGCGCTTTTTATGCCTGATGGCGGCTGTGCCTTATCAGGCCTACGGGATTGTAGGCCCGGTAAGCGTAGTGCCACCGGGCAATCAATTACGGCTTGCGCGCAATTAGCACCGCGCGCAGCGGGGCAGGATAACCTTCGACGGTTTTACTGTGGTCATTCGGATCGAGGAAATCAGCCAGCGACTCGGTGACCATCCACCCGGTGCGACGCTGCTCCTCGGTGGAGGTCACGCAGACATCGGCAATCCGCACATCGACAAAACCACATTTCTCCAGCCAGTTTTTCAGCGCCAGCGCGGAAGGGATAAAGTAGACGTTGCGCATCTGCGCATAGCGGTCGCCTGGCACCAGCACGGTGTTTTCATCGCCTTCCACCACCAGGGTTTCCAGCACCAGTTCGCCGTCTTTCACCAGTTGATCTTTCAGTTGCCAGAGATGTTCCAGCGGAGAACGACGGTGGTAAAGCACGCCCATTGAAAAGACGGTATCAAACGCATTCAGCGCCGGAAGCTGCTCGATGCCCAGCGGCAACAGATGCGCGCGCTGGTCGTTGCCCAACAATTTTCGTACCGCTTCAAACTGACACAGGAACAACTGCGTCGGGTCGATTCCCACGGCAAGATGCGCGCCCGCGCCAATCATGCGCCACATGTGATATCCGCTGCCGCAGCCGACATCCAGAATGGTGCGGCCGGTCAGATCGGACAGGTGCGGCAAAACGCGATCCCATTTCCAGTCGGAACGCCATTCGGTATCAATATTGATGCCATACAGAGAGAACGGGCCTTTACGCCACGGCATCAGGTTTCGCAGCAGGGTGTCGATACGCTTAAGCTGGCCTTCGCTCAACGGCGTTTCGCTTTCGGCAGTGACGCTGTGCAATAAATCCAGACGGTACGGCGTTAATTCCGGCAGGAACTCCACCGCGTTCGACCATTGCTTAAACAGACCATGCTGATCGCGCTGCCAGGTCGCGATTTGCGCAGGCAGGGTTTCCAGCCAGTGAGAAAGCGGGCTTTTGGCAATCAGCTGATAAAAGCTACCGAACTCGATCATGCGGGCACCCCGGACTTCAGCGCCACCAGCGAACCAAAGTTGAAGCACTGGAACCACAGTTCGCTATGCTCGAAACCGGCCTGATGCAGACGCGCTTTGTGGGTTTCAACCGAGTCGGTCAGCATGACGTTTTCCAGCATACTGCGCTTCTGGCTGATCTCCAGTTCGCTGTAGCCGTTGGCGCGTTTAAAGTCATGGTGCATATTGAACAGCAATTCGCCAACCGTTGTGTCTTCAAAGCTGAACTTTTCCGACAGCACCAGCGCGCCGCCCGGATTCAGACCCTGATAAATCTTATCCAGCAAGGCCTGGCGCTCAAGCGGCTCAAGGAATTGCAGGGTAAAATTCAGCACCACCATTGAGGCATTCTCGATGCTGATATCGCGAATATCGCCTTCCACAATCTCAACCGGGGTCGGGGCTTTGTAAGCGTCGATATGACGGCGGCAGCGTTCAATCATCGCCGGGGAGTTGTCGACGGCGATGATTTTACAGTCGGCATGATGAATATTACGACGCACCGAGAGCGTCGCAGCGCCCAGTGAACAGCCTAAATCGTAGACCTGCGTATTGGGTTGTACGAAGCGTTCGGCCAGCATGCCAATCATGGAGATGATATTGGAGTAGCCGGGAACAGAGCGCTGGATCATATCCGGGAAGACTTCAGCTACCCGTTCATCAAAGGTCCAGTCGCCCAGACTGGCGATAGGCGCAGAAAAAAGCGTGTCGCGGTGAGACATAACGTAAAAATCCGGGAAAAATAAAGTGGCGTATTGTGCGCTAATGCAAGGAGAAAACCAACTCCCAGGGCATATACCAAAGATTCGCCAGCACCATCAGCAACAAGGCGCACCAGGTCGCACTCATCCCGGAACGCCGCCAGCGAAACAGACGGTGGTGGAAACCGTAATAATGCATCAGCCGACCAGCGATTAAAATAATCCCGCAGATATGCACCATCCATGTTTCGGCGCCGTTCATTTCCATAAACAGCAGCAGCGCGACAGCGATAGGAATATATTCCACCGCATTACCGTGAATGCGGATGGCGCTTTGCAGTTCGCTAAAACCGCCGTCGCCGTAGGCAACGCGATACAGCATCCTTAGTCGAACAACATCAAAAGAGAACTTCATCAACAACAACGCACCTAATACGGTATATAGCGCGCTTACCATACAAACTCCCTTTAAAATGCCTGATGGCACTGTCTATGATAGGTGGCAATTTCAGAAAAGAGAAGATTGCTGTGGAATAGACGGTGCGGTTCCAATGCCGGGCAAGGCCGCGCGTAAATCTCCCCATAATGTATTCACTAACTCGGGAGCCTGCGCGATATCTGGCGTGTGTAGAAAAAGATACGGCGTAGAGGTCGTTTCCCACAGCGGGAGTTTCGCCAGCCAGTCGGCAAAAAATGTCTGATTTTGCACCATATTGTCGCTGCCGATGAACCTGATCAACGGATGCTTCGCGGTCACGATGGCATGGACCGGCACTTTAGGTTTTTTGCGTTGCGCTTCGCGAATGGCCTGGTTATGAGGATGCGCGGCGTGTACCGGGCGGCTGTCGAGGATCACCCGATTCACCCCGCGTTCAACCAGGCCGCGATTGAGCTGTTGTTCTTCCTCGCCTTTGGCGAAAAACACGGGATGGCGCACTTCGACGCCATAGGTGAATGCCTTTGGCAACGCGTCAAGAAAGCGCCAGAGCGCAGGGAGGTCGCGCGGTGAAAACGTCGCGGGGAGTTGCAGCCAGTACTGACCAATTCTTGCCTCCAGCGGCGACATGCGGGTAAAAAATTCCTGCACAAGATCGTCGCAGTTACGCAGCGCGGCCTGATGCGAAATCGTTGCGGGGAACTTAAAGCAGAAGCGAAAATCGTCCGTTGTTTGCGCATGCCAGCGTTCGACAATTTCTGCTTTCGGCAGCGCATACAGGGTGGTGTTGCCCTCCACACAGTTAAAGTGGCGGGCATACTCTTCAAGACTGGTGATACCCAGACGCACCCATTTAGGATGCGACCATTGTGGTAATCCGATGTAGATCATAACGCGTTAAGGATCTCCTCCACGCTGCGCACTCTGGCGATACGCGGGAAAATATGTGTCATGCTGCTTTGATGCTGTTCCGTGCTGGCGGCGCTACAGGCATCTTCGGCGATCACCAGACCAAAACCCAGCTCCCAGGCGTTACGCGCGGTGGATTCTACGCCGATATTGGTGGAGATGCCGCACAGCACGATGGTGTCGACTCCCCGGCGGCGTAATTGTAACTCAAGATCGGTGCCATAGAACGCGCCCCATTGACGCTTGGTGACTTCCAGGTCACTGTCGCCTTTACCGAGCGCCGCCGGATAACGCCACCAGTTTTCCGGCAGCGCGTTGGCTGGCACCCGGGCATCGACGGGTTGCTTTAACGCGTCGGCATAATCGTCGGACCAGCCGACGCGAACCATCACCACCGGCGAGCCGTTTGCCCTAAATTTTGCGGCCAGTTTCGCTGCGCGGGCGACAACATCGCTTGCCGCATGGGGGCCGCCAGCGAAAGGTAAGATCCCTTCCTGTAAATCAATAACGACCAGGGCAGTGGTTGCGGCGTTCAGTTCCAGCATGATGACTCCTGTAAAATAGATGATTCCGCTACACCTTAAGCGCGTTCCCGAAGGAAAGTGACGACAAATATTGTTAATTTTTGTGAGAATACGCAATAACCGCGTAGCAAACACGCGTACAGTCAGTATCGGACTTATCGTGCGGCAGAATTTCCAGTATAATAGCCGCCTTTTTTCATTCAGTTGTGACATTCAGCTAAAGCTGCGACAACGTCGCCTGTAAAGCAGGCAACAATCCGCCAGCGGCTAAGTTAAGGGATATCTCATGCGTACAGAATATTGCGGACAGCTACGTCTGTCCCACGTGGGGCAGCAGGTGACTCTGTGTGGTTGGGTCAACCGTCGTCGTGATCTTGGTAGCCTGATCTTTATCGATATGCGCGACCGCGAAGGTATCGTACAGGTCTTCTTTGATCCGGATCGTGCGGATGCGTTAAAGCTGGCTTCTGAACTGCGTAATGAGTTCTGTATCCAGGTGACCGGCACCGTGCGTGCGCGTGACGAGAAAAACGTCAACGCCGACATGGCGACGGGCGAAATCGAAGTGCTGGCGTCCGATTTGACGATCATCAACCGTGCAGATTCTCTGCCGCTTGACTCTAATCACGTCAATACCGAAGAAGCGCGTCTGAAATACCGTTATCTGGATCTGCGTCGCCCGGAAATGGCTCAACGCCTGAAAACCCGTGCCAAAATCACCAGCCTGGTGCGTCGTTTTATGGACGACCACGGCTTCCTCGACATCGAAACCCCGATGTTGACCAAAGCGACGCCGGAAGGCGCGCGTGACTACCTGGTGCCTTCGCGCGTCCATAAAGGTAAATTCTACGCGCTGCCGCAGTCTCCGCAGTTGTTCAAACAGCTGCTGATGATGTCCGGTTTTGACCGCTACTATCAGATCGTGAAATGCTTCCGTGATGAAGATTTACGTGCTGACCGTCAGCCTGAATTTACCCAGATCGACGTCGAGACCTCCTTCATGACCGCGCCGCAGGTGCGTGAAGTGATGGAAGCGCTGGTACGCCATCTGTGGCAGGAAGTGAAAGGCGTGGATCTGGGCGACTTCCCGATCATGACCTTCGCCGAAGCCGAACGCCGTTACGGTTCCGATAAACCGGACCTGCGTAACCCGATGGAACTGGTGGACGTTGCCGACCTGCTGAAATCTGTAGAGTTCGCCGTCTTTGCCGGCCCGGCTAACGACCCGAAAGGTCGCGTAGCGGCCCTGCGCGTGCCGGGTGGCGCAAGCTTAAGCCGTAAGCAGATCGACGACTACGGCAATTTCATTAAGATCTACGGCGCGAAAGGGCTAGCTTATATTAAAGTCACCGAACGCGCGAAAGGTCTGGAAGGCATCAACAGCCCGGTAGCGAAATTCCTGAATGCGGAGATTGTCGAAGCGATTCTGGATCGTACCGCTGCGCAAGACGGCGATATGATTTTCTTCGGCTCCGACAACAAAAAAGTGGTTGCCGATGCGCTGGGCGCGCTGCGTCTGAAAGTGGGTAAAGATCTGAACCTGACCGACGAAGCCAAATGGGCGCCGCTGTGGGTTATCGACTTCCCGATGTTTGAAGATGACGGCGAAGGCGGCCTGACGGCGATGCACCATCCGTTCACCTCACCAAAAGACCTGACCGCCGCCGAGCTGAAAGCCGCGCCGGAAAACGCGGTTGCTAACGCCTATGATATGGTGATTAACGGTTATGAAGTCGGTGGTGGTTCCGTGCGTATCCACAGTGGCGACATGCAGCAGACCGTGTTTGGTATTCTGGGTATTAATGAACAGGAACAGCGCGAGAAATTCGGCTTCCTGTTGGATGCGCTGAAATACGGTACGCCGCCGCATGCGGGTCTGGCGTTTGGTCTGGATCGTCTGACTATGCTGCTGACCGGCACCGACAATATCCGTGACGTTATCGCCTTCCCGAAAACGACTGCCGCTGCCTGTCTGATGACCGAAGCGCCAAGTTTCGCGAACCCGGCAGCGCTGGCTGAGCTGGGTATTGATGTCGTTAAGAAGGCCGAGAATAACTGATATGGCATACAAACAGCCTGTCTCGGTGTTAGTCGTGATTTATGCAAAGGACACCGGGAGAGTGCTGATGTTACAGCGACGCGACGATCCTGATTTCTGGCAGTCGGTTACTGGCAGTCTGGAAGAGGGCGAAACCGCGTCGCAAGCCGCTATGCGCGAAGTAAAGGAAGAGGTCACAATAGATGTTGCAGCAGAGCAACTGGCCTTAATTGACTGTCAGCGCACGGTGGAATTTGAGATTTTTTCACATTTACGTCATCGCTACGCGCCGGGAATTGAGCGTAATACTGAATCCTGGTTTTGCCTGGCACTTCCCTCTGAACGAGAGATCGTGTTCACCGAACATCTGACCTATCGTTGGGTTAATGCGGATGAAGCCGCGCAGTTAACCAAGTCGTGGAGTAACCGGCAGGCGATTGAAGAGTTTGTAATTAACGTCGCCTGAGAAGGCGCGCTTTTTGGAGATATTATTTATGGCAGGTCATAGTAAATGGGCCAACACCAGACACCGTAAAGCAGCGCAGGATGCTAAACGCGGTAAAATTTTCACCAAAATCATTCGTGAGCTGGTGACGGCGGCCAAACTGGGCGGCGGTGACCCGGACGCTAACCCGCGTCTGCGTGCGGCAGTCGATAAAGCGCTGTCGAACAACATGACCCGCGATACGCTGAATCGTGCGATTGCGCGCGGCGTCGGCGGCGATGATGATGCGAACATGGAAACCATCATCTATGAAGGTTACGGTCCTGGCGGCACGGCTGTGATGGTTGAGTGCCTGTCTGACAACCGTAACCGTACCGTTGCGGAAGTGCGTCACGCTTTCAGCAAATGCGGCGGCAACCTGGGTACTGACGGTTCCGTGGCTTACCTGTTCAGCAAAAAAGGGGTGATCTCCTTCGAACAGGGCGACGAAGACACCATCATGGAAGCCGCGCTGGAAGCCGGTGCGGAAGACGTTGTGACCTTTGATGACGGCGCGATTGACGTCTACACCGCATGGGAAGAGATGGGCAAAGTGCGCGACGCGCTGGAAGCTGCGGGTCTGAAAGCGGACAACGCTGAAGTGTCCATGATCCCGTCCACCAAAGCGGATATGGATGCGGAAACCGCGCCGAAACTGATGCGTCTGATCGATATGCTGGAAGACTGCGACGACGTGCAGGAAGTTTACCATAACGGTGAGATCTCTGATGAGGTTGCGGCTACGTTATAATGACGTGGTTTAATTCCGTTCTAATCGGAGGCGCGTGATGTCTATTATTCTCGGTATTGACCCGGGTTCACGCGTCACGGGTTATGGCGTGATTCGTCAGGTGGGCAGGCAACTGACTTACCTGGGCAGCGGGTGTATCCGCACGAAAGTGGATGATTTACCGTCTCGTCTGAAGCTGATTTATGCGGGCGTGACGGAAATCATCACCCAGTTCCAGCCGGACTATTTCGCGATTGAACAGGTGTTTATGGCGAAGAACGCGGACTCCGCACTTAAGCTGGGTCAGGCGCGCGGCGTGGCGATTGTCGCGGCGGTAAACCAGGATCTTCCGGTGTTTGAGTATGCCGCCCGTCAGGTGAAGCAAACCGTTGTCGGGATCGGCAGCGCGGAGAAAAGCCAGGTACAGCACATGGTGCGCACGTTGTTGAAACTCCCGGCAAATCCCCAGGCGGATGCGGCGGATGCGCTGGCTATCGCCATCACCCACTGCCACGTTAGCCAGAACGCGATGCAAATGAGTGACTCGCGGCTCAATCTGGCGCGTGGGCGGCTACGATAATGACAAATGAGGCTGGATATCTATCCAGCCTTTTTTTATGATACCACTTTACTTTTTCGGCCCCAACGCAGGAGCGCAATGTGATAGGCAGACTCAGAGGCATTATTCTGGAAAAACAACCCCCGCTGGTATTACTTGAGGTGGGTGGCGTAGGCTATGAAGTCCATATGCCGATGACCTGTTTTTATGAGCTCCCGGAATCTGGAAAAGAAGCGACCGTATTCACCCATTTTGTGGTGCGTGAAGATGCGCAATTGCTGTACGGGTTTAACAATAAACAGGAGCGAACCCTGTTTAAAGAACTGATCAAAACGAACGGCGTCGGGCCGAAACTCGCGCTGGCGATCCTCTCCGGGATGTCGGCTCAGCAGTTTGTGAATGCCGTTGAGCGCGAGGAGCCCGCCGCGTTGGTGAAACTGCCGGGTATTGGCAAGAAAACCGCAGAACGCCTGATCGTTGAAATGAAAGATCGCTTCAAAGGCCTGCACGGTGACCTCTTTACGCCGGCCGCCGACCTGGTGCTAACCTCTCCGGCAAGTCCGGTAACGGATGATGCGGAGCAAGAAGCGGTTGCTGCGCTGGTGGCGCTGGGCTATAAACCACAGGAAGCCAGCCGCATGGTGAGCAAAATTGCCCGCCCTGACGCCAGCAGTGAAACATTGATTCGCGAAGCACTCCGCGCCGCGTTATGAGGTAAAGGATGATAGAAGCAGATCGCCTGATTTCAGCAGGTGGAACCCAGGTGGAAGAGGTTGCCGATCGCGCCATTCGCCCGAAGTTGCTGGAAGAGTACATTGGTCAGCCTCAGGTGCGTTCGCAAATGGAGATCTTTATCCAGGCGGCAAAGCTGCGCGGCGACGCGCTCGATCACCTGCTGATCTTTGGCCCGCCGGGGCTGGGGAAAACGACGCTGGCTAATATTGTCGCCAATGAAATGGGCGTGAACCTGCGCACCACGTCTGGCCCGGTGCTGGAAAAGGCGGGCGATCTGGCGGCGATGCTGACCAACCTTGAACCTCATGATGTGCTGTTTATCGATGAGATCCACCGTTTATCACCGGTGGTGGAAGAGGTGTTGTATCCGGCGATGGAAGATTATCAGCTGGACATCATGATTGGCGAAGGGCCTGCTGCGCGTTCGATAAAAATCGATCTGCCGCCTTTTACGCTGATTGGCGCCACCACGCGAGCCGGGTCATTGACGTCGCCGCTGCGTGACCGTTTCGGTATTGTTCAGCGGCTGGAGTTTTATCAGGTGCCTGACCTGCAACACATCGTCGGGCGCAGCGCGCGGTTTATGGGGCTGGAAATGAGTGATGAAGGTGCGCTGGAGGTTGCCCGGCGCGCTCGCGGTACGCCGCGTATCGCCAACCGCCTGTTGCGTCGCGTACGTGATTTTGCCGAAGTGAAACATAACGGCGCCATCTCTGCGGATATCGCCGCTCAGGCGCTGGATATGCTGAATGTCGATGCGGAAGGGTTTGACTATATGGACCGCAAACTGTTGCTGGCCGTAATCGATAAATTCTTTGGCGGCCCCGTCGGTCTCGATAACCTGGCCGCAGCCATTGGCGAAGAGCGTGAAACGATTGAGGACGTACTGGAACCGTATTTGATTCAGCAGGGCTTTTTGCAACGAACCCCGCGCGGGCGAATGGCGACGGTGCGGGCGTGGAATCATTTTGGAATAACGCCGCCGGAAATGCCTTAACTTATGTGCGTTAGGCCGGATGGCGGCTGCGCCTTATCCGGCCTGCCGTAGGCCCGGTAAGCGGAGCGCCACCGGGAAACACACGCTTAGCTCGCCTGCTTCTTCATCATACTGAAAATAAACAGCAGCGCGGCACACAGCACCACTGACGGGCCTGCCGGCGTGTCGTAAAACGCAGAAAATGTCAGACCGCCTGTAACCGCTATCATACCCATTCCTACTGCGACACCCGCCATCTGCTCCGGGGTGCGGGCAAAGCGACGCGCCGTGGCGGCAGGAATAATCAGCAATGAGGTGATGATCAACGCGCCAACGAACTTCATCGCCACGCCGATAGTCAATGCGGTGACCAGCATCAGCAGGAGCTTAACGCGCTGTAACTTCACGCCATCGACAAAAGCCAGATCCGGGCTAATGGTCATCGACAGCAGATTACGCCACTGCCAGAAGAGGATCGCCAGCACGATAACCACGCCGATGGCGATGAAAATCAGGTCTTCCGGCGTCACGGCCAGCAGGTCGCCAAACAGATAAGCCATCAAGTCCACGCGAATGTTGGACATCAGGCTGACGACCACAAGACCTAACGACAGGGCACTGTGCGCCATAATGCCGAGAAGCGTGTCGATAGCGAGGTGAGGGCGTTTCTCCAGCCACACCAGACCGGCTGCCAGCATCAGCGTAACGGCGATCACCGCATAGAACGGGTTGATGTCCAGCAGCAACCCAAAAGCGACTCCCAGCAGCGAGGCGTGCGCCAGCGTATCGCCAAAATAGGACATCCGACGCCAGACCACGAACGAGCCCAGCGGGCCAGCGGCGCAGGCCAGCATGATCCCGGCTAACCAGCCAGGCAATAACAGTTCAATCATGAGTGTCCATTTCCCCGGCGCAGTACGATACGACCTTGTAAATCGTGGCGATGATTATGATGATGACGGTAAATCCCCAACTGTTCTGCGCCGCGCGGCCCGAACATAGAGATGAATTCAGGATGCATGGAAACGATTTCAGGGGTGCCGGAGCAACAGATATGGTGATTCAGACACAGCACCTCATCCGTTTTCGCCATCACCAGATGCAGGTCGTGCGAGACCATCAGCACCGCGCAATCCAGCTCGCGCCGCAGCTGGTCAATGAGATCGTACAGGGCGACCTGACCATTGACATCCACGCCCTGAGTCGGCTCATCCAGTACCAGCAGCTGTGGTTGATTCAGCAGCGCGCGGGCTAACAAAACGCGCTGGGTTTCACCGCCGGACAGCTTTTGCATGGGGGCGTCAATGAGGTGTCCGGCCTGAACGCGTTTCAGGGCCGGAAGAATGTCGGTTTTTTGCGTACCGGGGCGTAAGCGTAAAAAGCGGCTTACCGTCAGCGGCAGCGTGGTGTCGAGATACAGTTTTTGCGGGACGTAGCCAATACGCAACTGCCCGTTGCGCTTGATCAGCCCTTCATCAGGCGCTACCAGCCCTAATACTACGCGTACCAGCGTAGACTTCCCGGCACCGTTTGGGCCGAGAAGCGTCAAAATTTTTCCTGGTCTGAGTTCAAGCGACACGTCAGAAAGGACGCGGCGTTGACCGAAAGAGACCGAAACATTTTCCAGTGAAACCAAAGTCGTCATGTCAATTTTAGGCTTGCAGAAGTCATAGAATGTTATAATATCACATCTCTCACATTCATTACGATGATTAGTCGCATTATGTTACATAAAAATACGCTTCTTTTCGCAGCATTATCCGCTGCGCTGTGGGGTGGTGCAACACAGGCCGCAAATGCCGCCGTTGTAGCCTCTCTCAAGCCCTTAGGTTTCATCGCTTCCGCCATTGCCGATGGCGTCACGGACACCCAGGTTTTATTGCCGGATGGGGCGTCTGAGCATGATTATTCACTGCGTCCGTCTGACGTAAAACGCTTACAGGGCGCGGACTTAGTTGTCTGGATCGGTCCTGAGATGGAAGCGTTCATGGAAAAGTCAGTAAAGAACATTCCTGACGGAAAACAGGTAACGATTGCGCAGCTCGCCGATGTGAAACCGTTACTCATGAAAGGCGCTGATGATGACGATGACGATCACGATCACGGGCATGCGCACGGTGAAAAAGGTGACGCACATCACCATCATGGTGATTACAACATGCATCTTTGGCTTTCCCCAGAGATAGCGCGGGCTTCAGCGGTTGCAATCCATGAAAAATTAGTGGAACTTATGCCGCAAAGTCGAGCCAAACTTGACGCCAACCTGAAGGATTTTGAGGCACAATTAGCCGCAACCGATAAGCAGGTAGGTAACGAGCTCGCACCGCTCAAGGGGAAAGGGTACTTCGTTTTTCATGACGCCTACGGCTACTACGAAAAACATTATGGGCTAACTCCGCTTGGTCACTTTACCGTGAACCCTGAGATTCAACCTGGTGCGCAGCGTTTACATGAAATAAGAACACAGTTGGTTGAGCAAAAAGCAACCTGCGTTTTTGCTGAGCCACAGTTCAGGCCAGCGGTCGTTGAAGCCGTTGCGAGAGGGACATCCGTTCGAATGGGAACGTTGGATCCCCTCGGAACGAACATTAAACTGGGTAAAACAAGCTATTCAGCGTTTCTGAATCAATTAGCCAACCAGTATGCGAGCTGCCTGAAAGGAGATTAATGAGGAAGTGAATACGTGCAACAGATAGCCCGCTCTGTCGCCCTGGCATTTAATAATCTGCCCCGACCCCACCGCGTTATGCTGGGGTCGCTTACTGTTCTGACACTGGCCGTCGCGGTATGGCGGCCTTACGTTTACCACCCTGACTCTGCGCCCATCGTCAAAACCATCGAACTGGAAAAGAGTGAAATTCGTTCGCTGCTGCCTGAGGCCAGCGAACCGATTGATCAGGCGGCGCAGGAAGATGAAGCGATCCCACAGGATGAGCTGGACGACAAAACGTCTGGCGAAGTGGGCGTGCATGAATATGTTGTCTCCACCGGCGATACGCTGAGCAGCATTTTGAATCAGTATGGCATTGATATGGGCGATATCAGCCGACTGGCCGCTGCGGATAAGGAACTCCGTAATCTGAAAATCGGCCAGCAGATCTCCTGGACGTTGACGCCGGACGGCGATTTGCAACGCCTGACCTGGGAAGTCTCACGCCGCGAAACGCGTACATACGATCGTAGCGGAACGGGTTTCAAAATGAGCAGCGAAATGCAGCAGGGCGACTGGGTCAATAGCCTGATGAAAGGCACAGTTGGCGGAAGCTTTGTCGCCAGTGCGAAAGACGCCGGTTTGACCAGCGCAGAAGTCAGCGCCGTCATTAAAGCGATGCAGTGGCAGATGGACTTCCGTAAGCTGAAAAAAGGCGATGAATTCTCTGTGTTGATGTCGCGTGAAATGCTGGATGGCAAACGTGAACAGAGCCAGCTTCTGGGCGTGCGTCTGCGTTCAGATGGAAAAGATTATTACGCGATTCGCGCGGAAGACGGTAAGTTCTATGACCGAAACGGCACAGGGCTTGCGAAAGGATTCCTGCGCTTCCCGACGGCGAAGCAGTTCCGCATTTCGTCAAACTTTAATCCGCGTCGTCTGAACCCGGTGACCGGTCGCGTTGCGCCGCATAAAGGCGTCGATTTTGCGATGCCGCAAGGTACGCCCGTGCTATCGGTTGGTGACGGCGAGGTCGTGGTAGCGAAACGCAGCGGCGCGGCAGGTTATTATGTCGCTATCCGTCACGGCCGTACTTACACCACGCGTTATATGCACCTGCGTAAGCTGCTGGTGAAACCTGGGCAGAAAGTGAAACGTGGCGATCGTATCGCGCTGTCAGGCAATACCGGACGTTCTACCGGGCCGCATCTGCACTATGAAGTCTGGATTAACCAGCAGGCTGTTAACCCGCTGACGGCAAAACTGCCGCGTACCGAAGGGCTGACAGGTTCTGACCGCCGTGCTTATCTGGCGCAGGTTAAAGAAGTCCTGCCGCAGTTGCGCTTCGATTAATAAATACGCTTATAGAGCCGGTACGCGATGCGTACCGGCTTTTTTATTTTGTGTGGCGCACAGCGCGCCGCTACACTATCAACAGATTTACTTTTCGTGGCATCAAACACTGGAAAAGCATGGAAACGAAAAAAAATAACATTGAGTACATCCCTGAGTTTGAGAAATCTTTTCGTCATCCACGCTATTGGGGTGCCTGGCTGGGCGTGGCCGCAATGGCGGGTATTGCATTAACGCCCGCGTCGTTTCGCGATCCTTTACTGGCGAAGCTGGGACGTTTTGCCGGACGTCTGGGGAAAAGCGCCCGGCGTCGCGCGCTGATCAACTTATCTCTGTGTTTTCCTGAGTACAGCGAAGCAGAGCGTGAAGCTATCGTCGACAGAATGTTTGCGACCGCGCCACAGGCGATGACCATGATGGCTGAGCTGGCAATTCGTGGGCCTGAAAAACTGCAAAAGCGCGTTGACTGGCAGGGGCTGGAGATCATTGATGAGCTGCGGCGGAATAATGAAAAGGTGATCTTTCTGGTGCCGCACGGGTGGGGCGTGGATATTCCCGCGATGCTGATGGCGTCCCAGGGGCAGAAAATGGCGGCGATGTTCCATAACCAGGGCAACCCGGTATTTGACTATGTCTGGAACACGGTCCGTCGTCGTTTTGGCGGCCGTCTGCATGCGCGAAATGATGGCATCAAGCCGTTTATCCAGTCTGTCCGTCAGGGCTACTGGGGATACTATCTGCCGGATCAGGATCATGGCCCGGAACACAGTGAGTTTGTTGATTTCTTCGCAACCTACAAAGCGACGCTGCCAGCCATTGGCCGGTTAATGAAGGTGTGTCGTGCTCGCGTGGTGCCGCTTTTCCCGGTTTATGATGGTAAAACGCACCGTCTGACCATCCTGGTGCGACCGCCGATGGACGATCTTCTGACTGCGGATGACCACACTATCGCCAGACGGATGAATGAAGAGGTGGAGATTTTTGTCAGACCGCATCCTGAGCAATATACCTGGATTCTGAAACTGCTCAAGACCCGCAAACCGGGTGAAATTCAGCCGTATAAGCGCAAAGAGTGGTATCCCATCAAATAAAAAAAGCCTCTCGTCAGAGAGGCTTTTTTGTTACCCGGCCTGTAAGCCTGATAAGCGAAGCGCCATCAGGCTCATCACCAACGATTACTCGACGGTCAGGATACGCGTGGTATTGGTGGAGCCGATGGTGCTCATCACGTCGCCCTGGGTCACGATAACCAGATCGCCCGAAACCAGATAGCCTTTATCGCGCAGCAGGTTAACCGCTTCGCTTGCCGCAACAACGCCGTCCGCCGCGCTGTCAAAGTGAACCGGCGTAACGCCACGGTAAAGAGAGGTCAGGTTGAGCGTGCGTTCATGGCGGGACATGGCGAAAATCGGCAGGCCGGAACTGATACGCGAAGTCATCAGCGCCGTACGACCGGATTCGGTCATGGAGATAATTGCCGTTACCCCTTTCAGGTGGTTCGCCGCATACATGGCGGACATTGCGATCGCTTCTTCAACGTTGTCGAACTGGACATCCAGACGGTGTTTAGAGACATTGATGCTCGGGATCTTTTCTGCGCCCAGGCAAACGCGCGCCATTGCCGCAACGGTTTCTGCCGGGTATTGTCCTGCCGCCGTTTCCGCCGACAGCATGACGGCGTCGGTGCCGTCCAGCACGGCGTTCGCCACGTCCATCACTTCCGCGCGGGTCGGCATTGGGTTGGTGATCATCGATTCCATCATCTGCGTGGCGGTAATCACCGCACGATTCAACTGACGAGCGCGGCGAATCAGCGCTTTTTGAATCCCGACCAGTTCAGGATCGCCAATCTCAACGCCGAGGTCGCCACGCGCAACCATCACCACGTCTGATGCAAGAATAATGTCGTCCATTGCGTTCTGGTCGCAGACGGCTTCCGCGCGCTCTACTTTCGCGACGATTTTGGCGTCGCAACCTGCATCGCGCGCCAGGCGACGCGCATAATTCAGATCTTCGCCGCAGCGCGGGAAGGAGACCGCCAGATAATCCACGCCGATCTGCGCTGCGGTAACGATATCCGCTTTATCTTTCTCGGTCAGCGCTTCGGCGGAGAGACCGCCGCCCAGCTTGTTGATCCCTTTATTGTTAGAGAGCGGGCCGCCGACGGTCACTTCGGTGAAGACTTTCATGCCCTGAACTTCCAGCACTTTTAGCTGTACGCGACCATCATCAAGCAGCAGGATGTCGCCAGGCACGACGTCAGCAGGCAGACCTTTATAATCAATACCGACTTTATCTTTGTCGCCTTCGCCTTTGCCCAGGTTGGCATCAAGAAGGAATTTATCGCCGATATTGAGGAAAACTTTGCCTTCTTTAAAGGTGGATACACGAATTTTTGGCCCCTGGAGGTCACCCAGAATCGCCACATGACGCCCCAGTTTGGCGGCAATCTCACGAACTTTATCCGCGCGCACTTTGTGATCTTCCGGCGTGCCGTGAGAGAAGTTCATACGTACGACGTTCGCGCCAGCAGCGATAATCTTTTCAAGGTTGTTATCGCGGTCAGTTGCCGGGCCTAACGTGGTAACGATTTTGGTTCTGCGAAGCCTTCTGGACATGTAATACTCCGTTGACTGAAACAACTTGGTGTTGCGTGAACATTGATCCGGTCGTTCTGAGACCTTAACGGTTAAAAATGAACGTATCCGAATGACGAAAAGGATAGAACATTGTTATTGCTTTTAGCTGTCATTACTCTTGATGAGTAATTCTTTATCAAAACGCGATTCCTTGAGCGCTTCCTTGACACGCTTCAAGTTATCTCTGAATTTTGCCCCACGACGCAAAGTAAATCCTGTTGCCAGCACATCTATCACGGTCAGTTGAGCAAGTCGAGAGATCATGGGCATATAAATGTCAGTATCTTCCGGCACATCAAGGGTAATTGCCAGCGTTGCTTCTCGTGCCAGCGGCGTTCCGGCAGAGGTTAGCGCAATCACCATCGCATCGTTTTCGCGCGCCAGCTGCGCCAGTTCCACCAGACTTTTGGTTCGGCCGGTGTGGGAAATGAGCACGACCACGTCATCATCGCTACAATTCATACAACTCATACGTTGCAGGACAATGTCGTCGGAGTAGATCACCGGCACGTTGAAGCGAAAAAACTTGTTCATGGCGTCGTGCGCCACGGCCGCAGAGGAACCCAGGCCAAAAAAGGCGATTTTCTTCGCCTGGGTGAGCAAATCGACGGCACGGTTTATCGCAGATTTATCCAGCGACTGGCGAACGTGGTCCAGACTGGCCATCGCAGACTCGAAGATTTTCCCCGTATAGGACTCAACGCTGTCATCTTCATCCACATTGCGATTAACATAAGGGGTACCATTCGCCAGACTTTGTGCCAGATGCAGTTTAAAATCAGGGAAGCCGCGCGTATCCATGCTGCGGCAAAAACGGTTCACGGTAGGCTCACTGACGTTCGCTTCCTGGGCCAGCGTAGCAATACTTGAATGAATCGCGCGGTCGGGGGAGGCAACGATAACATCGGCTACTTTACGTTCTGACTTGCTCAAATGTTCCAGTTGAGACTGGATTTTTTCTAGCATATTCATGATGTAGAAAAGCTCACAGTTAATAACGATTTCAATGATGTGGGAAATCGAGATGCGATTTTGTTAGATATTACCCCTGAGCATCCGGGAAGGGGGCAAAATGGATAGAATAGTTGTTGTTTTTTTTCATTACATGATCGGTGTCTGATTTTAGCTGTCTGTTACATGTACGAAAACGACAATTTTTTTATCTGTTTTACGGCTATTTACCGCGGGAAAACCGAAGATCGCCCGAATCGCACGGGTGGATAAGCGTTTACAGTTTCGGGATTCACGTAAAAGCAGTACAGTGCATTGTAATAAAATTACAACTATACCCTGGCAAAAGCACCGGGATATTTAACTGAGGAGAATGACATGGCGGTAACGCAAACAGCCCAGGCATGTGACCTGGTCATTTTCGGCGCGAAAGGCGACCTGGCGCGCCGAAAATTGCTGCCTTCCCTGTATCAACTGGAGAAAGCCGGTCAGATTAACCCGGATACCCGTATTATCGGGGTGGGTCGCGCGGACTGGGACAAAGATGCCTATACCAAAGTGGTTCGCGAAGCGCTCGAAACCTTCATGAAAGAAAAGATTGATGAAGGCTTGTGGGATACCCTGAGCGGCCGTCTGGATTTTTGCAATCTGGACGTTAACGACACTGAGGCGTTCGGTCGCCTGGGAGCCATGCTGGATCAAAAATCGCGCACCACCATTAACTATTTTGCGATGCCGCCGAGCACCTTTGGCGCCATCTGTAAAGGTCTGGGTGAAGCGAAGCTGAACGCTAAACCGGCTCGCGTGGTAATGGAAAAACCGCTGGGCACCTCGCTGGCGACCTCGCGTGAAATCAACGATCAGGTAGGCGAGTACTTTGAAGAGTGCCAGGTTTATCGTATCGACCACTATCTGGGTAAAGAGACCGTTCTTAACCTGCTGGCGCTGCGTTTTGCCAACTCGCTGTTCGTGAATAACTGGGATAACCGCACGATTGATCATGTGGAAATTACCGTTGCGGAAGAGGTGGGTATTGAAGGTCGCTGGGGCTACTTCGACCAGGCGGGCCAGATGCGCGACATGATCCAGAACCACCTGCTGCAAATTCTGTGCATGATTGCGATGTCGCCGCCGTCCGATCTGACGGCCGACAGCATTCGCGATGAGAAAGTGAAAGTGCTGAAGTCGCTGCGCCGCATCGATCGCTCGAACGTGCGCGAGAAAACGGTTCGCGGGCAATACACCACCGGTTTTGCTCAGGGCAAAAAAGTGCCGGGCTACCTCGAAGAAGAGGGAGCGAACAAGAGCAGCAACACAGAGACCTTTGTGGCGATTCGCGTGGACATCGACAACTGGCGCTGGGCGGGCGTACCGTTCTACCTGCGCACCGGTAAACGTCTGCCGACCAAATGCTCTGAGGTTGTTGTCTACTTCAAGACGCCTGAGCTGAACCTGTTCAAAGAATCCTGGCAGGATCTGCCGCAGAACAAGCTGACCATCCGTCTGCAACCTGATGAAGGTGTGGACATCCAGGTGCTTAACAAAGTGCCGGGTCTGGATCACAAGCACAATTTGCAGATCACCAAGCTGGATTTGAGCTACTCCGAAACCTTCAATCAAACGCATCTGGCGGATGCTTACGAGCGTCTGTTGCTGGAAACCATGCGCGGTATTCAGGCGCTGTTCGTACGTCGTGATGAAGTTGAAGAGGCCTGGAAGTGGGTGGACTCCATCACTGAAGCCTGGGAAATGGATAATGATGCGCCAAAACCGTATCAGGCGGGGACCTGGGGGCCGGTCGCTTCGGTGGCGATGATCACCCGTGATGGCCGTTCCTGGAATGAGTTTGAGTAAAATTCCATCTAGCCCATAGGTGTTATTTTACCGGTAACATGATCTAACACAGATTGTAGAACAATTTTTGCACTTTTAAGCCTCGCGTGGATTCACCCGCGGGGCTTTTTTTATTACACTGCCGGAAGTGATTTTGCCCCAGTGCGCCATATAACAAGCGATTCAGCAATATTTAACCTTACTGAAACTCTTTGTTAATCGGCGGCACAGACAAATAAATTTCAGGAGCCTCTATGAATCCAAATTTGTTACGCGTAACAAAACGCATTGTCGAACGCTCGCGTGAGACACGTTCTGCCTACCTCGCCCGTATTGAACAAGCGAGAACATCCACTGTTCATCGCTCGCAGCTGGCATGCGGTAACCTGGCGCACGGCTTTGCCGCCTGCCAGCCTGACGACAAAGCGTCACTGAAGAGCATGTTGCGTAACAATATCGGGATCATCACCTCTTACAACGACATGCTTTCCGCTCATCAGCCGTATGAGCACTATCCCGAGATCATCCGCAAAGCGCTGCATTCCGCGAATGCGGTAGGCCAGGTCGCCGGCGGCGTTCCTGCGATGTGTGATGGCGTGACGCAGGGGCAGGACGGTATGGAGCTTTCTCTGCTGAGCCGCGAAGTGATCGCAATGTCGGCGGCGGTGGGGCTGTCTCACAATATGTTTGATGGCGCGCTGTTCCTTGGCGTGTGTGACAAAATCGTCCCCGGTCTGGCGATGGCGGCGCTGTCATTTGGCCACCTGCCGTCTGTTTTCGTGCCTTCCGGCCCGATGGCAAGTGGTCTGCCTAATAAAGAAAAAGTGCGTATCCGCCAGTTATATGCGGAAGGGAAGGTCGATCGCATGGCGCTGCTGGAATCTGAGGCGGCCTCTTACCACGCGCCAGGCACCTGTACGTTCTACGGCACCGCCAACACCAACCAGATGGTGGTGGAGTTCATGGGGATGCAGTTGCCCGGCTCATCCTTTGTTCACC
Source organism: Citrobacter sp. CK206 (assembly GCF_030333125.1). Classification (NCBI taxonomy): domain Bacteria; kingdom Pseudomonadati; phylum Pseudomonadota; class Gammaproteobacteria; order Enterobacterales; family Enterobacteriaceae; genus Citrobacter; species Citrobacter sp. CK206. Next base: position 385,654 of record NZ_JAOWGM010000030.1, read on the forward strand.
CGGACGCGCCGTTGCGTGAAGCGCTGACCGCTGCCGCCGCGCGCCAGGTGACGCGCCTGACCGGTAACGGCAACGAATGGATGCCGATCGGTAAGATGATTGATGAAAAAGTGGTCGTGAACGGCATTGTGGCGCTGCTGGCAACCGGCGGTTCAACCAACCACACCATGCACCTCGTCGCGATGGCGCGGGCGGCAGGTATCCTGATTAACTGGGATGACTTCTCCGATCTGTCGGAAATCGTACCGTTGATGGCGCGTCTGTATCCGAATGGCCCGGCAGATATTAATCACTTCCAGGCGGCAGGCGGCGTACCGGCACTGATGCGTGAACTGCTGAATGCGGGACTGCTGCATGAAGATGTGAATACCGTGGCGGGTTTTGGTCTGTCTCGCTATACCTTCGAACCGTGGCTGAACAACGGTGAGCTGGACTGGCGCGAAGGGGTGGCGAAATCCCTGGACAGCAATGTGATTGCCACCTTTGATAAGCCGTTCTCCCACCACGGCGGAACGAAAGTGCTGAGCGGCAACCTTGGCCGCGCGGTCATGAAAACGTCTGCGGTGCCGGTTGAAAATCAAATTATTGAAGCGCCAGCGGTTGTTTTTGAAAGTCAGCATGATGTTTTACCGGCTTTTGAAGCGGGTCTGCTTGACCGCGATTGCGTGGTGGTTGTGCGCCATCAGGGACCAAAAGCGAACGGAATGCCAGAATTACATAAACTCATGCCGCCACTTGGTGTATTATTGGACCGTTGTTTCAAAATTGCGTTAGTTACCGATGGACGGCTTTCCGGTGCTTCAGGTAAAGTGCCTTCAGCAATCCATGTAACCCCGGAAGCCTATGATGGCGGGCTACTGGCGAAAGTACGCGATGGCGACATTATTCGTGTGAATGGACAGACAGGCGAACTGACGCTGCTGGTTGATGATGCGGAACTTGCCGCTCGCCAGCCTCACATTCCTGACCTGAGCGCATCGCGCATCGGTACAGGCCGTGAGATGTTCAGCGCGTTGCGTGAAAAACTGTCCGGCGCCGAGCAGGGCGCAACCTGTATGACGTTTTAAGACGACAAATTTTGTACTCAGGCGAGAGAAAACTCTGATGAAAAACTGGAAAACAAGTGCAGAAGCAATCCTGACCACAGGCCCGGTTGTACCGGTGATCGTGGTGAACAAACTGGAACACGCGGTGCCGATGGCAAAAGCGCTGGTTGCAGGCGGTGTGCGCGTTCTGGAAGTGACTTTACGTACCGCGTGTGCGATGGATGCCATCCGCGCTATCGCGAAAGAAGTGCCGGAAGCGATCATCGGTGCGGGTACGGTTCTGAACGCGCAACAGCTGGCGGAAGTGACGGAAGCGGGCGCGCAGTTTGCTATCAGCCCGGGCCTGACGGAGCCTCTGCTGAAAGCGGCGACCGAAGGCGCCATTCCGCTGATTCCAGGTATCAGCACTGTTTCCGAACTGATGCTGGGTATGGACTACGGCCTGAAAGAGTTCAAATTCTTCCCGGCGGAAGCTAACGGCGGCACCAAAGCGTTGCAGGCGATCGCTGGTCCGTTCTCTCAGGTACGCTTCTGCCCGACTGGCGGTATCTCTCCGGCGAACTACCGTGACTACCTGGCGCTGAAAAGCGTTCTGTGTATCGGGGGTTCCTGGCTGGTTCCGGCTGACGCGCTGGAAGCGGGGGACTACGATCGCATCACGAAACTGGCTCGCGAAGCGGTAGAAGGCGCGAAACAGTAAGCCCAAATGCCCGGTGGCGCCGACGCTTACCGGGCCTACGTTTTATAGGGTTGTAGGGCCGGATAAGCGCAGCGCCATCCGGCATTTTTTTACCCCGCGACGTTCACCTGCGCCGCCGCGTGTTTTGCACGCTCAACGGCTTCTTCGACGCGTTCCGCTGTCGCCAGCGCGACGCCTAACCGGCGGGTTCCGTCGATGTCCGGCTTGCCGAAGAACCGCACCTGTAAACCCGCTCCGACGGCCGCTTGTACATTATCAAACGTTACATTCTGGCTGGTGAGCGTCGGTAAAATAACGGCGGACGCGGCAGGACCATACTGACGAATTTCGCCCACGGGCAGGCCGAGGAAAGCGCGAACGTGCAGGGCAAACTCTGACAGATCTTGCGAAATCAACGTCACCATGCCGGTATCATGCGGTCGCGGGGAGACTTCGCTGAAGACTACCTCATCGCCGCAGACAAAAAGCTCGACGCCAAATAACCCATAACCGCCTAACGCCAGAACAACCTTGCGGGCGATCTCCTGCGCACGCGCCAGCGCCAGATCGCTCATCTGCTGCGGTTGCCAGGATTCACGATAATCGCCGTCTTCCTGACGATGGCCGACAGGGGCGCAAAAATGGACGCCGTCTATGGCGCTGACGGTCAGCAGAGTGATTTCAAAATCGAATTTAACCACGCCTTCGACAATCACGCGCCCTGCGCCAGCGCGGCCGCCCTGTTGGGCATATTCCCATGCCTGCGACAGTTGGTCGGCGCTGCGGATGAAACTCTGTCCTTTACCGGAAGAACTCATCACCGGCTTCACAATGCAGGGAAAACCGATCTCCGCCACCGCCTCGCGAAAGCGTTCTTCGCTGTCGGCAAATCGGAAAGAAGAGGTCGGCAACGCCAGTTCTTCTGCCGCCAGACGACGGATGCCTTCACGGTTCATCGTCAGTTGCGTCGCCCGGGCGCAAGGCACCACATTTAGTCCTTCCTGCTCCAGTTCTACCAGCATGTCCGTCGCGATAGCTTCAATTTCCGGCACAATGAAATGCGGCTTTTCGTGTTCAACCACGCGGCGCAGCGCTTCGCCATCCAGCATATTGATGACGTGTGAACGGTGGGCGACGTGCATCGCTGGCGCATCCGGGTAGCGATCCACCGCGATAACTTCCACACCCAGGCGTTGGCATTCGATCGCCACTTCTTTTCCCAGTTCGCCTGAACCCAATAACATTACGCGCGTAGCCGCCGGACGCAGCGCGGTGCCTAATAACGTCATAAAATATATCCCCTGATTTAACTGGGCGCAGTATATACGAAAACGTTTGCGTCTGTCTTTATTGCCAGGTTGATTTCATTACTGAAAAGTAATATACTGTACATAATTACAGGTAATTGAGAGGCTGCAAAAATGGCGGTTGAAGTTAAATACGTGGTCATTCGGGAAGGTGAGGAAAAAATGTCGTTTACCAGCAAAAAGGACGCCGATGCGTATGACAAAATGCTTGATACGGCAGACCTGCTCGACACATGGCTTGAGCAGTCTCCGGTAGCGATGGAAGACGAACAGCGCGAAGCGCTTTCTCTGTGGCTGGCTGAACAAAAAGACGTATTGAGCACGATCCTGAAAACCGGCAAATTGCCGTCGCCGCAGGTAGTTAAAAGCGATGCGACGGCGGAGGATGACACGCAAGCGGCCTGAGTCTGACTTGCGCTCCTGACGTTTTGTACCATGCTTTTTCCTGAATCATTGTGCTATGCCCGTGGATTTCGCGTTGCAAACACGCAGCCTGAAAGACGAAGGAGATATAAGGAGAAAAAGTATGAATAAAAAAAGAGGAGCGCTGTTGAGCCTGCTGTTGTTGTCCGCCAGCGTATCGGGCTTCGCTGCCGATACGGCCAGCAAATCGGTGAAATTCCCGACCTGTGAAGGGCTGAACGCTGATGGGATCGCCGCCAGCGTAAAGCGCGATTATCAACAAAACCGTATCGTACGTTGGGCTGATGACCAAAAAAAGGTCGGACAGGCGAATCCGGTGGTGTGGGTCAACACTCAGGATATTACCGGCAAAGAGGGTAACTGGACGGTTCCTCTGACTGTTCGCGGGAAAAGTGCCGATCTTCATTATCTGGTAAAGGTTGATTGCAAAGCCGGAACTGCGGAATACCAGCCCCGCTAATGGCAAATTTGCGCATCTTTTGCTGAATTAGACACTTCCTGACACCCCCTCAAGTACGCTTTGACGATTCATCGTTTGTATTTGAGGGGCAAAATGGCTAACTGGCTAAACCAATTACAATCTCTTCTCGGGCAAAACGGAGCCTCTGCATCTTCTTCAGGCGAACAAGGGCTGAGTAAACTGCTGGTTCCCGGCGCGTTAGGCGGTCTGGCCGGTTTACTGGTCGCCAATAAATCTTCCCGTAAGTTACTGACTAAATATGGCACCAGCGCCCTGTTGGTTGGCGGAGGCGCGGTGGCAGGCACCGTCTTATGGAACAAATACAAAGAGAGGGTACGTGCTGCGCATCAGGATGAGCCGCAATTCGGCGCGCAGAGTTCGCCGCTGGACCAACGAACCGAGCGGTTGATCCTCGCCCTGGTGTTTGCGGCGAAAAGCGACGGGCATATTGATAGCCAGGAGCGTGCAGCCATCGAACGCCAGTTGCGCGAAGCTGGGGTGGAAGAGCAGGGACGTGTGCTTATCGAACAGGCGATTGAACAGCCGCTCGATCCGCAGCGTCTGGCGCAAGGCATCCGTAATGAGGAAGAGGCGCTGGAAATTTACTTCCTGAGCTGTGCCGCCATTGATATCGACCATTTTATGGAGCGCAGTTATCTGAATGCGTTGGGCGATGCGCTGAAAATTCCTCAGGATGTGCGGGACGGCATCGAGCAGGATCTGCAACAGCAAAAGCAGGCTCTGCCAGGCTAACGTAATCCCCTGCATAGCATGTTTCGCTTGCATCGTGCGTGACTTTTGCCACCCTTATAGGGTGTTTAAAGACAAAAGAACAAAGACATGCTACCAAAAGCCACCCGTATTCCGCACACCATGACGCTGCATGGCGACACCCGTGTCGATAACTATTATTGGCTGCGAGACGACTCCCGCTCGCAGCCTGATGTCCTTGACTATCTGCATCAGGAAAACGCCTATGGACATCAGGTCATGGCGTCACAGCAGGCGTTACAGGATCGCGTGCTGAAAGAGATTATCGATCGCATTCCGCCCAGAGATGTTTCCGCGCCTTACGTCAAAAATGGTTATCGCTACCGGCAGATTTATGAGCCAGGGTGTGAATATGCTATTTACCAACGCCAGCCGGCGCGAAGTGAAGAGTCGGATGCGTGGGATTTATTGCTGGATGCGAATCAGCGAGCGGCCCACAGCGAGTTTTATACCCTCGGTGGAATGGCCATTACGCCGGACAACACCATCATGGCGCTGGCGGAAGATTATCTTTCCCGTCGTCAGTATGGGCTGCGTTTTCGTAATCTTGAAAGCGGTAACTGGTACCCGGAACTGCTGGATAACGTGGCGCCAGAGTTTGTCTGGGCGAATGATTCGCTGACGCTTTACTACGTGCGTAAACACAGCACCACGTTGCTGCCTTACCAGGTATGGCGCCATACCGTGGGTACGCCGGCCACGCAGGATCAACTGGTCTATGAAGAAAAGGACGACGCTTTTTACGTCAGTTTGCACAAAACCACCTCTCAGCATTATGTGGTGATCCATCTCGCCAGTGCGACCACCAGTGAAGTGCTGTTGCTGGATGCTGAACTGGCCGATGCGGAACCCTTCTCGTTTTTACCACGGCGTAAAGATCATGAATACAGTCTCGATCATTACCAGCATAAGTTTTATCTGCGTTCCAATCGCCACGGAAAAAACTTTGGTCTGTATCGCAGCCGGGTACGTGATGAAAATGCCTGGGAAGAGCTGATTGCGCCGCGCGAGAGCATCATGCTGGAAGGGTTTACCCTTTTTACTGACTGGCTGGTGGTGGAAGAACGCCAGCGTGGTTTGACCAGCCTGCGGCAGATTAACCGTAAAACGCGTGAAGTTACGGGGATTGCGTTCGACGATCCGGCCTACGTCACCTGGCTTGCCTATAACCCTGAACCGGAAACGTCCCGCTTACGTTATGGTTATTCATCGATGACGACGCCGGACACCTTGTTTGAGCTGGACATGGATACCGGCGAGCGGCGCGTGCTCAAACAAACGGATGTGCCGGGATTTGACGCTGTGAATTATCAGAGCGAGCACCTGTGGATTGTCGCCCGGGATGGTGTAGAGGTTCCGGTTTCGCTGGTTTACCATCGAAAACATTTCCGCAAGGGGCAAAATCCGCTGCTTGTCTACGGCTACGGTTCCTATGGCGCCAGCATGGATGCCGATTTCAGCAGCAGTCGGTTAAGTTTGCTGGATCGCGGGTTTGTTTACGCCATCGTGCATGTTCGCGGCGGCGGTGAGTTAGGTCATCAGTGGTATGAAGACGGTAAGTTTCTGAAAAAGAAAAATACGTTTAATGACTATCTTGATGCCTGCGACGCGTTGCTGAAACTGGGCTACGGCTCGCCTTCATTTTGCTATGGCATGGGCGGCAGCGCGGGCGGCATGTTGATGGGCGTCGCGATTAACGAACGTCCTGAACTTTTTCATGGCGTCATCGCGCAGGTGCCGTTTGTTGACGTCCTGACGACAATGCTTGATGAGTCTATCCCTTTAACCACGGGAGAGTTCGAAGAGTGGGGAAATCCGCAGGATGCGGAATACTACGCGTATATGAAAAGCTACAGTCCGTACGACAACGTCACCGCGCAGGACTATCCGCATCTTCTGGTTACCACCGGGTTACATGATTCGCAGGTGCAATACTGGGAGCCCGCCAAATGGGTCGCTAAACTGCGCGAACTGAAAACGGATGACCACCTGCTGTTGCTGTGTACGGATATGGATTCCGGGCATGGCGGGAAGTCCGGGCGTTTTAAAGCGTACGAGGGAGTGGCGCTGGAATTCGCTTTTCTGATTGGTCTCGCTCAGGGCACGTTGCCAGGGCAGGCAGGCGCTCAGGCGTCGCTCAGATAGTGCTTAAGCGTTAAACGCAGCTCCGGGCTCATGTTGTCAAGGTTATTAAATAACCAGCGCAGATAGCCCGGATCGCGCTCGGCGACTTCAGAAACGGCTTTGCCGCGATATTTGCCAAACGTAAATGTCGTTAACAGGGCCGGGCGTCCGGTAATGTCGACCATTTGTTCCGCCGTCCAGCCTGACGTGTTCATAATATCGATCAGCAATGCCGCCGTGATATAGCAGTCATACAATGCGCGGTGATGATGAAGGCCGGGCGGTGTTTGCACGCTTAGCTTACGGGATTTGTAGAGCGCCATGTTGCTGTATTTGATCCCCGGCCATAACCGGCGGGACAGCTTCATGGTACAAATCCACTCTCCCGGCATCTCTGGCAGCACACGCCGGTCGAAACTGGCGTTATGCGCGACATACCATTCGCTTCCGTGATAGAGCGGAATGATATCTTCGATCCAGGGTTTATCGGCAACCATCGATTCACTGATACGGTGAATCGCCATCGCCTGTGGGCTGATGGGGCGGTCGGGACGAACCAGATGGCTCATTGGATTGACAATTCTCCCCGCCACCACATCGACAGAGGCAATCTCAACAATCCCGCCCTGTAGTCCGCAGGTTTCCGTATCTATAACTCGCAACATGGGGTGCTCCCGACCGAAAACACCTAGCGTAATGGAATGATATCGCCTTGCCAACCCCGTGTCGTATGCTGACCTGTTAACAGCAGAGAACCGCTGTCCGCGCGGACAATGAGCTGGCCGCTTTCATCCCATAGCGCGCTGCTGCCTCCGGCGTTTGCCATCAACACGGCAATGGCGAAGCGATGCGAAAAACGTTGCAGCCGGGAGGTGGAGGTAAATAAATCATGTTCGCTGACGCACTGGCTGGTGGTGAATAACGAAAAGGCGGGATCGATATCAATGCCTTCCGGCTGCTCATCCATCACGCTTATCGTTTTCCGGTGGCGGGCCACGCAGGCACCGTGGCTTTGATGAAAGATCAGCGGTGATGTCACCCAGGGGGCGAAAATGGCAATGCCTCTGACTAACTGGCCGTTATGCTCAACCGGCAGCCCGGCAATAATCGTCATGCGGTACGCGGATGCCGCATAAGCAAGCGGCTGTAATAAGGACTCATCGGGCGGGACAGGGAGCGCCTGCGCCGTATCGTTGCATCCGGTTAACGACAGGGAAGGGAATACCAGGAGTTCGCATTGCTGGCTGGCAGCAATCTCAACAAATTGCAGATGGTGCGCGACATGTTCTGCCAGCGTGGCGCGAGGTGGTTCATACTGCGCTGCCGCGATTTTCCAGTGTGACATAATGATTTCCTTTTCATAGTGTCTACAATCATCCTTAAATCTTAGTTTAAGAATGTACTTATACTGTAGCAACTCATGTGTAAGGAAGTGTAACGCTATATAAGTTTATTTAACTTTCGGTTCGTAAGGTAAGCGTGACAGGGAAACCGACGCCAGACGGTGGGCAATCAGACGTTCACGAAACCATTCGCGCAGGTGTTCTGGCTGTTCACGCTCAACGACTTCTGCCACGACGGGCATATTGTAACGCTCTTTAAACGCCACACCGGCTGCGGCCAGGTCAACGTTGATCTTATCCATGTCAGCTTGTTCAAGTTGAGCCAGGTTCGTTTGCATACGCTTCTCCTTATCATCAATGGCGCGCAAAAGTTACTAAGAGTGCGCCTCAATGGCAAGCCGGAAATGATGATTCTCGACTCGACCATTATAGAAGGTTATTCTCTGTAAATCAGACATAACAAAAAGGAATAATTGATATGGCTTCTACTGCACCTTCTTTGCGCTATGCTCTCCTTTTCCTCGCCTCAACGCTGGCGGCGCCTGCGGCCTGGGCACATGCGCATCTGACGCATCAATACCCGGCGGCTGACGCTGAGGTGACTGCCGCGCCGCAGGCATTGACGCTGAATTTCTCCGAAGGTATCGAGCCTGGCTTCAGCGGGGCGACGCTGACCGGGCCAAAGCAGGAAAGCATCAAAACGCGGCCTGCGAAGCGCAATGAGCAGGATGCGAAACAGCTCATTATTCCTCTGGATCAGACGCTTAATCCCGGAACCTATACGGTTAACTGGCATGTGGTGTCGGTTGACGGTCATAAGACAAAAGGGCAATACACCTTTAGCGTGAAGTAATCATGCTGACGTTTACCTGGGTAGCGCTTCGCTTTATCCATTTTAGCGCCATGATGCTGGTGTTTGGCTGCGCGTTATATGGCGCGTGGCTGGCGCCGGTTTCTGTTCGTCGCCTGATGACGCGCCGCTTTCTGCGCCTGCAACAGCACGCTGCCGTGTGGAGCTTTGTCAGCGCGACGCTGATGCTGGCGATCCAAGGTGGACTAATGGGGGCGGGCTGGCAGGACGTAATCTCGGTTTCGATATGGGGCGCGGTTTTACAGACCCAATTTGGCGGCGTATGGCTGTGGCAGATTATTCTCGCGCTTGTCACGTTGGTCATGACGCTGGTTGTGCCGAGAAATTTACCGCGTCTGCTGCTCATCCTGATGATTGCCCAGTTTATGTTGCTGGCAGGCGTTGGCCACGCCACGCTGAATGATGGCGTGGTGGGCGCGGTACAACAGATTAACCATGCGACTCATCTGGTGTGCGCTGCGGCCTGGTTTGGCGGCCTGCTGCCGGTTATCTACTGTATGCGCATGGCGCAAGGTCGCTGGCGACAACAGGCCATCGAAACAATGATGCGTTTCTCCCGCTATGGTCATCTGTTTGTCGCGGGCGTATTGTGCACCGGTATCGCAAATGTGCTTTTTATTACGGGGTTTTCCGCCCCTTGGCATACCGCGTACGGGCAGTTTCTTTTGTTAAAATGTGTCTTTGTCCTGCTAATGGTGGCAATTGCGCTAACGAACCGGTATGTTCTCGTACCACGTATGCGGCAGGAAAATCGCCGCGCGAATCTCTGGTTTATCTGGATGACTCAGATTGAATGGGGAATTGGAGCCGTTGTGCTGGCGATTGTCAGCCTGTTCGCAACCCTGGAACCCTTCTGATGGACTGGCAAAACTCATGAAAAAAATGATTCTCTCTCTGCTATTGTTGGCAAGTTCAGGCGCTGCGCTGGCGGCGCCTCAGGTTATCACCGTGAGCCGCTTTGAAGTGGGTAAAGACAAGTGGGCGTTTAACCGCGAAGAGGTGATGCTGACCTGTCGACCGGGCCATGCCCTGTATGTCATCAACCCGAGCACGCTGGTGCAATACCCGCTGAACGATGTCGCAGAGCAGCAAGTTGCAAGCGGCAAAACCAACGCGCAGGCTATCACCGTCATTCAGATTGACGATCCGGCAAAACCAGGTGAAAAAATGAGCCTGGCGCCGTTTATTGAACGCGCGGAAAAGCTCTGCTAATTACCAGAAGTATCTTTCTGATTTCCAATAAAAAACCGCAAGCCTCATGCAGAGGGACTTGCGGTTTTTTCGTTGTTGCGGCTGACAACGGTCGTTTTTTACCGGCCACTTTCGTCGTGGACTGGAAAACCTGGCGTCGTCATCTATTCTTAAAGGGCAAGGCGACTTAGCCTGCATTAATGCCAACTTTTAGCGCACGGCTCTCTCCCAAGAGCCATTTCCCTGGACCGAATACAGGAATCGTATTCGGTCTCTTTTTATCTGTTTGTTTTGAAGTGTGTTTTCAGATACTAACCCGAAACCACACGAAAGTTACTCGAATTTTCCATATCCTGTCCAAACCATAACATACTCTGTACCGAGTGCGTCCAGGGTTTTTTGATTGGTATGTTAATTTTTGTGCGTCAGAGTGTCGTGTGAAGCCAGGTTTACATGGATGAACGTTTATGAATCATGCTCGATGAGTTACTCATGCTGTGCACAGAAGGCGCGCAGGATGAGGATGACGGGGGTAAAAATCAGAGCGACATAAAACAGTATGATCAGCACCGCGTCTAATGCGTGATAATTCAAAATGAAATAGATAACATTCCCAATAGATATCAGGATAAAGGTGTATTTACTAATAAATAAGCATCTTTTCATTTTGGTCGTAGTTATAAAGAGTTAATTTTTGTTTCTATTTACGTCTTTGGGCGTACTGGAATTCAGGGCTTTTTCACGACATGCTTCTTTTACCCATGCAGAAAAATTGCTGGTTTTTTCCTTCGCCATCACTTGCTCTATTTGTTTCAGCAAACTGTATGAAAAACGGATGTTTTTTATCACTGTTTTGCCTGTAAAGTTTTTTATCGACATAAGGTGCTTCTCGCAACTAATTCACATCACTGTTACTTTCGCGTAACTACGCATGAAGGGAATTGATTTACATCAATGAAATCAACGGTGATGACGGCAAGGTTTCCTGGTTGTGAATTGCGTCGCAACAAAGAATGCCTTAGCGATACCACATTGAAGAGTGGGGTTGTTCAGTGACTATTCTCTATTTTTTAATGCCTGGAATCTTTTCAAGATGTGCGATAATGATAATCAGATTGATTTTATTGGGTAATTTATATTGTGAGGGTAGATATTTATTAATTAATATCCGTGTGTTTTTAGGCTGCTTATACTCACAAAAAGATAAGCAAGCGCCGCATACGGAGTGTATGGACGCTTGCTGTATTATTAGAACTGATAGTTTAAAGACATCCAGTAGTTGCGACCTGGAATAACGTATCCGGTCGTTGACTGCGCTGTCTGGAAATAATCGCCAGCATAGGTGCTGGAACGGCCAGATTGATATAATTTGACGTCGCTAAAGTCTTTATCCAGTACGTTATTGACGGCGGTATTCAGGGTTAAATCTTTAGTCAGTTTATAAGATAATCCCATATCCAGCACTGTCCATGCTTTTAGATTTGCGCCTTTGTCATCATACACTTTCTGCTGTACCGCACTGAGATTGTCATAGGTCTGAGTAAAGCGGGGCGCTTTACCGCGATAGCGGGCGCTTAGCCAGGCATTTAAATCATCTGTCGCCTGCCAGTTAACGCGGGCATTTGCCATATGTTTTGGTGTATAGCTGAGTGGTGCGCCTTTATTATCTCCATCTTTCTGTTTGCTCTGAGTATAGGTATAGTTGAGCGACAGACTCAAATTATCCAACCAGAGCGGGAACGATGTTGCAAATTCGACACCATCGGTACGTGCTTTTCCGCTATTGGTATAGCTACTGGTATTGTCATCAATCGAATAAGAAACAATTTTATTGCGATATTCAGTGTAGAATCCGGTTATATTGGCATTGAACCCATTGCCATTATCGTAATAAAGTCCGGTTTCATAACTGGTGCTTTCTTCAGGTTTTAAATCTGGATTACCGACGGTATTGATTGTTCCCTGACCAGAAACGCCGCTGATGCCGTTATGTAACTGGCTAAGAGAAGGCGCTTTATAACCGGTTGTGATTCCCCCTTTGAGCGTCCATTCATCTGTCATATCCCAGACCAGATAGCCACGAGGACTAAAATGACCGCCGAATACGTCGTTATGTTCATAGCGACTCCCTACGGTAAGCGCCAGAGAATCCAGAATATGCCACTCATCTTCAAGGTAAGTCGCCCAGCTTTTTTGATGGAACTTTTCACCTGAACTGGCCAGAACGACGCCATCTTTCATTCGTGCGTCCCAGTATTCGCCACCCACCGTCAGTAAATGTGATTCTCCCAGCGGCGTGAGAAGCACCGAGTTGAGAATAACATTGGTATTTTTCAGTTCACGATCGTCACCCGCTCTCCAGGCTTGATCGGGCGTCAGAGCGGAGGAAACCAGTTGTCGTCCTTTATTTTCTGTCTCATTCCAGTTAAGAGACGATTTCCATGTACCAAACGTTAAGGCGGTGTCATGTCCTAACGTCACTTTATTACGCTCATAGCGGAGCGTTTTATCATATCCGCCCGTGAGGCTACCAAGCTGACCGTCGCTGTTATCATAACGCTGTCGGGATGTATCGAGATCCATCCATAGCGTATTGTTTGCGCTGGCTTTCCAGTCAAATCTCGCGCCGATGTTGTAGTTTTGCGACTCAGTGGGATAAGGAACGCGTGTTTCTGCGGTGTCGCTCAGTGATGTAATGCTGGAGCCTTGTCGCTGGGTTGTGCTTCCTCGAACCTGCATATCCAGCGAGCCAGGAATCAGGGGACCGCTTGACCAGAAATTTGCGGTTGTGCTGTTTCCCCATTTATTACTTTCCTGTAGGTTCACTCCCGTATTAATGGCCGTGCTCCACTTATCGGTGCTTTTTTTGGTAATAATATTCACCACGCCGCCAATGGCGTCTGACCCATAAAGCGTAGACATGGGCCCGCGTATAACCTCTATACGTTCAATGGCTGAAAGTGGGGGCATAAAACTGGTATTCATTGCAGAAAAGCCATTCGGTGTTACATCCGATGTTCCATTCTGACGAATACCGTCAATAAGAATAAGGGTATAACTGGCAGGCATCCCACGAATACTTATTTCAAGCCCCCCTGTTTTTCCGGTACTGCTTTCAACGTCCACTCCCTCAACGGCCCTGAGAGCATCGCCAAGATCATTATATTTATTGGTCTGTAATTCTTGTTGTGAAATAACAGAAACACTGGCTGCCGCATTGGTGATCTTTTTCTCGTATCCCGATGCGGTGACGACCATGACATCTTCGGCAAAAACATTAAAACTTGTGGCGCCCAGACAAGATAAGACAAGTGAAGCGAGAGGTTTAATACGCATTATCGAACTTCCTTTGTTAAAAAAAGCAAAGTCAATAAGATAATGCATGAAAATGATAATAAAAATAATTATCATTACACTTTTACATAAGTTGGCATTTATATGATTTTATTGAAATCAACAAGAATTATTGCAGGTTAAATTATTGCTATAAAAATAATTAATGGTCTCAGGAGAGGCGGCCTGCGACTGAAGATTTCCTGCTATGGTTAAGTATGTCAGGTTCATTTTTACTGATGGTGAACCAATGAAACAGCCGGAAAACGTCTATCAGAAAATTGAGGGGAGTCAGTGGCGGCATGTCTGGATTGTCGGCGACCTCCACGGCTGTTTTTCGCAGTTGATGGAGAAACTACGACAGTGTCGGTTTGATCCGTGGCAGGATCTGCTGGTGTCGGTGGGGGATGTGATCGACCGTGGGCCTGACAGCTTGCGGTGTCTGGAACTTCTGCACAAACGGTGGGTGGTCGCCGTCAGAGGGAATCACGAGCAGATGGCGTTAGACGCGCTGGCCGCCTCGCAGTTGTCGTTATGGTTTATGAACGGCGGCGACTGGTATGCCGCATTGTCGGCAAACCAGCAGCGCCTGGCGAGAAAAGCGCTCGACGACTGTCAGCGTTTACCCTGGATTCTGGAATTACACTGCCAGAACGGCATGCATGTTGTGGCGCATGCTGATTATCCGCATCAGGTCTATGCCTGGCAAAAAGAGGTGGATTTACACCAGGTGCTATGGCGTCGTTCCCGGTTGAGCGAGCGGCATGCGGGTCAGGGAAACGGCATTGCCGGAGCCGATCACTTCTGGTTTGGTCATACGCCGCTGCGTCATCGCGTTGATATCGATAATTTGCACTATATTGATACCGGCGCGGTATTTGGCGGGGAACTAACGTTGGTTCAACTTCAGTAATTAAAAATCACTGTACTGGCGAGCAGGTAGCCAGAAGCCGTCAATAAAGTCTTCGACCGGAAAACAACCGCCGTGACGAATCCGCTGGTCGTCCATCGAATACAGGCACTGCTGCTCAGTATTGTAGATATCCACCACAATGTCCTCACAGCCGCCGTCCAGGTAGCAAACAAAAAGTACCAGTGCGAACATTCCATCCTCAAATTGTCCTGCCGTATCGATAGTGTAGGAGAGGTTGTCGCAAGGGGGAAAGGGCGAAATAAATAACCCGTCTGGCGACGGGTTCTTTTTGAGTCAGGCAAGACGCATGACCCAGGCATCGGACTTACGATCGTAACGGGTGCGGAATAGAACAGAGTGCTCTCCGTTTAAAATGGCGGGAATGCTGGTTTCATCATCCCAGGCATCCAGTTGCATACATAAATCTGGGTCGGATTTACAGGGAATGCTTAACGTTCGGTCCCCCGGCGATTCGCCATGTAACTCGGCATCGTCGATTTCAAAAGCGCCAATGCGCACACTGGTTTTCATCATCGTGCTCTCCGTTAGTTCGCTGATTGTGGTACGACCAGTTTGATCGCCCAAATTTCAGCGTAGCCAACTTCAGCAAAAGCGCCAGTAAAAAAGTGCGCTATTTTTGACCGCTTTCAGTCGCTACCGGTAAAGAGTTTGCCATCGCGAACCAGTTCGCGTGGGTAACTGTTCTTCAACCGGGAACCAATCCGTTTCGCCAGACCAATGGGCTGATGCTGGAACGTGACCAGCACATCATCGGCAGACGGCGCGGTTTGCGGGTAGACATCCCGCCCCCGATACCACTCTTCCGCCTCCTGATGAGACAGCTCGAATGCGTTGGCATGATGTGGATCGGCGAGGGCGATCACCGCTTCATGCTGCCAGCGATAACCTTTATTATGGCTTTCCGCCAGTTTTATGCCCAGGCGGGAAAAGCGGACTTTTCCGATCAGCGCTTCAATCTCTGCCGGGAATAACCACACCTCTTTATCTCGCTGCCAGAGGTGCAGGTTTTCTCCCCACTGAAGTCCACTGGCGTTAGCCGCCTGAGTGATTTGCGTCGCCTCACGCCCCTTCATCGGCGCGAACGGAAACTTGCCGACCTTATAGCCAGGCGCGGGAAGCGGGGGAATGGCTGCGGTTTTACGCAAACGGGCGACAAAGAAACCTTCGCAGTCGTAAATCTGCGGGAAAACGTGTAAAAAACCCTCTGCCGTCAGCGCGCGCTCCGCCTCCGGGAACAGATCGCCTAAAGGCAAAAATTCAACCGCTTCCGGGTAGGTCTCTTTCAGCCACAAGCAGACGGACTCATTCTCCTCGTGATTTAGCGTGCAGGTGGAGTAGACCAGCGTACCGCCAGGGCGCAGCGCGTGAAATGCGCTGTCGATTAGTTCCCGCTGTGTGGCGGCAATATCCAGGTTGCTTTCGACAGACCAGTTTTTAAGCGCGTCGGGATCTTTGCGCACCACGCCTTCACCTGAACAGGGCGCGTCCAGCAAGATAGCGTCGAATGTCTCCGGGAGCGCGGCACCGAAGACGCGGCCATCAAAATGGGTCAGGGTAACATTACTGATCCCACAGCGGCTGATGTTGGCGTGCAGCACTTTGACCCGGCTGGCGGAGAATTCATTCGCCAGAATGGCGCCCTGATTATTCATCCGCGCGGCGATCTGGGTGGTTTTCGAACCCGGCGCGGCAGCAACATCCATAATACGTTCCGGCGTATTCCCTTCAGCAAACAGCGCGGCGACCGGCAACATTGAGCTGGCTTCCTGAATATAAAACAGGCCGCTCAGATGTTCGGCGGTGCTGCCCAGCGGTAACGATTCGTCATCATCGCGTTCGATCCAGAAACCTTCCTCGCACCAGGGAACAGGCGTCAGCGACCAGCCATAGGGTGCCGTCAGGGCAAGAAAGTCGGTCACAGAAATTTTTAGCGTATTCACGCGAATGCTGCGACGTAACGGGCGCTGGCAGGCGGCGAGGAAATCGTCAAAAGAGAGTGTCGAAGGCATTGCTTCGCGCATTTGCGTCAGAAAGGCATCAGGGAAATAAACAGCGTGTTGAGCCACTTGGGTACCACCGGCAATAAAACAGGCGCGCAGTGTAGCATAAATGCTCCGGCGCGAGCACGCCGGAGCGGGGGAGTTAACGTGGCAGAGCGGTGCCCCATTCGCGCCACTCTTTCGGTTCGCTTTCCAGCAGCAGGAAGTGTTTACCCGCCTGTGCTTTCGGCGCCAGCGGCGTCCCTGGCGGGGTTGCAAACGCGATGCCGCCGCGAATGAATTGATTGAAGGTGCCGGTTTTCACCACGCCGCCGGTCAGGCCAAAGTCCAGACTGTAGCCGGAGGCCAGCCAGAAGACGGAGTTATTACGCACCAGATGCTGATAACGCTGGCTGATGCGCATGGCAATCATCACGCGGTCAGACAGCGAACCCAGCGTCATGCCCGTTACCGTGCCCACTTCGATACCTCTGAACAGCACTGGCGTGCCGATGTTCAGCGAACCTGCCTCAGGAGCCTCCACGACGATGCTCAGACCATCGAGATAGCGCGAGTCGGAAATGGTTGCTTCCTGCAATTCGAAATCACGACGCGGATTGCCGCGTCCGGGCTCCACGTTAATGTAGGGCTGCAAAATCGTATCGAGATGCTCAACGCCCGCGGCGGAGATTTGCGGCGTGATCACCGAGAAACGCGTACCGCTTCGGGCAAAGGTCTGGACATACTCCGGGTAGAGCACCGCTTTCGCCTGAACCTCATTGCGCGCGGTAATCAGCTCCAGCGTCTGGATCTGGCCGATGTCGATGCCGAGATAACGAATCGGCATACCCGCCGCGAGTTTACCGGCGTCAAAGGCGTGCAGGGTGATTTGCCCACCCACCGCGCGGGCGGCAGTTTCCGAGGCGTAGAGTATTCGTTTGTCGCCTTTACGCTGGCTGGCGCTTGCGCCGCTCAGGTTATCGAAACTGATAGCGCCTTTCAGCGCACGCGACAGGGGAGAGGCCTGCACGGTCAGGCCGCTGCCGTTAAGCTGTACCTTCGCCCCGCCTTCCGCCCAGAATACGCTGTTGCTGGTTAACAGGTTGCGGTATTCCGGTTTGATATGCAGATCGATATCAAAGGCGTTAGCGCGTGGGCGCACGGTGATCACTTCACCTACCTCAAACTTACGGTACAGCACCACTGACCCCGTTTGTACATCCGGGAGCGTTTCAGCAGTGAGGCTCACCGTGGTCGTGGGGAGGTCGCTGAGGCTGTTTTCCACGGCCTTTTCCAGATTGGCGTACAGCGGGTAGCTGGATTTCATTTCGCCTTTTGTGCCGGGCAAAATACGAATGCCGCCGCTCACCCACTCGCTGGCGCTGGCGCCGAGAAACTCCACGCCGTCGAGACCGACTTTGATATCCACGCGACTGTTGACGACAAATTTGCTGTCACCCTGAATCAGGGCGCGATGTTGCGGATCGATAGCCACCGTGAACGCAACGCCTTTACTGGATAACTTACGTTCAATGACCTGGCCCACCTGCACGCCATGCAGAACCAGCGGTTGACCGGCGTCGATACCGTAGTTTTCCGGGGCGGTCAGGGTTAACGTCAGCGCATTTGGTTCATGGAGCAGGGCTTCTTCGCCAGGCACCACGACGAATTCACTGCGCGGTTCGCCTTCGCCTGGCACCAGTTCAAACGTTTTGCCGGTCAAAAGCGAACTGATACTGGCATCGCTCAGCGACAGCTTTGGACTGCGCAGCTCAATACGCGTCTTATCACGCAGGAGTGTTACCACGCTGGGGTCAACCGTCATTTCGCCCGTGACTTTCCCGCCGGGGTTGAGCGTTAATTTGGTGAGTTCGCCCACTTCAAGCCCCTGATACATCAGCGGCGTGGAGTCGGCTTTCAGGCCGTCGCCGCTGGGAAGTTCAAGTTTGACGATGACGCCGCGTTGGCTATGGGCTAAATCTTCATAGAGGCCAAATGCGTCATCTGCGGTTGCAGGCTGCGAATCGTCGGGCGAGTCAAACGCGATTGCGCCATTTACCAGCGCTGCCAGGCTCTCCAGCTTCACCTTCGCGCCGCTAAGGCTGACATCCGCATTGACGCCGGAGACATTCCAGAAACGGCTGCCTTTTTTCACCAGGCTGGTGAAGCGACGCTCAATCAGTACGTCAATGGTGACGCCCTGTTTGTTGGGATTGATGGCATAGTCATATACCCGACCCACCGGAATTTTGCGGAAATAGACCAGCGACCCGCTGTTAAGAGAGCCAAGGTCAGGCGCGTGAAGATGGATCATCAGGTCGCCGTTGTCCAGACGGTATTTCGGCTGGGTATCAAGCGCGACAAAGTGATCTTTCTCGGCTCCTTTGCCGGGCATCATGCCGATATAGTTCCCGCCGACCAGCGCGTCCAGACCCGAAACGCCCGCCAGCGACGCTTTTGGCGTCACCAGCCAGAACTGGGTCTCCTCGCGCAAGGCATCTTTCATGTTTGACTTAATGCTGACGCGCACTTCTATCTTGCGCAGGTCTTTACTCAGGCTGATGTCCTGCACCGTACCCACTTCAACGCCCTGATAGCGCACAGGCGTCCGCCCCGGAACAATGCCATCCGCCGACATAAAGTCGATCGTCACGGTGTTGCCGCGATCTTCATAACTTCCCCAAATCAGCCAGCCTGCGATCATCAATGCGATAAACGGCAGCAGCCAGAAAGGGGAAATACGACGTTTTGTTTTTATCTGCGCTTCAGTCGGCGAAGCAGGCGTTTCCTGACTCATGTGCATCCCAAAGTAAGCGGCTATCCAGCCATTCCACTGCAAGAATAGTCAATATTACCGCTGCGCCGAAATAAAACGCAGCCGGTCCCATAGTAAAAGCGAGTATCTGATCGCGATTAATCAGCGACATCGTTAACGAAATAACAAAGAGATCCAGCATGGACCAACGGCCGATCCAGGTCACCATCCGCAGCAGCAGGATGCGCGTACGCAGCCCTTGCTCACATTTGAAATGGATGCTGAGCAGCAGTGTAAACATCACAATAACTTTGGTAAATGGCACCAGAATACTGGCGATAAAGACCACGGCCGCCACGGCGATATTGCTGTTCGCCAGCGACATAATGCCCGATAAAATCGTGTCCTCCTGACGCCCGCCATTCACGTAAATAATGGATATCGGCATCAGGTTTGCGGGCAGCAGCAGGACGACAGAGGCCAGCAGCGCCGCCCAGCATTTCTGTATGCTCTGATTTCTGCGCAGGCGTAGCGGGATATGGCAACGGGGGCAACGTCCCCGTGAGTCAGGATAACCGGTGAAGTGGCATCCGAGACAGACGCGAAGTTTTTCGTCCGGGCGTCGGGCGGGGCGTTGTGGGTAAAAGCGCTCCCAGAGTTGCTCCACATTGAGATGCGACAGCGTCAGAATACTGAGGATCACCAGCGCCACAAAGGCGTAAAGCCCCAGGCCGGGTTGCAGGAAGGCGTAATCCTGCACTTTGATCGAGGCGACCCCGATACCGACCAGATAAATGTCGAGCATCACCCACTCTTTGAGCCTCTCCAGCATCAGCAATACCGGACGCAGATTCATGCCGAGAATATTACCGAACCATAGATAAGCGATGGCGGTGACCAGAATTAACGGCGCGCCCGCCACGCAGAAGAGCACCATGGCGGCCGTAAGCGGATCGCCTTGCCTGGTCATCTGCCAGATGCCCTGCATCACATTGGCGTCAATACGCACCCCTAACAGCCAGATACGCAATAGCGGCTCGCCCCAGGCAAAGGGCATCAGCAGCAGCATCGTAACGGCCAGCGCCGCCAGACGCGTCAGTGACCAGTCGCGTCCATCGCGAATTTTGGCCTGGCAACGCGGGCAATATGCGCTCTGGTGCGATTGCATTTTCGGCAGGCTAAACAGCATGTCGCATTGGGGGCAGCGCTGATAATGGGCGCGGGGCAACGCTTCACTGATAGACCAGACCGTTATTCTCTTTGTTGGCGTGAGTCGCGGGGTGTTCAGGGCCATGTATCGTGAATCAAAGTGTTAGATTAATGTAATCTTAACTCATGACGGGAATGATCTTGAGCATTAACGCATTTAATGCTTATTTTAATAGGCTGTAGTTTTAGAGTAAGACAACTAAGTGACTATATAATGAGCAAAACAGAGCTATACGCGGATCTTAACCGCGACTTTCAGGCAGTAATGGCAGGTGAAACCAGTTTTCTCGCTACCCTGGCAAATACCAGCGCGCTGCTGTTTGAGCGCCTTTCGGGCGTCAACTGGGCGGGGTTCTATCTGCTGGAAAACGACACGCTGGTGCTGGGGCCGTTCCAGGGGAAACTCGCCTGTGTGCGGATCCCGGTTGGACGCGGCGTCTGTGGTACGGCGGTCGCGCAGAACCAGGTGCAGCGCATCGAGGACGTTCATGCGTTTGACGGACACATCGCCTGCGATAGCGCCAGCAATGCTGAAATTGTGCTGCCTCTGACGGTAGACAATCAGATAATCGGCGTGCTGGACATTGATAGCACGGTATTTGGCCGCTTTACCGAAGAGGATGAGCAAGGCCTGCGTGAGCTTGTCGCGCGGCTTGAAACCGTGCTTGCAACGACGGATTACAAAAAATTCTTTGCGACCGTTGCAGGATAATCAACGGATAACGTAGCAATTACTGATGGCGTCATTATAATGACGCCTGTTCATGCCTGCGGCTTGTTGGCTACGTCCGTTGTAATCAGGAAATTTCATGGAAAATCAACCTAAGTTGAATAGCAGTAAAGAAGTTATCGCGTTTCTGGCCGAACGTTTTCCACAGTGTTTTAGTGCGGAAGGCGAAGCGCGCCCGCTGAAAATTGGCATTTTTCAGGATCTGGTAGAGCGTGTTGAGGGCGAAATGAACCTCAGCAAGACACAACTTCGTTCCGCTTTACGTCTTTATACTTCAAGCTGGCGTTACCTGTACGGCGTTAAGCCGGGCGCAACGCGTGTCGATCTCGACGGCAACCCTTGCGGTGAGCTGGATGAGCAGCACGTTGAACATGCGCGTAAGCAGCTTGAAGAAGCGAAAGCACGCGTCCAGGCGCAACGTGCGGAACAGCAGGCGAAAAAACGCGAAGCTGCCGCTGCGGCAGGCGAAAAAGAAGACGCTCCGCGCCGTGAGCGTAAACCGCGTCCTGCGCCACGTCGTAAAGAGACGACTCCGCGTACTCCTCGCGCTGAAAAACCGGCGGCTAAAGCACCACGCGCACCACGCGAAGAACAGCATACCCCGGTGTCTGATATTTCAGCGCTGACGGTAGGGCAGTCACTGAAGGTGAAAGCAGGCAACAATGCGATGGATGCCACCGTATTAGAAGTCACCAAAGATGGCGTCCGTGTGCAGCTGAATTCGGGTATGTCTTTGATTGTACGCGCAGAACACCTGGTGTTCTGAAACGGAGGCCAGGCCTGGCATGAACACTTTTTTTAGGCTTACCGCGTTAGCTGGCTTGCTTGCAATAGCAGGCCAGTCCTTCGCCGTCGATGACATTACGCGCGCCGATCAAATTCCCGTTCTGAAGGAAGAAACGCAGCATGCGACCGTGAGTGAGCGCGTGACTTCGCGTTTTACACGTTCCCACTATCGTCAGTTCAATCTGGATCAGGCGTTTTCGGCAAAGATTTTCGATCGCTATCTTAATCTGCTCGACTACAGCCACAATGTGCTGCTGGCGAGTGATGTGGAGCAGTTTGCGAAAAGCAAAACTGTCCTCGGCGATGAGCTGCGTACAGGTAAACTGGATGTCTTCTATGACCTCTATAACCTGGCGCAAAAACGCCGTTTCGAACGTTATCAGTACGCGTTAAGCGTGCTGGAACGCCCGATGGATTTCACCGGTAACGACACGTTTAACCTTGACCGCAGCAAAGCGCCCTGGCCGAAAAATGAGGCTGAGCTGAACGCGTTGTGGGATGGCAAGGTGAAATTCGACGAACTTAGCCTGAAGCTGACGGGCAAGAACGATAAAGAAATTCGCGAAACGCTGACGCGTCGTTACAAATCTGCGATTCGCCGTCTGGCGCAAACCAACAGTGAAGACGTGTTCTCACTGGCGATGACCGCATTTGCGCGCGAAATCGACCCGCATACCAACTACCTTTCTCCGCGAAATACCGAACAGTTCAATACTGAAATGAGCCTGTCTCTGGAAGGTATTGGCGCGGTTCTGCAAATGGACGATGACTACACGGTCATCAACTCGATGGTTGCCGGCGGCCCGGCGGCGAAAAGCAAGGCGATAAGCGTAGGCGATCGCATTGTAGGCGTAGGCCAGACGGGGAAAGGAATGGTTGATGTGATCGGCTGGCGTCTTGATGACGTGGTGGCGCTGATCAAAGGGCCAAAAGGCAGCAAAGTTCGTCTTGAAATTCTGCCTGCCGGTAAGGGCACGAAAACGCGAACCATTACGCTGACGCGCGAACGCATTCGTCTTGAAGACCGCGCTGTTAAAATGACGGTGAAAACGGTCGGTAAAGAGAAAGTCGGCGTGCTGGATATTCCGGGGTTCTATGTGGGGCTGACGGATGACGTCAAAGTCCAGCTACAGAAACTGGAAAAACAGAACGTGAGCAGCATTGTTATCGATCTGCGCACCAACGGCGGCGGCGCGCTGACCGAAGCGGTTTCGCTGTCCGGTCTGTTTATCCCGTCTGGCCCGGTTGTTCAGGTTCGTGACAACAACGGTAAAGTGCGTGAAGACGCCGATACCGATGGCGTGGTGTATTACAAAGGCCCGCTGGTGGTACTGGTCGATCGCTTCAGCGCATCCGCGTCGGAGATTTTTGCCGCGGCGATGCAGGATTACGGGCGCGCATTGATTGTCGGTGAACCGACTTTCGGTAAAGGCACCGTACAGCAGTACCGCTCTCTGAACCGTATTTATGATCAGATGCTGCGTCCTGAATGGCCTGCGCTGGGCTCCGTGCAGTACACCATTCAGAAATTCTACCGTGTTAACGGCGGCAGCACGCAGCGTAAAGGCGTCACGCCGGATATCGTCATGCCGACGGGGAATGAAGAGACGGAAACCGGCGAGAAGTTTGAAGACAACGCCTTGCCGTGGGACAGCATTGATGCGGCAACGTACGTGAAGTCAGATGATTTAACGCCGTTTGGCCCGGAACTGCTGAAAGAGCATAACGCGCGCATCGCGAACGATCCTGAGTTCCAGTACATCCTGAAGGACATTGCCCGTTTTAACGCGATGAAAGATAAGCGCAATATCGCCTCTCTCAATTTCGCCCAGCGCGAAAAAGAGAATAACGAAGACGATGCTCTGCGTCTGGCGCGTATCAACGATCGGTTTAAACGTGAAGGCAAGCCGCTTCTGAAGAAACTGGACGATCTGCCGAAGGATTATAAAGAGCCGGATCCGTATCTGGATGAAACGGTACGGATAGCGCTGGATCTGGCGCATCTTGAGAAAGAGAAGCCCGCGGAGCAACCCGCAACCAGCAAATAGCGTCAAGCAGGCACAAGAAATTGTGCCTGTTTTTTTAACAAGCGCATTAAGCCGTCAGTCTTATGCAACAAAATGTAAAGTTGTGTCTTTCTGGTGACTTACAGCCCGCAGATGCTTGAAAATAGCCACAAGACCCATACGATGTGGGTATCGCATAGTGCGTTTTGTTAAGTTGAGGTTAAAAGAAAATTATGATGCGAATCGCGCTCTTCCTGCTGACGAACCTGGCCGTGATGGTCGTTTTCGGGCTGGTGCTGAGCCTGACAGGGATACAGTCAAGCAGCGTACAAGGCTTGCTGATTATGGCGCTGCTGTTTGGTTTTGGTGGTTCCTTCATTTCGCTGCTGATGTCCAAATGGATGGCGTTAAAGTCCGTGGGTGGGGAAGTCATTGAGCAACCGCGTAATGAAAGAGAACGCTGGCTGATGAACACGGTGTCGACGCAGGCGCGTCAGGCCGGAATCGCTATGCCGCAGGTGGCTATCTATCATGCGCCGGATATCAACGCGTTTGCGACCGGCGCGCGCCGTGATGCGTCGCTGGTTGCGGTGAGCACCGGCTTGCTGCAAAACATGAGCCCGGATGAAGCCGAAGCCGTTATCGCGCATGAGATCAGCCACATCGCTAACGGCGATATGGTCACCATGACGCTGATTCAGGGGGTTGTGAACACCTTTGTGATCTTCATCTCGCGTATTATCGCGCAGATCGCCGCGGGCTTCCTTGGTGGAAACCGTGATGAGGGTGAAAGCAGCAACGGCAACCCAATGATCTATTTCGCGGTGGCGATGGTTCTTGAACTGGTGTTCGGGATACTGGCAAGCATTATCACCATGTGGTTCTCACGTCACCGTGAATTCCATGCGGACGCCGGTTCTGCGAAGCTTGTCGGACGTGAAAAGATGATTGCCGCGTTGCAGCGCCTGAAAACCAGCTATGAGCCGCAGGAAGCCAACAGCATGATGGCGTTCTGCATCAACGGCAAGTCGAAGTCACTGAGCGAGTTGTTCATGACTCACCCGCCGCTGGATAAGCGTATTGAAGCGCTGCGTAGCGGCGAGTACCTGAAGTAAGGCGGTATGCCTAGCATTCTAAAAAAGCGCATCAGATGATGCGCTTTTTTTTACGCTACGGAGCGGGGTTGAGTGATGCGCAAACCGCTGATAATGGCGGCTACGGTCGCCAGGATGCCCGCCGTCATCAGGGAAATATGCGTACCGTTGTCCGCAAACTGATTCAACATGAGCGCAACCAGCGCCGCGCCGGTACTCTGGCCCAGAAGACGCGCCGTGCCCAGCATCCCGCTGGCCCCTCCGCTGCGATCGCGTGGCGCGGAGGTGATAATCGTGTGGTTATTGGGCGACTGGAATAAGCCAAAACCGGCTCCGCAAAGGATCATCGGCCAGATGATACTGATATCTGACGGCGAGGCTGGCAGCAGCATCAGCGCAAAAAGTCCTGTGGCCATAATTATCAGTCCTGACGCGCCCAGCAGCCCGGCATGAACCCGTTCAATTAAATAGCCCGCCAGCGGCGCCATCACCATTGTCGCCAGCGGCCAGGGCGTCAGCAATAACCCGGTCTCGACTTCGCTACGCCCCAATACCGTTTGCAGATAGAAGGGAAGGGAAACCATCGCCAGCATCTGCGCGCAGAAAGAGCAAATACTGGTGCAGATCGACAGAGAAAAGAGCGGAATACGCAGTAAGTCAATCGGTAACAAAGGCACCGGTAGTGAGAGCTGGCGGCGAATGAAGAAGAAACCGACGACAAGCATAACCGCCAGTTCTGCGCCAATCAGCGTTAAAGGTTGCCCCTGTGCGAATCCGCTGAGAGCGGTGATCAGCAAGCCGAAGGTTAAGGCGTTCATCACTGCGCTGGGCAAGTCGAAGCGCGGTTTGGCGCTGCGAGCGCTGTTTGGGGGTAAGAAACGCATAGCCAACAGCAATGCGATAATGCCTAACGGAACGTTAATCAGGAACAGCCATTTCCATGACGCTATCGACAGGATTGCTGCCGCAATGGTCGGCCCCGCAGCCGATGACACCGCGACGATGAAGGAGTTGATGCCCATTCCGCGCCCAAGGTGGCGTTGCGGATAGATAAGTCGGATCAGCGCCGTGTTCACGCTCATCAGCGCGGCGCCGCCAAACCCCTGCGCGACGCGCGCAAGCGTCAGCATTTCCAGGGAGTCCGACAGCGCGCAGAACAGTGACGAAAACAGGAAAATGACCAGGCCGTATTTATAGATGCGTCGATAGCCGAACATGTCTCCCAGAAATGAGAGCGATAAGAGAGAAACCACGATCGCGATTTGGTAGGCGTTAACAACCCAGATCGATCGGGCGGCGGACGCCTGGAGATCGGTTGCAATGGTAGGGAGCGCGACATTCGCGATTGCGCCATCCAGCACGGCCATCGAGATACCAATAATGATGGTTAAAATGGCGCCGTAACGCTGGGGTAATGGCAGGCCATCGGCCTGGATTTTGTCCATAGAGAGTCAATATCTTTCGGGGGATTATGATCAGAGTAATGATTTTAGCATTGATATCGCGGGGTTATGTCGCAGATTTGTAACTAAGTAAGCAAAGATGGATTGCGACCGCCATGACGTGAAATTATAATAAAAACCGGTTCTGATTTTTATAAAACACTCGCAATGAGGTGATAAATGGCTATCGCAGATCTGGATAAACAACCTGATTCTGTTTCTTCTGTGCTGAAGGTTTTTGGCATTCTGCAAGCGCTGGGTGAAGAGCGCGAAATAGGGATCACCGAGCTGTCGCAACGTGTCATGATGTCAAAAAGCACCGTTTATCGCTTTTTACAAACGATGAAAACGCTGGGTTATGTCGCGCAGGAAGGTGAATCTGAAAAATATTCGCTGACCCTGAAATTGTTTGAGCTGGGCGCCCGTGCGTTGCAAAACGTTGATCTGATCCGTAGCGCTGATATTCAGATGCGTGAAATTTCCCGTCTGACCAAAGAGACAATTCACCTCGGTGCGCTGGATGAAGACAGCATTGTCTACATTCATAAAATCGACTCCATGTACAATTTGCGCATGTATTCCCGCATTGGCCGCCGTAACCCGCTGTACAGCACCGCAATCGGTAAAGTGCTGCTGGCATGGCGCGACCGCGATGAAGTCAAACAGATACTGGATGGCGTGGAGTACAAACGTAGCACCGCGCGCACGATTACCAGCACCGAGGCGTTACTGCCGATGCTGGATCAGGTGCGCGAGCAAGGGTACGGCGAAGATAACGAAGAGCAGGAAGAAGGCCTGCGCTGCATTGGCGTGCCGGTGTTCGACCGTTTTGGCGTGGTGATCGCCGGTCTGAGCATTTCGTTCCCGACGCTGCGTTTCTCCGAAGAACGTCTGCATGAGTATGTCGCTATGCTGCACACGGCAGCGCGTAAAATCTCTGAGCAGATGGGTTACAACGACTATCCATTCTGAGGTGAGCGCGCCCTGAGCCGTTCAGAAGCCAGCCGGTAGAAGATACCTGCTGGCTTTTTTATTGCCCTGAAAGGGGGCAGGAGAGTGGTTTCTCCCGCCAGAAAACGCATTAAAAAGGCATAACCACGTTATGCCTGATATTTATGCAGATGAATGGATGTGATGCCAGATTAGCCGTTATCGACCACCACGGCGCTTTTTCTGAATACAGGACAGTCTGACAGACCAATGATGCCACTGTCAGTATGGACATATTGCGCTGTACTGGTGCCGCGAGCGGTCAGATATTGACATTGCAGACCCAGACCGGCGGCGTTCTCCTTGCTGCCAATCAGAACCCCATAGCCACTGAGCAATAAACCAATCCATACCAGAGCAATCAAAACAATCGCGCGAATGATCAAACGCATTACTACCTCTTTTCTTTTTTTGGTTAGAATAAGGGTAGCCTGAACGCCCACTGAAACAAGTGTATCATTCCTAAAAGTATATAATGTCGCTCCAGTTAGTTCCGGTTTAGATAACGCGTGGTAATTTGATGGCATAAGATGTGGATGCGGAGAGCGGAGTGAAAAAGTTTCGGTGGGTAATCCTGATTATTGTTGCGTTGGTATGTCTGCTGCTGTGGGCGCAGGTGTTCAACATAATGTGCGATCAGGATGTACAATTTTTCAACGGAATTTGTGCCATCAATAAATTTATCCCCTGGTGATAGCATTTTTACAACAGTTGATTACCTTCCCGTGTAGCAGTGGTAAAATACGGCGTCTACATTGAGGTGGTAACATGAACGAAGTTCTGAATTCTGGCGTACTGACTTTTACGTCTTTGATTGTATCGGTGGTGGTTCTGATTGTCGGGCTGGTCCTGTGGTTTTTTGTGAACCGGGCAAGTTCAAGAACAAATGAGCAGATTGAGCTGCTTGAAGCGCTGCTGGATCAGCAAAAGCGGCAAAATGCCTTGCTACGCCGTCTGTGCGAAGCTAACGAGCCTGAAAAAGTCGCTGAGGCCGAGTCTGAAGCGAAACCTCAGGAAGAGGATGACGATATCATCCGTCTGGTCGCTGAACGGTAACGACAAGCAGAGACAGGATGCGCGTCTGCCAGCCATTCCTTCAGGCAGGCCCATCCTGTTTTCATTAATGTAACCCTGTGTATACCAGGTCTGTTATTTCATTGATCATTTAATGCTTTAACTTAATCTCTCCTTAAATATATTTATCCATACGCTAATAATGTGATTATGTCGCTTTTGTGATAGCGATCGTTTTTATTAATAGCGAAACGTTTCTCTCACTTTTTTTGTGCGTTGTCATCATTCTTTCATTATTTTGGTGCACAACCAAAGCACGTATTGGCTATCAGTGAAACGGATGAAAAATGGTCGAATACTTCGCATTTTTAAACAATATTGGTTTTTTTGCGTTGTGACAATTTATGCATTACAAAGCATAAAAAGTGATATCTGTTTACCGTATCGATAAGATCAACGCATGACCTGGAACAACCGAAGTTATTGAGCTATGGTAGAAAAGCCGCTGTACGGGCGTAAGCCTGTCGAAAGGCGCCTGGAGAAGCGAGAATATATCGTCGGGAACTGTGCCGCATAACTGTGCAGTTGATCTTTGATATCTCTCTGGATTTGTGCGACTGATCGAGACACGTTTAAAAATGGCTTGCCATAATTAACGTTGTATGTGATAACACGTTTTGGGTTAAACGAGGTACAGTTCTGTTTATGTGTGGCATTTTCAGTAAAGAAGTCCTGAGTAAACACGTTGACGTTGAATACCGCTTCTCTGCCGAACCTTATATTAGTGCCTCAAGCAGTAATGTCTCAGTTTTATCTATGTTATGCCTGCGGGCGAAGAAAACACTCTAAGGAATTTTGCAAATGGCAAAGATTAAAGGTCAAGTTAAGTGGTTCAACGAGTCTAAAGGTTTTGGCTTCATTACTCCGGCTGATGGCAGCAAAGATGTGTTCGTACACTTCTCCGCTATCCAGGGTAACGGCTTCAAAACCCTGGCTGAAGGCCAGAACGTTGAGTTCGAAATTCAGGACGGCCAGAAAGGTCCGGCTGCTGTTAACGTAACAGCTATCTGATCGACACCACTGATTTGAAGCGCCAAGGCGCATCAACCTCAGATATAAAGCCTCGCCAGTGCGGGGCTTTTTAATTCAGGTTCCTTCAAAATATTTCTGAATACACTCCTGTTAGCGCTTTGTTGCAAAGCCGCGATGTTCGTAGCATTGTTTTTCCCGCTTTCCCTCGTCAATTCCCGTTAAATCAATCACCTGAAAAACGACCTTGCTGGAGACCAGGTGAAAAAGAAAAGCGACGGCGCCGTGCGTAATTTTGCTCCCATCCGTTTTGTTCTGCTGTGCGTGGCGATTTTGCTGAGCATGGGGTTATTGCTGGGACGCGTGGCGTGGTTACAGATCATCACGCCGACAAATCTGGTTAAACAAGAGGACAGGCGTTCGTTACGTGAGGTCACCACGGCGTCGCCACGCGGCATGATTACCGACAGAGAAGGGCGTCCGTTAGCCGTTAGCGTGCCGGTCAATGCGGTCTGGGCCGACCCGAAGACGATCGTCAGTAAAGGCGGCGTGGGGTATAACCAACGCTGGCAGGCGCTGGCGCAGACGCTGCATCTTTCACTGACTACGCTGGCTGAGCGGGTAAACAGCAATCCTGCCGGGCGGTTTATCTATCTGGCGCGCCAGATTTCGCCGCAGCAGGCCGAATGGATCGATAAGCTCAATCTTCCTGGCATTAACCTGCGTGAAGAGTCCCGGCGTTTTTATCCGGCAGGGCATGTGGCGGCTAACCTGATTGGCTTTACCAACATTGACGGGCAGGGGATTGAGGGGATTGAGAAAAGTTTTAATGCCCAACTGACGGGGAAACCTGGTTCCCGCCTTGTTCGCAAAGATAAGTTTGGTCATGTCATCGAGAACATAACCGAAACAAATCCTGTGCCGGCGCATGAGCTTCAGCTCAGTATTGATGAACGTCTACAGACTGTGACGGAGGATGCGCTGGATAACGCCGTCACCTGGAACAAAGCGGAGTCCGGCGCGGCGGTACTGGTCAACATCGCGACGGGGGAAATTTTGTCGATGGCGAGCTTCCCGGACTTTAATCCGAATAACCGGGAAGGCGCCGTGCTGGATGATTTTCGCAACCGTGCCATCAGCGATACCTTTGAACCGGGTTCTACGGTCAAGCCGCTGGTGATCATGACGGCGCTTCAGCAGGGCATTGTCCAGCCCGACAGCGTGATTGATACGCATCCGTTTAATCTTGACGGCCACCGGATTCGTGACGTGGGGTATTACCCGGAGCTGAGTTTGACCGGAATCCTGCAAAAATCGAGTGATACCGGCGTGTCGCGTCTCTCGCTCGCTATGCCGGTTCAACGACTGCTGGATACGTATAAAGGCTTTGGCTTTGGGCAGTCTACGGGACTGGGACTCACCGGGGAGAGCAGCGGCTTACTGCCGCAGCGTCGTTACTGGAGCGATCTGGATCGGGCGACGTTTGCCTTCGGGTATGGTCTGATGGTGACGCCGCTCCAGCTGGCGCACGTATATGCCACCATCGGCAGTTTTGGTATCTACCGACCGCTTTCCATTACGCGTATCGATCCGCCCGTTGTGGGGACGCGTGTGATGCCCGCCGAACTGGTGCATCAGGTTGAGCATATGATGGAGAGCGTCGCGCTCCCCGGCGGGGGAGGAACCAAAGCCGCAGTCAGAGATTATCGCGTGGCGGTAAAAACCGGTACGGCGAAGAAAATCGGCGATGACGGTAAGTATGTTGATAAATACGTGGCCTATACGGCGGGCGTGGCTCCGGCCAGCGATCCGCAGTTTGCGCTGGTGGTTGTGATTAACAATCCGCAAAACGGATCTTACTATGGCGGCGCGGTGTCGGCGCCGGTGTTCAGCCAGATTATGGGCGATGTTCTGCGCCTGGAAAACGTTAAACCGGACGGTATGCCCGCCGACTCCGACCACCTGTTAGTGATGCACGGCAACCGCCTGTCGTCCCCCTCGCTGTAAGTTATTTTCCCGGGGCGCAATTCGCGTTACACTTGCGCCCTAAAATTACCGGCCGGAGTTGTCATGTCGTTTTCTTGTCCCCTTTGTCATCAGCCACTTGCGCAGGTGAAAAACAGTTTTATCTGCCC
This sequence comes from Citrobacter sp. CK206, assembly GCF_030333125.1. Classification (NCBI taxonomy): domain Bacteria; kingdom Pseudomonadati; phylum Pseudomonadota; class Gammaproteobacteria; order Enterobacterales; family Enterobacteriaceae; genus Citrobacter; species Citrobacter sp. CK206. Next base: position 417,305 of record NZ_JAOWGM010000030.1, read on the forward strand.
ACAACGGCATCAGTTTGATGTGGCGAAAGAGGGATACGTCAACCTGTTGCCCGTGCAGCATAAACGGTCACGGGACCCGGGCGACAGCGCCGAAATGATGCAGGCGCGTCGGGCATTCCTTGATGCCGGGCATTATCAGCCGTTGCGCGATGCCATCGTCAGGATACTTGCCGAACGGCTGGACGAGAATGCAACGTCGATTCTGGATATCGGCTGCGGTGAAGGGTATTACACGCATGCCTTCGCCGAAACGCTGGCGTCAGGCACCACATTTGGTCTGGATGTCGCGAAAGTCGCCATTAAAGCGGCGGCGAAACGTTATCCGCAGGTGACGTTTTGTGTGGCGTCAAGCCATCGTCTGCCTTTCGCCGACGCCTCTATGGATGCGATTGTCAGGATTTATGCACCCTGTAAGGCTGAAGAGTTAGCGCGAGTGGTAAAACCGGGGGGGTGGGTAATTACCGTTACGCCGGGGCCGCGCCATCTGATGGCGCTAAAAGGGCTGATCTATGATGAAGTGCGCTTACATGCCCCGCATACTGAGCAGCTTGAAGGGTTTACGTTGCAGCAAAGCATGGCGTTAGGGTATGAGATGCGGTTGAGTGGTAATGAGGCCGTTGCGTTGCTCCAGATGACGCCTTTCGCCTGGCGTGCAAAACCTGACGTATGGGAGCGGCTGGCGGCTTGCCAGCAGTTTGATTGCCAGACGGATTTCAGCCTTCACATCTGGCAACGCGAGCGTTAACCGTGGAAGTGTGTCCAGAGGATCTGGGCGCCGATACCGATAAGTACAGCCCCGCCAAGAATTTCCGCCCGTTTGCCGAGCAGCGGGCCGATAAAGCGCCCCACCATGATGCCTAGCGTGGACATGATTAACGTGGCACAGCCGATAGCCAGCGCGGTCGCAATAATGTTCACTTGCAAGAACGCCAGACCGACGCCAACGGCCATCGCATCCAGGCTGGTGGCGATAGCGGTAGTGACCAGCAGCCAAAAACTGTGGCGGCGTAACGGCTCGTCATCTTCGTCATTACCGCCACGAACGCCTTCGATAATCATACGAATCCCCAGAAACACCAGCAGGATGAACGCAACCCAGTGATTCCATTCCAGTACGAATTTACTGGCCAGCATACCCAGCCCCCAGCCGATCAGCGGGGTGAGCGTTTCAACCGCGCCGAAAATAAGGCCGGTGCGCAGGGCTTCGGAGAATTTAGGTTTGTGTAGCGTGGCGCCTTTACCAATCGATGCCGCGAAAGCATCCATTGACATGCCGAAAGCGAGAAGAACAGTTGCGGTGATATTCATAACAGCGTCCTGACCGGGGTTCCATAAAACACATCACTGCCCCCAGCGAACATGCATACCTGAACATGGCGTTCATAAGCTATGCATAGCAGTTGATGTGCATATGGTCTCGCCTGACTGAAAATAGAGTGATATCAGTCCGTACGCGCCACGTTTTTCAACGAGTATGTTGACACGTACATTTCCTGAGTCTGGAAATCGGCTACTCCCCAAATGACGGCGCAACATTAACATATTTTGAGAATATAAAACAACAATGGAGAAATATTATTTGACTTCTAATTGAAAACGATTTTCATTTAGGTTTAATTATCAATAAAACGTTAAAATAAATAACAAATCAGGCGGGATGAATATAGCCTTAGCTATGTTTTTTTGTTCGCGAATATACTTAAAATATAGTTCAGGCTATATCTGTAACTCATTGAGATGAAACAAGAAGTTTATATATTCTTTCCAGATCGTCGATATTTCGTACGCGAATAAGCAGGCGCCGTTGTTCTAATTGCATCACCAGTACGCCATCTTCCGATAAATTCATCTCTTTAATACGGTTATATTCTATCCAGACATTGGCGAAGAAAAAACCTTTCTGTTTGAAGATGATCCTGGGGGCGCGAACCCAAAAAATATAAAACCCCATCAGCGCCAGTGCACATAATAACCATGTGGTAATTTGCGCGCCGTGACTGGTAACGTTGTTGTAGATAAGAATGGCGACCAGGCCGACGAAGATAACGCTATCAACACGACCACGACGCAGCAGAGGCACTGCAAGCAGAGTGGGGCCGTTACGGCGGGGCATGATGAACTGATCGTAAATGGCGTAAGCCAGTAACGCGACAATAAAAAGAACCAGCACCAGGTCCGTGACAGTCATTAATCCTCCAGATAAAAAAACCGGGGCCAAAGGGCCCCGGTAGTGTACAACAGAATTACAGACCCAGCAGGCCGCACGCGTAACCGGCGATACCGATGACGAAGAAGCCAACGATGATCCACAGCGGGTTCACTTTCTTACGCAACAGCCACATGCAGGCGAAGGTCAGCAGCAGCGGAACCAGACCCGGCATCAACTGATCGAGAATGGTCTGCACGGTGGTGACGTTTTCTTTACCCGTCTGGTCAGTGATGCGTGATACCACCAGCGGAATATTGACGTGCGTCCACTTGTTAACCAGCGCTCCCATGACAAACAGGCCGAGGATTGACGCCCCCTCAGTCAGTTTTTGCAGGAAGCCGCCGCCCATATCCTTAACGATATCGACGCCTTTACGGTAGCCGTAAGCCACGCCGTAGTAACGGGTCGCCAGACGCACCAGGTTAAACAGAATAAAGAACAGCAACGGCCCCAGCAGGCTGCCGCTCATCGCGATACCCGCGCCCAGCGCGGCGAATACCGGACGAACCGTACCCCAGAAGATCGGGTCGCCCACACCTGCCAGTGGCCCCATCAGACCAACTTTGATACCGTTGATGGCACCATCGTCGATCTCCGCGCCGTTGGCGCGCTGTTCTTCCATCGCCAGCGTAACGCCCAGTACCGGAGCAGCAACGTAAGGATGGGTGTTGAAGAACTCCAGGTGACGTCTGATCGCCTGTTTACGCGCGTCGTTGTTTTCCGGGTACAGGCGTTTGATCGCCGGCACCATGGAGAAGCAGAAGCCCAGCGCCTGCATACGTTCGAAGTTCCATGACCCCTGGAACAGGTTAGAACGGATGAACACGCCACGAATATCACTCGGAGTGAGTTTTTTCTCAGTGGTAGTTTTAGTCATATCAACCATTTCGTTCACCTGTTAGTCCAGTTCGTTATCGAGATCGTTGTTACCAGCAGCCTGAGCTGGCGCACCGGCTACGCGGTTATATTTCGGGCTCAGTTGGATGTAGAGGATGGCCATTACCGCGCCAATTACGCCCAGAGCAACCAGGTTGAAGTTAGTGAATGCCGCAGTGACGAAGCCGAGGTAGAAGAACGGCATCAGATAGCCCGCACGCATCATGTTGATGACCATTGCGTAACCGACAACCACGATCATGCCGCCGGCGATGTTCAGACCGCTGGTCACGACTTCCGGGATCGCATTCAGCATGCCCTGAACTTCGCTGGTGCCGACAGAAATCGCCACGATAACCGCCGGAATCGCGATACGCATTGCCTGTAGGAACAGGGAGGATACGTGGATCCAGGACAGTGCCGTCAGGTTGCCGCTATCGGCCGCTTTATCCGCCGCGTGCTGGAATGCCACGGTGATGGTACGTACGATGATGGTCAGCACCTGACCTGCGGCCGCCAGTGGAATCGCCAGCGCGATACCTGCGCCAATGCCTTGATGACCGGCGATAACCAGCACGGTTGAAATAATGGAAGCCAGCGCGGCATCAGGCGCAACGGCAGCACCGATGTTCATCCAGCCAAGCGCGATCATTTCCAGGGTACCACCGATGATAATACCGGTTTTCATGTCCCCAAGAACGGCACCGATTAGCGTACAGGCCACCAATGGACGGTGGAACTGAAATTCATCAAGTACCGACTCCATACCCGCGATACATGCGACGATGAACACCAGCACAATCTGAAGAGTGGTAATCTCCATTGTACTTCTCCTATTGCTATACAGACTTAAGTGTGAATGCTAATTAAATGCCGGGTGGTTATTTCGCCACTTTGGCAATCAAATCCATCATTTTCAGTTTCTGATCGGTGGAAACTTTACGAACCTCAAGCTCGATACCGCGTTCGTTGAGCTTTTTAAAGGCGTCGATATCGGTCTCGTCGACGGAAACGGCGTTATTAACCTGCGTTTTACCCTGACGGAAAGCCATACCGCCAATGTTTACGGAAGTCACTTTCACGCCGCCTTCAACGATACGTTCCACATCGGTAGGGTTGGTGAACAGCAGCATCACACGTTCGCCTGCGTATTTCGGGTTGTTGTAGACACGAATCATCTTGGCAACGTCTACCACATGCGCCGTTACGCCCGGAGGTGCCACCTGTGTTAACAACGTTTTACGTACGGTGTCCGCCGCCACTTCATCACTCACGACGATGATGCGGGTGACGTTGGTCTCTTTGGTCCAGCGGGTGGCGACCTGGCCGTGAATCAAACGGTCATCGATACGGGCGAGACCGATTACCATGTAATCGTTGGGTCCCATTGGTTTAGCGGGCGCCGCCGCTTTTGGCGCAGCAACCGGCGCCGGAGCGGCTTTTTCAACCGGTTTCGCTTTCAGCGCTTTCACGCCTTCACGACCGGTTTCTACCGCCAGAGCGACTAATTCGTCAAAGCTCGGATTGTCATCGCGGGCCATGAACATTTCCACCAGCATCGGAATATTGACGCCAGCAATGACTTCATAGTGCTCTTTGTCGACGACAATACGGCTGGCAGCATTAAATGGACTGCCTCCCCATGTATCAACGAGAAACAGCACGCCTTTGCTGGTATCGAGTTTTGCCAACTGAGCGTTGTACTTTTCAATCAGCGTTTCGGCATTTTCGCCTGGAACGAAATCGATCCAGCCGACGTTTTCCTGCTCGCCTAACAGCATTTCTGCTGTTTTAAGTAACTGCTCTGCAGCCCAACCATGTGTGCCTATAACAATAGCAATGGTCACTTGCTACCTCCTTTATTATCGTTAACACATCAACGTGACAGATGTATTTTGAATCGCCGTCCGCACTCGAATCGATTCAGATAAGGGTTATAATGAAAAAACAGTTATTTCCGGGAATTATTTTAGATAGCGAAAAAAATATTTTATGTGATGAAGATCCGCAATTTAGCTTTCACATCAGAGAAATTTCGTAGTGTAAAATATCCCTGTAACATCTCATTGCAAAGGAAGGTAAATCTTTGCCAAAAAGACATTGTCTCTGTTATGTTTAGCTTCCGTTTAATTAGTAAGGAGTATAGGGCAGTAGCCCGCCGTATGGATCGTCACCGACGTCATTTCACTTTGAGGCCGTATCAGGCCTGTCTGTCTGGCTCTTTTGGCCGCAACCTTAATTCGCATATTGCTTTCTCGCCTGTTCGCTATTCCTTAAGCAGGAGCTTGTCATGGAATTCTTAATGGACCCCTCAATCTGGGCGGGTTTGCTCACGCTTGTTATCCTCGAAATTGTTCTGGGTATTGATAACCTGGTCTTTATCGCGATTCTGGCTGACAAGCTGCCGCCAAAGCAGCGTGATAAGGCGCGTCTTATCGGTTTGTCGCTGGCGCTGGTGATGCGTCTGGTCCTGCTGTCCATCATTTCGTGGATGGTGACCTTAACGAAACCACTCTTTACCGTCTGGGATCTCACCTTCTCAGGGCGCGATCTGATCATGCTCATCGGGGGTCTCTTCCTCCTGTTTAAGGCCACGACGGAGCTGCATGAGCGCCTGGAAAACCGCGAGCATGACTCGGGGCACGGCAAAGGCTATGCGAGTTTCTGGGTCGTGGTAACGCAGATCGTTATCCTTGATGCCGTCTTCTCCCTTGACGCGGTGATTACCGCCGTGGGTATGGTTAACCATCTGCCAGTGATGATGGCTGCCGTGGTGATTGCGATGGCGGTGATGCTGCTGGCGTCTAAGCCGCTTACCCGTTTCGTCAACCAGCATCCGACGGTTGTAGTGCTCTGTCTGAGCTTCCTGTTGATGATCGGTCTGAGCCTGGTGGCGGAAGGTTTTGGCTTCCATATTCCGAAAGGGTATCTGTACGCTGCTATCGGTTTCTCAATCGTCATCGAATTGTTCAACCAGATTGCGCGTCGTAACTTTATTCGCCATCAGTCAACGTTACCGCTGCGTGCACGCACCGCAGACGCCATCCTGCGACTGATGGGCGGTAAACGTCAGGCGAGCGCGCAGCACGAGTCTGACAGCCCGGCGACGGTGCCTGTACCTGAAGGCGCGTTTGCTGAAGAAGAGCGTTATATGATCAACGGCGTGCTGACCCTGGCGTCCCGTTCGCTACGCGGCATCATGACGCCTCGCGGTGAAATCAGTTGGGTGGATGCTGACCTGAGCGTGGATGAAATCCGCGAACAGTTACTCTCTTCTCCGCACAGCCTGTTCCCGGTGTGTCGCGGCGAACTGGATGAGATTATCGGTATTGTTCGCGCGAAAGAACTGCTGGTGGCGCTGGAAGAGGGCGTGGATGTGGCCGCGATTGCTTCGGAATCACCAGCGATTGTCGTCCCGGAAACGCTGGACCCGATTAATCTGCTGGGCGTCCTGCGTCGCGCTCGCGGCAGCTTCGTCATCGTCACCAACGAGTTTGGCGTCGTGCAGGGGCTGGTTACGCCGCTGGACGTGCTGGAAGCGATTGCCGGTGAGTTCCCGGATGCCGACGAAACGCCTGAGATCATTACCGAAGCGGGCGGCTGGCTGGTGAAGGGGGGAACGGATCTGCATGCCCTGCAACAGGCGCTGGATGTCGATAACCTGGTGAACGACGAGGAAGATATCGCCACCGTCGCAGGATTGGTTATCGCCGTAAACGGTCATATCCCGCAGGTGGGCGATGTTATCGACGTTGCGCCGCTTCATATCACGATTGTCGAAGCGAACGACTACCGTGTTGATTTGGTTCGTATTGTTAAAGAACAACCTGCTCACCACGAAGACGAATAAGCGCCGTTCCCCGGTAAGAGCGGGATCTAACGAAACGGCATAACGGGCGTCATGTGTCCGTTATGCCGGGCGGGCGGCGGTGCGCTACCCGCCAGCCACTGAGGAAAATCGTGAAGCGGCATAGGCCTTGCGAACAGAAATCCCTGTAACGTCTGAACGCCGTGTCCCCGCAAATATTGCGCCTGCTCTCGCGTTTCAACGCCTTCCGCTACCAGTTCAATATTCAGCCTTTGCCCCAGCGCGATGATGATATCGGTCACCGTGGAGTTCACCGCATCAGTACCGATCGCCGCGGTAAATGATTTGTCGATCTTCAGCACGTCCGGGCGCAATTTCTCCAGCCATGACAGCGAGCTGTTGCCGGTGCCAAAGTCATCAATGGCGAGCTTCACCCCTTTGCGGTGAAGTTCACGCATCAGCCGATAATCGACGTCCAGTAAGGCATCCCGTTCCGTCAGCTCAAGCACAAGTTGCTGAACAGGATGGGCGCTGAACCAGTAATGATTGAGATCTTTTAATAGCATGCCATGACGAAAATGGCTGGCCGCAACGTTGATGCCGATATGGAACTGGCTGTTCATCGGGAAGAAATGCCGCTGCCGAATAGTTTCCGCAATGACATAACGGGTAAGGGGGGCGATCAGGTTGTGTTCTTCGGCGATAGGAATAAAAACATCGGGAGAAATCCATCCCTGTCGCGGGTTATTCCAGCGCAGCAGGATCTCAACCCCCACGCATTGCTGCGTACGGGCATTTAACAGCGGCTGGCAAAACAGTTCAAATTCACGGGCGGCAAGGGCGAGATTGATCTCCCATGAAAAACTCATTCTGCTGGCCGTTGCCAGCCAGGCAAGGTATCCCACCAGTAAACTCAGCATCACCGCCAGCGGCAGCTGCGTCGGCAGGTGGCGTAGCGCCAGCTCGCCAGCGCCGGGCCCCGTCACGCTGATGGTGAAGGGGAAGTGCTGGGATGCGCGCTGATAACGTTTTTCACCGTTCAGGGCGGGTAGCGCCTCCACCACCCCCTGACCATAGAGTAAGTGGCGGTTGCCGACCGTCAGGCTTGCGCTGGCGATCTGCGGCTGTTGCGGTTCAAGCAGCATCATCGCCAGAAGATCAATATTGACGATCTCAAAGAGCCCGTTTTTGCCATCAGGCGATGACGGATACCACTGAATCAGAATCGGGCTGTCTTTGAGCAGGGACTGATCGGTAGACAGCAGCAACAGGTTATTCGGCGCGGGCAGATCGGGTTGTAGCTGGTGAATCGGCACGTTGCGTGAGCCAAAGATACTGGAGCAGTAGAGAATACCGTTCTGAACCAGACCAATGGAACGCACGGTTTGCAGTCTGGCGACCTGCTTACGCAGGGGAAAATGCGCGGCCGGGCAGGGTTGTCCTACCAGGGGCAGCAGGAGATCGCGCCCGGCCTGTAGAGGGCGGAGCACTTCATCCAGCGTCTCTACGGCGTGAGCGGCGAATGTTTCGGTGCGATGCTGATTTATATTTCGCTCCGAAATAAATCGGATACTCAATGTGAGGATAAGCGTGATCAGCGCACAGACCGTGCAGACGATGAAACGATTGCGGCGATAATTTTTAATGATCCGTTGTGCTGTTTGCATGCGGGCCGCCTGATAAGCCGTTGGTCACAAAAGCCAATTGCAACACAGCAAGTGTAGTGGGGAAATTTACCGCAGACGAGATTGATGAGAAAAATTCGCCCATCAGTGGGAGATGGGCGAAGTGGCAGGCTATGTTTTGTTAATCACACTGGACTTTAATCGCCAGTCCGCCGCGTGATGTTTCGCGGTACTTCGCGTTCATGTCCTTGCCGGTTTCGTACATGGTCTCAATGACTTTATCTAGCGAGACGCGCGGTGCGCTGGTACGGCGCATTGCCATACGCGCCGCGTTGATCGCTTTTACCGAAGCAATCGCGTTACGCTCGATACACGGCACCTGAACCTGACCGGCAACCGGGTCACAGGTCAGCCCCAGGTTGTGCTCCATGCCGATTTCCGCGGCGACGCACACCTGCTCCGGGCTGGCCCCAAGCAGCTCCGCCAGTCCTGCCGCCGCCATTGAGCAGGCGACGCCGACTTCTCCCTGGCAGCCGACTTCGGCGCCGGAAATCGAGGCGTTCATCTTGTACAGCGCGCCGATAGCGCCAGCGGCCAGGAAGTAACGGGTGTAGATATCCGGGCTGACGGGTTCAATGAAGTGGTCATAGTAAGCCAGCACCGCAGGCACGATCCCGCAAGCGCCGTTGGTCGGCGCCGTAACGACACGCCCGCCCGCGGCGTTTTCTTCGTTCACCGCCAGCGCAAACATATTGACCCAATCAATGACGTTCATCGGGTCGCTGGACAGTTTGTCGCTGGAAACCAGCATGCGACGCAGTGCGGAAGCACGACGCGGAACGCGCAGCGGCCCCGGCAGAACCCCTTCGGTATTCATCCCGCGATCGATACACGCCTGCATGGTCTGCCAGACGTTGGCGAAATACTCTTCGATTTCCTTTTTGCTGTGCAGCGCCAGTTCGTTCTGCATCACCATCCCGGAGAGCGACAGACCGGTGCTGTTGCAATATTCCAGCATTTCGGTCGCCGATTTAAACGGATAAGGGACGCTGACCTCATTGGCGGCGTCCTGACCAAAATGCTCTTCATCGACAATAAAGCCGCCGCCGATGGAATAATACGTTTTGCTATAAATGACGGTTTCGCCATTGTACGCGTGGATCTGCATTCCATTTTCATGCAATGGCAGGTTGCCATTGTGAAAACGCATCCCGTTATCCTGGGGAAAATCCACTTCGTGCTGGCCCTGCGCCAGTAACAGGCGACCGCGCGCTTCAACGTCGCGAATAAAATCAGGGATGCTGTCAATATCCACGGTGGCAGGTTCGTTACCCGCCAGACCCATAATAATGGCGATATCGGTGTGGTGACCTTTACCCGTGAGCGACAGTGAACCATACACGTCGACGGCGACACGGGTAACGCTATCCAGTAATCCTTTTTCGACCAGGTCATCGACGAACTGTTTACCCGCCTTCATAGGCCCTACAGTATGGGAGGATGAGGGACCAATCCCCACCTTAAACATGTCGAATAGACTAATCACGATAATACTCCTGACAGGGTGACCGGGCTTCCCGGTTACGATGTAATAACTGCGCATAGTGTAAGAGGGAACGCGGCGATCGGCTTAACTATTCACATGAATTAAACTAATGGATAACCACGTATTTACTAATGTTGGGACGGGAATCTCAAGTTGTGTTCTGCGCGTGTAAAGATAAGTATAGTCAGGGTCTCACGCCAATTTGCAGCGCCAGCTCACGAATTATTCCGGCGGTCATTCCCCAGACGAAATAATGCTCATACCACGAAAGCCATACGCGATGTGAATCGCCGCGTCGATAAATATCCAGCGGATGATAACGCCCCAGACGCAGGGCTTCTGAAAGCGGCATCTCAAAGACAGAGGCCACCTCATCTTCGCTGGCGTGATAATGCAGATTCGGGGGAATAATGCCGACCACCGGCGTAACCTGAAAACCCGTGACGCTGTCTACGGGCGGCAGCACGCCAATCACTTCGACGGATTCCGGCGGGATTGCCACCTCTTCCTGCGCTTCACGCAGCGCAGCGGCAATCAGCGACGCATCGCTGCTGTCAACGGCGCCGCCGGGGAACGCGACCTGACCGGCGTGTTTGCGCAGGCGTGCTGAACGCTGAGTCAGCAATAGACCCGGCCGGGCGCGGCGAACCACCGGGATCAGCACGGCAGCCTGACGATGGTTTAACGTCTCACCATTCACCTGCGGGCGCAAAAGTTGAAAGCGTGATAAAAAATCATCAAGGGTCAGGCTGCTGTTTTCCACGACTCAGTTCTCCAGTTGCTGCAAAATTCGATTCACTTTATCAAACGTCTCCTGATATTCCGCGTCCTCCTGGCTGTCCGCTACGATGCCGCCGCCCGCAGAGCAATAGAGATGCCCGTCTACAGCGGTAAGCGTGCGGATCGTGATGCTGGTGTCCATGTTGCCGCAAAAACTCAGGTAGCCGATGCTGCCGCACCAGGCGTTGCGCCTGTGCGGCTCCAGCGCGTCAATGATCTCCATCGCCCGGACTTTTGGCGCGCCGGTAATCGAACCGCCAGGAAAAGCGGCGCGCAGCAGATCGGTGGCATGTAAATTATCGGGCAAACGGGCGGTAATGGTACTGACAAGATGATGTACCGCCGGGAAGGGTTCAACCACAAACAGCTCGGGAACCTTGACCGACCCCGGAACGGCAACGCGGCCGACGTCGTTACGCATCAAATCGACAATCATCAGGTTTTCTGCGCGGTCTTTTGCCGACATCGCGAGCGTTAGCGCCTGCTGGCGATCCGCCTGCGGGTCGTCCAGCCGGGGAAGGGTGCCTTTGATTGGGCGAGTCTGAATGTGCCCCTCTTCGGACTGAATAAAGCGCTCGGGAGAAAGGCTCAGAATCGCACCGTCCTCCAGGCGCAAAAACGCGCTGAACGGGGCGCGGTTAGCGTGATTAAGCCGCACGAAGGCCAGCCATTCGTCTCCCTGATAGTCAGCCTGAAAACGCTGGGCGAGGTTAACCTGATAACAGTCGCCGCTGTGCAGCCAGCTCTGCACCTGGCGGAATTTTTCACCGTACTGCGCGCGGGTCATGTTTGATTGCCATGCGGAGGTCAACGCGAAGGGCTTTCGCACCGGCACCTGCTGGCGCGCCAGCCACTCAAGGCGAGCGTGAACATCGGTATGGCTCAGCAGAGAGACGGTCTGTCTGCGATGATCGACGATTAAGGCCCAGTCGTAAATGCCGATCGCCATATCCGGCAGGGTGATATCGCGCTGTGCGAGCGTGGGCAGGGATTCAAAACGGCGGCCAAGGTCGTAACCTAACAGCCCCAGCGCGCCGCCCTGAAACGGCAGATTGGGGTCATATGGCGGCTGGATGCCCGCAGACGCCAGCGCCGCCTGCAACACGGTCATGGGATCGTCAGAGGTCGTGGTCGTGCCATGCTTATCGCGCACGCGGGTCTCTTCGCCGTGTGTCGACAGCGTTGCCACGGGGTCGGCCACCAGAATATCAAAACGATTATGCGGATGTTCAGCATGACCGGAATGCAGCAGCATGGCCCAGGGCTGATGGCTCAGCGGGGCAAAATAGTACTCGGCGGCGTCCGGGCGCCACGGTAAAATAATAACAGCGGGTGATAATGTCTTCATCGGTCCTGGTCTACTGGCTATGTGCCGGGTAGCATGAAATAATTAGCGCAGACAATTTAGCAGGAGTTAACAATGTTTGCAGGTTTACCTTCACTCAGCCACGAGCAGCAACAAAAAGCGGTAGAGCGCATTCAGGAACTGATGTCGCAAGGAATGAGCAGCGGACAGGCAATCGCGCAGGTGGCGGATGAACTGCGCGCCACCCATACCGGCGAGCGGATCGTGGCGCGTTTTGAGGATGAGGACGAATAACGTCGCGTTACACTGCGGCGATAATCTTGATCTCAACTCTGTATTTCGGGTTCATTAGTCCGGCTTGCACCGTGCAACGTACCGGCGCGTGACCGGCAACGACCCACGCGTCCCAGGCTTTGTTCATGGCGGCAAAATCGCTTTTATCGGCCAGGAAAATAGTGGCATCAAGAATACGTGACTTACGGGTGCCCTGTTTTTCCAGCGCCGCATCAATTTGCGCCAGCGTGTTGGCGGTCTGTTCAAACGCATCGGCGTCGAGGTTTTCCGGTACACCGGTGTAATAAAGCGTGTTGTTATGGATTACTACATCAGACCAACGATCTTCGGCATCAATACGTATGATAGTCATAAATCATTCCTCGTTAACTTTCCGTTCGACGCGGCAAGACTGCCATAATGTTGCGTTGCCGTCACCTCTTCAACTGGCGTAAGCGACGGCGTCCTGACATAATCCCTGTTCAAATCAACAGGGGGTAGTGTGACGGACGATTTTGCAGCAGACGGTCAGTTGGCTAAAGCGATACCGGGATTTAAACCGCGCGAACCACAGCGGCAGATGGCCGTTGCCGTCACGCATGCTATTGAAAAATCACAACCGCTTGTTGTCGAAGCCGGGACGGGGACAGGCAAAACCTATGCCTACCTCGCGCCGGCGTTACGCGCCGGAAAAAAAGTGATCATCTCGACGGGATCGAAAGCGTTGCAGGATCAGCTCTACAGTCGCGATCTTCCCACCGTCTCAAACGCCCTCAAATTCACCGGTAAACTGGCGCTGTTGAAAGGACGCTCTAACTATCTTTGTCTGGAACGTCTCGAACAGCAAGCGCTGGCGGGCGGCGATTTGCCGGTACAAATTTTAAGCGATGTGATTTTGCTGCGTTCGTGGTCGAATCAGACCGAAGACGGCGACATCAGTACCTGCGTCAGCGTAGCGGAAGACTCGCAGGCGTGGCCACTGGTCACCAGCACCAATGACAACTGTCTGGGCAGCGACTGCCCGCTGTATAAAGACTGTTTTGTGGTTAAAGCGCGTAAAAAGGCGATGGACGCCGATGTGGTTATCGTCAACCACCATCTTTTCCTCGCGGATATGGTGGTCAAAGAGAGTGGGTTTGGCGAACTGATCCCGGAGGCGGAGGTGATGATCTTCGATGAGGCCCACCAGCTTCCTGATATCGCCAGCCAGTATTTCGGCCAGTCGCTCTCCAGCCGACAGCTTCTCGACCTGGCGAAAGATTTTACCATCGCCTACCGCACGGAATTGAAAGATACCCAGCAGTTGCAGAAATGCGCCGACCGACTGGCGCAGAGTGCGCAGGATTTTCGCCTGCAACTGGGCGAGCCGGGCTATCGCGGAAATTTACGTGAGCTGCTGGCCGACCAACGGGTACAGCGCGCGCTATTGCTGCTCGACGATACGCTTGAGCTTTGCTACGACGTGGCAAAACTGTCTCTGGGGCGTTCCGCATTGCTGGATGCCGCTTTCGAGCGTGCGACCTTGTATCGCGCGCGGCTGAAACGCTTAAAAGAGATCAACCAGCCAGGGTACAGCTACTGGTACGAATGCACGTCGCGCCATTTCACGCTGGCGCTCACTCCGCTTACGGTCGCGGATAAATTCAAAGAGGTGATGGCGCAGAAACCCGGCAGTTGGATTTTTACCTCTGCCACGCTGTCGGTGAACGACGATCTCCATCACTTTACGGCGCGGCTGGGCATTGAACAGGCCGAATCGATGCTGTTGCCCAGTCCGTTCGACTATACCCGCCAGGCGCTGTTGTGCGTGCCGCGTAACCTGCCGCAGACCAACCAGCCGGGCTCTGCCCGACAGCTGGCGGCAATGTTAAGACCGATCATCGAAGCCAACAATGGCCGCTGCTTTATGCTGTGTACGTCGCATGCCATGATGCGCGATCTGGCGGAACAGTTCCGCGCCACCATGACGCTGCCCGTCCTGTTGCAGGGCGAAACCAGCAAAGGTCAACTGCTGCAACAGTTCGTCAGCGCCGGTAATGCGCTACTGGTCGCAACCAGCAGCTTCTGGGAAGGGGTGGATGTGCGCGGCGATACGCTGTCGCTGGTGATTATCGATAAATTACCTTTTACCTCTCCTGACGATCCCTTGCTGAAAGCGCGGATGGAGGATTGTCGTCTGCGCGGCGGCGATCCGTTTGATGAAGTGCAGCTACCCGACGCGGTCATCACGCTGAAACAAGGGGTGGGGCGTCTGATTCGCGATTCTGACGATCGTGGGGTGTTGGTGATTTGTGATAACCGGCTGGTGATGCGACCGTATGGCGCCACCTTCCTGGCGAGCCTGCCGCCCACGCCGCGCACCCGGGACATCGCCCGCGCCGTCAGATTTCTCGCCATACCAACGGCCGAGTAATTTGTTACGGAGTATGGTAAGATGCGCGCCATTTTATTGATTTAAGCACGAAGACCCATGCGAATTCTGGCTATCGATACCGCCACAGAAGCGTGTTCCGTTGCCCTGTGGAATGACGGTAATATCAACGCTCATTTTGAGCTTTGCCCACGAGAACATACCCAACGTATTTTGCCGATGGTGCAGGATATCCTGGCCGCCAACAGCATTACGCTTACCGATATCGACGCGCTGGCGTTTGGTCGCGGCCCCGGCAGTTTTACCGGCGTGCGTATTGGCATTGGCATTGCGCAGGGGCTGGCGCTGGGCGCGAACCTGCCGATGACTGGCGTTTCAACGCTGGCGACAATGGCGCAGGGCGCCTGGCGTAAAAGCGGCGCGACGCGCGTGCTGGCGGCGATTGACGCACGTATGGGCGAAGTCTACTGGGCGGAATACCAGCGTGATGAAAATGGCGTCTGGCACGGGGAAGAGACCGAGGCCGTGTTAAATCCCGGGCTGGTTAGCGAACGGTTGAAGCAGCTTTCCGGGGAGTGGGCTACTGTTGGCACAGGCTGGCCTGCATGGCCTGATCTGGGTAAAGACAGCGGTCTGGCTTTGCGCGATGGCGACGTTCTGCTTCCGGCGGCGGAGGATATGCTGCCTCTCGCCAGTCAGATGCTGGCAGCGGGGAAAACCGTCGCGGTTGAACAGGCCGAACCGGTTTATTTACGTAACAACGTCGCGTGGAAGAAACTTCCGGGCAAAGAATGAATCTCAGTATTATCACCCTGAATAATTTGAACGTAGCTGTTACACACAGGCAGTTTGAAGTATGACGAGAATATGTGCTGAGAAAAAAGGAGTCGCACTATGGCGGTTCAACAACAGGTAATGAAAGGAATTCTGGCGGGAGTGGTCGCGTTAACGCTGAGTGGCTGCGTTACCGTCCCGGATGCCATCAAAGGTTCCAGTCCCACGCCGCAGCAGGATCTGGTGCGGGTTATGAATGCGCCGCAGCTGTACGTCGGCCAGGAAGCGCGTTTTGGCGGTAAAGTGGTGGATGTGCAAAACCAGCAGGGAAAAACGCGGCTGGAAATCGCCAGCGTGCCGCTTGATAACGGCGCGCGTCCGATCCTCGGAGAGGCTTCGCGAGGGCGGATTTATGCCGACGTGAACGGCTTCCTTGACCCGGTAGACTTCCGTGGGCAACTGGTGACGGTCGTCGGGCCGATTACCGGCACGGTGGACGGTAAGGTCGGCAGTACGCCGTATAAGTTTATGCTGATGCAGGCAACGGGCTATAAACGCTGGCACCTTACTCAGCAGATCGTCATGCCGCCGCAGCCGATCGATCCCTGGTTCTACGGTGGACGAGGCTGGCCGTACGGCTATGGCGGTTGGGGATGGTATAACCCAGGCCCCGCACAGGTTCAAACGATCGTAACTGAATAACCCCTTGTTTTATCAGTAAAAGAAACAGCGGCTGGTCCGCTGTTTCTGCATTAATACGGACATAAGAAAAATAAATAGTGACGCGCTTCGCAACCTTTTCGTTGAGTGATTAATAAACTGGTACGCTGAGTTAATATTATGTTAACGACTTGTTTATTAACTGGGGTTGCGATGACGACGAACACTCATTTTAGAGGTGATGCTTTGAAGAAGGTTTGGCTTAACCGATATCCCGCTGATGTCCCGGCGGAGATCAATCCTGACCGTTATCAATCCCTGGTTGAATTATTTGAACATGCCGTCGTGCGTTACGCCGACCAGCCTGCGTTCGTCAATATGGGGGAGGTGATGACCTTCCGCAAACTGGAAGAGCGCAGCCGGGCATTCGCGGCCTATTTGCAGGAAGGGCTGGGCCTCAAAAAAGGCGACCGCGTCGCGCTAATGATGCCGAATCTGCTGCAATACCCGGTCGCGCTGTTTGGTATTTTGCGCGCCGGGATGATCGTCGTGAATGTCAACCCGCTGTATACGCCGCGTGAGCTTGAGCATCAGCTCAATGACAGCGGGGCGGCGGCTATCGTGATCGTCTCTAACTTTGCCCACACGCTGGAAAAAGTGGTCGATAAAACGTCCGTACAGCACGTAATTCTGACGCGCATGGGCGACCAGCTTTCTACTGCGAAAGGTACGCTGGTTAACTTTGTCGTGAAATACATTAAGCGTCTGGTGCCGAAATATCACCTGCCGGACGCGATCTCTTTTCGCCGCGCGCTACACGCAGGTTATCGGATGCAGTACGTGAAGCCTGAGCTGGTCACCGAAGATCTGGCGTTCCTGCAATACACGGGCGGTACAACCGGCGTAGCGAAAGGCGCGATGCTGACGCACCGCAACATGCTGGCAAACTTGGAGCAGGTAAAAGGCACCTACGGGCCGTTGCTGCATGAGGGGAAAGAGCTGGTGGTGACGGCGTTGCCGCTGTATCACATTTTCGCGTTGACCATGAACTGCCTGCTGTTTATTGAATTGGGCGGGCAAAACCTGCTCATCACTAACCCGCGCGACATTCCGGGCATGGTGAAAGAGCTGGCGAAATATCCGTTTACCGCGATGACCGGCGTTAACACCCTGTTTAACGCCTTGCTGAACAACAAAGAATTCCAGCAACTGGACTTCTCTACGCTGCACCTTTCTGCTGGCGGCGGTATGCCGGTACAGCATGCGGTTGCAGAACGCTGGGTGAAACTGACCGGACAATATTTGCTTGAAGGCTACGGTCTGACCGAGTGTGCGCCGTTGGTCAGCGTGAACCCGCATGATATCGATTATCACAGCGGCAGTATCGGGCTGCCCGTTCCCTCTACCGATGTAAAACTGGTGGATGACGAAGGCAACGAGGTGCCGACAGGCGAGCCTGGCGAGCTGTGTGTGAAGGGGCCGCAGGTGATGCTGGGATACTGGCAGCGCCCGGACGCGACGGATGAAATCGTCAAAGACGGCTGGCTTTACACGGGGGATATCGCGGTGATTGATGACGAAGGGTTCTTGCGCATCGTCGATCGCAAAAAAGATATGATTCTGGTTTCCGGCTTTAACGTCTATCCTAATGAAATTGAAGACGTGGTGATGCAGCATCCTGGCGTTCAGGAAGTGGCGGCAGTCGGCGTACCTTCGGGCAGCAGCGGTGAAAGCGTGAAAATCTTTGTCGTGAAGAAAGACCCGGCGTTGACCGATGAGGCATTGATTACCTTCTGTCGTCGCCAGTTGACGGGGTATAAAGTGCCGAAGCTGGTGGAGTTTCGCGACGAACTGCCTAAATCGAACGTCGGAAAAATTTTACGACGAGAATTACGTGACGAAGCGCGTGGCAAAGTAGACAATAAAGCCTGAGCTTTAAGCAAGTCGCCAGACGCCGGTTAAGCCGGCGTTTTTTTTGGCGCAAACTAAAGAGAATATGATTTGAATTACCAAATGATCACTACGGACGACGCGCTGGCGACGTTATGTGAAGCGGTTCGGGCATTTCCGGCGATTGCTCTTGATACGGAGTTTGTCCGTACGCGCACCTATTACCCGCAACTTGGGCTTATCCAGCTGTTTGATGGCGAGCATGTCGCCCTGATTGATCCTCACGGCATTACCGACTGGTCGCCTCTGCGCGCCGTGTTGCGTGATACCGCGATAACCAAATTTTTGCATGCGGGCAGCGAAGATCTGGAGGTTTTTCTCAACACCTTCGGAGAGTTGCCGCAACCGCTGATCGACACGCAGA
Organism: Citrobacter sp. CK206; assembly: GCF_030333125.1. Taxonomy (NCBI): domain Bacteria; kingdom Pseudomonadati; phylum Pseudomonadota; class Gammaproteobacteria; order Enterobacterales; family Enterobacteriaceae; genus Citrobacter; species Citrobacter sp. CK206. The sequence continues at coordinate 435,847 of NZ_JAOWGM010000030.1, forward strand.
TCCTTGCCGCATTTTGCGGTCGCCCCTTGTCCTGGGGTTTTGCCGCGATGGTCGAGGAGTTTACGGGTGTCGCGCTGGATAAAAGCGAGTCCCGTACCGACTGGCTGGCAAGACCGTTAACCGAACGTCAGTGCGAGTATGCGGCGGCGGACGTCTGGTATTTGTTACCGATCACCAAAAAACTGATGGTCGAAACCGAAGCATCCGGCTGGCTGCCTGCGGCGCTGGATGAGTGCCGTCTGATGCAGCAGCGTCGTCAGGAAATTCTGGCGCCGGAAGAGGCCTGGCGTGACATCACCAATGCGTGGCAGTTGCGTACCCGTCAACTGGCCTGCCTGCAACTGCTGGCTGACTGGCGGCTGCGCAAGGCGCGTGAGCGCGATCTGGCGGTCAACTTTGTGGTGCGCGAAGAGCACCTGTGGGCGGTGGCGCGCTATATGCCGGGGAGTCTGGGCGAACTGGACAGCCTGGGGCTTTCTGGCAGCGAAATTCGTTTTCACGGTAAGACGCTGATCGCGTTAGTGGAGAAGGCGCAGGCGCTGCCGGAAGAGACGCTGCCGGAACCCTTGCTGAACCTGATGGATATGCCAGACTATCGCAAGGCGTTTAAAGCCATCAAAGCGCTGGTGGCAGACGTTAGCGCGGCGCACAACGTCAGTGCGGAATTGCTGGCGTCGCGTCGGCAAATCAACCAGTTGCTTAACTGGCACTGGAAGTTAAAACCGCAGGCCACGCAGCCGGAACTCATCTCCGGCTGGCGTGCGGAACTGATGGCGGAAAAACTGCGGAATCTGTTGCAGGAATATCCGCTGTAATACGGATGATGGCTGCTATCCGGCCGCTCCGTCATTAGCGCAGCGCCTGACAGATAGCCTCCGCCATCTGCCGAGTGGAGGCGGCGCCTTTCAGATCCGGTGTTTTCGGGCCGTCGGCGATAACTTGCTCAATGGCCGCGAGAATACCGTCATGTGCCTCCCGGTAGCGCGTATCGCCATTGCCGAGGAAATCCAGCATCATGGCGCCCGCCCAGATGGTGGCAACAGGGTTGGCGATATTCTTGCCGTATATATCCGGCGCAGAGCCGTGTACCGGTTCAAACAGCGATGGGAATGTGCGTTCCGGGTTCAGGTTTGCGGAAGGCGCAATGCCGATGGTGCCGGTACAGGCCGGGCCAAGATCGGACAGAATATCGCCAAACAGATTTGAGGCGACAACCACGTCAAAGCGCTCCGGCTGCATGACAAAGCGGGCGCACAGAATGTCGATATGCTGCTTATCCCAACGAATCTCCGGGTAGTGCTGCGCCATGGCTTCAACGCGTTCATCCCAGAAAGGCATACTGATGGCCAGGCCGTTGGATTTGGTGGCGGACGTCAGCGTTTTGCGCGGTCGGCTTTGCGCCAGCTCAAAGGCGTAGCGCAGAATGCGATCCACTCCGCGCCGGGTAAATACCGACTCCTGAATCACCACTTCGTGCTCGGTTCCGGCATTAACGCGCCCGCCCAGCGAGGAGTATTCCCCTTCGGTGTTCTCGCGCACGACGTAGAAATCAATATCTCCCGCTTTTTTTCCGGCCAGCGGGCAGGGAACGCCGGGAAACAGACGTACCGGACGCAGGTTAACGTACTGGTCAAATTCGCGACGGAATTTCAGCAGCGATCCCCACAATGAAACATGGTCCGGGACGGTATCCGGCCAGCCGACGGCGCCGAAATAGATCGCATCAAACGATTTTAGCTGCGCATGCCAGTCGTCAGGCATCATCGTACCGTGATGTGCATAATATTCGCAGCTGGCCCACTCAATCGGCTCAAAGCTGAGCGAGAGATCCCAGCGTTCAGCGGCGGTCTGCAATACGCGAATACCTTCAGGCAGGACTTCTTTACCAATACCGTCTCCGGGAATAGCGGCAATACGACAGGTTTTCTTCATACCAGCTCTCACTTATCAGCAGTCAAAATTGACTTACCCCTTATCCTATAATTGACTGATTGAGAGTTAATCCTTCCAACTGGTGAAACATAAAACACAGATCATGAATAATCTGCCTCTCCTGAATGATTTACGCGTCTTTATGCGGGTTGCCCGGCGTGCGGGTTTTAGCGCGGTTGCGGAAGAACTGGGCGTTTCGCCGGCGTTTATCAGCAAACGGGTGGCGTTGCTGGAGCAGACGCTGAACGTGGTGCTGCTCCACCGAACGACCCGGCGGGTGACGATCACGGAAGAGGGCGAGCGTATTTACGAATGGGCGCAGCGCATTTTGCAGGATGTGGATCAGATGATGGATGAGCTGTCTGACGTGCGGCAAGTCCCACAAGGTATGCTGCGTATTATCAGCAGTTTTGGCTTCGGTCGGCGGATTGTTGCGCCAGCGCTGTCGGCGCTGGCGAAGCAGTATCCACAGTTGGAGTTGCGGTTTGACGTTGAGGACCGGCTGGTAGATCTGGTGAATGAAGGGGTCGATCTTGATATTCGTATTGGTGATGAGATTGCCTCTAATTTAATCGCGCATAAGCTTGGAACCAATTACCGTATTTTATGCGCATCACCGGCGTTTCTGGAGCAGCACGGCACGCCGAAGCAGCTCAGCGATCTGGCAGCCTTTCCGTGTCTGGTGATTAAAGAGCGTGACCATCCCTTTGGAATCTGGCAGTTACGCACAAAAGAACGGGAATATTCGATTAAAGTGACAGGGTCACTGTCCTCCAACCACGGTGAGATTGTGCATCAATGGTGTCTGGACGGGCAGGGCATTGCGTTGCGGTCGTGGTGGGATGTCTGCGATAACATTGCCAGCGGCCATCTGGTGCAGGTTCTGCCGGAATATTATCAGCCTGCTAATATCTGGGCGGTCTCCGCTTCCCGTCTTTCCTCGTCGGCAAAAATTCGCATTACGGTTGAATTTCTGCGCCGCTATTTTCAGGAGCGTTACCCGAAGTTCAGCCTGGAATAAGCACCGCCGCGTTACTGTTTATGGCACAGCAGCAAATAAAAGGCAGAATACTCTGCCTTTTTATCGCGTTGCGTTATCCGAAAAGAGATTATCTGGACTCTTCGGCTTCCGGTAATGTCACGTTAAGCTCGAGAATTGAAATATCGCCGTCTTTTTGCTCAAGCTGTACGGTGACCATTTCTGGATCAATTTGCACATACTTGCAGATGACTTCGAGAATATCTTTTCTCAACTGCGGTAAATAATGCGGCTCGGCGTCGCTGCGACGGCGCTCCGCAACAATGATTTGCAGTCGCTCTTTAGCGATGTTGGCTGTACTCTTTTTCCGCGAGAGAAAAAAATCCAGTAATGCCATAACTTATCCTCCGAACAGGCGTTTGAGGAAACCTTTCTTCTCTTCTTCAATGAAGCGGAAAGGACGTTCTTCTCCCAACAGACGTTCTACGGTATCTGCATAGGCTTTACCCGCATCAGCAGTGATGTCGAGAATAACCGGCTCTCCCTGGTTGGATGCGCGCAGGACTGACTGATCTTCCGGGATAACCCCCACGAGTTTGATGCGCAGGATTTCCAGCACGTCTTCCATACTGAGCATATCGCCTCTGTTAACGCGGCCTGGGTTGTAACGCGTCAGCAGCAGATGCTCTTTAATCGGGTCTTCGCCGTTTTCAGCACGACGGGATTTTGACGCCAGAATGCCCAGAATACGGTCAGAGTCACGTACTGAGGAGACTTCCGGGTTCGTAGTGATAATCGCTTCATCGGCAAAATAGAGCGCCATCAGCGCGCCGGTTTCAATGCCCGCCGGAGAGTCGCAGACGATAAAGTCGAAATCCATTGTCTTCAGGTCATCGAGAACTTTTGCTACGCCCTCACGGGTCAGCGCGTCTTTATCGCGGGTTTGCGATGCCGGAAGAATAAAGAGATTCTCAGTGCGCTTATCTTTGATTAACGCCTGGTTTAGCGTCGCATCGCCCTGAATCACGTTCACGAAATCGTAAACGACACGACGCTCACATCCCATGATCAGGTCGAGGTTACGCAGACCGATATCGAAATCGATAACGACAGTTTTCTTTCCCTTCTGGGCCAAACCAGTAGCGATGGCCGCGCTGGAGGTGGTCTTGCCAACGCCCCCTTTACCCGAAGTAACTACAATAATGCGTGCCATAGAAATTCCTTGTTAAAAAGGGATCAATTCAACGGTTGAACTGCCAAAGCGTTATCTGCTAACCGCAGACGCGCCGCTTTGCCATAAAATTCTGCCGGGATTTTATCACTCAGCCAATAAACACCTGCGATAGACACCAGTTCTGCCGTCAGATGGGTACAAAAAATTTGCGCTTCCCGATCGCCGCTGGCGCCTGCCAGCGCACGGCCCCGCATCATGCCATAAACGTGGATATTACCGTCTGCGATTAACTCTGCGCCAGCGCTGACGTGACTTGTAACAATTAGATCACATTGTGGAGCATAAATGCGCTGACCGGAACGAACCGGTACGTCAATTAATCGCGTTTTTGTGATGGGGGTAACATTTTGCGGCGGCGCGCTCGGCGCCGGGACTTCGACCGGGGCGGAACGAGCGACTTTCTCTTTACCTTCAGTCAGTAAAGGAAGACCCATCTCGTCAATTTCCGCTTTTAGCGACGCGTCTTTGCAGCCGCTAACGCCGATAATACGCAGACCGGTAGACGTCACCACCTCTTGCAGCGCAGGCCAGTTTACTGGACTTTCAAGGCCGCTGACGTTAATGACCACGGGAGCATGTTTTAAAAAAGCAGGTGCCTGAGCGATTTTGTCTTCCAACGCCTGACGAATAACCTTGGGTTCAGCTTCGTGCAAATGAACCACTGATAAGGTGAAGCTACTGCCTTTAAGCTCGATTGGCGTGTTTGACATCCTGGCCTTACTCAATTTGCTATTTATCATCCCCAATGCGGGGCGATATTCCGAAGACTAGAAGGCATGTTATAGTCAGTATTATATTGAGGCAAGTCACCATCCCGTTAATTCAGAGTAAAAGTATGTTTTGTGTGATCTATCGAAGTAGCAAACGCGACCAGACCTATTTATACGTCGAAAAAAAAGACGATTTCTCACGGGTTCCTGAAGACCTGATGAAGGGATTCGGGCAGCCAACGCTGGCAATGATTCTGCCGTTGGATGGGCGTAAGAAATTAGTGAATGCCGACCTGGAGAAAGTAAAACAAGCGTTAACCGACCAGGGGTATTATTTACAACTGCCGCCACCGCCGGAAGATTTACTCAAACAACATCTTTCTGCGCCGGGCGAAAATAAACCAGACGCTAAAAGTTAAACTGTATCCGGCAACGCGAATGCCCTGCCGATGCAGTTCCTGAAATCCACGATTACGTTAGGGGAAAATAATGTATCAACATCACAACTGGCAAGGTGCTCTGCTTGATTACCCGGTAAGTAAAGTGGTTTGTGTAGGCAGTAACTACGCAAAGCATATTAAGGAGATGGGTAGCGCAACGCCGGATGAACCCGTTCTTTTTATTAAACCGGAAACGGCGCTGTGCGATCTGCGCCAGCCGCTGGCGATTCCGACGGACATGGGCGCCGTTCACCATGAAGTCGAACTGGCGATATTGATTGGCTCGACTCTGCGCCAGGCGACGGAAGACCATGTCCGCAAGGCGATTGCCGGTTATGGCGTGGCGCTCGATCTGACGCTGCGGGATATTCAGGGCAAAATGAAAAAAGCCGGTCAGCCCTGGGAAAAAGCAAAAGGGTTTGATAATTCCTGCCCGCTGTCAGGTTTTATTCCGGTTTCGGAGTTTCATGGCGATCCGCAAAATACCGCGCTCGGGTTGAAAGTGAACGGCGAAATCCGTCAGCAAGGCTCGACGGCGGAGATGATCCACCACATCGTGCCGCTCGTCGCCTACATGAGCCGTTTCTTCACGCTCAAAGCGGGAGACGTGATCCTGACCGGCACACCGGAAGGCGTTGGCCCGTTGCAAAGCGGCGACGAGCTGGAAGTCAGTTTTAACGGTCAAACGCTGACGACGCGCGTCCTGTAATCTCTGCTTGCCGCCTTTTCGGGCGGCAAAACTTGCATCAGCGTGCCAGACTGGTTATAAGGTGCAGCTTTACAGCAATGGCGGATACCCTGATGAGCGACATACCTTTCTGGCAAAGTAAAACCCTGGATGACATGACCGATGCCGAGTGGGAGTCGTTGTGTGATGGATGCGGCCAGTGTTGCCTGCACAAACTGATGGATGAAGACACCGACGAAATCTATTTCACCAACGTGGCGTGTCGCCAGTTGAATATCAAAACCTGCCAGTGTCGTAACTATGAACGTCGGTTCGAGTACGAGCCAGACTGCATTAAACTCACCCGCGATAATCTGCCTACCTTTGAATGGTTGCCGATGACCTGCGCCTATCGCTTGTTAGCGGAAGGAAAGGGGCTGCCGGGCTGGCATCCGTTGTTGACCGGGTCGAAAGCGGCGATGCACGGCGAGCGTATTTCTGTGCGCCATATTGCGGTGAAAGAATCTGAAGTGCGGGACTGGCAGGATCACATCTTAAACAAACCTTCATGGGCGGACTGAACCGCCCATTGTTCAGCAAGCGTTAATTACGCTTTTTTCGCCTGATACATTTCATCGCCGTGGTTGTCGTCTTCAACCCAGAAATTGATATTGAATTGCGCATCGTCGCTTAATTCGATGCGGTGCCAGTATTGCGGCGGGCTGGTCGCAAACTGACCGGCGTTAATGACCACTTTGAGTTCAGGTTCTTTGGCATCTTCGTTAGCGAAACCGTAGTAAGTGACCGTGCCTTCCATCACGCAGAGTTGCCCAAAGACACCCGCAGCGGTGTTATGGTGGGAGAGCAGTGCGGCTGGCACATTCTCTTTGGTGAAGAAGGGAGTGGAACGTTTAATTTTCCAGTTTGCCGGGATGCGTAAATGGGACATAAGGCGTCTCCTTGTGGGGGCATCTATAAGATGTATTTAATATACATCTTATAGATGCCCGGAAGCAACGCCGTCAGGCGAAAAAAAACGCTCCCGAAGGAGCGTTCTGTTATCGGCTAAAGAGATCGCGTCTTTTCGGCTTAAACGGTTGAGCAATCAACACCAGGATCGCGATCGCCAGATACGCCGCAAAAATCCCCAACAGCCACTGCGGCATCTCCAGGGTTAAAAACGACCACTGACGCTCGGCGCAGTCGCCGGAAGCCAGGAAGACCTGCGGCAGCCATTTATCCAGCGGCAGCCACGTCGGGAAGCGCGCAGCAAAATCACAGGTCATGAACGGCGAAGGATGAAGCTGGATCATCGTGTGTTCATAAGCCAACTGCAACCCGCGCCAGGCGCTGTAAATCCAGATCGCTATCGCCACATAACGCAGCGGCGTTTTAGGGGCGACAGCGCCAACCAGACCCGCGCCCATCACGCCGAATAACGCGCTACGTTCGTAAATACATAGCACGCAAGGTTTGAGCAGCATGACGTGCTGGAACCACAGCGCTACCATTTCGAGCGCAAAGGCAGTTAACGCCATCAGTAACCACGCGCCCCGACCCCGTGAGCACTGGTTTAAAAATCGCAACATAATTATTTCCCTGCAACATGCGTAGACACCGCAGTGTAAACCAATTCAATTTATGCGCCAGTAGTGGGAAATGAAATAAAGTATAATCGGATAATTATCATGCAAAAAGTCAAACCGGGCAGTGATTTGCCCGGTTTGATGTTATGAGAATGTAGCTAACCAGCCAGATTGCGTCATCCACTCCGTGATGGGGGTGAGGGTAAACTCGACGCAGAGTAAACCAACGAGGGTGAGCACCAGCGTGTATGGCAACGCCATCCAGACCATACGGCCATAAGAGAGACGAATCAGCGGCGCCAGCGCAGAGGTGAGCAGGAACAAAAATGCCGCCTGGCCGTTTGGCGTCGCCACGGACGGCAAATTGGTGCCGGTGTTGATCGCTACCGCCAGCAGTTCGTACTGTTTCATGCTGATTGCGCCGCTTTCCATAGCCGCTTTGGCCTCATTGATGTAAATCGTCCCGACGAACACGTTATCGGAAATGGACGACAGCAGGCCATTGAAGAGGTAGAACAGCGTTAACTGCGCATGTTCGGAAGCCTGTAAAACGAACTGGATGATCGGGGCGAAAAGATGCTGATCGATAATGACCGCCACGATGGAGAAGAAAACCGTCAACAGCGCGGTAAACGGCAAGGACTCAGTAAATGCTTTGCCAATCGCGTGTTCATCGGTGACGCCGGTGAGTGACGTGGCCAGAATAATGACCGACAGGCCAATCAAGCCCACTTCCGCCAGATGCAGCGCCAGCGCCGTCACCAGCCAGACGCCGATAATCGCCTGCACAAACAGATTGAGTTTGTCCTGGCGTGTACGACGTTGACGGCTTTGATCGTCGAACTCCTGCAAAATATGACGCACTTTCTCCGGCAGCGTTTCACCATAGCCAAACCAGCGCAGTTTCTCGACCAGCACGCAGGTGAACAGCCCGCAAATTAGCACCGGAACCGTCACCGGCGACATGCGCAGGAAGAAATCGCCGAAATGCCAGCCCGCCGCTTTGGCGATAATCAGGTTCTGCGGTTCGCCAACCATCGTCATGACGCCGCCCAGCGCGGTGCCTACGCCCGCATGCATCATCAGGCTGCGCAAGAAACCGCGAAACTGCTCCAGCACCGCTTTACTGTTCTGGTCGAGGTGATCGTCATCCTGGAGATCGTTCTCTTCGCCGCGCGCAGAGGCGACGCGATGATAAATGCCATAAAAGCCGACCGCGACGCTGATGACCACCGCGACAACGGTCAGGGCATCAAGGAAAGCGGACAGGAAGGCGGCAGCCATACAAAATGCGAGCGACAGCAGCATCTTGGAACGAATGCTAAGCAGCAGGCGGGTAAAAATGAACAGCAGCAACTGCTTCATAAAGTAGATGCCTGCGACCATGAACATCAGCAGCAGCAGCACTTCGAGGTTGGCGGCAACCTCTTCGCGCACATGCGCTGCGCTGGTCATCCCAATGATGACCGCTTCAATCGCCAGTAATCCGCCTGGCAGCAGGGGATAGCACTTCAGCGCCATCGCCAGCGTGAAAATAAATTCAGCGACCAGCAGCCAGCCCGCTACAAACGGATTGATGAAGAAAATCAGTGGATTAGCAATTAAAAAAGCGATTAATGCAAGTTTATACCAGTCAGGCGACTGGCCCAGAAAGTTGCGCCAGAATGCGCGACCCCAGGAGAGCTCCATGGCAGTTTCCCTTACCTGTAAATGTGAGAATCATGTTTTTATGTTTAGGCGCAAAGCTTAGCGGCCAGGGTAAAAGCAGGCAAGTCCTTAACGTGATGGCGCGGCGTTATCCAGAAAATGAAGCCTTGATCCCCTTTTTCTTCATCCTGTCCGCTATCAGCCATGAAACCCGTCTGGTATGATGAGTGTAACTATGTTTTGCTGTGTAATGGAAATCTCACTATGGTCATTAAGGCGCAGAGCCCGGCGGGTTTCGCGGAAGAGTACATCATTGAAAGTATCTGGAATAACCGCTTCCCACCTGGCACTATTTTGCCTGCCGAACGTGAACTCTCCGAACTTATCGGAGTGACGCGCACCACGTTACGCGAAGTATTGCAGCGCCTGGCGCGAGACGGCTGGTTGACGATTCAACACGGCAAACCGACAAAGGTGAACAATTTCTGGGAAACGTCCGGGCTGAATATTCTTGAAACGCTCGCGCGTCTTGATCATGAAAGCGTGCCGCAACTGATTGATAATCTGCTGTCGGTGCGAACCAATATCTCCACGATTTTTATCCGCACCGCGTTTCGTCAACATCCTGATAAGGCGCAGGAGGTACTGGCGACGGCGAATGAAGTGGCCGACCACGCCGATGCGTTCGCGGACTTGGATTACAACATTTTCCGCGGTCTGGCGTTTGCCTCCGGTAATCCGATTTACGGTCTGATCCTGAACGGGATGAAAGGGCTGTATACCCGCATTGGCCGTCACTATTTCGCCAACCCGGAAGCCCGGAGCCTGGCGCTCGGTTTCTACCATAAGCTGTCATCGCTTTGCGAACAGGGCGCGCATGACCAGGTGTACGAAACGGTACGCCGTTACGGTCATGACAGCGGTGAGATTTGGCATCGTATGCAGAAGAATTTGCCCGGCGATTTGGCCATTCAGGGCCGCTAATCGTTATACGCCGGATGGCGCTTTGCTTATCCGGCCTACGGTGGTGTGCTGTTTGTAGGCCGGATAAGGTGTTTACACCGCCATCCGGCAATTAAACTACAGGCTGTTCATTCTCGGCGGGCACCGCTCCAGCAGCTCAACGCTGCCATCCTCATTCTGCTGCTCCAGCATGACATCAAACCCCCACAGGCGATGCACATGTTTCAGCACCTCTTTACGTCCCTTGTCCAGCGGTGCGCGGTTGTGAGGAATATAACGTAGCGTCAAAGAGCGATCGCCGCGTAAATCCACATTCCAGATCTGAATATTCGGCTCCAGATTGCTCAGGTTGTACTGTGACGAAAGCCGATTGCGGATCTCGCGATAACCTTCCTCATTGTGAATGGCCGAAATTTCCAGATAGTTGTGCCGGTCGTCGTCCAGCACGGTAAAGAAACGGAAATCACGCATCACTTTCGGCGACAGGAACTGGCTGATAAAGCTCTCGTCTTTAAAATCACGCATCGCGAAATGCAGGGTTTCCAGCCAGTCTGAACCGGCGATATCCGGGAACCAGTATTTGTCTTCTTCCGTTGGCGACTGGCAAATGCGTTTGATGTCCTGGAACATCGCGAAGCCAAGCGCATAAGGGTTAATTCCGCTATACCACGGGCTGTTGTACGGCGGCTGGAACACCACATTGGTGTGGCTGTGTAAAAACTCCAGCATAAAGCGTTCGGTCACTTTACCTTCATCGTAAAGATGATTCAGGATGGTGTAGTGCCAGAACGTCGCCCAGCCTTCGTTCATCACCTGCGTCTGTTTTTGCGGATAGAAATACTGGCTGACCTTGCGCACGATGCGCAGGATCTCGCGCTGCCATGACTCCAGCAACGGCGCGTTCTTTTCCATAAAGTAGAGCAGGTTTTCCTGCGGTTCAGACGGGTAACGCCGCGTTTCGGCGACGGCTTTCTCTTCCTCTTTCTTCGGCAGAGTACGCCACAGCATATTCACCTGGCTTTGCAGATACTCTTCGCGACTTTTCTGCCGGGCTTTCTCCTCCTGCAACGAAATTTTTTGCGGGCGTTTGTAGCGATCGACGCCATAGTTCATCAGCGCATGGCAGGAATCCAGCAGCTTTTCAACTTCATCCACGCCATAGCGTTCTTCGCATTCGGTAATGTAATTACGGGCAAAGATCAGGTAATCGACAATCGAACTGGCGTCGGTCCAACTGCGGAACAGGTAGTTATTCTTGAAGAAAGAGTTATGCCCATAGCACGCGTGCGCCATCACCAGCGCCTGCATAGTAATGGTGTTCTCTTCCATCAGATAAGCGATACACGGGTTGGAGTTAATGACGATTTCATAGGCCAGCCCTTGCTGACCATGCTTATACAGGCGCTCGGTTTCAATGAATTTTTTGCCAAACGACCAGTGAGGATAGTTGATCGGCATCCCGACGCTGGAATAGGCATCCATCATCTGCTCAGAGGTGATCACCTCGATTTGGTGCGGATAGGTATCCAGTTTGTAGAGTTTCGCGACGCGGTCAATCTCCGCCAGATAGACATCCAGCAGATCAAACGTCCAGTCGGGTCCATCGCTCAAACGTGTGCTGTCCTTGTTCATGGAATCAATCGTAGCCATTCGCGCACCCTCATTGTTGGCGGCACTCTCTGTCTGGAGCACCTCATTTCAAGCATAGAACACCGTGTTAAAAAACGTGCTGATGAAGAAAATTTTTCTTTGCGATTTCGCAGCGCCGGCACGCCAGAAACTGGCATGGCTGCGATATTTTATGCTGGATAAAAATGACGCACAGCAGGAGATGCCAAAGCAGAGAGATCCCTGACAACAGAGGCAGATGTGAGGTGCGTCACCATAAAAAAGCTATATGTTGAATAATATTTTCAACTGAGTTATCAAGATGTAATTAGAAGATTGTTCTTTTACTGTTAACGGAGTGGCTATGCGAGTTGTCATACTGGGAAGTGGCGTCGTTGGCGTAACCAGCGCCTGGTATCTGTGTCAGGCTGGGCATGATGTCACCGTCATCGATCGTGAACCTGGCCCGGCGCTGGAAACCAGCGCGGCGAACGCCGGACAAATTTCTCCGGGCTATGCCGCGCCGTGGGCGGCGCCGGGTGTGCCGCTGAAGGCCATCAAGTGGATGTTCCAGCGCCATGCGCCGCTGGCTGTTCGCCTGGACGGGACGCAGTTTCAGTTGAAGTGGATGTGGCAAATGTTGCGTAACTGCGACACCCGCCATTACATGGAGAACAAAGGGCGCATGGTGCGTCTGGCGGAGTACAGCCGTGATTGCCTGAAAGCGCTGCGCGCCTCAACCGGCATTCAGTATGAAGGGCGTCAGGGCGGAACATTGCAGTTATTCCGTACCGCGCAACAGTATGAGAACGCCACCCGCGATATCGCCGTTCTGGAAGATGCCGGCGTACCGTATCAGCTACTGGAATCCAGCCGCCTGGCGGAGGTTGAACCTGCGCTGGTGGAAGTGGCGCACAAACTGACCGGCGGCCTGCGTTTGCCCAATGATGAAACCGGAGATTGCCAGCTGTTCACTCAGCGCCTGGCGCAGATGGCGGAACAGGCGGGCGTGACGTTTCGCTTCAACACGCCGGTGGAAAAACTGCTGTACGAAGGTGAACAAATTTACGGCGTGAAGTGCGGGGATGACATCATCAAAGCCGATGCTTACGTGATGGCGTTTGGCTCTTACTCGACGGCGATGCTCAAAGGGATCGTCGATATTCCGGTCTATCCGCTTAAAGGTTATTCGCTGACGATTCCGGTCGCACAGGACGATGGCGCGCCAGTTTCGACTATCCTTGATGAAACCTACAAAATTGCCATTACCCGTTTTGATAAGCGTATTCGCGTGGGGGGAATGGCGGAAATTGTTGGCTTTAACACTGAATTATTACAACCGCGTCGTGAAACGCTGGAGATGGTCGTACGCGATCTCTTCCCGCGCGGAGGGCATGTGGAACAAGCCACGTTCTGGACCGGGCTGCGGCCAATGACCCCGGATGGTACGCCGGTGATCGGACGGACGCGCTTCAAAAACCTGTGGCTGAATACCGGGCATGGGACGCTGGGCTGGACAATGGCCTGCGGTTCAGGGCAATTACTGAGCGATATTCTTTCAGGTCGTACACCTGCTATTCCTTATGACGACCTGAGCGTAGCGCGGTACAGCCCTGGCTTTACGCCGTCACGACCCCGGCATCTTCATGGCGCGCATAACTAATAAGGAAGCGAGATGACCCGCCCTATACTGGCCAGCCTTGACCTGCAGGCGATGAAACAAAATCTTGGCATTGTGCGCCAGGCCGCCCCGGACGCTCGCGTCTGGTCGGTGGTGAAAGCCAATGCCTACGGACATGGTATCGAGCGTATCTGGACGGCGTTGGGGGCGACCGACGGCTTTGCCATGCTCAATCTCGAAGAGGCGATTACGCTGCGAGAGCGGGGATGGAAAGGGCCGATCTTAATGCTGGAAGGGTTCTTCCATGCCGACGAGCTGGCCATATATGACACATACCGTCTGACGACCTGCATACACAGCAACTGGCAGCTCAAAGTGTTGCAAAACGCGCGCCTGAACGCGCCGCTGGATGTTTATCTCAAAGTGAATAGCGGCATGAACCGGCTGGGTTTTTTACCCGAGCGGGTACAGACTGTCTGGCAGCAACTGCGGGCGCTGCCGAATGTGGGCGAAATGACGTTAATGTCGCATTTTGCCGATGCTGAGCACCCGGAAGGGATCGACCAGGCGATGACGAAAATCGCCCATGCGACGGAAGGGCTTGAATGCCGTCGCTCGCTGTCGAATTCAGCGGCTACGCTGTGGCATCCTGAAGCCCATTTCGACTGGGTGCGACCCGGAATTATTCTGTATGGCGCATCGCCGTCAGGGCAGTGGCGGGATATCGCCAATACCGGGCTGAAACCGGTTATGACCCTGAGTAGCCAGATTATTGGCGTACAGACGCTGAAAGCGGGCGATCGGGTCGGATATGGCGGACGCTATACCACTACCCAGGAGCAGCGCATCGGGATTGTGGCGGTGGGCTACGCGGATGGTTATCCCCGTCATGCGCCAAACGGCACGCCAGTGCTGGTGGACGGTGTGCGTACCGGAACGGTTGGCACCGTGTCGATGGATATGCTGGCGGTGGATCTGACGCCGTGTCCGCAGGCGGGTATCGGTACGTCTGTGGAACTGTGGGGGAAAGAGATCAAGATTGATGATGTCGCCTCTGCGGCGGGAACGGTGGGGTATGAACTGATGTGCGCGCTGGCGCCGCGTGTTCCGGTTGTGACGGCGTAACTTTTTTGTGGTGCCGTAGGATGGCGCCTGTGCTTATCCGGCCTACAGAGGGCAGAGTGTAGGCCGGATAAGGCGTGTCAACGCCGCCATCCGGCAGCGTCTCCATTATTCCATTTCATCCCCCGCGACGCGAACCCCGACCTTACGCACGGCGTTGTCTTCTTTCTCTGCGACCGTCCAGATCATGCCGGCAAACTCCACCTGGTCGCCCACAACCGGCGCAGCGCCCAGCAACTGCTGCACGATTTCCCCCAGCGTCTGCTGTTTATCGCGATATTCCGTTCCCTCGTCCAGACCGTAAATCAGGGCGACGTCAGCAAATTTCGCATTGGCTTCGAGAATAAAATCGCCGAAAAAACGCTGATCCAGCGCGACCGGCGGCGACTGGCTGAACAGTTTGCCCAGCGCCGGAAGGTCGCGCTCACGTCCGATAACGCACAGAACGTCGCCTTCGCGTAAACGGGTGCTTCCGGTCGGATGGAACAGCACGTTGTCGCGGAACAGGGCGGCGATGCGGGTCTCCTGCGGCATGTGCAGATCGCGCAGTGCGGCGCCGACGCACCACTTATCTTCACTCAACTGGTAGACAAACTGCTCCCAGGGGTTTTCCGGGTGAATATCCAGCCCGATACGCGAAACCGGCCAGCCGACGGGAGGCACCACCACTTTGGCTTTTTTGGCCGCCCAGGTCAGGGACGTTCCCTGGAACAGCAGCGATATCAGCACTACAAAGAATGCGACATTAAAAAACAGTCGGGCATTCTCCAGCCCGGCCATCATCGGGAAAACCGCCAGGATGATAGGCACGGCGCCACGCAGCCCCACCCAACTGATGAAGATCCGCTCACGCAGATTAAAGCCCCGAAACGGCAGCAGGCCCGCGAAAACGGAGAGTGGGCGAGCCACCAGAATCATCCAGACTGACAGCACCAGCGCCGGAATGGCGATAGGCAGCAGATCGGATGGCGTAACGAGCAGTCCCAGCACGAGGAACATGGCGATTTGCGCCAGCCAGGCCAGGCCGTCAAAGTTTTGCAGGATGCCAAACCGGTTGCGGATAGGGCGGTTGCCCAGCAGGAATCCACACAGGTAAACGGCCAGAATGCCGCTGCCTTCCAGCGCGGTGGTTACGGCGAAAACGAGAATTCCCCCGCTCAGCGCCAGCAGCGGATATAACCCGGTGGGCAAGGCAATCCGGTTAATCATTTGCTGAAGCAGATATCCGCCGCCTAGCCCCAGCATGATCCCCAGTCCAAACTGCTGGATGATATCGAGCACGAAAAGCCAGCTCAGGCCGGTTTCATGTTTCTGAATCATCTCTATCAGCGTGATGGTCAGGAAAACCGCCATCGGGTCGTTACTCCCGGATTCGATTTCCAGCGTCGAACCGACGCGTTCGTTAAGCCCTTTACCACCCAGCAGAGAAAAAACGGCAGCCGCATCCGTTGAACCGACAATGGCGCCAATCAGCAACCCTTCGATGAGATTCAAATGAAAGAGCCAGGCGGCCATCATGCCGGTGAGACCGGAGGTAATCAGTACCCCTACCGTCGCGAGCGAGAGCGCCGGGCCCAGGGCGACGCGAAAGGAGCTGGCCTGGGTACGCATCCCGCCATCCAGCAGAATAATTGCCAGCGCGAGGTTACTCACCATGTACGCGAAAGGATAATTGTCAAACGGGATACCGCCAACGCCATCAACACCCGCGAGCATGCCAATCGCGAGAAAGATAACCAGAATAGGGATGCCAAGACGAGATGAGAATGAACTTAATAAGATACTACAGGTTACGAGGACTGAACCCAAAATGAAAAGACTAATAATGGCTGCGGCATCCAACGTTATGTTACTCCTGAATTACGCTGTTTCTAATAATAAACCCTAACATAATAACGACAGAAACAGCGTTTTACTTAGCCCAGGTGACGGCTTTTTTTATGATTTGAGGACAGGATGGCCGGAGAGTGTGAGTTGGCTGCCATTTTCGCCATTTTTTAGCACCGCGTGGGCACCGAGCGGCAGCGTAACGGTGCGTTGCTCATGACCAAAATCCAGACCGGTCACGACGGGGATGGAGAGACGGGAACGCAGAAACGCGTAAACCGCGTCAAGATCGTAACCGGCATCGTAATCATTCGGCGCGCTACCGCTGAAACTGCCCAATATCAGCGCGTTCTGCCGGGCCAGAATCCCCGCGTGATACAGTTGCAGAAGCATTCGCTCAACGCGGAAAGGATGCTCGTTAATATCCTCCAGCACCAGTACGCCATTTTCAATGGCGGGCATCCACGGGGTGCCGATAAGGGAGATCAGCATGGCCAGATTGCCGCCCCACAGCGTGCCTTCCGTTTCACATGTCGGGCCGTTACCTTGCCACTCCACCGTGAACTGCGCGTTGCACAAGGCCCGCCAGAAATGGCGCTCGGTGAAGGTGTTCATCTCCTCCGCGCCGAAATTCGCCGCCAGCATGGGGCCGCTAAACGTTATCACCTTGCCCAGCGCCAGCAGGGCGGACTGAATCACCGTAAAATCGCTGTGGCCGCAGATCAGCAGCGGGTTCGCCTGTTGCCGTGCGATGAGCGCCTGCCAGTCAATGCTCTCCAGCAGACGACTGGCGCCGTAACCGCCGCGAACCGGCATCACAATGGTATCGGGCGTCGTCAGGCGGGCGAGGCCGTTAACATCGACCAGACGCTCGGCGTCTGAACCGGCAAAACGCTGGTCACGGCGGCCAATGACGGCGGCGTTATCCACCTGGTGGCCGGATTCGATAAGCCGTTGTACGCCGCGTAAAGCCGCTTGCTGATTGATGCAGTAACCCGATGGGGCGATTAAGTGAAACAGGGACATGGCAATTCCTTGCTGACATCTAAAACCAAATGTATATCATGCCGATTGAGCATGTCGTTGTCACTCGCAGCGGCGAATTCCGGCTATAAGGATAGATGACGTGAAATTGAGATGGTTTGCTTTTTTGGTTGTATTGCTGGCGGGCTGTAGTTCAAAGCAGGATTACAAGAATCCGCCCTGGAACGCCGAAGTCCCGGTTAAACGGGCAATGCAGTGGATGCCGATAAGTGAAAAAGCCGGGGAAGCCTGGGGCGTCAGCCCGCGTCTGATTACCGCGATCATCGCGATTGAATCGGGCGGTAATCCGACGGTGGTCAGTAAATCCGGGGCGGTTGGGTTAATGCAACTGAAGGCCTCGACGTCCGGGCGCGATGTTTATCGTCATATGGGCTGGAGCGGCGAACCGTCGACCAGCGAACTGAAAAACCCGGAGCGGAATATCTCGATGGGGACGGCGTACCTGAGTATTCTGGAACACGGGTCGCTGGCCGGTATTAACGATCCGCAGGTGATGCAGTACGCGCTGGTGGTCTCTTATGCCAATGGCGCGGGCGCGCTGCTGCGCACGTTCTCTTCCGATCGCAAAAAAGCGATTGAGAAAATCAACGATCTGAGTGCGGATGAGTTTTTCGAGCACGTTGCCAAAAATCATCCTGCGCCACAGGCGCCGCGTTATATCTGGAAACTCCAGCAAGCGCTGGATGCGATGTAACCCACACGGGGGTTATTCACGCACCTTATTGGATTTTTCCCGCGCTTCCCGTTCAAGAGAGAAAATAATCCGCTGTAATTCCCGCTCCACCGCCGGGCTGACGTTGAGAAAACGAAAGCTCAGGCGGGGAGTGGTAATCGTCTCATTTTTACCGTCAATCACTCTGCGTTCGCTGATGGAAATAAGCTGGGCGTCAAAGTGGAAAACGCCCCATTGCCCCATGTTCAGCTCAAGTTGCGAAAAGCGCATGCCTTCGGTTAATCCGGCGGGTTTTGTCGCTTCCAGCAATGCGCCCATGCCGCCCAGCGAGAGATCGAACAAGCGAAAACGTAGCGTGTTGTCGTCCGGCATTTTCGCCTGACAGTAGTAGGGGGGATGCAAAGGCGCGGAAATACGGAAATACTCCCGGCGCTGAACGAACCACAGCTCGGGCGGCAGCGCGGTAATAAATGCCGGAAGCTGCTGGTATTCGCCGCGGGTGAGCTGATCCAGCGTGAACTCCACTTTCGCGCCCTGCGTTTCTGCGGTAATGGTTATCTGTCTGGCGCGCTGAACGGCGATGTTTTCATAGTCCTGGCTGCCGAAATCCATCACCAGTTTTTCCGCGTTAACGTCCAGAATCTTACTGATGAACTGCCCCCCGGCCCAGGAGATGCGTAGCGGCACCTGGCTCTTGTTTAAATCTTTGAGTACGCCTAATACCGCCAACGGGTTTTGCTTCAGGAACTGCTCACTGTAGTGACTCACGCGTAATGACTCCTGGATGCCTGACAGATTATCGTTTGGTTATCGGCATGGCATGACGGAACTTAAGACAAATGGGTGAAATTTTTATCAACGCCAGCGCATAACGTCGCAGGATGAAAAGCATGGCCGGTTGATTTGCCTATACTTAAGGGACTGGCGCAAGAATGTCTTGCGTATGCTTTCACTGGAAAGAGGGCCTGAATATGGGAATTATTGCCTGGATTATTTTTGGTCTGATTGCAGGTGTTATCGCTAAGCTGATTATGCCGGGTCGCGATGGCGGTGGTTTTATACTGACCTGTATTCTCGGTATCGTTGGTGCGGTTGTCGGCGGCTGGCTGGCAACCATGTTTGGTATCGGCGGTAGCATCAGCGGGTTCAATCTTCACAGTTTCCTGGTGGCCGTCGTCGGGGCGATTGTTGTGCTCGGCGTTTTTCGCCTTCTGCGGCGCAATTAAATGAACAGAGCGGATGTGGGGATGAGTGCGTAAATCGGCGACACGCTACCCAGGCGTGTTTTCCGTTCACTTGATGCCCATTATCGCTCTGGCGCATTATCAGTCGTGAACGTGTCAGGGGAGGCGTCTTCCCGGCACGTTTACGGGGATTCAACAGACGTCAGAACAATCTGTATTCCTGAGCAACGCCTGGCCGGATTAACGGCGAAAGCTGGCTTGATTTGTGAATAAAAATGAGAATAATTGTCATTCCATTTTACATATAATAATTTGTTCATGAAAACAACTCATCGTTTCACATTACGCGCGCTCTCTGGATGTATCACCTTAGCCCTGACGGTCCCGTCTTATGCTGAAGAGGCAAAAGAGTCGACCATTGTGGTCACCGCCGCCGGGCAGGAGAGCCTTCTTCCGGCCTGGACCAACAGCGCCACCAAATCCGCCGTGCCGGAAAGCAAAACGCCGCAGGTGATCAACACCATCGACAGGCAGGAGATTGAGCAACGCCACGCCAACTCGGTGAATGAAATTCTGCGCTACGCGCCGGGCGTGTCAACGGAAGTTCGCGGTAATACCTCCTATATGAGTGAATATAAGATTCGCGGTTTTACGGTGGATCAGGAGTATTACAACGGCCTGCAACTGCCGTACAACGTGACCGGGAATACCAAAGCGCGTATTGATCCGCTGCTGATTGAAAGCGTGGATATTCTGAAAGGCCCGGCCTCGGTGCTGTACGGCAATGGATCGCCGGGTGGACTGGTAAACATCCAGAGTAAAAAACCGCAGGCGGAACAGAAAACGGAAGTGGGCTTCAACACCGGCACCCGTAATCTGAAAGAGGGTTATCTGGATTCAACCGGGCAAATCAGCGACAGCGACTGGAACTACCGTTTACTCGGCAAAGCGACGGAAGGGGATGATCAACCGCATACCTCCCGCTATGAAAACTATCTGGTTGCCCCGTCCGTTACCTGGCAACCGGACAACAAAACGCGTCTGACGATTGATGCGCTGGCGCAGAATACACCGTCGCTGTCGCCTTCCAACCCGCTGCCCATTTCTTATCTGCGTTCAGAGTATGCGGGGCGTCGTGATTTTGCCGGAGATGAGTGGAGCGGCTTTAAGCAGCGTCAATGGATGCTGGGTTACAGCTTTGAACACCAGTTTGACAGCGGCTGGGGCTTCAATCAGAAAGCGCGCTACTTTGATGTGGATACCCACCAGCGCAGCGTCTACTCCACCGGAAATACGGGGAATCCGGTCTGGGAGTTGAACCGGTTTGCCTACACGACCGATGAAGATCTGAAAAGTTTTAACATCGACAACCAGGTTACGAAAACGGTAGTGTCAGGCGACTGGCAGCACCATCTGCTGGCAGGCTTCGATTACCAGAAGCTCGACAGCCATTACTTCTACCGCTATGCCAGCAGCACGCCGGGGATCAACATGCGCCACCCGAACTATCGTCAGATTCATACCGACGATTTAGGGCTGAGTACTGCGCAGAATAACCGTCTCTCTTATCAGCAGAATGGTTATTATCTTCAGGATCAGATTGCGTTTGGCGGCCTGAACCTGCTGGCGAGCGTGCGTTACGATGACTATCGTTCCGCCACGACCGACTATCTGCAAAACGGCGATAAAACCTGGATTTCACAGGATCGCGTCACCAAACGTTTCGGTGCGTTATATGCGTTTGAAAATGGGATCTCTCCATTTATCAGCTATTCCGAAGGCTTTAAGCCGATCTCGCCGCAAGGGACTCTGACCTCGAAAGAGGTGAAGCCGACCACCAGCAAGCAGGTTGAGGGCGGGGTGAAATACCTGCTGGCGGAATACGCGACCACCTTTACCGCATCGGTGTTTAATATCCGCCAGAAAAATGTGCTTTCCGCCACGCCGACCTGGGATTACCGCCAGACCGGCGAGATTGAGTCAAAAGGGGCCGAACTGTCGATTGTCAGCCGTCCGGCGGATAACGTCACGCTGATCGCCAACTATGCCTATACCCATGCGATCAACACGGAAGATGAGACGTATGAAGGCAAACGTCCGACTCAGGTGCCGGAAAACGCGTTTAACCTGTGGGGCGATTACACCTTTGATAATACGCCGCTGCGCGGGCTGAACGTTGGCGCGGGCGTCCGTTATACCGGGCCGATGGAGATCTCGCCAGCTAACGACAAAGGCAAACTCGGCGGCACGACGCAGTATGATATGGCCGTCTCTTACCGTCTGGGGGAGGCGATCCCATCGTTGAGCGGGGTGACGCTGAAGGCCAGCGCGCAGAATATTACCAACAAAGAGACGTTTAGCTGTTACGACGACAACAACTGCTGGATTGGCCGCGACCGCACCGTTCAGGTTGGCGCCAGCTACAGCTTCTGATAGCAACCCGGCCTGCAATTGCGCAGGCCGGGTTCGTTTTCATTCGGCGGAACAATCAGAACTTATATTCCACCCCGGCCCAGAAATTACGGCCTTCCTCGATAAACCCTTCGCTGTAGGCATACTTCGTATCGAACAGGTTGTTCACGGACGCGTTGACGCTAAAACCGTAGCCCACCGCATAATCCGCGCGGATATGGGTAATGGCAAATCCGCCCGCTTTCTGTGAACCGTCTGAATTGCTGTAGCTGGAGGAACGCGCCTCTTCTGACAGCGTAATACTCAGCGGTTCCCACGGCTTGAGCGTCATCCATGCGGTGAGCGTCTGCGTTGGCAAATCGGTGATTTCACCGATTTCATCACGCTTGACGTCCGCGTGGATCAGCCCGTAGCTCAGCCCGACATCCAGCATTTCAGACACATTGCCTTTGATTCCGGCATCCAGACCGGTGTAATCCACCCGGCCGCTATTGCGGTTCTGGATCGTATCGGCATCAATATTGTGCGACAGGATTGCGTCGGTCACGCGGTTATAGTACACGCTGACCTCGAATCCCCAGTCGCGGGTCAGCGAACCGTTCCAGGTCAGATCCACGCTACGGGCGCGTTCGGGTTTTAACTGCGGGTTGACGATGGCCACCTGGTTATACGCCGGTTTCGACGTGGTATACCGCTCTTTGAGCGTCGGGAAACGCGTCCGGTCAGAGTAAGAGAGCGCCAGCGTGTCCTCGTTTGCGAAGTGGTATTTGGTCATGATCTGCCAGTTAAACGCCGACTGGTTGTTGTCGTCGTAGTGGGTTACGCTGCCGTCTTTTTCGTGTTTCATCCCTTCCAGACTGTCACGCCAGTCATAGCTAATACCGGCCACGACATCCACGTTATCGGCGGCGGCCCACTGGTATTCGCTGGCTAACGACCAGGTACAGTCTTCATAGCGATCGTATGCCGCATGCGGCGCGCCTTTTTCACGGTGGACGTCATCTTTCCAGTTAACGGCGAACGAGAGCAGATCGTTTTCACGCATTTCGGCGGCGAGTTGTAACCCTGCGCCATCGCTGTAATCAGAATAGTGGCTATAGCTGCCTTTCTTGTTTTTCAGGTCGGCAAGGGAGTTGTACATCATCAGCGTGTTTTCAAAGGTGTCGCGATAAAGCCGGCTTTTCAGCGTGAAGCGATCGCCCAGATGCGTGGTGCCCTGATAGTAATAACTCTCTTTATCGTATTGCGGCCACTGCCAGTAGCGCGACTTCTGGCTGCTGGTGCCTGCGTATGGCGGGTTGTCCTTTTCACCGTCCTGGTTGATATAGGTCAGGGTGTACTCGTCATTTTCGCGCGGCGTGAAGCCCAGCTTAACAATGCCCCGTTTATCATCTGCCGACGAGTTGATCATCTTCCCGTTGCTGCCTGCAATGGCGTTGTCCACCCCGTGCGGCAGACCCAGGAAATCCTGCTTCAACTGGCTACCGCTGACTTGCAGATAACCCAGCTCATTACTGGCGCCAAACGAGGCGTGCATATCGTGGGCATTATCTTTGCTCCGGCTCCATCCCTGGCGATAACCGATGCTCCCTTCGAGAGGTTTTGTCGGTTTTTTGGTGGTGATGTTGATCGCGCCACCCATCTGGTTAGGGCCTTGCAACAGCGATGAGTAGCCTTTGGACACCTCAACGGAGGCAATGTCCGAGGTGAGGAAGCGCCCTAAGTCGAGGTTGCCGTCGTAAGGGATGTAAACCGGCACGCCGTCGAAAAAGATCGGAACCTGGCGGCTGTCAAAACCGCGAACTTTGACCTGCTGTTCGTTGCGGTTGCCTGATTTTTGCAACGCCACGCCGGGGATGACGCTTAATGCCTGCGCCACATTCTGCTTATCCAGATCCTGCATGGTTTGTTGACCAAGCACCGTGGTGGTCGCCGCAGAGGCGGGGCTCGACCAGACGGTCATGGTGTCGCTTTCTTGCCCAGCAAACGCATTATGCGCAAAAGCTACCGATAATGCCGTGTAAAGACAACTCTGAGTGAATTTCATTGTTTTTATACCATTTATCAATGTTATATGTCACTTTCGTCCGGGTTCAGGATGACGTTGATATCCATCGGTGGTGCGTAGTACGGTGCGGATGTAATAAAGAGCCTGATACCACAGTCGAGATAACTCGCCAGAGTGGCGAGGTTGATGCCGCCAGTCAGCGCCAGCGTGCAATGGGGGGCCAGTGAAGGCGCCGCCCGGGCCACCTCCGCCGCCTGATGTGGGGTAAATTTGTCGAGTTGCAAAACGTCGGGGCCTGCGCGGAGCGCTTCAAGGGCTTCCTCTGGGGTGTCTGCTTCGACGACGATCTTTTTTTCCGGGGCATGACGGCGCAACTGCGAAATGGCCCCGGCCCAGTCGTTACCGGGGGCGAGAAAGCGGCGGTGATTTGCAAACAGCAGCACGGTTTCCGCGCACCCGGCGCGGTGAATGATTCCGCCTGCGGCGAGCACCGCCTGTGCGGCTAACAGCCGGGTGCCGGGAATGGCTTTACGCGTGCAGGCTATTTGCCCGTCGGGGTAACGGCTATGCAGGATGTGAAGCATGCTGTCGAGATAGTGTGAAACGCCGCAGCTCCACTCCAGTACGTTTTGTACGGCCTTCCAGCCCTGGTGCAGCGCCGCCGCATTCCCGCTGACGCTGATCAATCGTTGACCGGCTGCGGCGCGCTCACCGTCGTTCATCTGCTCCAGGACGGTCAGCCCCAGCGACTGCAACATTTGTCTGGCCACGGCAATGCCGCTCACGCAGCCGCCCTGGCGATGGCGGAAGGTCATGCGGCCTGGCAGATTGCCGATGCCCAGAGCGCGCGTGGTCAGGTCGCCTCCCTGAATATCCTCCAGCAGCAATGCGTCCGTTTGTGCGTGTGAGAAGTAGATCATTTCAGCGCCTTTTGTGGAATGCTGTCCCACCAGATCAGCGCCCAGTCCCGGCTGGCCGGGGCAAGGGCGCTGGCATCCTGCTGTTGATACCAGCGGTACAGACGCTCACGCTCTTCATCGCTGATGTCGCCCATGCTCCAGCGAACGTTTTCAGCAAAGCGTTCCCAGGTGTTGTTGTCCTGCTGGCAGTTCTGCCCACGGATAAAATCGACATGGGCGCAGATCCCCATCTGGTACAGGACATTGAGGGCATAAATATAGTTAGGCAGCTCGATAACCTCGCGACCCAACGCGCGCTGGATAGTGGGGGAAACAAAAGAGGAACTGACCAGGTGCGTGGTATAGACGCGCAGCCGCGCCTGGTTGTTGAGTTTTGTCATCGCCTGGCGCATATCCGCAACGAGCGTTGAGCGGGAGGCCACGGCGATATCGCAGCGCGGAAGATCGCTCCAGTCCTCTTCCCAGGCGCGTTGCACCCAGTGAACATGGGTTGCCCGTTGCTCTGTCGCACGACGGGCGGCAACGCGCAGCATTCCGGGGCTGTAATCCACGCCGCAGATATGCGGTATTTTGCCCGCTAACGCCAGCGAGACGGTGCCCGGGCCGCAGCCCATATCAAACAGCGAGTTCACGCCCTGCAAATCCATTTTTTCCATCAGCTGTTGCAGGTAGGTGTCCGTCGGCGACGCGCAGTTTTCTGCCATTTTCTCTGCCCGTTTATCCCAATGGTCGGGCGTTTTTTCCGTTCGTTTCGCCTGCAATAGCTGCTGGCGGTAGAGGTCTGCAAAATCAATGTCATCAATGAGCATGGCTGTCCCTTATTGCTGATCGCCAAAAAGATGGCGGTGGATTTGTGTGGGCGAGACCCGATAAAGCGCGGCCAGATTGTCGGCAGCGAGCTGGCGCTCTGGCGCGCCTTGCGATACCTGGCCGTCGGACTCCACGCGTACGACGCTGTCGGCTATCGCCCTGGCATGGAGCGGATGATGGGTTGACATCAGTAGCGCCATCCCCGTTTTTTTCAGTGTCACCAGCGTGTCGAGCAGGCGGATCTGGTGACCAAAGTCGAGGCTGGAGGCGGGTTCATCCAGCAGTAGCAGGCGAGGGCGTTGCGCCAGAGCGCGGGCGATCAGCACCAGTTGACGCTCTCCGCCGCTCAGGGTGTTCCAGCGTCGGTGCGCCAGATGGACGATTTCAAGCGCGGCGAGCTGCTGCTGGGCAATTTCTCGCTCCCTGGCGCCGGGAACGGCGAATGCCGCCATTTTCGGCGTCAGCCCCATCATCACCATATCCAGAGCAGTGAAGGCGAACGCGCCGTCGTGCGCCTGTGGCACCCAGGCAATGGCGCTGGCGCGCTCCCGGTCTGAAAAACGCTGCACCGCCACGCCATCAAGCAGGATGTCGCCGCTGATCAAGGGGAGAACGCCAAGAATGGTGCGCATCAGCGTGGTCTTGCCGCTGCCGTTTGCGCCGAGTAAACAGCAAATTTCTCCCGCCGGTACGGTAAAAGAGACGTCGCGCAAAACCGGGCGTCGGGCGTATCCCAGGTTGGCGTGGTGAACCGTCAGTCGTGTCATTGGCGTCCTCCACGCAGCAGAAGCAGCAAAAAGAAAGGAGCGCCGATAAATGCGGTGAGGATACCCAGTGGAATCTCCGTACTGCTGATTGCGCGCGCGAGCGTGTCGGTCAGCAGCAGTAAAATGGCGCCGGCGCCCATTGAGACAGGAAGCAACTGTTGGTGGTTATTGCCGGTGAGCAACCTGCCGATATGCGGCACGACTAAGCCTATCCAGCCGATAATCCCGGCAATCGCCACCGTGCTGGCGGTGATGAGCGTCGCGCAGACAATCAGCGCGAGCCGAAGGCGGGTAACGTTGATGCCCAGGGAACGGGCTTCATCATCTGAAAGCGTCAGTAAATTCATACGCCAGCGCAGTAGCAGCAAAGGGATGGCGCCGAACAGAATCAGCGGTGCCGAGAAGCAAAGATCATGCAGCGTGATGGTAGAGAGCCCGCCGAGTAACCAGAAGGTTATGGAAGGCAACTGGGTATAGGGATCGGCCAGCGTTTTTATCAGGGAAATTCCCGCGCCGCACAGCGTACCGAGCGCGATACCCACCAGCACAAGGGTTAATACGGGGTCGTGACGCGTCACCCGGCGGGTAATCAGCCAGACGCCAGCAACTACCAGCAGACCGCCGCCGAACGCGTAGAGCTGGATAAACAAAATCGGCAGGCCCAGTAAAATCGCCGTACATGCGCCTAAACCCGCTCCGGCGGCAACGCCGAGAATATCCGGGGAGACCAGCGGGTTGCGAAACATCCCCTGATACGTCGTGCCCGCGCCCGCCAGCGCAGCGCCCAGCAGCAGCGCGGCGAGAATGCGGGGGAGGCGGATCTGCCAGAACACGATTTGATCCTGTGTCGGCACCGTGTCATGGCTGAAGATCATCGCTAGCACCTGCCGGGCATCGAGGTGATAAGCGCCCGATACAGTGGCAAAGGCAATACAGAGAAGGGCAATCCCCAGCATCAGGACTGAAAGGGTGGTCGTTCTCATCAGATGATCGCCCACTGTTGATACTGTTCGTCAGTCAGCGACGTATGCCAGAACAGGCGCGCATAACGCACCATATCGTCTTTAAAATGTTGATTAACGTTCGGGTCCAGCCAGGCATGCAACCGGCGCAGCCCGAGTAAACGGTTAATGCCCGGCGGCGCATCCAGCCAGCCAAACGGCAGACCGCTCAGGAAAAGAATGCGCTTGTCCGCAACCGCCTTAACGCCTTGCCAGACGGGGTCGTGACGCAGGTAGTGCGCCGTGGCGGCATCCTGTACCAGAATGATGTCGGGTTGCCAGGTGAGTAAGTTTTCCATAGAGACCTGGGCCAGTCCGCTTCGTCCGGGGATTCGCGCTACGTTGTGTAATCCCAGCAACTCTGCCGCTTCCGTATGCAGCGATCCCTGTAATCCTGTCTCCAGACCTCGGGCGCCCCGCGCCGCATAAAAACGAATACCGGCAGCAGGCGTGTGGGAAAACGCGAGCGCTTGCGCAATGAAGCGCTGAGCCAGCGCCGACTGAGCGGCAGTACGCGCCTCCATTCCCAGCGCTTGTCCTGCGGCTTGCAGTTGTTCCGGCGTTTGCCGCAGTTCACCGTTAATCAGCAGCCACGGAATCCGGGTCTGAGCGCTGACCTGGCGCGCCTGCGAAAGCCAGGTTTCATCGGCGTTGCCGCAATCCACTACCAGATCGGGATGCAGGGCCAGCAGTCCTTCCAGAGACAACGTGCTGGCGCGCCCCGCCAGCCTGCCCAGTTTGGGCAACGCCCGAATGGACTCGGGGAAGGGAATCGCCGCCTGGCGCGAGAAATCAAAAGAGGAGAAACCCACCAGCTTTTCCGGCGCGACGGCCAGCAGTAACACATCGGCGGGCGCACCGGCGCTCACCACGCGGCGAATAATATTGCCTTCCGGCGGGCGGCCAATAGCAAACGTCAGCGGTGTCTGCGCAATGCCAGGGAGGTGGCGAAACAGCAGCGCAGAGGCCATTGCCTGAGCGAATCTCCGTCTTGTGAGCGGCATTGTTTTCATCCTGAAATGGTTAAAAAATCGCTATATGTTTACATATATAACGTTAAAAAACTTGTTCAGTATCAAATTCTCACCGATGAAAAGGGGCTCTAACCCTTAAGAGCTATGAGGGGCAGAGATGAACGCGCGGCATTGCCAGGAAGAAAAATCCGCGACGGCGCGCGGATTTTTGTCAGCATGATGGTCGGGTTACATTACGGCGTGGTTTCAACCTGTTTTTGCGGCGCAGGCTGGGAAGCGCCTGGCGCTGCGGGGCGAGTGGCCGGTACGCTGTCGCACGGTTTCTCTTTTGGACAGATCAGGTCGAGCATTTTTAACGTCACGCCGTTGGTCCAGCCGAAACCATCCTGAAGAGGGTATTCTCCACCGCCGCCGCCGGTTCCCGTACTGCTGACGTCATATTTCTCAACCAGCTTTTGTTCGCGGTCGTAGGTATGCTGAACGTTGGTGAGGAAGCGCCAGGTGACATCCATCGCGACGTTGTCCTGCCCGTAATTCTGCAACCCCTCGGTCGCCACCCACTGTAACGGCGCCCAGCCATTGGGGGCGTCCCATTGCTGCCCGCTTTTCACCGAGGTGGTGGAAAGTCCGCCAGGCTGCAACAGGTGCGCCTGGGTCGCGGCAGCCACTTTGCTGGCGCGATCTTTCGCCGCCGCGTTGACATACAGCGGGAACAGCGTGGCCGCCGTCAGTTGGTTACGCACCTTTTTGCTCTTCAGATCGTAGTCGGCATACCAGCCTTCCTGATTGTTCCACAGGTGCGTTTCAATGCCTTTCTGACGGGCGCCGGCGAGCGCTTCATACTGGTTCGCGTTGGCGTCATCGCCTGCCGCTTTGCTGGCGCGCGCCAGCATTTTCTCCAGTTTATACAGCAGGGCGTTGAGATCGACAGGGACGATGCTGGTGGTGCGAATGGTGCTCAGCTGATTCGGGTCGTCCATCCAGCGCGAGCTGAAATCCCAGCCCGATGCGGCGGCAGATCGCAGGTCGCGATAAATCTCGGTTGCCGGGCGGTTCGGGTTGCTCTTCGCGGTGGTGATATCTTCCATCCACGACTCCGGTCGCGGCGTGTCCCGGTCATCCCAGTAGCGGTTCAGGACGGTGCCGTCATCCAGTTTCACCACGCGCTTATTCTGCTCGCCGGGCTGGAGATTCTCCACGCCCTCCATCCAGTAGGCATACTCTTTTTGCAGCTGTGGCAGGTATTTTTTCAGGGCGTCGTCGCCCTCATGCTGCGCCAGCAATTCCACCATAAATGCGAAGAAAGGCGGCTGCGAGCGGCTCAGATAGTAGGTACGGTTGCCGTTGGGGATATGCCCCCAGGAGTCCAGTTCATAGCCGAAATTCGCCACCATATCGGCGACCTTATCCCAGTGATCGCTTTCGGCAAGTCCCAGCATGGTAAAATAGCTATCCCAATAATAGACTTCCCGGAAACGTCCGCCAGGCACCACATACGGTTCCGGCAGCGGCAATAACGAATCCCATTTTCCGGCGCTCTCCGTTGTGCGGGTCAACACGGGCCACAGGCCGTCAATATGTTCACGCAGCGACTGCCCTTCCGGCGGAACGTATTTTTCCCCTTCTTTGGGCAGCGTAAAGTTCACATCAACAAAGTGACGCAAATCGAAGCCTGACTGGTTTCGTTGCATCCGGTAATCCGCGAGGATCATCAGCGGATCGCTGTTAGGCACGGCATCGGCGAACGTTTTCTGGTCGGGGAACAGTTTGGCGCTCTGCACGTCATTAAACAGCGGCCCCAGCAGAATATCCGGGGGCTGCGGAGGACTGGCTGGCTGTTCCTCAGCGTGCGCCGAGAGCGACGCGAATGTCAGCAGGGTGCTTGCAACGGTCAGTTTTATGGCGAAAGAGAGCGTGCCGGAATGGCGAAGCGCAGGTGTTATCATCAATATTCTCCTTAACGGCGTGCCGCAGTCAGCGGCATGAACCATGACAAAACCTTAGTCCAGGATTGTCATGTGCGCGTGATCGAACCGCTATTTTGGGAACTGGTAAACATTTCCCGTTATCGCCGGTTGAAGCGTGGGAATGCGACAGCGCGCCCTCAGAAGAGGACGCGCGATGGGAGAGCGGTCAGTCAGAAAAGAGAATGCGCTGTGCCGCGAGATCCAGCGTAATCGACTCGCCGGTGCTCAGGGCATATACCGCTTCCCCTTGCTGACAAAGCCAGCCGATCCCCATTTCACGGGCGATGATTGCCGAATGTGATTCATTGCTGCCTGCGCTCAGGCAGATCCCTTTAACCGTCTGTGGGTCGAACTGCAACACGGTGGACGGGAAGATATTTTCCGCCGCCACGATAGTCGGGCGCGTGAATACCGGCAAGCGCGCGTTTATTCCGCTCAGGTGCCTCAGCGTCCGATGGAGAATATCGTCGATATCGATATAGCGGGCCTGCAAATAGGCGTCGTCGAGCTGTCGGTACTGATCGCGGAGATCGTCCAGCACGCTGCGCCACGCCGTTTCCGCCCGACACGATTTATCACGCATCACCTCACACGCCATCTCGTACAGCTCGGGGTCATCCAGCAGCGTGTGATGCCCGGAAAAAATCGCCGCCAGATCGGCGGAGTATTTCTCTTCCGCCAGCGTGGTCAGCGCGTTGAGATCGTCCAGCGTCTGACGAATCGCCGTTTGCAGGCGCTGCTGCTCTTCCGGCAAATTGACGGTCGTCGGATTTGCGACGTCCGGTGCAGCGGGAGAATAGCAGAACACCACGCCGGAGACCTGCGCGGGGAGCTGACGCGCCGTGCTGCTGGCAGGCGTCTCCTCCACGGACTCGCCAAAGTTTTCCGCCGCCAGCTGTTTGAACGCCGCCAGCGCCTCGTCGGCCTGTTCTCCTTTGGCGATCAGGCGCAGAGTATCGTTGCAGCGCACCTGTAATAACGCTATCTGATTCAGGCTGTCCGGCGTCACGCATTTGCCATTTTTCTCCAGCAGCATGTCGGCCCGAAACCCCGACAACGTGGAGACCAGGCGCGATGCCGGACGAACATGCAGCCCGTTTGGATTTTTCACCACAACAGAAATGGAGTGGGCGTCGTTATCCTGAAATGCTGGTTTTGTGGCGACGCCCCCGGTTTGAGTGGGTGACGGTAAACCCAGTTGTTCACGCTTGGCATCCAGCGCGCTCATGGCGTCATTGATGACTTTATCAATACCGGCGCCCATTGCCGCGCTGACCGTCGCCGCCAGCGTGCCTTCTACCAGCGGCGCCGCGCATAAGCGGACTTTCGTCGCAATCGCCGGGTCGAGCAAATCCAGGGCGGTTTCGGCGCTCAATAATGCGCTGCCCATATCCATCATGACCAGGATATGGTCCGCATCAGCCACGGATTCGATGGCTTCCATCACCTTGAGCGGATCGGTGCCAATCGGATTTTGTGGGTCGTCGATACCGGCTGCAATCGCGAGTTTACAACCATCGCCGATTAACATCTGCCGGGCTAACTGCCCGACGCCTTCACCCAGCAGTGCGCTGTGCGAAACAATGACCAGGTTTACCATCGCGTTATCCTTACTCTTTTGCCGCTGCCGCCAGCATTTGCATCATGAACATCACGGAGGTTGCGCCCGGGTCCTGATGGCCGATGCTGCGCTCGCCAAGATAGCTGGCGCGCCCTTTGCGGGCCTGCATGGTGATGGTGCTCTGCGCCGCCGCTTCGGCCTGGGCGCTGGCGGCATCCAGCGCCGCCTGCACCGACAGGTGCTGTTCGCATGACTGGCGCAGCGACTCCACAACCGGCCCCCAGACGTCACACATGGTTTTATCGCCAGGCTCTGCTTTACCACGGCTGGTCACGCCTTCCGCGCCTTCCCGCATCATCTGGTACAGCTCGTCGAGCGTCAGGCTCTGGTGCGCCTGTGTCACCTGGGCGGCGCGAATGAAGAACGTGCCGAACAGCGGGCCACTGGCGCCGCCGACGCTGGAGAGCAGCACCATCCCTGTGTTCTTCAGGATGAAGCCGATGTCTTTATCCGCAATCGCGGGTAATTTTTCGACGACTTTACTGAAGCCGCGATGCATATTCAGCCCGTGGTCGGCGTCGCCAATCTCTCTGTCCAGACCCGTCAGATAATCACTCTCTTTGGTGAAAATCTCACCGCAGCGATAGAGCCAGTTAACAATGTGTGTTCTGTTGAGTGACATACATAATCTCCTTATTTGCCCCAGTTGAGCGCAGGCGTGTGAACCGGCGCATCCCAGAGCGCGAGCGTTTCATCATCCACTTTTAACAGGGTGATGGAAAAGCCGGTCATATCCAGAGAGGTGCAGTAAGAGCCGATCAGGTTGCGTTCAATGGTAATGCCGGTTTCCTGACAGCGGCTTTCAAGCCGGTTATAGACGCCGAACAGTTCAGACAGCGGCGTGGCGCCGAGGTTGTTGACCAGTGCAATGACGCGATCGCCACGCTGCAACGGCTGTTTGCTCTGCTTATCTTCCTGCCAGCTTCCCTGATGATGATCCCAGTGACGCAGCGTGCGGCTGTATGCGCCGTTTTCCAGCAGCGTGTCAAACATTTCATCGACAGTTTGATCGAGAGAAGAGAAGGGGCGACGGTCAATGCCGGGTTCGCCGTGAATTCCCACGCCAAACTCCATTTCGTTATCCTGCAATGTGAAGGACGGTTTACCCGCCGCAGGCACGGTACAGGCATTGAGCGCGATGCCGATTGAATGCCCCTGATTATTCAGCTTACGGCCAAGCTCCGCGCAGGCTTCCAGCGTGTCACCGCGTTCTGCGGCCGCGCCCACCAGTTTTTCAATTAATACCGTATTGGCGACGCCGCGACGACCGGCGGTATAAAGGCTGTCTTTGACCGCTACATCATCATCCACCACGACGGTGGTGACTTTTACGCCGCTGTCGTGCAGCAGTTCCGTGGCGGTTTCAAAATTCAGGATGTCGCCGGTGTAATTTTTAATGATCAGTAAGACGCCTTCGCCGCCGTCAATGTGCATGGCGCACTCAAACATTTTGTCTGGCGTCGGCGAGGTAAAAATTTCGCCCGGGCAGGCGCCGGAGAGCATGCCTGGCCCAATATAGCCGCAGTGCATGGGCTCATGCCCGCTGCCGCCGCCGGAAAGCAGCGCCACTTTTCCTGCCACTGGCGCATCTGACCGGGTAACGTAGACCGGGTCCTGATGCAGCGTCAGCGTCGGGTACGCTTTTGCCAGACCAGCGAGTTGCTCGTTCAGTACCTCTTCTACACGGTTAATCAGCTTTTTCATTATTTTGCTCCGCATCTTCTGCTGTAGGGGTATCGGTTGTGTACCATGACACGGCTACCACTCACTGCCGATAACCTTATTGTGCAACAGTGAGCGGAAAAGAAAATTCGGCCATAACATGTTTCATCAACGGAACATTTATGCTTAATCATGTTTCATTATGGAACGCAAAGGCGAGGTAATCGTCAGAATTGCGATCCCGACCAACGAATGCCGCCGCTTTAAGCGTAAAAACGGGGGGTTAGAAACGAGAAGGGAGGTGATTAATTGCGATTAATTTGCCCTGTTCCAGTTCGATATAGCCGCCTTTTTTTAGCGCTGACAGCATCTTCATCACGCTGCTGCGCGAAAGGCGGGTACGTTCAAGAATATACTGGTAGGCCGCCATCTGAGAACGGATGCTTTCCGGCTCTTGGCTTAGCGCCTGCAACTGGTAGCACAGCAGATCGTAAGCGGTCGGCGCTGTCGCCATTTCATTCTGGATAAACAATTTATTGGTGACGATGATCATATGCTTTGCCATGATCTCCCACAGGTGCTTGCGCTCAATGGTTTCCATCACGTCATCGAGGGGAATTGTCGCCGCTTCGCACTCTTCGAGCGCGCGAATCAGCAGTTTATCCGACAGGGCGCTGGTGAACCCCAGGGATACCGGGGCAGAAGCTATCCCCAGCAACAGACTATTTTCGATGTTCTCAATGCTTACGACGCCCGTGCGGAAAAACAGGCACTGGTGCTCGCCCCCCTGGACGAAGACAAAGCGACTTCCGCGAGGATACCGTTTGAAATCCTGTTCTGACGTGAGTGCGTTGAGCAGCGCAATTGCGTAGGGCGAAGGCTGCTTCAGTTGATTAAAGGAAGAATCCAGGGGCATGGTAGGTGTTATCCGGTCACTGTCGTTGTCATTCTATTTTAGTGGCTCTGCGTTAATGCGTGTTGAACATAGCTAGTATTTCAGGGGAATATTCTGCTGAATTTGCTTCAGAACACCGCGATCGGTCACGATGTAGCCGCCTTTTTTTAAATCGGCCAGTATCTTCATCACGCTGCTGCGCGACAGGAATGTTCTTGACTGAATATAATTTGCGGCAGTTATATTTTGTCTGAATTCATTAGACTCACGCATTAATTCATACAGCTGAGCGCGAATAATATCATAGGATGTCGGCGCTGAAATGCGCGTACAGTGGTCGTACACCCGACCGGCGGTGTAGATAAGCACCTTCGCCAGACTTTCCCAAAGATTCTCATTTGCTATAACGTCGTTAACTTTCTCCAGCGGAATAAAGGCGATCTCAGAGCACTCCTCACTGCGCATCAGCAAATATTCAGCATCAACCAGTTGATTGCTGAGGCCAAAAATAAAGGGGGCGACTTCTGAGTTAAGCATGAAGCCGTCCCGAGCTCTGAAAACCCCGATGGTTCCCTTCAGCAATAAATAACATTGATGTGGTCTATTATTTTCGTTGTTAATAATTTGTCTGCATTTTGTTTCTCGTGTGTTTGCGTGTGGCTTCAGGTGCGCAATCAGTTTTTCTACATGTTCAATTGGCTTCAGAGGCAGAGCCTTATACATACTTGATTCAATAGCTATTTTGGTTTCAGGCATGATCCGTCCTCCCATATAATAGTCTCTGTAATAGCGTAACGTCTTGCTTGAGCTAATAATTATGGTGACAGACTAAAAATAAGTGAATCCAGAACAAGGTGTAAAATTACACCAAAAAATCACTTGAGCAAATATGTGCATTTATATGAAAATTTAAATTAAGGAGAACTTAATTGACATCGCGCCTTGATTCAGGATTCAAACCGCTGACGTGATGCGGCCCGGAATGCTGAAGGGGAAATCGCATGTTATTTATCTCCTTGTCTTTACGATGATAGCCAAAAATAAGCGTTTCCCGGCAGCCCATTTCCAGAGCAGAAAATGTATGGACATTATGTCGTAACGCGATAAATAAACAGGTGTTAAGGATAGCGATGATGAAAAAAAATATGATAGCGATGGCGCTTTCCGCTGCGGCCATTTTGTCAATATCACATGCGATAGCGTATGACGGCACGGTCAAATTTGTGGGTCAGGTTCTTGATACCGCCTGTACCGTAGATATTGGCGCCAATAATACGATGACCGTTGATATGGGAAGTGTCTATAAAACAGCGTTTACCAACGCAGGGGATGAAGCGTCAACGACCAAATTTACCTTGCGTCTGATTAACTGCCCCTCTTCCGTCACGTCCGCGCGGGTGAAATTTGATGGCGTTAATCATTCGGGTAATACCGATCTGTTGGCGCTGTCCGCCGATCCCGGTTCGGCAAGTGGGGTGGCCATTCGACTGATGACGGCAGACAGAGCGCCTTTAGGCCTTAATCAGATCAATGGCTATTCCTATTCACTATTAGATATGGTTGACAACCAACTGGATTTCTACGCCGCCTATGTCGCCACCAGCGTGCCTGTTGTGCCGGGCGTCGTGAATGCCGTAGCAAACTTCACCGTTAACTATAACTGACGAGCATATGTTGTTTGGGGGGCCGATAACCGGCCCTCTCAGAGGTTTATCATGAAAGTATTACGTGTTTGCGCCACCGCGTTGGCGCTGTTTGTTATCGGCGTTTCCAGTGTGAATGCTGGTGTTTCCATTGGCGGAACAAGGGTTATTTACGATGGCGGTAAAAAAGAAGCGTCATTAAGCGTCAGTAATCCCGATAATATTCCGTATTTAATTCAGTCGTGGATCGAAACGCAAAATGACGGTAAGGGCAAAGCTCCTTTTATTATTACACCGCCGCTTTACCGGCTTGATAACGGGCAGCAAAACGTAATGCGTATTATTCGGGCGGGAAATCTGCCTGAGGATAAAGAGTCCCTGTTTTGGCTGAATATTAAATCGATACCGTCGGCCCAACGTAAAGATAATACGTTACAGATTGCGGTTAAAACACGAATAAAACTGATTTATCGGCCTGCGTTGCTGAGCAAGTCAACGCCTGAAGCGCAGCTCGGAAAGTTAAGCTGGAGCCGGAGCGGGGCGTTTATTCAGGTAAATAACCCCACGCCTTATTACGTTAATTTCAATGAAATTACCGTATCCGGTAAGAAAGTTGACAATGTAACGTTTGTGGCGCCGGGGAGTACCGCCCGTTTTGCACTGCCTTCGGGCGGAAATGGCGGAAGCGTGAAATTCAGGATTATTAATGATTACGGTGGAATCAGCGAGGAGTACAGCGGTTCTGTTTAAGTAGCGACGGGTCGGGATTACGTTAATGATGATAGCCAAATATATAATTAATCCGTATCCGGCCAGGCTTGTATTGTTTATCTCCCTGGGAATATTCAGCGTGCTGAATGAGGTTCTGGGTCGGGATTACTTTAATCCGGCGCTACTGGAGCATATATCATCCGGTAGCGAGAATATCGATCTTTCTGGTTTTGAAATGGGAGGGCAGGCACAGGGCACTTACCATGTCGATATTATCCTCAACGGGCAGTTTCTGGACACGCAGGATATCGCATTCAATAAAACACCAACGCCTTCTGGTGAGGATGTGCTTGAGCCCTGCCTGTCGGGGGAAATGTTGCAACGCTATGGCGTTAACATCGCGCAGTATCCGGGTGTGCAGGGCAAAGGGGATTGCGCCGATTTGTCCGCTATTCCAC
Source organism: Citrobacter sp. CK206 (assembly GCF_030333125.1). Lineage (NCBI taxonomy): Bacteria > Pseudomonadati > Pseudomonadota > Gammaproteobacteria > Enterobacterales > Enterobacteriaceae > Citrobacter > Citrobacter sp. CK206. The sequence goes on from NZ_JAOWGM010000030.1 coordinate 472,933, forward strand.
AGGCTTCAAGTGAGTTCCAGTTTTCGACGCAAAAGCTGTTGTTAAGTATTCCGCAGGCGGCGTTATCTGCCAGAGCGCGGGGGGATGTCGCGCCGGAACTCTGGGATGAAGGCATTACCGCCGCGATGCTTAACTACAGTCTGAGCGGTGATAACAGTAATAGTCAGTACGCTAATTTGCGCCCCGGAATAAATATCGGCCCGTGGCGTTTGCGCAATTACACCACCTGGCGGCGCAGCGGTCAGGGCGATGAGGACTGGGATTCGATTTATACCTATGTCCAGCGCAATATCGTCCCGCTGAAAGCGCAACTGGTGCTGGGAGACAGCGCCTCTCCTGCGGATGTTTTTGACAGCATACCGTTTCGTGGCGGCCAACTTGCGTCGGATGACGATATGCTGCCCGATTCGCTGAAGGGGTATGCGCCCGTGGTGCGCGGTATTGCCCGCACCAATGCGCAGATCGTCATCCGGCAAAATGGCTACCAAATCTACCAAAGTTACGTGGCCCCTGGCGCGTTTGACATTACCGACATGTTCCCCACGGGAGGCGCCGGCGATCTGGAGGTCACGGTTAAAGAGGCGGATGGCAGTGAGCAGCACTTCACCGTCCCGTTCGCATCATTACCGGTGTTACAGCGTGAAGGCCGGTTCAAATATGCGTTAACCGGCGGGCGCTATCGCTCCAGCGACAGTCGTGTGGAACAAACCGATTTCGGCCAGGGAACCGCGATTTATGGTTTGCCGGGCGGTTTCACGCTTTATGGCGGCGTCCAGACTTCCCGTAACTATCGGGCGATAGCGTCCGGCGTCGGTAAAAATCTGGGAACGATTGGCGCGCTTTCTGCCGACGTAATCCAGTCATGGGCGCAACCCGCTGATGGCAGCAAGACTCAGGGGCAATCCTGGCGTGTGCGCTATAGCAAAAATAGCGTCGCGACAGGAACAAACTTTTCGATTGCGGGTTACCGATATTCAACGCGTGGTTACTACGGTATGCAGGACACTTTCGATACGTATGGCGGTAGTTCCGGGCAGATAACGAAACGACGTAACCGTATGGAAGCCAACGTCAACCAGTCCCTGGGCGCAGGCGGCGGATCGTTGGCGTTAAGCGCGGTACAGGAGGATTACTGGCATACCGGAAAACCGATGCAGTCGTGGAGCGTGGGGTATCACAATGCCTGGAACGGCGTGAGCTATAGCATCGCCTGGACGTTGAGTAAAAACGGCAGCGGCGATCGTTATGATAAAGACCAACAGCTGGCGCTGAATATCAGCATTCCGTTGGATCGCTTTATGAGCAATACCTGGGCCAGTTATGGCATGAATGCCAGCAGCGGGAATGGCGCGACTCATAGCGCAGGGCTGAGTGGAACGGCGCTGGCTGGTAACGCGCTGAACTGGAATATTCAGCAAGGTTACGGCACGGATGACGTGGGGTATACCGGTAGTCTGAGCGCGGATTATAAGGGTACTTACGCCGATGTTAGCGGGGGGTATCGTTACGATCGCCACTCGCAGCGCGTGAATTACGCTCTCGCGGGGGGCGTGCTGGCATATGCCGATGGCGTAACGTTCTCTCAGCCTCTGGGGGAAACCAACGTGCTGATTGGCGCGCCTGGCGCATCGGGGGTCGGGATTAAAAATCAGAGCGGCGTACGAACTGATTTTCGTGGCTACACCGTTTCCGCCAATGTTTCACCGTATCGCAAAAATGATATCGGCCTGGATACGGCATCCGTTGCGGACGATGTTGAACTGGCGCTTACCAACAAAACCGTTGTGCCAACCCGTGGCGCGGTCGTGAGGGCAGACTATGTCGCTAATGTTGGGCAGCGCGTGCTGTTGACGTTGACCAGGCCCCACGGTTCGACGGTGCCATTTGGGGCGATGGTGACGTTAAAAGGCGTGCAAGAACAACAATTTATTGTTGGTGACGAGGGGCAGGTCTATTTAAGCGGCATGCCGCCGGAAGGGACGCTGAATGTGGTCTGGGGACGTGACGGCGAGCAGCGCTGCACGGCAAATTATTCATTAACCGCAGCAGAGAACTACAGCGGCGTTAGCGTGACCGGCTCTCTTTGCCGCTAAGTGGGCTTACCTCGCGTGAGAATCTGACAATGAAACGAACTTATCTCTTATTCAGTTTACTGATGCTTTTTTCAGGGCTCAGCGTTGCCGATGACTGTACCGTGAATACGACATTATTTAATACCGTCTCAATGGGGAATATTGTCGTGCAGCGAGATGCGCCGGTAGGGGCAGAAATCGCCCGCGCCAGGGTCTCCGGGTATGCCAAACTGTTGGTCACGGCGCCTGGCGGTGCCGTCTATTGCAACGGCGCTTATGCGATCAATTACCTGTCAGCGACGCCTTCGCCGATAAATCATGTTTACAACACCAATCTGAAGGGGGTGGGAATCAGGCTATCCATTCCCGCAGGGGATTTTGTGCTGCCGTCAAATGGCGCCAGCTATATCTATAACCTCGGTAACTATGACGTGATGCTGATTAAAACAGCAACGATCCAATCGGGATATTTGACGCCGGGAGTGGTTGCACAGGGATGGTTTGGTACGCCGGATCATTCTTTTATGCAGATTTCAATGGGCGCCGATACCCAGGTGACGGCGCTCGCATGTTCGTTTTCCAGCCAGATTCTTAATTTTCAGCTCGGTGATATTAATGCCGCCGAGTTCACCGGCCAGCCCGGAGCCGTGCTGTCGCACAGCGATACGCAAAATCTGGGGCTGAACTGCGATCCGGGGGCGAATATCAATGTTGAACTGGCGGGAACGCAAAACCCTGATGCGCCGGCTGACGCCAGCGTTCTGGCGCTGACCGGGCAGGGTAGCCCCGAAACGGCAGGCGGCGTGGGAGTCCAGATAGTTTATAACGATGTGCCGCTGCAACTGAATAACCGCATCGTATTGAAAAAATCCGCAGGCGGGCAGGAGACATTTCCGCTGGTGGCGCGTTATTACCAGACGAAAAGCCAGGTGAAGCCGGGCAGCGCGAATGCCACCGCCACGTTGAATATTACCTACCAATAACCCAAGGAAAAAGTATGCCTGGAAGAAAACGCTGGCTGCTGGCCCTGATGCTGCTTACTGGTCAGGTATGGGGTCAGGGCGATCCGATCGCATTAAACATCAAAGGGAATGTGAAAGCCGCGCCGTGTCAGGTGAGCAGCGACAGCATTACTAAAACCGTTGATTTAACGGCAGGGAGTCCGGTAACGGCTTCATCAATGTATACCGTAGGGTCAACGACGCCGTGGGTCAGTTTTGATTTCAGCATTGAACATTGCCCGGAAGGCACAACCGGCGTGATGATTCAGTTTAACGGCAACGCTGATGACATGCATCGCGATGATATGTATCGCAATCTGGGTACCGCTACCCCTGTCGCGATACAGTTGCAGGCGGCGGACGGTCGACCGCTGGGCGACGGTCAGGTTCTGACCAGTGAAATTGTCGCACAGCGTTATACCTGGAATTTACGCGCCCGGCTCTACAGTGAACAAGGGCAGGTCTCACCGGGAACCATTGATTCGGTTGTGACGGTTTCATTGAGCTATCAGTAATTATTACCCGGAGCCGCGTATACATGAATATTGTCATCAGATGTCAGGATCGTTTTTATCAATACGGATTGCGCGCGTTATTGTGCGAAATATTTCCACCGAACCTGAATCGGACCACGCTCACCTTTAACGACTATGACTACGCAAACGCCGCCTGTGCCGATATCTTAATTCTGATGCTGCACCCCGGTGAACAGTATATTTGTCATGCTGAAATGCGATTTCGTGCGCCACGCCTGATGATTGGCCTGGTGGATAAAAAACATATTCCCGCGCGAGGAGAAATTCCCTCCTGTATAGAAAACATCGTGTTTATTCCGCTCAATGCAAGCGTCAGTAAGATCAGTAGAGTGATTAAGCAGCATTGGTTTTCTTTACAGCAGGCAAAAACGCCCCATGCCGTACACCACTGCGGGTATTGCCCGCATAAGACGCTTACCGGGCAACAAAACCAGCTCGCTGCCTTTCTTTATGCGGGGATGACGTCAAAGCAGATTGCTTACAAAATGGCGATCGGTCAGAAAACGGTGCTGGCGCATCGAAACGCGTTAATGACGAAATTCCGCTTAAGAACCGATCGTGAATTATTACTGTTTTTAAATGCGGTAAAGGAAAAAAACCGGTACAGAAACGGCATGTGCGAATCCTGCAATGATGACGATGGATGGCTTGTGTAAGCAATCCACGCAAAGGCGCGGATTGCGGGTATTACGAATGCTGTGGGTTGTGGGCGGCGTAGATGTCGCGCGCGTCCGTAAAGCAGCGCAGCGCGAGCGAGGAAACCGGCGCTTGCTTACGCATGATCAGGCCGACAGGGGCTTCAATGTTGGAATTGACGACCGGCGTAATATGGAAATTACTGTTTAAATTCTCCAGCCCATTATTGAGCGGCATAATGGCGCAACATATGCCACGCTGCACGGCCTGAATAATCTGGAATGTCGAATCGCTTTCGAAAATATGCTTAGGCGAGATTCCGGCTGATTTAAAACTCATATCCATGTGCTCTCTGTAATGCATACCTTTGGTCAGAAAACCCAGCGGGAAATTAATGAGATCGTTCCAGGAGAGGCTCTCATTTTCTATTTTGAAATGGCGCGTGTCGTGCAGCAGACCCATCCGGGTTTTCGCTAACGGGATAACATCAAACGGACTGACATCAATGTTATTCAGATAACATATTCCCAGCTCCAGCTGGTTGCTGTTTACGCCTTCGGCAATTTGCTCCGAGGTCATGGAATAGAGACTAAATTGCAGTTCCGGGTATTTGGGGGTTAATTCGCGAATAAACAGCATAGGATCGACGCTGGCGAGCGGCACCATACCCAGACGGAGCACGCCGACAACCTGTCCTTTGCAGAGCGCGGCTTCGGCCTGTAAGCCATCGTGCGCGGCCAGCAGGGATTTTGCCCATGCCAGAATACGTTCGCCTTCCGGGGTAAAGCCTTCAAAGCGTTGCCCGCGAACGATAAGCACCAGACCAAGCTCCTCCTCCAGATTGCGAATGCGCATGGAGAGGGTGGGTTGCGTGATATTACACTGCGATGCGGCCTTACCAAAGTGACGGGTCTGATCCAGCGCGATTAAATATTTGAGTTGTTTTATGTCCATCATTCATCTCTTCGGCAGACGGTCTGTTGGGGGCAAAGAAGAGGCTCCGGCAGCCGTTTGCGCTACGACATGGGTTCACATTATTGCATAAATGTATAAATTTTGTAACCGAATTGCGGCATAACAATACCGTTTCTGCGCGTCAGTGGCTGAAAAATAAATCCCCTTATTCAGCAGAACGCCATGAATAAGGGGCGAATTTTACAGCGCGCGAATTTCTTTTGAACGCAAGGTGATATTTACCGGTACGGATTTATAAGAAGGCGTACCGCTCTCTTTATCAATATAATTGAGCGGAACCAGAACATTGGCCTCGGGATAATAGGCGCCGACAGAACCTGCCGCAATGCTGTAGGCCACGACGGTGATATCTTCCAGGCAGAGATCGCTGTCAGGCAGGGCCGTTCGGATATCGACGCGATCGCCATGTTCAAGCCCTAACTGCTCCATATCGCCTTCGTTCATAAAGATAATGTCACGACGGCCAAATACGCCGCGATAACGATCGTCCATCGCGTAAATGGTGGTGTTGTACTGATCGTGACTTCGCAGGGTAATCAGACGCAGCGTATTTTCACCTTCGCCGGTCACGTTCTCGTTAACGCCGTGGAATACGGAGAACATAGCTTTGCCCGTCGATGTCGGCCAGACGCGTTCGGTCGGCGGCAGCGGCATACGGAAACCGCCAGGCACCCGGATACGATCGTTGTAATTGTCGAAACCGGGAATGGTTTGTTCAATCAGTTCGCGGATGAGATCGTAATCAGCAACCAGCTCCATCCAGCCGATTTTGCTGTTTGTCAGCGTGGCTTTCGCCATTCCGGCAATAATGGCTGGTTCCGAACGCAATAACGGCGACGCCGGTTTCAGTTTGCCGGAGGAGGCATGCACCATCGACATAGAATCTTCTACCGTGATGGATTGTCTGCCGGTGCGCTGAATATCCAGTTCGGTGCGCCCGAGGCAGGGGAAGATGAACGTCTCTTTCCCGACCAGCAGATGCGTTCGGTTCAGTTTGGTGCCGATGTGGACGCTCAAGTCCAGCCCGTGCATTGCCGGGAACCCCTGTTCGTGATCGGGCATTGCCACGGCAAAGTTACCGCCCAGGCAGATCAGCGCCCTGGCGCGCCCGTCGATCATGGCCTGCGTCGCCTGTACGGCGTCGTGTCCGTGTTTCGACGGGGGAACAAACCCGAAAACGTCGCTCAACCGTTCGAGGAATTCTGGCGCCGGTTTCTCGGTAATGCCGACGGTGCGGTTCCCCTGAACGTTGGAGTGTCCGCGAAGCGGGCAAATACCTGCGCCGGGTTTGCCAATATTGCCGCGCATTAACAGCAGGTCGGCAATCAGACGCACGTTCGCCGTCCCTTTGTTATGCTGGGTAATGCCCATGCCGTAGGTGATGATGGTGGCGTTGGACCTGGCGTAGGCTTCCGCGACTTTTTCCAGTTGCTCACGGTTTAAACCTGATTCGCGCTCAATGGATTCCCAGGAGGTTGCGGCAATATCTGCGGCAAAATCGTCAAAGCCCAGCGTATGGGCGGCGATAAACTCGCGATCCAGAACATCGCCACGCTCGGCTTCCAGCTGCAACACATGTTTGGCAATGCCTTTCAGCGCGGCGGCATCACCGCCAGCCCTGACCTGGAAATAGGTTGAGGCAATGTCGGTTGAGCTGTAGGTCGCCATTTCGATGATGCTCTGCGGGTCGGCAAAGCGTTCCAGCGCTCTTTCACGCAGCGGGTTAAAGACGATAATCGGCACGTCGCGGCGTGCAAGCTCGTGCAGCGTCCCCATCATACGGGGATGGTTTGTCCCTGGGTTATGGCCGATAGCGATCACCAGTTCCGTCTTTTCAAAATCATCCAGCGATACGGTTCCTTTACCGATGCCAATTGAGCGCGGCAGACCTACGCTGGTGGCTTCGTGGCACATATTGGAACAGTCGGGAAAATTGTTGCTGCCGTATTCGCGCGCAAAAAGCTGGAACAGATATGCCGCTTCGTTGGAGGCGCGACCGGACGTGTAAAATTCCACCTGTTCAGGGGAGAGACCGCGAAGCACTTCGCCGATGCGGGCAAAGGCCTGTTCCCATTCGACAGGGCGAAATGTGTCGCTTTCTTTGTGATAGGCCAGCGGATGAGTCAGGCGACCATACCCTTCAAGTTCGAAATCTGTTTTCTTCAGCAGCGCGCTGACGGTATTTTTGGCCAGAAACGCCGGTGTGACACGCTTGCTTGTTGCTTCCCACGTGACGGCCTTCGCACCGTTTTCGCAAAACTGAAACGTTGATTTATGTTCTTTATCCGGCCATGCGCATCCTGGGCAGTCAAAGCCGTCTGGCTGATTTGTGCGTAACAGGGTAACGGGTGCTTCAAGCGCGTCCATTTGTGTACGAACGGCAATGGCCGTTGCTTTTAACGCGCCCCAGCCGCCAGCAGGACCGTCATAGTGTCTGACTCCGGGAACTGAACGTCTTTTCTTATTCATATGAACTCCTGACTATTCTGGTCACATTGGCATCCTGAAATAGCTACATAACAGGTAGGGTTATTCCAGTGTATTTAACAATTACGTTTAGCGGCTGCGCGTTATATAAATAAAAGCCAGCCGGACAAATATCCATTTGAAAAGCCATTAACCTTATTTAAAAAATGGGTAATGGTGATGGTTAATAAATACAAACAGTTGTCTCTACCCGGGAGATAACAGCAACATCTTTTATTATTCGTTATATAAAACTTTATATAACAGATGGTGGAACCCAGTTAATTCGCGGGGTTTGCCCGGATTATGTGGCGTCTGCGCTGTCGATTTAAAGAAATTATAACAGGATTTTATCATTATCATAATAAATGTTATCTATCACTTATTAAATTTAACCTATTTGAACTTTTTGAATAATTGTTTGAGACTAATTAAACACGCCGAAAATTATTAGATTCACCTGCTCTGAAATATTCAGAAAATCCTATTAATCAAAGAAAAAGGCTGGAAATGAAAGCGTTGTACAAAATAAATCAGTCAATGTCGACTCCGTGGGGGGAATTATGTTTGGAATAGATGCTTTTCACCTTGCGAGGATACAATTTGCCTTTACCGTATCTTTTCACATTCTTTTTCCCGCAATAACAATTGGCCTGGCAAGTTTTCTCGCCGTCCTTGAAGGGCTATGGCTCAAAACCAAAAATGAAACGTATCGCGACCTTTATCATTTTTGGTCAAAGATCTTTGCCGTCAATTTTGGGATGGGGGTGGTCTCAGGCCTGGTCATGGCTTACCAGTTCGGGACTAACTGGAGCGGCTTTTCACAATTTGCCGGAAGTATCACCGGTCCGTTGCTGACGTATGAAGTTCTGACGGCATTCTTCCTTGAGGCGGGCTTTCTGGGCGTGATGCTGTTCGGCTGGAAGCGCGTCGGGCCGGGGCTACATTTCTTCGCGACCTGTATGGTTGCGCTGGGAACCTTGTTTTCAACGTTCTGGATCCTCTCTTCCAATAGCTGGATGCAAACGCCGCAGGGTTACGCGATTGAGAACGGCGTTGTCGTGCCGGTGGACTGGATGGCCATCGTCTTTAACCCGTCGTTCCCGTACCGTTTATTGCATATGTCCACGGCGGCGTTTCTGGCGAGCGCGTTCTTCGTCGGCGCGTCGGCGGCCTGGCATTTGCTGAAAGGAAACGACACGCCCGCGATCAGAAAGATGTTTTCGATGGCGTTGTGGATGGCGCTGTTTGTCGCACCGGTTCAGGCGGTGATTGGCGATGCGCACGGTCTCAATACGCTGGAACATCAGCCGGCGAAAATTGCGGCGATTGAAGGGCACTGGGAAAACCCGCCAGGCGAAGCCACGCCGTTGGTTCTGTTTGGCGTACCGGATATGGACGCGGAAAAAACGAAGTACAGCCTTGAAATCCCTTATCTGGGAAGCCTGATTCTGACGCACAGCCTCGACAAACAAGTGCCCGCGCTGAAGTCGTTCCCGAAAGAGGATCGCCCGAACTCAACCATCATTTTCTGGTCGTTCAGGATAATGGCGGGGCTGGGGATGCTGATGATCCTGACCGGGGTGGCGAGCGCGTGGCTGCGCTGGCGTGGCCGGTTGTATCAGTGTCGTCCTTTCCTGTGGTTCGTATTCTGCATGGGGCCATCAGGATTAATCGCTATTCTGGCGGGCTGGTTTACCACCGAGATTGGCCGCCAGCCGTGGGTGGTCTACGGTTTGCAGCGCACGCGTGATGCTGTTTCCGCACACGGCGACATGCACATGTCCGTCAGCCTGCTGGCGTTCATCCTCGTCTATTCGTCCGTCTTTGGGGTGGGCTACCTCTACCTGGTGCGGCTGATCAAAAAGGGGCCAGTGCGCGAACATGCGCATGATATCGCTCAGGGGGGTACGCCAGCGCGTCCGTTATCGGCGGTGAGCGAACCCATGAACACACGCAGGGGAGAATAAAATGGGCATCGACCTGTCAATAATCTGGTTCGTCATCATTGTCTTCGCAACGTTGATGTACATCGTGATGGACGGCTTTGATCTGGGGATCGGCATTCTTTTTCCGTTCAATAAGAACGAGAAAGAGCGCGACATGATGATGAATACCGTGGCCCCCGTCTGGGATGGCAATGAAACCTGGATGGTGCTGGGCGGCGCGGCGTTATATGGCGCGTTTCCGTTGGCTTATGCGGTGATTGTCGATGCGCTCAGCGTGCCGTTAACCGCCATGCTGCTGGGGCTGATTTTCCGGGGCGTGGCGTTTGAATTTCGCTTTAAAGCGACGCCGGAACACCGCCCGCTTTGGGATAAAGCCTTTATCGGCGGTTCTGTGCTGGCAACCTTCAGCCAGGGCGTCGCCGTGGGAACGCTGGTTAACGGCTTGCAGGTAACCGGACGGGCGTTCAGCGGCTCGACGATGGACTGGCTGGCGCCTTTCCCGCTGTTCTGCGGCGTGGGGCTGGTGGTGGCCTATGCGTTACTGGGCTGCACCTGGCTTATCATGAAAACGGAAGGCCCGCTGCACCGAAGCATGTCGGAGAAGGCGATTATCCTGACGCTGCTGCTGCTGGCGATCATCGTCATTATCAGCCTGTGGACGCCGTTGACGCATCCGGCGATTGCTCAACGCTGGTTCAGCCTGCCAGAGATCATCTGGTTTGCGCCTGTCCCGCTGTTAGTGCTGGTTTGCTGCTGGGGAATTGTGCGTTCCGCCTATAACCGCAAAGCGAGCTATGGGCCGTTTATGCTGACCCTTGGACTGATTTTCCTGGGATTCAGCGGGCTGGGCATCAGCATCTGGCCCAATATCATTCCGCCGTCGACCTCTATCTGGCAGGCCGCGTCACCGCCGCAAAGCCAGGGCTTTATGCTGGTGGGGGGGCTACTGATTATCCCGGTAATTCTGATGTACACCTGCTGGAGTTACTACGTCTTTCGCGGAAAAATTAATCCTGATGAGGGGTATCATTAATGGCTTCACTATCAGACACAGAGCACGCTAAACCTGCGGATACCGCCCCACGCGTCTGGTGGAAAAGGGTGGGCTGGATGGTCATCATCTGGGCGGCAAGCGTTATGGCGCTGGCCGTCGTCGCATCCGGGTTTAAGCTGCTGATGCTGGCGGCGGGGATGAAAACCCACTAACACGTCTTACTTCCTGTCTCAGGCCACATCAGCGTGATGTGGCCTGCCTGTTCGTTGTCTCCCGAGGTTATCTATGCAACCGCTTATGGACTCATGGCAGCGTAAATTCACCTATTTACGTCTGTCCGTTACCGATGTGTGCAATTTTCGTTGTACCTACTGTCTGCCGGACGGGTACAAACCCGGCGGCGTGAGCAACAAGTCATTCTTGTCGGTGGATGAAGTTCGCCGCGTCACTCGCGCGTTCTCCGCGCTGGGTACGGAAAAAGTCCGTCTTACCGGCGGGGAACCCTCCTTGCGCCGCGACTTTATCGATATTATCGCGGCGGTGCGTGAAAATGCGGCGATTCGCCAGATTGCGATAACGACCAATGGCTATCGCCTGGCGCGTGACGTCGCACGCTGGCGTGAGGCCGGATTAACCGCCATCAACGTCAGCGTGGACAGTCTGGACGCTCGCCAGTTTTATGCCATCACCGGGCAGGATAAATTTCAGGACGTGATGAACGGTATTGATGCGGCGTTTGCCGCCGGTTTTGAAAAGGTCAAGGTGAATACGGTTCTGATGCGCGATGTGAATCATCATCAACTGGACACGTTTCTGGCCTGGATTAAGCCTCGTCGCATTCAGTTGCGCTTTATCGAACTGATGGAAACGGGTGAGGGCAGCGAGCTGTTTCAACGCCATCATATTTCGGGCGTGGTGCTGCGTGATGAACTGCTGCGACGCGGCTGGGTGCGCCAGATTCGCCAGCGCAGCGATGGCCCGGCACAGGTCTTTTGCCACCCGGACTTTGCAGGCGAAATTGGCCTGATCATGCCCTATGAAAAAACGTTCTGCGCCAGTTGCAACCGGCTGCGCGTCTCTTCCATCGGCAAACTGCATTTATGTCTTTTTGGTGATGGCGGGGTCGACTTACGAGACGTGCTGCAAGACGATACGCAGCAGGATGCCCTTAAGATGCGTATTGCCGATGCGCTGACGCATAAAAAACAGACGCATTTTTTACATCAGGGGAACACCGGCATTACGCAAAACCTGTCGTACATTGGTGGGTAGCGGGCAATGGACTCAGGTCAGATTGAAGTAGCGATCGGGCTGATGCGGCTCCGGCAGGGGCTGTTGCCCGGTCATCTCTTTCAGATTGCGCTCAATGGTGTTGCAAATCGCGTTGAGCGGTAAATCGTTAGCCGATGTGCCAAAGGGATCTTCAAGTTCTTCCGCCAGGGAATCCCAGGATAAAAAGGTATAGGAAATAAAAACGGACACGAATGGCGTCATGTAATGCAGGTCGCCAACCAGCGCAAAAGGAAGAAGGGTACAAAAAAGATAAACGGTTCGCTGGAGTATTAATGTATAAGCAAACGGCACCGGGGTATTTGCAATTCGTTCACAGCCGCCAATAACGTGGGCGATTTCATCTATTTTATTATCGATGAGGCCAAATGTAATATCGCTCAGCTTGCCTTGTTCACGCAATGCTGCCATTTCATCGCCGATCAATAATAATATCCGGTTGGTTTTCATCGGGCTGAACATGACCTGGGTAAGAATATGTCGGGGCAGAATTCGGTACATATCATATCCGGCGTCGGTTTTACGTAATTCATGTTTCAGGCTCCAGCAAAGGGCAATCAGATAACCTGAAATTCTTTTATGTAGCTCAACGTCATTCGGCAACAAATTTTTTAACTGACGGATGATGGAACGCTCGGCAATCAGTAAGGTTCCCCACAGTCCCCGTGCCTCAACGAAACGGCTGTAGCTGGCGCTGTTGCGAAAGCCAAGAAAGATAGCGATTGCGATCCCCAGCAGGCTAAAAGGGGCAACGGTTAAGTGGATGCCCAGTTGCTCATACCATTGATAAATGATAATTGCGATAGCTGACATGACAAGGTTTAAAAATAACCGAAATGTTATTTTTGACAATACCGAGCCATGCCAATCAAATAATCGAAAAAACCAATGTTGCTCTGGTCTGATAATCATGACTGACGATTTCTCTGAAGATGTAATGAGAAGGATTCAACGAAGGGTGAATGCGATAGAAACTATTTTAATCGTTATCTTGCCGTCTGACAATCAATGGCGAATAAAAATAAGGCGGAATAAAAGTAATGGTATTGGCTTTATCATTCGCTGGTGAATTTAATCATTACGTTATGCCTCCTGGCTCAGATTTGAACTGTCACCGTTATGGCACAACCAATGTACATGCAACGTGAAGTATGACGGGTATATTGACCTTGAAGTTAACTTTAAGGTTATGCTGTGACGTAAGCCGGGCAATTTATTTATTAAAGGGGTTAATGCAATGAATGAGCAACATTCCCATCCAGAATTTCCGCGCTGGATGATCTATGGCGCGAACGGTTACACCGGAGAAATGATTGCCCGTGAGGCCGTACGGCGAGGATTCAGGCCAGTTCTGGCGGGGCGCAGGCAAGAAACGGTAGACTCTTTGGCTCGCAATCTCGGGCTTGAGGCTCACGCCTTCGCCCTTGATAACCCGGCTGAACTGCTCAGACAGCTTGAAGGGTGTGCTCTGGTATTAAATTGTGCGGGGCCGTTCTCCGCCACTGCGGCGCCTTTGATGGAGGCCTGCCTGCAAACCCGAACTCATTATCTTGATATTACAGGGGAGATAGACGTGTTCGAGGCGGCACAACTGCTGAATACCCGTGCCCGGGATGCCGGTGTTGTATTGTGCCCCGGCGTCGGGTTTGACGTTATTCCTACGGACTGCGTGGCGGCCGCCCTGAAGGAGGCCCTGCCGGATGCGATCCGCCTTAACCTGGGATTCGATTCACGCTCTGTTTTTTCTCCGGGTACGGCGAAAACGGCGATCGAGGGGCTGGCGCAGGGCGGAAAAATTCGGCGAGGAGGGAAGATCATTACCGTGCCGCTTGCTTATGAAGTTCGCCGTATTGACTTCGGCGATGGCGAGAAGGACGCGATGACAATCCCCTGGGGGGACGTGTCCACGGCGTATTACACGACAGGTATTCCAGACATTCAGGTCTTTGTGCCGGGTTCGACGCGCATGATTTCCCAGGCCCGGAGAGCAAACTACATCAGACCATTGCTGCGACTGGCATGGGTGCAGAAGCTCCTCAAGGCTTATATATCCCGAACGGTGAAAGGTCCCGGAGAAATGAAACGTGAACAGACGCCCTCTTTTGTGTGGGGAGAGGCCATCAACGCCCGTGGCGACAAAAAAACTGCCCGTATCCGTACACCGAATGGTTATACCCTGACCATTATGGGGTCGTTAGCGGTGGTTGAGCACCTGATGATGAACCGGATTGCAGGAGGGGCCTACACGCCGGCAACGTTAATGGGCGCAAATCTGATAACCCGGTTACCAGGGGCTGGCCCGCTGAGGATTGTATAATTGTGCAGGGCGGGACAGGGGATGCTCCCGCCCTTTGCGCTTATTCAAGGGTAAGGATAACTTTACCGATATGAGTTCCGGCATCCAGTAATGTATGTGCCTGACGGACATCCTCAAATTTAACTGTCTGGTGAATGACGGGTTTACACTTTCCGGCTTCGATTAAAGGCCATACTTTTTGTATGAGCTGTTGGGCGATTTCTTCCTTTTCAGCAGCGTCCCGGCTCCTCATCGTTGAACCGGTTACCACCGCTCTTTTAAGGATCAGTTCCTGGATATCGAATTCCTTAACCATCCTGCCCCCCATAAATCCAATCAGTACGAGCCGACCATCCTTTTTAAGAAGGCGAAGGTTCTTGTTAAAATAAGCGGCGCCGACAATATCAAGAATAACATCAACGCCTTTTCCGTCGGTTCTGCTGCGGATTTCTTCTTCAAAATCATGGGTTTTGTAGTTAATGATTTCCCCATATTGTTGCAGGAACGGAATTTTATCGTCACTTCCGACGGTGCTGAACGCTTTAATATTCATGGCATTACACAACGCCAGCGCGGTCGTCCCTATGCCGCTTGCGCCACCGTGGATCAAAACAACATCCTCTTTTCTCACTTTTCCCAACGAAAAAAGATTGGCCCATACCGTAAAGAATGTTTCCGGAAGCGCTGCTGCTTCTGTAAAACTTAAATTTTGTGGGACAGGCAATACCTGACCTGCCGGAACGGCGCAAAATTCTGCATATCCCCCGCCATTGGTGAGCGCACAGACGCGATCGCCAACTGAAAAGTGAGCAACGTTTTTCCCGATTGAGTGTACGATACCCGCGACTTCCAGCCCGGGAACCGGCGTAACACCCTCTGGCATGGGATATTTTCCCTCTCTCTGCATAATATCCGGGCGATTCACGCCAGCCGCTTTAACTGAGATCAGGACATCGTTCTCGCCACATTCCGGCATTTTTCCCTGGCTTACCTTCAGAACTTCAGGGCCGCCAGCTTCTGTTATCTCAATGAGTTTCATCTGATTCTACCTGTTTAATGTCAGGGGTTGATTAGCGATACCACCTGCGTGGTTGTTTATTTGTCTTTCTTTACGGTGAGCGACGCTTTCCATTCACGGTAAAGGGTTTCCAGTCCCTGACGGTACGTTGTTATCTGAAAGTCCGGGAATCGCCGCTTAAATTTTGATGAATCAAACAGGTTATCATGTTGATAGCGGGGCAGGAGTTCCCGGAGTTCCCGTGGGCCTTTGGAAAAGATACCGGCGGCGAACAAGGCGAATTTGCTCAGGACAGACCATGACGTTTCTTTCCCGAACACGTTACAGGCCAGAGAAACGAACTGCGCATAGGTGAGCCGTTCATCGCAACAGGGCAGGTGCCACGTCTGACCGAAGGCATCAGGGGTGTTGCCAAGACGCGCTAAAGCCCGACTGGCATCGGGGGTCCATATGAGCGTACGTAACGTGTCGTCACGCAATGGCACGCGTGGTTTTTTCCCTGCTTTAAGTCTGTCTAAAATTAAGGCATTGGTAAAACTCTGGGTTTTTCCCGGCCCATAAAACTCGGGCGCGCGCCCGATAAGCACAGGGATGTCGCCCCGGCGCATCTCCTCCAGCACCCTGTTTGCCATCAGGGCCCGAACCCGTCCTTTGCGCCCTGACGGCAGGAACGGCGTTTCCTCGGTCTGCAATCTGCTGTCCTGTGGGTACATATAAGTATTGTCAAAATAAACAAAACTTGCCCCCACTGTCCGACACGCGTTCAGCGCGTTTTGCAGCATTATCGGAAACTGCTGTTCCCAGAGGTCGGCATCCGGCGGCAGACCCGCCGCAAAATAGACAATGCGGCTTCCTTTAACTGCTTCCAGTGTCTGACGGGCATCCAGTAAATCAGCGGGCATAAGGCTATCGCTGTCATTTACCTTCTGTGGATTACGGCTTACAAGCCTCAGTTCAGCACTGTAAGAATGCGTTAACTCGCGAGCAAGTTCCCGGGCAATCTGTCCGCTTGCCCCCAGAATCGTTTGCATCTCACTTCCTCTTCGACAATTTCAGACGAGTGTCCCGGCCCATTGGCCTTTTTCAAAGTATAAGTTTAAAGTTCACTTGAAGGTCAATGGGGTGTTGCGACGTTGTTTAAATGTCGTCTGGTATTGGGATACACCGCCAGCAACGGAATGGCGCCGAAGCCGAACATCAAGCGATGAAAAATACGAGATTGCGCGTTGTCGAGGCATGGTAGAGTGTGGGGGCTCAAAGAACGATTCGAGGTTTGCGCTATGCAACAAATTGATTTTTACATGGTTGATGCCTTTAGCACGGCTACTTTTGGCGGCAATGCCGCAGCCGTGTGTCCGCTCATCGAGTGGTTGCCCGATGAGACATTATTGAAAATGTCTAAACAGCATAACCAGTCAGAAACGGCTTTTTTTGTCCCAAATGAAAACGGCTTCGAGTTGCGCTGGTTTACCACTCAGGGGGAAATAAATCTGTGTGGGCATGCCACACTTGCTGCTGCGCACGTCATCTTTGAACATCTTGATTACCCGGGCGCGACTATCCATTTTGATACCCGGTTTGTTGGCCCATTGACAGTAGCACGCAGCGGCGAGTGGTTGACGCTTGATTTTCCTGCCTGGGAAACCGAGCCTGTCGTGCCGCCGTCCTTATTGCTGGAAACGTTGGGCATCACAGAATGCAAAGAAGTGCGCGTGGCGCGTGATTACATGGTCGTGCTGGATAATCAACGGCAGGTAGAAGCGCTACGCCCGAACATTAATGCCATGCTCCCTCTGGGGAAAATGGTTTGCATAACCGCGCCCGGCGAAGAGAAATACGATTTTGTCAGCCGTTTCTTTTGCCCGGGAGAAGCCGTGGCGGAAGACCCCGTTACAGGTTCAGCACATAGCATGCTAATTCCGTACTGGGCTGAAAAACTGAAAAAAACACAAATGCTGGCGCACCAGGGCGCCGAACGTGGCGGGGATTTACGCTGCCAGCGAGTGGGGGATCGAGTCCACATCGGCGGACAGGCAACAACTTATCTGCTGGGTAAGGTACTGTTGCGCTAGAACGTCCAGAATGCGGTTCGGAATGGGCTTTCCGGTAAAAAGGTCTGCTGTACGATTATGGCAGACCTGACGGCGCTTTAGACTGACTGCGTTGTACCAGGAGGGGACATTGCTAATGTCCGCACGGTACTAATGATGTGGGGACAGGGCATCCTGATAGTTTTAAAAAAGCCAATCTGTTATATTTAATCGAAATCGTTTTCGATAAATCAATCAATTCTGGTGGCATGGGATGAAGCAAAGGATCAATATCGTAAAACTGGCACAGCACCTCGGGTTGTCCGTCTCTACGGTATCCAAGGCGCTGAATGGCCGGGAGGATGTGAGTAAAGCCACGAAGCAACGCGTGCTTGCCGCCGCGTCTGAACTGGGCTTCTCGCCCGATCCGGCGGGACGGCGTTTGCGCAGCGGAACGTCGGAAACCATCGGGTTTGTGCTTTCGTATCCTCAGGCCCACTTTGCACAACCTTTTTTTCTCGATCTAATGGCCGGAATCGACCAGGAACTGGAAAAAACGCCTTATCAGTTGGTTATTGTCACCGGAAGAAGCATTGAATCGGAGATAGACAGCTTCAGACGCCTGGTTGAACAACAGCGTGTTGATGCGGTGATGTTTGGCAGAACGCGTAAAGAGGATGCCAGAATCCAGTTTTTGCAGGATCGCAGCGTGCCATTTGCCACTCTCGGACGAAGTGAAACGGGCAATCCTTTCCCGTTCGTTGATATTGACCGCACTGTTGCCGGGCGAAACGGCACCGCGCGCTTTATCGGCCTGGGGCACCGCCGCATCGGGCTTCTCAATACTCCAGACTACCTCATGCTCAGCCACCACTTGCGGGCAGGCTACATGGCGGCGCTGGATGCCGCAAATCTGTCTTTTGATCCTGCTCTGATCGTTGACGGGGAGCTGTCCGAAACAGGCGGATTAGCGGGTGCCAGAAAGCTGCTGGCGATGAAAAATCCGCCAACGGCGATCATGTGCGGCCACGATTTGATTGCCAGCGGCGCGATGCAGGCCATTGTGGAAACCGGAAAGCGCCCCGGTACCGATGTGGCAATTATTGGCTGCGACAACCACCCGCTCGGACCTTACCTGAATCCGCCGTTAACCACCTTTTCCGCGCCAACCCAGGAAGCGGGCCAGCGAATGGTCCAGTTGCTTCTGGCGCACATGAACGGTAAACCGGTCGAAACACTACAGGAGGTGTGGTCGCCCGAGCTGATCCTGCGCTCCTCGCACGGTAGTGAATTTTTCCAGAAAGCATAACCTGCCAATTTCCCTGCCTTGACGGCCACACGCGGTCAGGGTATTGTCTATTTAATTATCGAAAACGTTTTCGATAAAATTAACAAAGGAGAAAGAACATGACGTTGGTGGAAGGAGGATGCCTGTGTGGTGCCGTCCGCTACAGAATGAAAACACCGCCCCGCTCGGTGGTGGTTTGTCATTGTACCCATTGTCAGAAAGCGAGCGGAAGTGCATTCTCGGTTAACCTTCTGGTGGAAAAAAGTGATTATGAACAGCAGGGAGTAACGGCATGCTTTACCGATACAGGCGACAGCGGACTGCCGTCACACCGCCACTTTTGCCGGGAATGCGGCTCGCCAGTGGTAACCGAAGCGACAAATATGCCCGGCATGTTACTGGTTAAGGCCGGCACGCTCGATAACCCTGGAGAGTTTTCCCCGCAGGCCGAAATTTATACCCGGTATGCTGTTAAATGGCACGCGCCGATCGCGGGTTGTGTACGGTTCGTTCAGGCCCCTGTTGCCTGAACACGATAACTTTATTTTTAATTCTTTACGAAAACGTTTTCGTTAAATATAAAACGGACAGGGGAAAATGATGTGGTTTGCCCAGGCTTGCCGTTCCCCTATATTTTCTCTTATGCATTTATGATCAGGAGCCTTTATGAGCTTTCAAAGTATTAACCCGGCAACAGGTGAATTACTCAAAACTTTCCCGTTGCAGACCGATGCTGAGGTCTTTTCCGCTCTGGAAAAAGCCGACACGCTTTATCGCGACGACTGGCGTTTACGGTCTGTGGCTGAGCGTGCTGCGATTGTCGGCAAGGCGGCAAAAATCCTGCGTGAGAAACGCGATGAGTATGTGACCTACCCGACGCTTGAAATGGGGAAAGTGATGCGCTTTGGCTATATGGAAATTGATTTAGTCGCGGATATTCTCGACTACTATGCCACCAACGGTGAGCGTCTGCTCGCGGCACAGGCTATTCCAGGCGAGCCAGGCGCGACGTTACTCTCCGAACCTATCGGGGTTATCCTGGCGATCGAACCCTGGAACTTCCCTTATTACCAGCTGGTGCGCGTGGCGGCGCCGCAGCTCATCGCCGGTAATGTCGTTATGCTCAAACACGCGGAAAACGTCCCGCAGTGTGCACTGGCGTTCGCACGGTTGTTTGAGGAAGCGGGCGCGCCGGAAGGGGCGTACACCAACCTGTTTTGCAGTATCGATCAGATTGCCAGCCTGATTGACGACTTCCGGGTGCGCGGGGTCGCGCTGACGGGCAGCGAGCGGGCGGGAACGTCCGTTGGCGAACGTGCCGGGAGAAATCTGAAGAAGGTCATTCTTGAGCTGGGCGGTAGCGATCCGGCGATTATTATGCCTGGCGCGCCGCTGGATCATGCTGTAGAGCAGGTTGTGATGGGGCGTACCTGGAACTCGGGGCAGGGTTGCGTCAATATTAAGCGCGTCATTGTGATTGGCCGTGAGCGTGGCGAACGCATGCTGGAGGCGCTCAAAGAGAAGTTTGCGGCAATCAACGTTGGCGATCCTGAGGATGCGTCGACGCTGCTCGGCCCGCTGGTAAGCGAACGTGCGTTGCAGGGGTTGCTGAAACAGATTGAAGAGGCGAAAGCGGCAGGGGCAAACATTGTTTTTGGTGGCAACAGAGTCGACCGTCCGGGTTTCTATCTTGAACCGACCATTATTACGGATATTACTGAGGCTAACCCACTCTATACTCAGGAAGCCTTTGGACCGGTACTCTCTTTTTATGTTGTCGACAGCGAAGAAGAGGCGATTCGTCTGGCAAACGCGACGCCTTACGGCCTGGGCGGTTACGTCTTTGATGCTGATACGAAAAACGCGCAGCGCATTGCGTCGCATATTGACTCCGGGATGGTTTACATCAACTCCTGTTTTGCTGACTCTCCGGGCCTGCCGTTTGGCGGTGTGAAAAACTCCGGTTTCGGGCGCGAGTTATCGGAAATCGGGATGGGGGAATTCCTGAACCGAAAATTAATCCGGGTAACGGAAATCGAATAATAATAAAGCCACCTGAGATACAGGTGGCTTTATTTGTCTATGGAAATAATTTGGGAATCAGCGTGCCCAAATCAGCAAAGTGCAGATAAGCTGATTCGCAACCTCCTTTTACGAAGGCTCAACCTCAAATCACGACAACAATTTTCCCGATTTGCTGACCTTTTTCCATATAGCGGTGTGCATTGGCGATTTCGGAAAGCGGGAAGGTGCGGTCGATGCGCGGTTTCAGCTGCCCGCTCTCCAGCTTCTCGAAAATGTAGCGTTCCGCGTTTTTGAGCGCGACCGGGTCGCCGGTAATTGAGAACATGGTATAGCCCATCATTTTGAATGGTTTACCCTGCGCTCCCTGACCCCAGGATTCATAAATCGGGAACGGTGTCGGTTCCGGCGCAAGGTTACCGTAAATCATGATCAGGCCATCTTTGGCCGTCGCGCGCGCCAGTTCGGCCAGACCGGAACCAGCTACGCTATCAAAAATGATCCGCGCGCCAGCGCCTTGGGTGATTTCCATAATTCGGGTTGCAACGTCTTCTTCGCTAGTCACGATAACGTGATCCGCCCCGGCAGCAAGCAGTTCATCCCGTTTGTCGGCGCCGCGCGTGGTCGCGATGACAATCCCACCCTCTGCTTTAACAATCTGAATTGCCGCGATCCCAATGGAGCTGGTTGCTGCTGTCAGCACGACGTAATCGCCCTTGGTGACATGGCCGTTATGCACCAGCGCCCCGTAGGTTGTGATGTACTGCATCCAGATACTTGTTCCTTCCTCGAATGATAAGCGCTCAGGATACGCGGCGAGCGCCTCGGCGGGCACGATAGCGACTTCGCCATACACGCCGTATTGATTAAGTGGGAAAGCGGGAACTGTGGAGCGGATTTTCCCGATAAGCCCGGTATCCACGCCCGAGCCAACCGCCTCGACAATCCCGGAGGCTTCATAACCAATGTTTGATGGTAGAGTAGGTTCCAGGAAATATTGCCCTTCGCGGAACATCACCTCGGCGCGGTTCAGCCCAATGGCTTTTACCCGCAGGCGAACTTCACCCGGACCTGGTTCTGGTAGAGTGAGCTCATCGATACGTAAAACATCTGCGCTTCCTTTTTCGTGGAACCGGATAATTTTCACTAAATTTGTCATGCGGATTCTCCATGCCTCATGAGAAGGCTTATTCTGGTTAAAGTGGGTTTTTCGCAGGTGGGCATTCAGCCCACTCGCGGATCAATCAGGAATTTTTCGCCCGTCGCTTTGCGTTCAAGCGCGCGTAAGACATCAGGATCAAGCAGATCGGCCAGGCCGATGGTCCGTGTGTAGTGGCTGGCGAAGGTGGTTGTCAGTTCATCGACGATCCGCTGGCGCAGTTGCTGAAGAACCGCCGGGGAAACCGTGTTGAGATAGTTAAACAGCAGCCATCCCGATATACTCCAGGCATAGCCGAGCCCGCCACGATCGAGGATTGTCGGGGCACTGTCCAGCCCGCCATAGATATACAGTTGCTTAAAGAGAGTGGAACCGTAGCGGCTATAGGCTGCGGTTTTGCGGGCGGCAGCGCGCTCCATAGCATTTATAATTTCAATACCCAGTTTGCCGCCGCCGATGGCATCAAAAACAACGGTCGCGCCGGTCTCTTCAATCGCATCGGTCAACCGGGCAGCAAAATCAGGCTCTTTGCTGTTGAGCACATAAGTCGCACCCAGTTCGCGCAGGATTTTTTCCTGCTCAGTGGTGCGCACGATATTGATTAACGGAATACCATCGGCCAGACAGATGCGCTGTAGCATCTGACCAAGATTCGATGCCGCTGCGGTATGAACAAGCGCTTTATGGCCTTCCCGAAGTGCCGTCTCCACAAAACCGAGTGCGGTGAGTGGATTAATAAAAATAGAGGCGCCATCGGCTGCTTCCACGCCCTCGGGCAGCACAATCAGATTGTGCATATCTGTCCTGCGGTAATCGGCGTACATACCACCACCGGACATCCCGACACGTTTACCGATAAAGGCTTGTGCATTTTTCCCTGCGGCCACGACGGTACCCGCGCCTTCGTTTCCAACAGGCATGGGTTGTCCCAGGCGGCCAGCGATAGCCGCCAGACGTTCTGATGGGACAGTCATCGTGACACGGCTGTCGAATTCCCGAATATCAGATAGATTCGCGGGGCCTAACAGCATGCCGCTGTCGCTGGGGTTAACCGGGGTCGCCTCGATCCTGACGATCACCTCATCGTCGCCCGGTTCGGTCAGTTCGACCTGCTCCAGAGACAGCACAAGTTCACCGCTTTTATCAATCGTCGAGCGTATTGCACGTCCACTCCAGCTCATACTCATCTCCTGCCGTTATTTATCGAAAACGTTTTCGTAAAGAGTGTACACTTAAATTTAAGTACAAGTGTAGTTTTTAGTCACCATAAGCGCACATTTAAGGAAATCGTTTTCGAAACAAGGAAAAGACATTGCCTGGTTTTACTGAGTAATCAGGTTTAGCTTGAATGGGTAAAGATCAATTGTTATTTGCATCGCAAATGAGGGGGCGATAGACGGGATGTTCCAGGGATAACACCTTCCAATACTACCTTTTCAGGCGAAGATTTCTGTACACCCATAGCATCCTCTTAAACGTACATCATAGACAAAGAGGCAGGGGGGATGTGGCAATTGATAACCTGGGCGGAGCTGCCCTGGGCGGGATAAGCGCATCAGGGATGCCGTCAAGGCATCCCTGCTTGTTTAAAGGATCAGAAGAAATCAATTCGCGTATTGATACCGACGGTGCGACCCATATTGACCTGCGCGACGGCGCTGCTGCCGTTCATGTAGCCATAGGTACGGTAACGACGGTCGAACAGGTTATCGACATAGACGGAAATGTTCATCCGTTCAGTCGCCTGCCAGCCCAGGCTGCTGTCCAGGGTGGCATAGGTACCTTGCCGCAACTGGTTGTCGCCATCGAAATAATGCGGCCCGACCAGATTAACCGCCAGTCGGGGCATCAGTGCGCCATAGCGCGTATCAATCACGCCGTTCACGCTGCTTCCCGCGCCATAACGTGGTACGAACGGCACCCGGTTACCGTGATACAACTCACTGTCATTGGTGAATTCGGAACGGATCACGTTGCCATTGATATCCCATGACCAGCCTGGCGCAAACCGCCACTTCGCTTCAAGCTCAACGCCGGTGGCGTCGGCTTTACCCGCATTGCTTAATGTCTGCATCCCGACCGGGCCAGAGTAAAGCTGCATGTCTTTGGTGTGGGTATAAAACGTCGCGGCTTGCAGCGTGACGTCAGCGGTTTCGTAGCGGGTGCCAAGTTCATAGTTGATGGATTTCTCGGCGACGAACGGTTTGGCATCAAGACCCGCAGTAGGCACGATGTTGTACCCGGAAGGTTTATATCCCTGGGCTACACGGGTATACACTCTCCAGTCGTCGGTCAACATATAGCCTGCGGATAGCTGTCCGAGCACCTGATCGTCATTGCTCTTACCCTGGTCGCCAAACGGATTACCGAGCATGCTGCCGTGATATTGTGTACTGGATTTATCATGCGAGAAGCGCACGCCGCCGCCGATATCAAAACGATCGGTTAAATGCCAGGTCAGGTCACTGTATGCGGCCAGCGTTTCAGCGGTGGTATAGCCGGTACTGCTTAAATAAGGCATTGTCGGCATGTCGTAGGCTGAATTTAACTTCTCGCGGGTGTTCTGCCGGTACAGCCCAAACACCATATCAACGGTACGCGCATCGCCCAGGGTTGCGGCGCGCAGCTCCTGCACATCCTGATTCCAGCGCTGAGGCATATTGACGATTAACGAACCGGAAGGGAAGGTGCGCGAATAATGCTGCTGCTGCCAGGCGCTGATCAGGTTGAAAACCCAGTCATCGGTGGTGTATTTCCCACTCAGGGTCTGGCTGTCAGTGCAGCGCCGCATGTACGGGTCTGGTGAACCATCGCTAATCGACAGCTTACGGCCCTTAATATCATTCCATCCCACATAGGCGTCCTGGGTGGCGCGGGTGCATTCGCGTGAGGCGGCAAAGCCCATTTCCCAGGGCTGGTCGTCTGGGGCGAGACGCAGTTTCACATTCCCTATGCTGGCGCGGGTGCCGCCTAAGTCATCGCTTCCCGTCGCGGGGTTAATCATGTCGCCGTCATCAACCTGGCGTAACAGGGTGACGCTGCCGTACAGCAGGCCATCCTGAATGGGGCCGCTCAGGTTGAACTTACTTCGATAACTGTCGCGGCTACTGACGCCGCCTTCAATATAGCCGCGCGGCGTGCTGTCCGGCTGCTGGGTGACGATGTTGATGATCCCGCCCTGAGCGCTTTTGCCATATAACGTTCCCTGTGGGCCTCGCAGCAACTCCACGCTTTGCACATCGGTAAGCGCCTGGATGGTGTTGGTGGAAAGCTGAGGGACGCCATCGACATACAGGGTGACGGCGGGGTTATAGAAGTCCTGCGCCGAAGAGACGCCGCGTAGCGAGATCGTCGAAAAAAGCATGTTTCCGCTATTTTCAATATTAAGCCCGGGCAACACTCTGGGGAGTTTGTCGCTGGCGGTAACGCCGGCGTCGCTTAACTCCGGCGCGCTGACAACGGTAGACGAGACATTGTTGGCTGATGCCGAGCGGGAAGATTGTTTACTGGCGGTAACCACCAGCGTGCTTTCGTCTTGCTGTGAAGTCTGGGCATTAGCAATGGCGGGGAGCAATAATCCCCCCAAGGCCAGAGGATAAAGCCGTGTCATTTTCATTGTTGTGAGTCCCTGTAAGACGGCGAAACGCCAAAAATACCGACAATGGTGAATTGAAAATGATAACTATTTCTAATAGTGGTGCTACCCGAAACGGGTTTATTTCAACCTGTTTCGGGTCGGTTTGCGCTTATTGGGCTGAATGGCGATAACGGTCGACGGCGAGAGCCGTCAGGCGTTTTTTGTCTATCTTGCCGACGGCGGTGAGTGGCCAGTGGTCCAGAAACTCGATTTGGTCAGGAATTTTCCACGCGCTGAGCCCCATACGGGTCAGTTGTTGACGCAACTGTTGATAGTCAGTTGGCACCTGCTGCGCGATGATAAACGCGCAGATCCGCTCGCCAAGCAGCGTGTCCGGCGCGGCGACCACCGCGCAATCTTGCACTTCCGCTAAACGCAGCAGTGCCGATTCCACTTCAGCAGCGGCTATTTTTTCTCCGGCGCGGTTGATCTGCTCTTTTATGCGCCCCTCAACGTGCAGGTTCCCCGCCTCATCCAGCCTGACATTGTCGCCTGTGCGGTAAAACCCTTGCGCGGTAAAGGCCTGCGCGTTGTGAGCAGGGGCGCGGTAATAGCCAGAAATGGTATAAGGGCCGCGCGTTAATAATTGCCCGGTTTCGCCCGGCGCGACGTCGTTCTCGTCTTGATCAACGATGCGGATTTCATCCAGAGGGGACAACGGGCGCCCCTGGCTGTGGAGAATGGTGGTATGCGGATCGTCCAGCCGGGTAAAACAGAGCAGGCCTTCCGCCATACCGAAGACCTGTTGCAGGGTACAGTCAAAGGTGGCGATAACCTGCTCAGCAAGCGTCGGGTCGAGCCGGGCGCCGCCTGCCTGAATGACGCGCAGCGACGAAAGGTCGCTGTCTTCCCACTCCCTGGCCTGCACCCATAATTGCGCCAGCGCCGGAACCAGGGCGACGTGAGTCACGCCTTCCTGCGCGATTAAAGGCATCACCTCATCACAGCTGGCGCTGTCGGTCAGCACCACTTTTCCGCCGCAGGCAAGCGTTCCCAGAATGCCGGGGCAGGCCAGCGGAAAGTTATGCGCCACCGGGAGGACGGCGAGATATACGCTCTGTTGGCTGATGCCGCACAGTTCAGCAGAAGCGCTGAAGTTATAGCTATAGTCGGCATGTCGGCGCGGGATGAGTTTGGACGTGCCGGTTGTGCCGCCTGAGAGCAACAACAACGCGGTGGCGGAAACATCAGGCTGCGGCCACGCCTGCCGCTCACCGTGAAGGGAGAAGAGCGGCGTAAAATCGTCGCTCACGGTCTCTCCTGCGACCAGGACATGACGCAAGCAGGCGTGTTTGTGCGCCATCTGTCGGGCCAGCTCTGCGTGGTTTTCCCCGTGAATAACGTAAGCGACGGGTTGCGCCAGCTCAATCAGCGCGTCGATATCCAGCGCCCGTTGCGAGGGCATCGCCAGCACGGGGATAACGCCCAGTCTTAACAAGGCGAACAGTAGGGTAACAAACGCGTTGTCGTTGGGAAGCTGCACAATCACATGTTCCCCCGAACGCAAACCCAGTGATGACAGACCTGCGGCAAGTTCGTCGACCCGTGCATCAAGCGCGCTGTAGGTTAACGATCCCTTTGCATCAACGACGGCAATTCGCGAGGCATAACGGGCCGCCCAGTGGCGCAACTGTTCGGCAATGGGTAAGGGATACTGCTCAATCAGAGATTCAAAGGAAGAGTTCATGCGTCACCTTTCTGAAGTGCTGGGCTGTTTTTGCAAAGCGGTCATTGCAGAAAATGCGTGGGGAAAATGGCGGACAATCTGCGTAAAAAAGGACCGGGCTTGTTGAATGGGATAGAAATGATCGCCGTCAATCACCACCGGGCCTGTAACGTGGCTCAGCCACTGACGCCAGGCATCGACCTGCTGCCAGGAGGCTTCGCGATCGTGGCTGCCGCACAATAACAGCGCAGGCGTGCGCAGCGGCGGACAGACGTCGGGCGAGTCGTAGTGATAGCTCTCGGTGGCGTAAAAATCAGCGCGCAGAAGAGGAAGAAACAGCGACATTAATTCCTGGTTTTCCCGCAGTTCAGGAGAACATCCGCCAATGTCTATCAGTTCAGCGATAAAGTCGGCATCATCGCGATGGCTGAGCTGGCGTTCAGAATGCAGATGCGGGGCATGGCACCCGGAAATAATCAGTCCTTGCGGCGCATGCCCCCGTTGCTCCAGAAGTCGGCAGGTTTCAAACGCCACCTGCGCTCCCATGCTGTGCCCGGCGAGTAAAAGCGGCGTGTCAGGCGATACGGACGCTTCCAGTTCGTTCGCCAGCAGTGCCGCCAGTTGTGTAATGCTTCTGAGCGGTTCCAGATGGCGAAGGCGATCGCGCCCCGGCCAGGTCACCAGAGAAAGCGCGCTGTTCGCCATTTGATTGTCTCGCCAGTGGCGAAACGCGCTACTGCTGCCGCCAGCGAAAGGGCACATGACCAGATGCGCAGTATTGCCGTTCCGGGCGGGCCATAGCGGGATGCACATTGCAGATTGCGTCACAGCGCCTCCTTATCATCATCGTTGTAGAAACCGGCTAACCGGTCGTGGTGCGGCGGCGTCAGGCGTCTGATCTCCGCATTGCCGGTCTTACGTAAAATCTGCTGCCATAAACGTGATAACGCGATCTGATGTACGCTTTGGCAGGCCGCTGGTGGATGTTCGCCCGCCAGATGGCTGCGCAACTGGTGTAGCAACCAGTTGACGCCCTCCGGCCCGACGGTTTCGCAGCAGTCGCGCCAGCTCAGAGGCGCCGCGCTGCGCGTCAGACCCGGCGGATCGCGCAGGATCTCCGGTCTGCGGTAGAGACTGTGGGCGTTCTCCTGATGGTCTGCGACAAACAGGCTGGATGACCAGATGATGGGGCCGTAGCTCGCCTCCAGCGAAAGATGACCTTCCGGCCAGCCCAGCAGCAGGCGGTGCATAATAAGGCTATGCATATCTGGATCGTCAGGATCGAGATAGCGCTGAAGCAGCAGACAGGCTTCTCCCTCCGGCCAGAAGAGTCTCAGACAGTGAAAATCGCTAAAGCTGCCGACCACGTCGCACTCCACGGCGGCGGCATCAACGCCCAGAGCCAGCAACAACAAATCCAGCGTGGAGTAGAGCAACTGTCGGCTGGTGGTGGCGTGGACTACCAGCGGCGTCTTAGCCAGGCAGCGACGCAGCTGCTGCGCATCGCGAAGCCATGTGCGTCCCGCGCGCGTATGCGGATAAAACGTGTTTACCCAATAGCAGCAGCCCTGTTCCTGCGCCAGCGTTTGTAAGGAACTGATGTCATCCGGGTGGAGGGGATGCTCCTGAATAACGTGTACGCCGCGCGCCAGAAAGTGTCTGGCAAGCTGCGTACCGGTTCCTCCGGCGACGGTCGAACGCACGACAATACAGGCGATATCCGGCATCCTGGTTATCTGTTCCGGCGAGGTATACAGCGGAATGCCAAACGCATGGGCCAGCTCTCTTGAGCGGGCGCTTCCCTGCGCCAGCAGGCCGACCAGTTCCAGCCCCTCCGGGGGCTGCATAAAGGCATTCAGGTACATTTCGCCAAATTTGGCGCCCACAATCAGTACGCGTTGTTTTGGGGAGGCGGACGGCATCATAACGTGTTCTCCGGTTGCGTTGAGGTTGCGCAAAGCCAGCGCGTAATGTGTTGCGCACAAGCCTGAACGTGGGGGGCTTCCATCATGATTTGCCAGTGGCTGGCTTCAATCACAGCGTCGTCGGCGTTGTTTATCCAGCCCTGCCACTCGGTTTCTGCTGGCGTCCAGCGCGCGGGTCTCCCGGCGGCATACACCATGAGACAGGGGACCGGAACGCTTTCGCCCGGCGTATGCTCAGTCAGTAAACGCAGCAGATGCGCGATGTTGTCGAGCCACGTTTCTGCCGCTTGCAGCGTCAGGTTTTGCGACACCATACCGGCCGTTTTAGCGAGGCTGATAAAGTCGGCAAGCTGGCTGTCGGGCGTCTGCTGGTCGAAATGTTCGGGCAGTGCCAGAGGCGTTTGTCCTTCGGCTAACAGGCGCAGCAGGGTCGCCCGGTTTTCGCAACAGAAATCCTGTCGGCACACGGGATCGATTAACACCATCCGAACCTGCTCGCCTTTGGCGTACAGGCGCTGTGCGGCGCCCGCCGCAAGAAACGCGCCATACGACCAACCCGCCAGCACATAAGGGCCGTGAGGCTGCTGACGACGGATGCACCCGACATACTCATCGATCATCTGGTCGAGCGTGGCAAAGCGCTGCGGCGATTTTGCTTGCAGGCCGAAAACGCGCCTGTTCAACGCGCTGGCGAGCGGCAGCCAGGCGCTGATATCGCCGTCTGAAGCGTGGAAGACAAACAGGGTTTCCTCACCGTCGCCCTGGCAAAGGGGTATCGGGTTGTCCTCTCCTGACGTAGCCGCCTGTAGATGGGCGCAGAAGTCGCTCAGCGTCGAATGGCTGAACAGATCCTGAAGGTTAGCCCTGGCAATCCCTCTCCGGTTTAGCTGCGCGACCATCCTTGTCGCCATCAGGCTGTCGCCGCCCAGTTCGAAAAAGTCGTGATGCCTTGCCACGGGGCGAGACAGCAGCGATTGCCAGAGTTCAGCCACCTGTTTTTCCAGCGCCGGATTCCCCCCGGCAACTGGCGTGGATTTGGCTGGCTCAATCAGCGCATCAGACGGGGCATGCAGCGGCGTAAATAACGCTTCTCTTTGCCGGATCTGTAAAACGGGCAGACCGGTGCCAAAGCGCTGCTGTAAATAGCGGCTCACGGCTTCTTTATCCGGGCGATTTACGCCAGGCGAACGCGCCACCAGCAGATGCTGGCGCAGCGGCGACGATTCCTGCGCGGGCCACGCCAGCTCGTTTGCAAACCCGGCCTGAACGAGAACCTCCTGCCATGCGGAGCGGGAGAGCATCGGTTTCTCATCCCGGCGGCGGAAATCGCGGTATCCGCTTAATCCCTCAATAAAGCCCACGCTCGCCAGCTGGAATACGCTGTTTCGCTCCGTCGCTTCAACGATCAGCAAACGTCCGCCGGCTTTCAGCAACAGTTTTAATCTGCGCAACGTCTGGACGACATGGCTGGCGTCGTGGAGCACATTGACGGCAACGATCAGGTCGTAACCCGCCTCCGGGTGGGCGGTGAAATCCAGCGGCTGGTTGATGTCGAACAGGGCATAAGACACCTGCGATTCATCATGGAAACGGGCTCTGGCGTCATTGAGGAACTGCGCGGAGACGTCCGTGAAGTGGTACGACTGCCGCGTGTTCCGCGTGGCCTTCAGCACCGGCGCGGTAGTGGCTGCGGTTCCGGCGCCAACCTCCAGAATCCGTTCTGCGCTGCACAAGGCGGCAATCTGCGCGGTATAGCGATTCAGACAGGCGCTGGCGGGGTTGTCGCGATACAGCGCGTCGGTAACGCGATGCTGCTCGTTGAACAGCAATTCCAGCGGAGAACGCTGCCCGGAGAAGAGGGCGTCGTGCCGGGCGATGCAGGTTTCCAGATACTGCGCCAGCGCCTGGCTCCATTGGCTTTGCGGGCACGCTTCCTGAGGCTCAGGAATCTCGCTGAGCGGAATGCGGCAGCGCCAGCTTTCACCTTCGCGGATTAACCACTCTCTTTCCGTCAGACACTGTAGCCACTGGCGCAGCAGACGCTGGTGAGACGCTTGCGCGGACAGCGCCTGTACTATTGCGCTAAAGCGATGGGCGATCTCCGGCGTGGTAAACAGGCCGTGACGATTTAGCGTGGCCGCGATCCCCTGTAGCGCACGCGCCTCCAGCCAGCGCCAGGTCGCCTCCAGCTCATCAAGCTGCGCCTGCTCAGGCAACGGCAGCGCCAGTTGGGTAAGTTCGTGCTCATCAGGCGTCGCCGCTGATGGCGACGGATCGTCGGCCATCACGATATCCAGCGTCAACGCGCCTTGTTCGGTCATTTCCGCTCTGGTCTGCCGGATGCCGGGGTATTCGAGCGTCGCCTGCTCAATATCTCGCAGGTCGTAGTCCGTCTGTGCGTTCAGCGGCCAGCGTCGGCGGGGAATGTGCCCGGCGATGCCGCTGGCGAGAGTCTTCAGGCTTTCAGGGGCGGCGATGACGGCTTGCAGGATGGCGCAATAGTCATTAAACATCGCCTCGGCAGCGCCGGGTTCCAGCACGTTGTCCATGCAGTACCAGCTAAACATCAACTCGCCGTCGCTCTCCATGACCTGATGATCCAGCCAGACCTGCGGCGTTTGCGTGAACACATAGCAGGGTTCGCCGAACAGATGGCTCATCGCCTGATCGATAGTCATGCCTTCCAGCGTCATCCCCAGCATACTGGTAAACACCACCGGCATTAGCGGTTGACGTTGTGACCCGCGCAGGCGGCCCAGCTCACGGATCACCTCAACACCGTTCATTTCACTGTGCGCCATGTTTTGCCAGAGGCGCTGTTGGGTCTGTTGCATCTGCTCTTGCAACGTCACCGGCGTTGAGAAGTTAAAATCAACCAGCGTGACGGAGGTAAAATCACCAATCAACTGGTTGATTTGCGGATGGATCGGCTGGCGATTGAAGAACGTCAGGTTCAGCGTAAATGCCGTGGTGCGGCTCCAGCGCTCAAGGGTGGCGGCAAACAGCGTGAGCAGTGCGGCAGACGGTGTGACGCCTTGCTGCTGCCAGCGCTGTTTCACGGCCTGCCATTCTGTCTTGCCGATCGTCGATTTGAAGGTGGTGAAGTGTGGCGTTTCCGGGGGTGTCTCAACCACCGGCAGCTCTGGCGCTAAGGGCAGTTGCGGCAGTTTTTCCTGCCAGTAATCCCAGGCATCGTGCCATGCCGATGTCTGTCGGCGCGCCTGTTCAGCCATCACATAATCACGGAAGGTAATAGCGAGCGGCGCCAGCGTTTCACCGCGCCAGACCTGCGCCAGATCGTCCATCATGACTTTAAAACTCTGCACATCGAACTGCAAAAGGTCGAGGTTCATGTGCAGGCGGTAATGGCAATCGTCGATTTCGCTGACCACCAGCTCAAAAAGAGGCCACTGGTCGGCAGGCAAAACGCGATAGCTCAGTTCATGCCGCCGTTTTTCCAGCGCGATGCGCTGTTCTTCCGGGGAAAGCGCGCGCAGATCGTTACGCTGGATGTGATACTCCGGCGTTGTCGCCAGGACTCGCTGCTGCCCGTCGGCATCAACCACCATGCGCAACATATCGTGGCGTGCGATGAGCTGGTTCCATGCGTTCTCCAGTATGGCGAGATCGAACTCATCGTGGCGTTTATCCCACTCAAACAGAACGTGACAGGCGACGCCGCCATAGCCAATGAGGTGGGTTCGCCCCAGCCAGTAGGCGTGCTGAATGGGCGTCAAAGGGAAGGGCGCATAACGCTCGTCGGCGTCGTGCCGCAACACTTCCGGCTGCGAAGCGGCAGGCGCCGCCTCTGGCTTAGAACAGATAAGCTGCGTGAGTCCATGAGGAGACAGATCCTGCCACGCCCGTTCCGCATTGATGCGTACGCCCAGGTAGTGCTGAATATCGCTACTGAGTTCAAGGAAGAGCAGCGAGTCCATGCCGAGTTGCAACAGATCCTGGTTTGGGCACAGTGACGCCGGATCGCTCAGCCTTAGCTGAACCGCAATCCGCTTTTTCAGCCATGCCATCACCGCCGTTTCATCGCTCAGGCTGCCGTTAAAGGCGTTGTCATCAGCAGGAGGAATGACAGGCGTTGCGGCTTTTTCTGTGGCGCTGATGTTAAACAGAGCCTGTTGTAACGGGGGCATTTTGTCGGTAAAAACGCGCATCGCCAGTCGCCACGGAGCAGCGCGCATCACCGCCTGTTCCAGGTGCCAGCAGCCTTCGGCATCGCTTAACGCGCCCATACCACGGCTGGCGAGCGTCGCCAGCATTTCCGGCGTGGCCGCCCGACCGCTTTCTCCCCATGCGCCCCAGGCGACAGAGAGCGTTTTCGGCGCATCAAGGGTGGAAAACTGCTGGGCCAGCCCGTCCAGATAGCCGCAGGCCAGCGCATGGGCGCTCTGACCCGGCGCGCCGAGGGTGGCGGCAGCGGAAGAGTAGAGAATAAGATAGCGTCCGTCGTGGTTGCGCAGGGTTTGCAACAGCTGGCTTGCCGCCTGCGCTTTTACCGCAAAAACGGTGGCCAGCTGGTGGTCGTCAAGCTCCTGCAAGGGCGCGTCAGCCAATACGCCAGCGGCATGAATCGCTCCGGCAATGCCGCCGTTGGCCGCCAGATCGTCAAGAACCGTGGCCAGTTGCCCGGCATCGCCCACATCACAACGGCAGACGCGCGTCTGCCCGCCCTCCACATCGCGTAGCCATGACTCATCCACGCGCGGCGCCAGCAGGGCGATGCGTCGCGCCCCTTTTTCTCTGAGCCAGTTCACGGCAAGGCGGCCTAATCCGCCAAACGCTCCGGTCACCAGATGCCAGCGGTTATCGCCGGTAAATACGTTTGCCGGTAATTCGGCGGCGCATCCCGTATTGAGCGCCAGTGAAGGGAGCCAGAGGGTGTTACCCCGCGCGGCGAGCCAGCGCTGTGATAGTGAGACTGCGCTCAACCCTTGATGCAGCGTTTCCCACGGGGTGTTTTCGGCGAGATCGATGGCGGCAATCAACCGTTCCGGCTGTTCGTTGGCCGCGACGCGAAGCAAGGCCCATAGCGCGTGATGGGACGCAGAGAGTGCTTCATTTTCCTCGACTCGCCACGCGCGGCGAGTAACCACAATCAATCCGGCTGCGCTGGCGGTGAGCGCAGCCATCACTTTCTCCGCTAAGGCCAGCGTATCCTCGCTCTCCTCAACAATCATCAGTCGCGAAGAGGCGTGCGGATCGTGAATGATGCCGCATTGCGCCAGCTCGTCGCTGCGCGCAAGCGTACCGGCGCTGAAGCTGAAGGTAAGCGGATGGTCAACGCTGGCGACGTTGAGGGGCGTCCAGAGCCATTGATAATGCGTCTGCGGCGCAGGAAGAGGCGCGGCGGGCGATAGCGGCAGCCACTCGCCAGCAGGATGACGGGCTTCAACGTGCATCTGACCGCGGGAAAAGGCTTCGTTTTGCCAGCTTAAGCGAACCTCCCCCAGCCACTCCGGGGCGGCGACGAGGGGCGGTTCCACAGGCAGAGCGTCGCCATGACGCTGTGAGAGCAGACGCCAGGCCTCCTGCCAGCGGGCGTTAAACCGTTCGGGCTGACCTGCGCAATCAGACCAGTCGGCGAGATAATCACCGTTATCCGTCAGCGCCTGCCCCAACACGGGTTCTGATGGCGCGGTGAATGTTACGGCGCTAACCGCCTGACCGGGCAGCGTGGCGAGAATGATATGTTCGCTCATCCCGGCGGTCGGGCTGCCATCCTGCGGTAGCCACGCCACTTTGCTGAATCCGGCGTGGCGGCACTGTTGCTGCCACTGAGCGGTGGTGAGGAATAACTCACCTTCGCGGGCGTCGAGATCCTGTAGCGGAAGAACCAGCGGGCCGAAAACGAAGTCAAACAGACGCATTGGCTGGGTGATTTCGCGCATCAGCAGGCGCCCGCCCGGCTTGAGCAGGGGGCGCAGATTATCGAGCGTGCGACCAATATGGCGGGTGGCGTGAATCACGTTCGCCGCCACAATGAGATCGTAAGACTGTGCCTGGAAACCCTGAGACTGCGCCTCTTTTTCGAGATCCAGCTCGCTATACTTCACAAAATCATAGTCGGCGAATTTCTGCTGGGCGCGGCGGGTGAACAGCGCTGAGATATCGGTGAAGTGGTACTCCAGCGCCGGAACGCCGTTGAGTTCCGGCAGCAGCCACGCGGTGGTGCCGCCGGTGCCGCCGCCAACTTCAAGAATACGTAACGGCTGGCGGGGCTGACGCGTCTGGACAATGCCGCGTAATACCCCGGCGGCGATTTGGTTGAAATAGCGGCCAAAGCTGAATTCCTGATACAGCACTTCCACGCCGTCGGAGGCGCTTTGCGGGAAGATAATCGCCACCGGTTCTTCCGCGCCGCTCATCATGTCATATAACCGATCGCCGGCACGGGCGATGGTGTCGGGAATAGCCTGAAAACCTTCACAATAACCGGCAAGTTCCGTCAGCAGTGATTCCCGCTGTTGATGTTCAATGGGGCGGGCGCGAGCGTATCGCCCGTCGGTGCAGCGGTAATCGCCGTCGACCACGCAGTTATTCAGCAGGCGCTGGAGTAGCTGCTGGTAGCGGGGCAGCAGACGTCCACGGCGCATGATGGTCATGGCGTCCACGCCGTTCTCAATGGCATCGCCGGTACAGCGTTGTACCAGTTGATCGACGTAGATGGCGTGCAGGCGCGTGGCGCACTGTTTAAGCGCTTCCAGGCGGGGGAGATCGAGCGCTGTCGCGGCGCGACTCGCCACCTCCAGCCCGGCAGACAGCGCTGCGTCGGCAGGCTCGCAGGCCGGGGAGACGCGCTCTTTCCAGTAACGCTCAGTATCAAACGGATAACATGGCGCAGCGATACGTTGTCCATCGCCCGCCAGCAGGTCGGCCCACGGTAGGGCGACGCCGGCAGCGTAAAGCTGGAGCAGGGCCTGATTGAGGACATCGCCCGCCTCTTTGTTACGCCGGGCGCTGGCTATCCAGTATGCGTTATCGCGGTATTCGCGCTGCCCGGAAGCAACCAACTGGGCATCGGGCCCCATCTCCAGAAAAACGCGGGCGCCGAGCTGATGCGCTATCTGAATACTCTGGATAAAACGCACCGGCTGGCGCATGTGTCGGCGCCAGTAATCCGCCTGGTTGAGCGTTGACTCATCAATGACGTCGGCGGTGAGCGTGGAAATAATCGGTATTTGCCCCGGCTCTGCGTGCAGCCCCGCGCAGGCGTCCTGGAACCGATCGAGTATCGGCTCCAGTAAAGCGGAGTGCGCCGCGCCGGTTACGCTCAGGCGACGATAGTTAATATCATGCTGCGAGAGCGTGGCGCAAAATACCGCGAGACGGGCTTCCGGCCCGGAAAATACCGTATGTTGCGTACCGTTGTTGGCGGCGAGATCCAGCTCAAACTGGCGAGCCAGCGGCATCAGCGTGTCTTCGTCTGCAAATACCGCCACCATCGCGCCGCTTGCGCACTGCTGCATTAGCGCGCCGCGCCGACAAACCAGTGGCATGACCTGTTCAATCGTATAGTGTCCGCAGACGACGGCAGCGGCAAATTCACCGACGGAATGCCCAATGGCGAAGTCTGGCTTCAGTCCTTCAGCGCGCCAGTGCGCCGCCATCGCGATTTCAAACGCGACAATCGCTGGCTGCGCCCAGGCCATATTGTCCAGCTGCGCCGAATCGGGGTTAAACATCGCTTCGCGCAGTGACGGCGTGAGCATTTCGCTACAGGCGGAAAAACAGCGATCCAGCGTGTCGGCAAACGCCGTTGAGTGCTGGTACATCGTTTGACCCATAGTGCGCCAGTGCGAGCCCTGGCCGGTAAACAGCCACACCTGCTTGCCGCTGGCGCCGTGGCCGCTGTAAACCAGCGCCCCCGATTTCTCACCGGCCCAGGCGCTGAGCGCCGCAGCGGTTTCACGGTTTAATGGCGCCGCCAGGCGGAAGGGAAGATCGAGACGGCGCGCGTGCAGGGCCGTGAAGGCCAGATTGCTGGCATCCGTATTCTCCCTCAGCGCCCCGGCATAATCCGTCGCCAGCCGCCGCAACGCGCTGTCGCTGGCGGCGCTGAGTAGCAGCGCGGTACTTTTTCTGCCGCCATCCGTATTGGGGAGGCGCGCGTTGAGCGCGTCGGGCAGCGAGGCGACGATCATATGGCAGTTGGTGCCGCCAATACCAAAGGAGGAGACGCCCGCATAGCGCATTTCGTCCTGCCACGCCTGCGCCGACACCGGTATGGTAAAGGGACTCTCTTCAAGCTTCAGCGCCGGGTTGGGGGTGTGAAAATTCAGTAAGGGGGGGATTTGCCCGCGGCTGACTGCCAGAACGGTTTTCAGCAGTCCGGCAATGCCCGCCGCGGTATCCAGATGCCCCATATTACTTTTCACGGAACCGAGCGCACAGCGCTGATCCTGCGGGCGAGGCGCATAGACGTTGCGTAACGCTTCAATTTCAATCGCGTCGCCCAGCGGTGTGCCGGTGCCGTGGGTTTCAATGTAACCTACCTGCCTGTCGTCGATGGCCGCCAGCATTAACGCCTCTTCGATGACCGCCTGTTGCCCTGCGACGGAAGGGGCGGTATAGCCGACCTTTCTGTTGCCGTCGTTGTTGACCGCGCTGGAGAGGATCACCGAGATAATCGGATCGCCTGACAGCAGCGCGTCTCTCAGGCGACGCAGCACCACGCAGCCGAGACCGTTACCGGCCCAGGTGCCCTCAGCCGAGGCGTCAAAGGGACGACAGTGACCATCAGGAGAGAAAATCATTCCGGGCTGGTAGCGGTAGCCCGCCTGCTGGGGGAAAGAGAGCGCCACGCCGCCGGCAACCGCCATATCGGATTCGCCTGCGCGCAGGCTTTCACAGGCCAGATGCACGGCAACCAGCGAGCTGGAACAGGCGGTCTGTACCGATAACGCCGGGCCGTGCAGGTTGAGTTTGTACGCGGCGCGGGTGGCAATATAGTCTTTATCATTGCCCATCAGAGATTGCAGACCTTTTACCTGCGCGACTTCTGTCACGTTCAATGCTTCGCGACCGGGGTAGGTACTCATCCGGGAAGAGGCGAAAACGCCGGTCTTATGGGGGACGGCGCCGGGGGCATAACCGGCATGTTCCAGCGCATGCCAGACCGCCTGCAAAAACAGGCGCTGCTGCGGGTCCATCGACTCCGCTTCCTGTCGCGAATAGCCAAACAGGGTGGCGTCGAAGCAGTCGGCGTTGTCTAACACCGTACCGATATTGACATAATGAGGATCGTCAATGATGGAGGCATCCAGACCGACGGCCAGAAGCTCTTCGCGTGTAAAGCGCCGGCTGCATTCACGACCTTCCAGCAGGTTTTGCCAGAACGTTTCGCCATCCGGCGATTCAGGAAAATGGCAGGCGTAGCCGATAACCGCGACAGGTTCGCAGTCCGGGTAGTGTTGAGCGATCGATGCATCAATGGAATCTGCTGTCGGCGCAGAAGAGAAGCGCAAGTTATCCATAATCGGTCCCGTTTCCTAAGATTCACAAAGTCAATGGAACGCCAGGCGTCCGCGATGGCGTTCCGGGGAAAATCAGTTTGCTTCGCGCTATATCCGCCGCTGACGACGGCGAACAGGGCGAGGACGTGTTGTTTTCTCCACCGTGGCGACGCCGGCCAGATAATCGGCCAGGGCGGCAGGAGAAGGGTGGGTGAAGAGGTCAAGCAACGTCAGGGTGGAAAATTCGTGACGTTGTAACAAAACGTGCAGTTGCACCAGATTCAGCGACGTTGCGCCCGCCTCAAAGAAGTTTTCTGCGGGTGTGACAGACTCGCCAACCACCTCGCGGAAGGCGTCGCAAATCAGGCTGACGGTGCTCTCGTCCGCCGAAATGTGTGGCTGAGAGTGCTCAGGGCATACGCGCGGTGGGCGCTCTGCGCATTGCCCTGCGTGTTTAACGGGAGGCACCAGCGCGGCGAGCGGCAGTTGCCAGCCGCTTTCATCCTCGGCCATTCGGTTTAGCAATGCGCAATACTGTTCAAACTGGCGCTCCACCTGCCCGGCAGGAAACAGCGCGGCGACAAAATCCCAGTTAAAGCGCAGTTCGCCTTCGGATTCATAAACCTGGTGATCGAGCCAGACCTGCGGCGTCTGGGAGATGCCCCAGACCGGTTTGAGCAGATTACGCCGGGCGAGGAAGTTATCCTGCTCAAAGCCCAGCGCGCTGGTAAAGACGACGGGCATCGGAACGGCAGGCACGTTTTGCCGTTGCGCCAGTTGACGCATCACGCGGATGGCCGACACATCGCGGTGGTTGAGGTTCTGGCTCAGCCGCTGCTGTAGTGACTGCGCGCTGTGCAGCCAGCTTTCGCCGGGATGCCAGCTCAGCAGCATCAGCGAGGTGAAATCGCCCAGAATCTGGTTGATTTGCGGGTGCAGCGGTCGCCTGTCGAAAAGCGTAAGGTTAAGCGTGAACTCAGGCTGCGCACTCCATGCAGAGAGAACCGTTGACCACACCGACAACAGCACGGCCGACGGGGTGAGATGGGCGTCAGCCGCCCGTTTTTTCAGCCGATGCCAGCGCGTGCTGTCCAGCGCGCCGTTCAGGCGGGCGAAGCGAGGTGTTTCAACTTCCTGAGGCAAGCAGCGCAACGGCAACGCAGGCGCCGGAGGAATATCATCAAGCTGCGCCTGCCACCATGCCAGAGAATCTGGATTGGGCGACTGTAGCGAGGGTTGTTGCAGATAATCCCTGAAGGTGACGGGCAGCGGCGGAAGCAACTGTTGCGGGTAGCGGTAGCCGTGCTCCAGCTCCGCCAGCAGGATCTGCATGCTCAGACCGTCAAGCAACAGGTTATCCAGACACAGCCACAGGCGGGCGGGCATCCCGTCCACGTATCCGACCTGGAGATCGAATACCGGCCACACTTCGGGGTTGAGTACCTGATGCGCCAGTTTTTCGCGTACCCGCAACGCCTCTTCAGGCGTATGGAGGGTGTGTGCGGGTATCACCCAGGGGGGCGTCTGTTCGAGCACCTGTTGCTGTCCATCACGCACGACGGCGCGCAGCATATCGTGGCGGGCGATTAATCGGTTCCAGACCGTCTCCAGCCGGGTGAGATCCAGATCGGCAATTTCAAATTCAACAAAGAAATGTGAGCCGACGCCGCCCAGGGCAAAGCCCGGCTGACGCCCCACCAGGTAAGCCTGCTGCACGTCGGTAAGCGCAAAGGGCTGGTAGCGATCTTCAGGGGAGTGGACGAATGGTTGTTCGACCGGGACGTCGGTTTTCCGCAGCGTGGCGGCAAAATCCGCTAGCCGGGGATGATTAAACAGGTCGCTTAATTGCGCTTCATAACCTGCCTGATGAAGTTGCCCGGTCAGACGGGTCGCCAGCAGGCTATCGCCGCCTTGCTGGAAGAAGTCGGTTTCTCTGGTGACATTGCCAGTCGATAAGAGTTGCTGCCAGAGGGCGGCAACCTGTTTTTCAATGTCGCCCTGGGGTAAATCCGCTTCGGCCGGGTTTTCCGCTTCAGGGGTATGACGACGCTTCAGCGCCTGATAGTCAATCTTCCCGTTAGCCGTCAGCGGTAAGGCGTCGAGGAAGACGATCCGTTGCGGCACCATCCACCCCGGCAGACGCCCGGCGAGGGCGGCCTGAAGTTGCCGGGGATCGCGGCGCACCTGCCTGTCAGGACATTGTACGAGGAAACGTTGTAACCCCGCGACCTCATCGCCATGCTGACAGTTGAAGGCGGCTGCGCTAAATAATGCCGCCCAGTCGGCGCTGTTATGCAGCAAGGCCTCCGGCTGCCCATCGGTTAACAGAAGCGTGCTGAGCAATGCGGACGGCGTTAACTGGCGAAACTCCATCACGTAGAGCAGCGCGCCGGGAACGGCAAGCTGTTGTAATGTCGCAAGGAGCCCGGGATCTTCCGGCAGCAGACGATGCAGGGCGTTATTAAGCCAGATAATGTCCGCCGAGTGAGCGTGCGCCGCCAGCGTGTCTGCATTCCAGAGGGACAGACGGGCGCCAGGCCAGGGGGCAAGCCTCTGCCGGGCGCTCAGCAGCATCTCCTGGCTCTGCTCAAGCCCGACATACTCAATCTGTCCGGCGTTGAGCTGTGCTAACAGCGATTCTGCGGCGCGGCCAGTGCGGGTTCCCACCTCAAGCAGGCGTACCGGGCGCTGTAAGCGCTGTGCAAGCTGTTGGCAAATTGTCGCCAGTTCCTGAATATACGGGGCGCTGGCCGGATGGTTGAAGGCCAGGCTTTCCGGCGACCACTGCGCGTCGTTCAGTAACGACAGTTCGTCGCGGGCGCCGCGAAGAATTTGCGATAAGGTTAAGTCATGTCCGCTGAAATGCGGGTGCTCATCCTCGCGTTCTTCACCAGCGCAGACCTGATAACCTTCAGCAGCGGGCTTCAGTCGCCGTTGCGTCACCAGAAATGCTAACCAGCGTTCCACCACGGCCTGCCAGCGCGGCTGGATAGCGAGTGAGTTCATCAGGGGGAGAGGATCGGCGCCAGCGGTGTGACCCGGCTTTAGTTTTAACAGGCGATGCTGAAGGAAATCGGCTACCTGTTCTGCGGAGATCTCTGGCGAGATGGCGCAACAGGGCAACGTTCCCGCAAGCGTGTGCCACGCCTGCGGCAGTGCCGGGTTCCGATGATCGGTAACGCAAAAAGCCTCGCCCTGAGGAACAACGTATGCCGCCAGCGTTTTTTCTTTTTCGCCGATCGCCAGAACGGTTGCTTGTTTCACCCCTGCCAGCTGGCTGAGCGCGCTTTCGATTTCGCCCAGCTCGATGCGATATCCTCCGACTTTGACCTGCTTGTCGCGACGACCGAGGAACTCGATTGTGCCGTCTGGCCAGTAGCAGCCGAGATCGCCGGTGCGATACCAGCGCTCGTCCGGGAGCGTCAAAAATTGCTGCTCGCTGCGCAGGGGGTCGTTGAAATAGCCTTCCGCGACCCCGATGCCGCCAATCCATAATTCGCCCGGCACCCAGTCAGGGCAGTCCCGGCCCCGTTCATCCACCACCCGGTAGCGTTGGTTGGCTAGCGGAAAACCGTAAGGGATGGAGCGCCAGTGGGCAGGGACGTCGTGAATTTCGCAGGCGTTAGACCAGATAGACGCCTCGGTGGCGCCGCCCATCGCGATAAATTGTCCTTGTGGACGGAAGGCCCGATAACGGGCGGGGAGGTCAAGCCCGATCCAGTCGCCGGAAAGCATCACTGCGCGCAGGTTTTCCGGCGTGGCGTCGGCGAAACCTTCACACCAGGTCAGCAGCATATCGAACAGCGCCGGGACGCTGTTCCAGAGCGTGACCTGATGGCGCTGGATCAGCTCACACCATGCGTGAGGATCGCGCCGTTGATTTTCCATCACCATCACCAGCGCGCCGCCCGCACGCAGTACGCCAAAAATGTCGTAAACCGATAAATCAAAATGCAGGGCGGAGAGGGTCAGCACCCTGTCATGCGGGCCAACCTGATAGCGGGTATTGATATCGCAACAGGTGTTAAGCGCTCCCCGGTGAGAAATGACTACCCCTTTCGGCGTACCGGTAGAGCCGGAGGTGTAGATAATGTAGGCCGGTTGCGTGGGGGCGCGTACCACCGGGTTGACGATCGGCTCCGCCTCAATGGCCTGCTGCCAGGCAAGGACGGGAATATCGTCTGACCAGGCGCTGGCGTCGTGCTGGCAAATGAGCACCAGCCGGACGCTGGCGTCAGCGTAGATTTTCTCGCGCCGTGCGGCAGGCTGGTCCAGCGAAACCGGAACGTAAACCGCCCCGGCCAGCAGGACGGCCAGAACCGCAACAAGTTGTCCTGCGCCTTTCGACATCGTGATAGCCACATTATCGCCGGGCTGAACCCCGCACTCGATTAACCTGCCCGCGCAACGGCGGGCATAGTCTGTCAGCTCATGATAATTCCACTGATAACGCATGTCCGTTACCGCCAGCGCCTGCGGCTGTTGCAGAGCGATACGGAAAATGCCTTCATGCAGCAAGCCTTCGGGAATGGGGGCGCCGGTGGCGTTGACCCGTTCGCGTATCGCGCGCTGGCTGGCGGGCATCATATCTGCGAACGGCTTTTGCCAGGCGCTTTCGTCATCGCAGAGTTGGTTAATCAACTGGCAGTAGGCGTCGAACAATGTTTCGACTAACGCCGGAGGGAACAGCGCGTCGTTGCTGTCCCATTGTAGCCAGACCTCGCCGTGATGCTCGAACGCCAGATGATCTATCCAGACCTGCGGCGTTTGCGAGATGCCCCATTCCGGCTCGCCCAACGGCGATTCTGCGCGGCTGCTGTAGAGGGAACGCCCCAGATTGCTGGTAAATACCACCGGGGCGCCGTGGGGGTAGCGCTGCTGGCGTTTGAGTTCACGGAGTAGCTCGACGCCGGACCAGTGGCGATGCTCCCAGTCCTCCGTAAACGTGAGCTGGTTTTTACGCGCCAGGTTGCTGACGGTATCGCCATCGCAGGCGGTATCCAGCAGAAGAATATTGGTGAAGTCGGCAAGCATTGCGCCAACCGCCGGGTGCAGCGGCTGGCGGTCGAATAAGGTGATGTTAAGCAGCAGACGCGTCAGGCCGCCCCAGCGAGCCAGCACGGCAGAAAAACAGGTCGCCAGCGCCATTGTTGGCGTCACGCCATATTCGCCGGCCCGGTTGCTAAAGGCGTGCCAGCGTGTTGCCGGGACAATCATGCGGCGTCGGGTATTACGGACTTCACGTAGCGTGGCGGGTTCGCAGACCAGCGGCAAGACGGGCGCGGGGGGAAGCGTCGATGCTTTCGCCAGCCAGTAAGCGCGCGCGTCGTCTCTCAGTGGTTGATTGATCTTCTGCTGGTGCAGCAAATACGAGCGGAAATCATAGCGGGTGTCGATAGCCGACAGCGATTCTCCGGCCAGCAGGGCGTTAAGCTCATCGAAGAAAAGCGTAAAGCTGGAGGCATCCATAATCAGCAGGTCAATATTGACATGGAGGCGGTGGCGATTGTCCGGCAAGAGCGTCAGCTGAAAATCAAACGTTTCGCCGATTTCCACGCGTAAAAGACGGTGGCTCAGGCGCTGGCGCAGTGCGTCCAGATAGGCTTGGCGGCTTTCAGCGTCGTTATGGCGTAAATCATGAACGGTGACGCCATTCCAGTAAGGTTGCGGTAGCCAGACCTGCTGCCCGTCGGGGCGAAAGGCGATATGCAGCATTGGGTGGCGTTGCAGCAAGGTCGTGATGGCCTGCTCCAGCTGCGACGCCGTCAGACAATGGCCTTCAAACTCCTGATACAGGTGGCAACCCACGCCGCCAAGCGTCTGCCCCGGCATGCGGCCCGTCAGGTAGGCGTGCTGTACCGGCGTCAATGGGAAGGGGGTACTTTCGGTCATGTTCGGCCAGGATGATTCGTCGGGCAGAGTTTCTTCTTCCGCGTTCTCCGGCGACCGGCTGAGCATTAACTGGTTCCATGCCGCCAGCGTGGGGGCGGCATACAGCTCGCGAAGGGTAAGGCGATAGCCATTTTTACGAAACCAGTGTAACCATCTCATCAATCTTATTGAATCCAGGCCGGCCTGGATCAGATTGCTCTCTTCATGTAACTGCTGCGGCGTTAAATTCAGTTCCTGTATGAGCCGCTCGCGTAATTGTTGGTAATCAGCCGCGTGGCGGTTGTCCGGTAACAGCGAATCCTGAGATGGTGCGCCAGAAATCATTCTTCCTCCTGATGGCACGTCTTACCGAAAAGCATTGCTCATATGAGAATAATAATTATTAACAATTGGATGCTACCCGAAACGGGTTTATTTATGCCCGTTTCGGGTTGGTAACAGGCGGAAAGAACAGAGGCCCGGATGGGGTATCCGGGCCTCTGTCAGGGAGGAATTTAGGGGGGCGCGACCCCGGTTACATCACGCGTTTAAAGGTCGAAGGGGTTACGCCAAACTGTTTCTGGAAGGCGGCAGAAAAATGGCTGGCGTTGGCATAGCCCAGATCGGCCGCCACCGTCATGACGGAAGTATTGCCGTTGGCC
Organism: Citrobacter sp. CK206; assembly: GCF_030333125.1. Taxonomy (NCBI): domain Bacteria; kingdom Pseudomonadati; phylum Pseudomonadota; class Gammaproteobacteria; order Enterobacterales; family Enterobacteriaceae; genus Citrobacter; species Citrobacter sp. CK206. Next base: position 517,893 of record NZ_JAOWGM010000030.1, read on the forward strand.
AGGCGTCTTCTGGCTTCCTGCATTCGTTCAGCCTGAAACAGGCCATAGACGCTGTTGTTGAACAGAACGCGGAAGCCTCGCTTAATTTTGAGAACGCTCAGACCGGACTCTCTGGCCAGCTCCGCGACGCCCGGTGCTTGCGTCAGATCAGCCAGCAGCAGATCCTTCGCCCGCAGCAGTTTCTGACGTTCCATCGGGTTTAAGTGGCAGGAGAGGCAACTGGCGTCTTCGCGATGTTCATCCAGCACCAGACTGAGCATGACCAGACTTTGCCCCTGCAACCATAGCGTCGACGGCTTTTGTTCATGACTGAAGCCGCCGTGCATGCGCATCAGCGCGTGACGCAAGGCCTGAGCCGTTAAGTGGGTTTCAGCATTACAACGCTGCTGCTGGCAACAGCAGTGGGAGTCGATCTTATTCTTAATGACCGCGCTAATATCCGGCACCCACAGCGCGAGGGTTTCAGGGCTGAAGGAGAGGGTAATGCTCTCGAATCGGCCACAATAGGAGGCGCTGCCACGGCAGTCTGGCGTATGGGTAATGTAATGGCGATTGCGCGCAAGCTCCCAGTCGGTGTGGCGCCTGAGTCCCTGAATCGCAAAGCGCGATGTGCCTTCCAGGATGCACGAGAAGTTAATCCTGCCCAGATCGTCGTGTAGCTGCAACGTCTCAGGCCGCGCAAAATGGCCCCTCCAGAGCAAAATATCCATACCTTCCTGCAACGAACAGCGCAGCAGTTCACACTGAGCAGGAATATTGCCATCGTTTGCAGGTTTCCCGACCACCAACTGGTGAATAGAGATTTCAGATTGCGTTTGCGGTGACTCCGTCATGACCTGGTTATCTCCCTGTGGCTTAGACCAATGCGGGTATAAATAGAACCGAATGGGGTAGATGAGTTATTGATAATGGTTATTATTCACATTAATTCTCAGAACGCCACCCTGAATTGTCGTTTTTGGCGTCCGTAAAAATTCATCAGGAAATTCAGTTACTCCCATGTCATCTCAATCATCCAATACTGAATCGCTGTCCCGATTTCCTCTCTGGCAGGTGATTACACCGGTTCGCAGGAAGGTTATTTTAGCTATGGCGCTGGCGGGGCTGGCGGCATTAACCAGCCTGGGGGCGCTCCTTTTTCTGGCGTGGAGCCTGCGTGACATTCGCGCGACGCCTGACGCTATTCCGGCCTGGCCGCTGGGCGGCGTGATCGGCTGCGTGGTCTTAACTTTTGTTCTGCGCTTACAGGCGTTCAACACCTCTCATTACGCGGCTTTTCATCTGGAGAACATTCTGCGCAGCAGGTTAGCCCGTAAAGCATTGCAGCTTCCGCCTGGCGTGTTACAGCAAATGGGCAGCGGGTCAGTGGCGAAAGTGATGCTGGATGACGTGAAGTCGTTACATATTTTTGTGGCCGACAGCACGCCGCTCTATGCCCGCGCGATCATCATGCCGCTGGCGACAATCGTTATCTTGTTCTGGCTGGACTGGCGGCTGGCAATCGCGACGCTGGGGGTACTGGCGTTTGGCTCGGTTGTTCTCGTGCTCGCCCGCCAGCGTTCGGAAGATATGGCTCAGCGTTATCATAAGGCGCGCGAGCAGGTCAGTGCGGCGGTTATTGAGTTCGTGCAGGCCATGCCCGTGGTGAGAACGTTTGATAGCGGCAGCACCAGTTTTTTGCGCTATCAACGCGCCCTTGAAGAGTGGGTCGATGTGCTCAAAACCTGGTATCGCAAAGCCGGTTTTTCAGCGCGTTTTTCCTTCTCGATTCTGAATCCTCTCCCGACCCTGTTTGTCCTGATCTGGTCGGGATACGGCCTGTTGCACTATGGCGGTCTCGATTTTATCGCGTGGGTGGCCGTTTTACTGCTGGGCAGCGGAATGGCCGAAGCCGTAATGCCAATGATGATGCTCAATAACCTGGTCGCGCAAACGCGTTTAAGCATTCAGCGTATTTATCAGGTTCTCGCGATGCCGGAGTTATCGCTGCCGCTGTCTGACCAGCAGCCGCAAGAGGCGAGCATTACCTTTGAGCAGGTGAGCTTTCATTATCCGCAAGCGCGTACTGGCGCCGCGTTGCAGGAGGTGAGCTTTCATGTGCCTGCCGGGCAAATTGTGGCGCTGGTCGGGCCAAGCGGCGCCGGAAAAAGCACCGTGGCGCGCTTGCTGCTGCGCTACGCCGACCCGGACAAAGGCCATATCCGTATTGGCGGCGTGGATCTGCGCGATATGCAGACGGACACCCTGATGAAGCAACTCTCGTTTGTGTTTCAGGACAACTTCCTTTTTGCCGACACGATAGCCAATAACATTCGTCTGGGCGCGCCGGATACGCCGCTGGAGGCGGTAATAGCGGCGGCCAGAGTGGCGCAGGCTCATGATTTTATTAGCGCGCTGCCAGAAGGTTACAACACGCGAGTCGGGGAACGCGGGGTATTTCTCTCCGGCGGCCAGCGGCAGCGCATCACTATCGCCAGGGCGCTTTTGCAGGATCGCCCCATCCTGGTGCTCGATGAGGCGACGGCGTTTGCTGACCCGGAAAACGAAGCGGCGCTTATCAAGGCGCTCGCGGCGGCCATGCGCGGCCGGACGGTCATCATGGTCGCGCATCGTCTTTCAATGGTGACTCAGGCCGATGTGATATTGCTGTTTTCCGACGGACAGCTCAGGGAAATAGGGAACCATACGCAACTGTTGGCGCAGGGTGGCCTGTATCAACGGCTCTGGCAACACTATCAGCAGGCGCAGCATTGGGTGCCGGGTGGAACACAGGAAGAGGTGGTGGAAAATGAAAGACAATAATCCTGCGGATAACCTGGCCTGGCGCGTCATCTGGCGCCAGCTTATCTCCAGCGTTGGCAGTCAGGCCAGGATGCTGAGGCGCAGTATGCTGGCGCTGTTGCTGGCGGCATTCATGCAGGGGATCGCCTTTGCCTGTCTTTATCCGATCATTGATGCGCTGTTACGGGGAGACGCGCCGCAACTTCTTAACTGGGCTGTGGCCTTCAGCGTTGCCACGATTGTGACGCTGGCGCTACGCTGGTATGGCCTGGGCTTTGAATACCGTGGTCATCTGGCGCAGGCCACCCATGAGTTGCGCCTGCGACTTGGCGAGCAGTTACGCCGCGTGCCGCTGGAGAAGCTCCAGCGCGGCAGGGCGGGCGAAATGAACGCCTTGCTGCTGGGCAGCGTGGATGAAAACCTTAATTATGTTATTGCGATAGCCAATATTTTGCTGCTCACCATTGTCACGCCGCTGACGGCGTCTCTGGCGACATTGTGGATAGACTGGCGGCTGGGGCTGGTGATGTTGCTGATCTTCCCTCTGCTGGTGCCGTTTTATTACTGGCGCCGCCCGGCGATGCGGCGACAAATGCAGACGCTGGGAGAAGCGCACCAGCGTCTGAGCGGCGATATCGTTGAATTTGCTCAGGGGATGATGGTATTGCGCACCTGCGGCAGCGATGCCGATAAAAGCCGGGCGCTGCTGGCGCATTTCAATGCGCTGGAAAACTTACAGACCCGCACTCACCGCCAGGGCGCTGGCGCGACGATGCTGATCGCCAGCGTCGTGGAGTTGGGCCTACAGGTGGTGGTGTTATCCGGGATCGTCTGGGTGGTGACGGGCACTCTGAACCTCGCCTTTTTGATTGCCGCCGTCGCGATGATTATGCGCTTCGCAGAACCGATGGCGATGTTTATCAGCTACACCTCGGTTGTGGAACTGATCGCCAGCGCCCTGCAACGGATTGAGCAGTTTATGGCGATAGCACCGCTTCCCGTCGCAGAGCAAAGCGAGATGCCGGAACGTTACGATATCCGCTTTGACAACGTCAGCTATCGCTACGAAGAAGGCGACGGTCACGCGCTTAATCATGTTTCTTTGACGTTCCCGGCAGCCAGTATGAGCGCGCTGGTGGGTGCCTCCGGCGCAGGCAAAACCACGGTCACTAAACTGTTAATGCGCTATGCCGATCCGCAGCAAGGGCAGATTTCTATTGGCGGCGTCGATATTCGCCGCCTGACGCCGGAACAGCTCAATAGCCTGATTTCTGTTGTTTTCCAGGATGTCTGGCTGTTTGATGACACGCTGCTGGCGAATATCCGTATCGCGCGCCCACAGGCGACGCGACAGGAGGTGGAAGAGGCCGCCCGCGCGGCGCAGTGCCTTGAGTTTATTTCCCGTCTTCCGCAAGGCTGGCTGACGCCAATGGGAGAGATGGGCGGCCAGCTATCGGGCGGCGAGCGCCAGCGGATTTCCATTGCCAGAGCGTTATTGAAAAACGCGCCGGTCGTCATTCTCGATGAACCGACCGCCGCGCTGGATATTGAAAGCGAGCTGGCGGTGCAAAAAGCGATCGATAACCTGGTTCACAACCGGACGGTGATTATCATCGCTCACCGTTTATCCACCATCGCCGGGGCCGGAAACATTCTGGTGATGGAAGAGGGACAGGTGGTTGAGCAGGGTACTCATGCGCAATTGCTCTCACATCATGGACGTTATCAGACGCTGTGGCAGGCGCAAATGGCCGCGCGCGTGTGGCGCGACGACGGGGTTTCCGCGTCTGGAGAGTGGGTGCATGAGTGATGTTCAGTCGAATGTGAAACCGCTGACGTTGACGGCCGGGCGGGTGATTTTTGCTATTGCCGGCATCTATGTGACGCAGAGCCTGGTATCGGCGCTGTCTATGCAGTCCTTACCCGCGCTGGTGCGCGCTGCTGGCGGATCGCTGGCGCTTGCCGGTGCGACAACTCTGTTCATGCTGCCCTGGGCGCTGAAGTTTATTTGGGCGCCGTGGATCGAACGCTGGCGGCTTCCGCCCGGTAGCCCGGAACGCCGTTCCCGGATGTTAATCCTGCGTGGTCAGGTCGCGTTAGCGGCGATCCTGATGATTGCCGCAGCGATTGGCTGGTTTGGGCGAGAAGGGGGATTTCCCGATACGCAAATCGTCGCGTTATTTGTTCTGTTTATGGTGGCAGGCACGGTCGCCTCCACCATTGATATCGCCAGCGACGGCTTTTGCGTCGATCAACTGACCCGCGCGGGTTACGGCTGGGGAAACAGCGTGCAGGTTGGCGGCAGCTATCTGGGAATGATGTGCGGTGGCGGGGTGTTTCTGATGCTGTCGGCAGCATCCGGCTGGCCTGTCGCCATGCTGATGATGGCGGTGCTGATTATGGCGCTGTCATTCCCGCTGTGGCGCATTACGGAGCCGACGCGAACAGCGACTATCCCGCATGTTCCGGCGTTAAGTTATGCGCTAAGGAGGAAACAGGCGCGCCTGGGCTTACTGCTGGTATTGATGCTGAATTCAGGCATGCGGTTTGTGCTGCCTCTTCTGGCGCCGCTGTTATTGGATCATGGGTTAAGCATGTCCGCGTTGGGCGCGCTGTTTAGCGGCGGCAATATTGCAGCGGGCATAGCAGGAACGCTGGCCGGTGGATTGCTGATGAAATACACCTCACCCGGCAGAGCGCTGTTGACGGCTTATGGCGTCCAGGGGATCGCGCTGCTGGCGGTGGTGGTGACGCTCATGATGGCGCCGGGTCATCTGCTGCTGACGATTCTCCAGTGTCTGGTCATTGTCCAGTCCATTTCGCTGGCCTGCGCGCTGGTCTGTCTTTACGCCACGCTGATGTCGCTTTCATCGCCTTTGCAGGCCGGTGTCGACTTCACCCTCTTTCAATGTACTGACGCGGCAATCGCCATTCTGGCAGGCGTTATCGGTGGCGTTGTTGCTCAACATTTTGGCTATGCTGCCTGCTTCCTGTTTGCCGGGGCATTCACGTTGCTGGCGGCGTGGGTTGCTTATATCCGGCTGCATTCGGCAAGAGAACTGATGACAAGCGCAATTGATTGATCCGGGAATAACACAGAGAGGTAAGGGATGAAAATCAGTGAATTTCTACACCTGGCGTTACCAGAGGAACAATGGCTGCCGACGATTTCTGGCGTTTTACGCCAGTTCGCAGAAGAAGAGTGTTATGTCTATGAGCGCCAACCCTGTTGGTATTTAGGCAAAGGGTGCCAGGCACGGCTGCACATTAATGCCGACGGAACGCAGGCGACATTTATTGATGATGCCGGGGAGCAAAAATGGGCGGTGGATTCCATTGCCGACTGCGCGCGTCGTTTTATGGCACATCCTCAGGTGAAAGGACGTCGGGTTTATGGACAGGTTGGGTTCAACTTTGCGGCGCATGCGCGGGGGATTGCCTTTAACGCCGGGGAGTGGCCGCTGCTGACGTTAACCGTTCCCCGTGAAGAACTTATTTTTGAAAAGGGAAATGTCACCGTTTATGCGGACTCCGCCGACGGGTGCCGACGTTTGTGCGAGTGGGTAAAAGAGGCCAGTACAACGACGCAGAACGCACCACTGGCGGTGGATACCGCCCTCAATGGCGAGGCGTATAAACAACAGGTTGCGCGCGCCGTTGCGGAGATCCGCCGTGGCGAGTATGTCAAAGTGATTGTCTCGCGCGCCATTCCCCTGCCATCGCGGATTGATATGCCCGCCACGCTGTTATACGGGCGGCAGGCAAATACACCTGTGCGGTCGTTTATGTTCCGTCAGGAAGGACGCGAAGCGCTGGGCTTTAGCCCGGAACTGGTGATGTCAGTGACGGGCAATAAAGTGGTCACTGAACCGCTTGCGGGCACCCGCGATCGCATGGGAAACCCGGAGCATAATAAGGCGAAAGAGGCAGAACTGCTGCACGACAGTAAAGAGGTGCTTGAGCATATCCTTTCGGTCAAAGAAGCTATTGCTGAACTGGAGGCCGTTTGCCAGCCGGGCAGCGTGGTGGTTGAAGATTTAATGTCGGTTCGCCAGCGCGGCAGCGTTCAGCATCTGGGGTCTGGCGTGAGCGGTCAGCTTGCGGAAAACAAGGATGCCTGGGATGCGTTTACCGTGCTGTTTCCGTCGATTACCGCCTCAGGTATCCCTAAAAATGCTGCTCTGAACGCGATTATGCAAATTGAGAAGACGCCGCGAGAGCTTTATTCCGGCGCAATCCTGCTGCTGGACGATACGCGCTTTGATGCGGCGCTAGTTCTGCGTTCCGTATTTCAGGACAGCCTGCGCAGCTGGATACAGGCGGGGGCGGGAATCATCGCGCAATCTATGCCGGAACGCGAACTGACGGAAACCCGGGAGAAATTAGCGAGCATTGCGCCCTATTTAATAGCGGCAGAGCAGGGGTAGTCGGGTGAGATTGCCCGTTAGTCAGCGGCTGGTTATTAATGTGAAGTGCAGCGTTATGAAAAAAATCCACGCTTTTGCGTGGATTTTTGTTATTCGTGAAAGGTGTCTCTTTCACGAAGATACGTTATGGGTCAAAAGCTCAGATCCCTAAAAACCACAATTCCCTTGAGCGAATATTTAACCATGCCAACATTGAAGGGAGTTCGCTAACCATTATCAACGGGGATGGCCGGATATCTTAGATTGACTCATACTCGGTTCTGAATTCTCTGTTAGCGTTGATAATTTGTAGTTTCCATTATCCGTAAAAATAACTAGATAGTTCGACCGGGAACTGCTTTCCCAGAGTAATGACCTGGGTAAGGTTAGCTGCTTCATTTAGCTCTCCCGCAAGCATTCGAAAGCTATTATCAAAGCGATGTATCTTAGCTGCTGTCAAACCATATCGCTTCTCGCAGGTTTTAACAAACTCTTTTATCCCGACTAACAGTTTTTCGCTGACGGGTTTTATTTCCAGATGACTTTCTGAAGAATCATCAATTTCAAAGGAAAATTGATGGGCTGCCTCATTTCTTAAATTTTTCAAAAGCCAGACTATATTAATAAGTTTCATTTTAAGTAGCTTGTTCTTTCTGCAAAATACTATTTTTTCATTAAATGTCATTTCATCAATGGACCCGGTTACTGACAGTCCACTATTAATTATTATTTTGTACAACATTCCTTCTACATATGTAGCATGAGAAATTATATCTGAGCGGCATTCGAAATGATCAATACCAGCATGATGAGGGCGTGTTTTTATTTTGTTAAATTCGTCACCAATCGAGTTTCCCGGCAGTGTGATGCGGATGAAATGAGGGAATTGCAGGTTATCGAGATTGAGTTTCTCTCTCAAATTTAGCTGAAAAGAAAGCCCGTAATGTTCAGAATATTGTGCTATAGCAAAGTTATTTGTAATAACATCCCAAAATCGTGAAAAAGGATATTTTAGAATTAATTTAGTACCGCTGTCATCGTTTTTATAAATCGTGTCGCCATCAATCGAGGTCCAGTAAAGCCGTTCGACCAAGAGAAAAACTTCTTCGGGTAAAAGAGGGCAGGATGCAACGACTTCTTCTGTGCCAGAGAATGTTGCCTGAAAGAGCGTCTCGATGTGGCCTGGCCTGGAGTCATCTATATAACCCTTAAGGTAATAATTTCCTGGAATCCCCATAGGACCCTCACTTGCATAGTGCTTCTTAATGATTCGGATTAGATATATCTTACCTGTGTTACTTGGTTGATCAACTTTTTCCTATTGGTCAATGATGAGTAAAGCTTCCGTTCATGAACACCCATTTCGGGCAGATTTATGTTTAGTGCAAAGGGCAATGATGAGTCGACAGCGGCTGAGCGCGGCTGGCGACCAGATGTTGTCGCTCGTTGCGGAGAATCTTCACTCAAAAACGGTGAGTGGAAATCTACTGACAAAATCGTATGATGCAGGTAAAGATACTCGAATATGCTGTACGCATCTGCAAGATGCGCGTCAGGATAAATAAAATACACTGCTAAAGTTGAGGTTGTGCTAATGGAATTTGAGGCGGAAAAAGTAACCTTTAAGAGAAAGATAAGACGTCATCTCTCCGCTAGCGTGAAGCGGCAGGTAGCTATATTGAGCGGCTATCGATGCTCGTTTCCAGGTTGTGATCAAAACCTCATGCTTCAGGACTCATCATTTATTGGGGAAATAGCTTCGATTGAAGCCATTCACTCTCACGGGCCAAGACACAACCCTTCTACAAATGCAGACCAACTACTTCAAACAGAAAACTATCTTCTGTTGTGCCCGAATCATCATGCGATTATTGACAGGCAGCCGGAAATATATTCGGCTGAGTGGCTAAGAAAGGCCAGGAAAGAACATTTAAATAAAATATCAGAAATAGTGTCTGCCTCTAAGTGTGTAGCAGAGGTCAAGCTGGATGAGCAGGTCGAAATCTCTTTAGAGGAAGCAATAGGTGTCTGGAAAGTAAATCGTGAAAATGCATCCGAGGAATTCTGGCAAACTCTTCTACAAAAATGTCCTGCTGTATTATCACAGATATTTCCACAAAGTATGTTTCAGTTAGGCAGTAAATGCTATGTTGGTGGAAAATCAATAAACAATTCGGGTGGTAATCTTGTCGACTTTATCTACGCAAGCAGGCTGACTGGAAATATAGTATTGGTCGAAATAAAGACCCCAAAGACGATATTACTGGGGAGAAGATATAGAACTAATGCCTATTCAATTAGCGAAGAACTATCTGGGGCGTTTGTTCAGGTGTTAAATTATAAAGACCAATTAATGAAGGAATATTTCAAACTAAGTGAAGGTAACGGAGGTGATTCATTTTCGGCATTCAATCCTAAATGCTTAATTGTTATTGGTACACTTGAGTCGGAGCTTAAAAATAATAGTCAATACAAATCATTTGAGCTATTCAGAAATAGTATGACAAACGTTGAGATTGTCACTTATGACGAGCTATTTCAAAAGGCTCAAGACATTCTGGATATGATCAAATAACATGTAATATCGTTTTTAGCCGACTTCCGCCTGTCATTGCGGACAAGAAGCCTCATACAAAGGATAATTTATAACTACAACCACTTAAGGCGTCTACAAAATGGGTGGCTATTCAGATTATACCACCGCTATACTCAGTTCCGATCGCGCTTCCATGATATCAACGGATACGCTTTAAATAAAAAATCCACGCAATTGCGTGGATTTTATGGGTTTTTGTGGACTTTACGAGGTTTATTGAAACCTCATAAGGCAACAATTAGACGTTGAACAAGAAGTTCATCACATCGCCGTCTTTAACGATGTAGTCTTTGCCTTCCGCACGCATCTTACCGGCTTCTTTCGCGCCTTGTTCACCTTTGTACGTGATGAAGTCGTCGAAAGCGATGGTCTGTGCACGAATAAAGCCTTTCTCAAAATCGGTGTGAATTTTACCCGCAGCCTGCGGTGCGGTTGCGCCGACAGGAATCGTCCACGCGCGTACTTCTTTCACACCAGCGGTAAAATAAGTTTGCAGATTCAGCAGCTTGTAGCCAGCGCGAATTACGCGGTTGAGACCCGGTTCTTCAATACCCAGCTCAGCCATAAACTCGTCACGGTCAGCATCGTCGAGTTCTGCGATGTCGGCCTCGATAGCGGCACAAACCGGAACCACGACAGAGCCTTCTGCATCGGCAATGGCGCGAACCTGATCCAGGTACGGGTTATTTTCGAAGCCATCTTCGTTGACGTTAGCGATATACATGGTCGGCTTCAGCGTCAGGAAGCTCAGATAGCGGATCGCCGCTTTATCTTCGTCTGTCAGATCCAGTGAGCGCAGCATGCCGGCGTTTTCCAGGTGCGGCAGGCATTTTTCCAGCGCGGCCAGCTCAGCTTTCGCGTCCTTATCGCCGCCTTTGGCTTTCTTCTGCACGCGGTGAATGGCGCGTTCACAGGTATCAAGGTCGGACAGCGCCAGCTCGGTGTTGATAACGTCAATATCTTCCGCCGGGTTTACTTTCCCCGCAACGTGGATGATGTTGTCGTTTTCAAAGCAGCGTACTACGTGACCAATCGCTTCGGTTTCACGGATGTTTGTCAGGAACTGGTTACCCAGGCCTTCGCCTTTCGACGCGCCTTTTACCAGACCGGCAATGTCGACGAACTCCATGGTGGTAGGGAGAATGCGCTGCGGCTTGACAATCTCAGCCAGTTTGTCCAGACGCGGATCGGGCATCGGCACTACACCGGTATTTGGCTCGATGGTGCAGAACGGGAAGTTTGCCGCTTCAATACCGGCTTTAGTCAGGGCGTTGAACAGGGTGGATTTCCCGACGTTGGGCAAACCAACGATACCGCATTTGAATCCCATGATTTAAATCACCTTAATATCTTGATAATCAACCTGTTGCAGAAAACAGATTGTAGAAAAGTAAACAACTTTGCCTATTATACACAGCGCGCGGCAAAAATGCCGCACATCACTGCTTATTGTGCTTTAAAGGCATGTAATCGGTTCGTCGCTTTGGTTAACCCTTCTTTGAACCAGACTTCAGTACAACGTGCCGCTTCGTCAATGGCGTCGTCAATTAACTTTTGTTCCGACACTGGCGGTTTACCCAGAACAAAACCGACAACTTTATTTTTATCGCCCGGATGACCAATTCCGACACGTAAGCGATGAAAGTTAGGGTTATTACCCAGTTTGTTGATGATATCTTTCAGGCCATTATGACCACCGTGTCCGCCGCCTAACTTAAATTTCGCGACGCCAGGGGGGAGATCCAGTTCGTCGTGGGCAACCAGAATCTCATCGGGCATGATGCGGTAAAAACTGGCCATCGCGCCGACGGCTTTACCGCTCAGATTCATAAACGTGGTCGGCACCAGCAGGCGAACATCTTCCCCTTCGAGGGTCACTCTGGAGGTGTAACCGAAGAATTTCGGCTCTTCACGCAGAGGCGCGCGTAGTCGCTCTGCCAGTAAATCGACGTACCATGCGCCCGCATTATGGCGTGTCGCCGCGTATTCTGCGCCGGGGTTCGCCAGGCCGACAATCAATTTAATCGTCACGTTTTTTGTCCTGAGTGTGTCCATAACTGGCGCGTAGTTTACTGTCTGCGGCCGCGCTTGACAAAAAACAGCGTGGATTGTGCCGGAAGCTGAATAATTGCCTGTTTGAACTATTGGAAAGTCAAGCTGTTCAGAGGGTTATTTGTAAAGTTTTGTTGAATAACAGGTTGTAATTGTGATCGCCCACGCACTCATAAAGCACAGTGTTGTCTATACTTTACACATAAGGATTAGGGGTATTCCCTGAAACAACCCAAAAGTTCCGGAGGTGACATATGAAACGCAAAAACGCTTCGTTACTCGGTAACGTGCTCATGGGGTTGGGGTTAGTGGTCATGGTGGTTGGTGTTGGTTATTCTATTTTAAACCAGTTACCGCAGTTTAACCTGCCACAATTTTTTGCACATGGTGCGGTGCTGAGCATCTTTGTTGGTGCCATTCTCTGGCTGGCAGGCGCCCGCGTAGGTGGGCATGAGCAGGTGAGCGATCGTTACTGGTGGGTTCGCCACTACGACAAACGCTGCCGCCGTAACGACAATCGCCGTCACAGCTAAGGTATCGCGTCGGTTGAAGACCAGTCAGCGTTGGACTGACTGGTCATTGTCTTAACCACTCTCACTCGTTTTTTCTGACGAGCGTCTCTTTAATCGGCGCAAAATCAGCAGCAATGCCAGCATAATGACCAGATAACTCATTACGTAATGGCCCTGATGCTTTCGCTGTTCAAGCGCCGGATCGGCAGCCCATGCCAGAAAAGCCGTAACGTCCCGCGCGTACTGCTCTTCGGTTTCTGGTATATCGTCCTTTTCTGACCAGTTGATCTCCCCATCAGACAACGGCTTCGGCATGTTAATTATGCCGCCGGGAGCGTATCGGTTTGCCTTCATTTCCGGGTCGTCAGGCAGATAACCTGTCAACAAGGCATAGACGTAATCCGCCCCCTGATCGGTATAGGGCAAGAAGGCATCGAACAGAAATTGCGGGAACCCCCGGTCGTACGTTCTGGCGCGAACGATATAGGTTAAATCGACGGGAAGGGCGCCATTATTAAGATATCTTGCTTCCTGATCGTTAAGGTAGGGCGAGACAAACGTATCATTGAGATTACCTTCCCGCTCGCCAGTTTGACCATCATCCTGAATGTCGGGAAAGACGTAGCCGCTGGCAAGACGCTTTGCCTCTGTGAGCGAGAGTTCGGGCCCGCCTGGCTTTGTCAGGGTGCGAAAATTAAGATGAACCATCCCGTGGCAGGCGCGGCATTTCTCTTCGTAGACCTGTAAACCGCGCTGCAGTTGTTCTTTATCATAGTGGCCCGTTATGCCGCTAAAACTCCACGCCTGGCGAGGTGGCGTCTCTTGCGCACAGACAGCGCTGGCGCCCAGAATGCACAGCCATAAAACGCTATATCTCACTAATCCCTTCATGGCGGTTAATCCTGCTTTTCCAGAAAACGTCGGCAGGGCAGTACGATGACAAACCATCCGAAGTAAACCAGCGTTGAAAGTTGCGATGCCGCGCGTATCCAGCCCTCTTCATTACTGAAACCGTCAGGCAGGTCGGGGCCGACCAGCGCTTTTGAACCCAGCCATCCTAAAAAGAATGCATTAGCAACCCAGAGCCAAAAACCACATTTAACGAGCTTGCTGTAATTGCGAAAGCGGGCACGTGAAGTGTCGAGCCAGGGGAGAAAATAAAAAATCAGCACTGAAGCACACATGGCGGCTATCCCGAGAAGTTCGTTTGGGAAGCAGCGCAAAATGGAAAAGAACGGCAAAAAATACCACTCAGGCGCCACGACAGCGGGCGTTACGGTGGGATCTGCCGGGATAAAATTGTCGGCGCTGCTGAGATAGTGCGGGGCAAAGAATAAAAACCAGGCGAACAGCATCATGAAAAGAGTGAGCTTGATGGCATCACTGTCGGTGATTTTATAATCGAAAAACAGTTTCCGGGACTCGCTCTGCGTAAATGTCTTTTTCATTGCCTGCGCAAATGCGGACTGTACGGTGCGGATATGCCATATCGTTCCCCCGACAATGACGAAGGGAATAATAAAATGAAGCACATAAAACCGGCCTAATGTGGGGGTTCCTGGAGCATACCCGCCGACTAAAAACGAATACAACGTATCTCCCACCCACGGGATCGCACGAGTGAATCCGGTAATAACGGTGGCGGCCCAGTAGCTTTTTTGCCCCCAAATCAGGCTATATCCCAGAAATGCGGTGATCATCAGTAACACGTATAACGTCACGCTTATCATCCACATTTTGAGATAAGGCTTTCGGTACACGTTGTAATACATGGCGCGGAAGATGTGCAGGTAACAGGCGAAGAAAAATAGCGATGCGCCAATAGAATGCGCGTTGCGCACCAGTTCGCCGTGTCTCACGGATCGCATAATATGAATGATTGAATCAAAGGCCAGCCCTTCCGTGGGTACATAAAACATCGCCAGAACGAGACCAGAAAGGATTTGTACTCCGAGCATCACCAGCAGAATGATCCCGACGGCAAAAACCCAGACGCCTGCGACCGTACGAGGGAAGGGAATACGCCACACTCGTTCTCGTCGGGGTATGGATAGATGTTCTGCCGCCATTTCAGACTTCCTTCGCGCCGATACGCACAGTCAGGCCATCGGGATGAAACGCGTAATCGGGGATTGCGAGATTCGCCGTAGCGGGCCCCCGCGTGACGCGCCCTGAAGTGTCAAACTCCGAGCCATGACAAGGGCATACCCAGCCTTGTCCTCCGGGTTTGGCATTGGGCACACAGCCTGCGTGGGGGCAGTAACCTTGAATGACCAGCCACTGCGGATACTCTGTCTTGATACGTTCGCCGTCAGCCTGCGGATCGATAAAACGATGGACATCCGCCTGCTGCGCTGAGCGAATTTCCTCCGGGGTACGGTGATGAATAAGGATAAGTTTTCCCTGCCAGACTCTTTTCACCGTCTGGCCGACGGCAACCCCGGCGAGAGAGACATCGACAGGTTCGTTTTCTGCTACGGTTTTATCATCCGGCCCCAGTGCGGAGATGAGCGGCCAGACGGCGGCGGTGACACCCGCAGCCCCGACAAATTTTGTGAGTTTACACAGGCATTCTCGCCGCTGTACCTGAACATCTTCATTGCCCTGTTTTTTATCCGCCACCGTGCGCCCCCACCATTTTCGCGTATCTGGATTACTGTTTCTCAATGCGTGTATAAATGTCCTGGAAACGCTTATCCGCGATCCCCGGCGCCTTAAAGGTTCGATAGCTGTCAGGCAGGGTTGCATCACCCACTTTAATGAGCATCACCATCCCTTGCGCGTAATGCGGGGTGCATTTAATACCGTAAAATCCAGGTTTGTCGTACTTGACCTCAATTTCCTCATCAATCTTGCCGACAAATCCGGGGTAGCCTGCTGGCGAAAGCTCTGCGATTGACGCAGCGTTATGGCTCTTATGCTTGCGAATAAACTTCACGGTGTCGCCTGGCTGAATCGCCAGATAATCAGGTTCATATACCATCGGGCCGCCCGCGCCTCTGTTTTTCATCAGCACTTCGTGGGTCTGAGCGAAAGCCGTGGTGGTCAGCGCTAACAGACATAACATGCTCAGGCTTTGCTTAATCAATTTCATGGGTTCTCCCTTAGGTGTTTATTCCGGTCGTTGGTAGCGGATGAAGCAACTCAATCCATCCGGCGCCTGCTCAACGATGGCATTAATGCCAAACCACTGGCTGAGGTTTTCAGGCGTAAAAATGGTTGCAGGGCTGCCCTGCATTGCCAGTTGACCCGCTTTCATTACGAGAATGCGGTCGCAGAACATGGCGGCATGGTTCAGGTCGTGCAGAGCCGCAATGACGGTGAGCTTCTGGCGTTTCACCAGATTAAGCAGGCCTATCTGATGTTGAATGTCGAGATGGTTCGTGGGTTCATCCATCAGCAGCACTTTCGGCTGCTGCGCCAGGGCCCGGGCGATATGCAAACGCTGTTTTTCCCCGCCAGAAAAGGTATTCCAGCAGCGATTTTGTACGCGCTGTAGATCTACCTTCTCCAGCATGGTCTGGACAATATCGTCATCTTGTTTAGACCAGGGCGAGAGCAGACTCAACCACGGGGTGCGCCCCAGAGAGACAGCCTGCAATGCGGTGAGACGTTCACTGGTTTCCGCTTGTTGTTCCACCAGCGCCACTTTTTGCGCTAAATGGCGGCGTGAGTAATGGCGAATATTTTTATTCTCCAGCGTTACGCTGCCTGACGAGGGTTTCAGTAAACCGGCAAGCAATGAGATCAGTGATGTTTTGCCTGAGCCATTGGGGCCGATAATGCCGACAAACTCACCGGGCGCGACGTGAAAAGAGACGTCGCTGACGATGGCTTTGCCTTTCACTTCCCAGTACAGTTGCTGCGCCTGCACCAGGCTTCGGACTGTTGCAGAAGGATAGCGTGGAGCGGTGAGAGCAGAATTTACCGTCATTTTGTCTGGTTTCCTCTGATCAAAATGATGGAAAACGCAGGTGCGCCTACAAGCGCCGTAATCACCCCGATGGGTAACACCTGCCCGGGAAGTAATGTTCTGGAGATTACGTCGGCGATAATGAGAAAAATGGCGCCGATCATGGCGCTGACCGGCAGCAATCGATGGTGTTGATTACCCACCAGCAGGCGGGCGGCATGGGGGATCACCAGGCCGACAAAACCAATCGCCCCGACAATGGAGACCATAATTGCCGTCATACCGGTAACGGCGGCAATCAGGACTCCGCGCGTGCGTTTTACCGGGATGCCAAGTGACGCTGCGGACTCTGCGCCAAACGAAAACGCATCCAGATGACGGGCGTAACAAAAACATAACGCCACACCGACCAGCGCGGTAGGGACGGCCAAAACGACATCTGGCCAGCGAACGCCGCTCAGATTGCCCAGCAGCCAGAACATAATCCCACGAGCCTGTTCTGCATTCGCTGAGCGAGTGATGATTAGCGAGGTGAGGGCATTAAATAACTGTGAACTGGCGATCCCGGCCAGGATGATTTGCGTGGTGGCGCTTCCCTGTCTCCCCCCGGCGGCGATCGCCAGTAACGCCACGAAAAGAAAAGCCGTTAACGCCCCAATAAAAGCCCCGAGCGACATGCTGACGATCCCAGCGCCAAGCCCTGTTAAGGCGATCAGAACAGCGCCGGTCGAGGCGCCGGCAGAGATCCCCAGTAGATAAGGCTCTGCCAGCGCGTTTCGTAGCAATGACTGCAATACGACGCCGGAAACCGCCAGACACGCGCCACAACAGGCAGAAACCAACGCCCGCGTCAGGCGATAGTTCCAGATAATGCCCGCATCCAGCGCATCAACGGCATAGCGCGTATCAAAGAACTGGTTAGAAAGCGTATGGATAACATGCTGCCAGGGGATAAACGTCTCGCCAATGGAGATCCCCGCCAATAGAACGCAGCACATCAGCACGCTGACCCAAAGGGCGTGTCCCCCGATTCTTATCGTTAACTGGCCGACAGCGCGACGCGTCCTGCGAGTTTCGCTCATCATCTACCTGCAATTCTGAATACCAGAGGCGCGCTATGCCCGGTAAGACATAGCGCGACATAAAGATTATTGAGCCGTTTTCGGATGTGCCAGACCGTATTCAACCAACGCATCTGCGAGTTTCTCGACGCCATCTATCGTTCTGATGCCGGCGTTCATTGTTTGCACATCCACCACCGGCAGATGGTTCTCCTTCACGGCGGGGATGAGTTTAGTCACGGGGTCGGACTTGAGATATTCCAGTTTGACCTGCCAGTCATCTGCCGGGAAACGACGACGGCTCATTTCACCGAGAACAATGACGGACGGGCTGGCTTTCGCGATGGTTTCCCAGCCAACGGTTGGCCACTCTTCAGCAGAATCAATCACATTTTTCACCCCCAGCGTCTGGGCGATCCATGCGGCAGGGCCAAATTTCCCGGCCACATAGGGGTCCAGTTGCAGATCGGCGCTGGAAAACCAGAATACGGCGGAGACGTTTTTATCCATTCCGGCAATTTTGTCTTTGGCGGCAGCTTCACGGGCCTTCAGACTGGCGATCAATTCATCGCCTTTGTCCTGCACGTCAAAAATTTTCGCCAGATCGGAGACTTCCTGATAAACCATAGCAATATCAAACATGCCTTTACGTACACCGTCGCCACCGTCTTCGTTGTCTTTAGCGCAGTCCGCAGGCGCGGTATATACCGGCACGTTCAACTCGCTAAACTGCTCGTAAGAGGCGACGGTTCCGGCAGGCCCAATTTGCCATTCAAACTGACTGGCGACCAAATCCGGTTTTTTGGCAATAATGCCTTCAAAGCTGGGGATGTTCTGCGCAATCACGGCCACTTTTTCATTTGCCGCTTTGTAAGCATCCGGGACGGGGCCGAACCACAGCGATGTGCCGACAACGCGCTCGGCCAGTCCCAGGGAATAAAGAATTTCAGTGCTGTTTTGCCCGACCGTGGCAACGCGTTCCGGGGCTTTATTGAAGGTAATATCACGGCCGCAGTTTTTAATCGTCAACGGATAGACTGTTTTTGCCGCATGAGTCAATCCTGATGTGAATAATAACGCTGCGCCAGCCACAGCCAGAAGGTATTTTTTATGAGGTAAAGTAAAGTCTGCGTACATTGTTATCGTCCTGTACATGCCAGAATCTGAACGTCTGGTCATGGTTTATTTGGTTCCATATATCGGGACAGGTACATGACGATAGATGACATTGAATGATGAAATTATGAGAATGCAAAATCTCAGCAGGAATAGGCTCATCAATTCATAATGGTATTTATGCCAAATAAATCATCCCATGGACCATCCCGTCCACTCAATGTGTACAACCCTGACAGCAGGTCTCCTGGCTCACGGTAATCAGAATATCGGCCTTCCCATAAAGCAAATCTTTACAGTGACCGGTGGTTACAATAACCACACGCAGATATTCGGTATCCGCCTACAGTTGCGGGGGCAGCTATGGAATGAGATTAAAATAATCCGCACCATATTCCTTTCAAAACAACGGCTGTGTTATGAATACTGTCACTGGCGACTGTATCGGCAATCAATAACCTCGTCAACCGTATGAAAAAAGAACAAAAACATCATACTTTATGGTGATTTTTATATTAATTAATTTAAATTCAAATGGTTGTGTTTTTGTTGGAGTGGTGATTATTGCAACCGCAAGTAATAACGGAAAGGCAAATGAGAATTGATTGACGTTGATCAATTAATCGCGATGAGAAAGAAGGCGTTATTATAAACAGTGAATGTTATCAATATTGTCGCTGGTAACAATATATTTACACGGTTTTTCCATATGCACGATCTGCCACTCGTCGCCCACATCCATGAAGACGTTAAACAGATTTCGCCGCCAGAATTGATACCCGCCGGGTAAAAAATGATGGGTGTGCAAATATAATATTTTATAGTGTTGCTGCTCGCAAAATTGTTCAGCCAGCGAGACCAGTTGGCTGCCAATACCTTGCCTGCGATAATGCTGATCGACATAGCAGCGACAAATCTCAGCTGTCTCCGGTAAATTATAACGACCGTGCAACATCTCTATTCTGTCATCGTACTGACATATCGCCAGCGTCCCAATTATCTGCTGTTGTTCATTCCAGACGCCGAACAATTGGTTTCTTTCCCGCTCAAGATAATTTCCCTGGAGGTCGAATACGTCGTCACTCGCAGTGGGTAATGCTCTTCCGGCATTAAAATAAAGATTAAGATGCCGAATAATAAAGGACTGTACGGCAGGAATATCGTCCCGCGTTATTTCACGAAAAACAAACGGAGAGGTTGGTTTCATATCGGTTATCGCTAACAAATATCAGGAAAACGATAATAACAAGCCAGACGCAGAAAACCAGTTTTCAATAAGAAAACTTGCCGGTCTGTTGAGATACAGACCGGCAGTCGGGATTAGATATCCGCCAGCGCGGCATCTTTGTTCGGGAAGAATGCCAGACGACCCGGAATGGGTTTGATACCGGCGCGGGCCATGGTACGCAGCGGCTGGAATTCCACGTTACTGACGCGCAGTTCACAACCTTCCGGCAAACGCTTCACAAAGCGCTGGAAGGCGTCCAGACCACCGGCATCCAGTACCGGAACGGCGTCCCACTTCAGCACCACAATGCGTTTACCCTCAATGCGTGATTCGAGGTCGGTAAATAACCCTTCCGCGGCGGCGAAAAAGAGCGGCCCGATAACGCGTAATACCAGCACATCATCGGGAACCGTGATGTTTACCGCCGCGAGGCGCGTCATACGGGCAATACGGCGCATAAACAGCAGGGAAGCCAGGACAATCCCGACGCTGATCGCAATCACCATATCGAAGAGCACCGTCAGCGACATACACATCATCATCACGATGATGTCATCTTTGGGCGCATGTCGCAGTAAATCGACCACCTTGTGGGCTTCACTCATGTTCCACGCAACCATCAGCAGCAGCGCGGCCATGGCGGAAAGCGGCAGCCATGACAACAGGGGAGCCAACGCGAGGAGGGCGAGGATGACCAGAATTGCGTGGATAACGGCGGAAATGGGCGAGGTCGCGCCTGCGCGCACGTTTGCCGCAGAACGGGCGATCGCCGCCGTCGCGGTGATCCCGCCAAAGAACGGCGCCACGATATTCCCCAGCCCCTGGCCGATCAGTTCGCTGTTTGCTTTGTGTTTGGTGCCCGTCATGCCGTCGAGCACGACCGCGCACAGCAGGGATTCAATCGCCCCCAGCATCGCCATCGAGAAAGCGGCTGGCAATAACGCCCGCAATGAATCCCAGCTTAGCGTGAAATCTGAATCCGGGAGATTCCACGGCAGCACCAGCTGCGGCAGCAGCTGAGGAATGCCGTTGCCCTGCGAACCATCGGCCAGCACATAGTGGAACTGTGAACCAATCGTCGCCACATGGCCACCCAGCAGATTAACCACGGCCATAACGGCGCAGCCCGCCAGCAGCGCCGGAAGATGGCCCGGCAGACGAATCCCCAGACGCGGCCAGAAAATCAGCATACCGAGTGTCACCACGCCAATAGCGGCATCGCCCGGATTAATGGTCGGCAACGCCATAACCAGCGCCCCGACTTTTTGTAGGTAATGCTCCGGCACATGGGCCATTTGCAGACCGAGAAAATCTTTAATCTGCATTGTCCCGATGGTGATGCCGATCCCTGATGTAAAACCTAACGTGACCGATACGGGAATGTATTCGATCAGACGGCCAAAACGCGCGAGGCCGAAGAGGATCAGGAACACCCCGGACATGAGGGTGGCGACCAGCAGACCTGCCAGCCCGAATTGTTGCGATACCGGGTAGAGAATAACGACAAATGCGGCGGTCGGGCCGGAGACGCTGAAGCGTGACCCGCCGGTTAAGGCAATAACAATCCCCGCCACAGCGGACGTATAAAGACCGTACTGCGGTGCAACACCACTGCCAATTGCCAGCGCCATCGCCAGCGGGATAGCGATGATCCCGACGGTTACCCCGGCAATCACATCACGGGTGAACCGTGAGGCGGTATATTTTTCTTTCCAGCAAGCGTCGATGAGGGCGCGGAAAGGCATCACATGTGAGGAAAATATTCTGTTCACAATAATGTTTCATCCATGAGCGCATCATCTGTCAACTAAATGGCAGGTGAAGGAGGCATTGGTCATACAAATAAGAGTTACAGACAAAAAAACCCGCCGCAGCGGGTTTTTTAGCCGGGTTCGATTAGTGTTCGAACATAGCTGAAATGGATTCTTCGTTGCTGATACGACGAATCGCTTCGGCCAGCATACCCGACAGTGTCAACGTGCGCACGTTCGGCAGTGCTTTAATTTCGTCGGTCAGTGGAATGGTGTCACAGACAACGACTTCATCAATCACCGAATTGCGCAGGTTGTTTGCCGCATTGCCTGAGAAAATCGGGTGAGTCGCGTAGGCGAATACGCGTTTGGCACCACGTTCTTTCAGTGCTTCTGCTGCTTTGCACAGCGTACCACCGGTATCGATCATATCATCAACCAGTACGCAGTCGCGGCCGGCAACGTCACCGATGATGTGCATCACCTGAGAAACGTTAGCGCGCGGACGACGTTTGTCGATGATCGCCATATCGGTATCGTTCAGCAGCTTAGCGATAGCGCGGGCACGCACAACGCCACCGATATCTGGAGAAACCACAATCGGGTTATCCAGGTTCAGTTGCAGCATATCTTCTAACAGAATTGGGCTACCGAATACGTTATCAACCGGAACGTCAAAGAAGCCCTGGATCTGTTCAGCATGCAGGTCAACGGTGAGAACGCGGTCAACGCCAACGCTGGACAGGAAGTCAGCGACGACTTTTGCGGTAATCGGTACACGAGCGGAACGTACACGACGGTCCTGACGCGCATAGCCAAAGTAAGGGATAACGGCGGTGATACGGCCTGCGGAAGCACGGCGCAGCGCATCGACCATAACAACCAATTCCATCAGGTTGTCGTTAGTAGGGGCACAAGTGGACTGGATGATGAAAATATCACCACCGCGTACATTTTCGTTAATTTGTACGCTGACTTCGCCGTCGCTAAAGCGACCTACAGCGGCGTCGCCGAGAGAAGTGTACAGGCGGTTGGCAATACGTTGTGCTAGTTCCGGGGTGGCGTTACCAGCAAAAAGCTTCATATCAGGCACGAGAAGAACCTCAGGCATGCGTCCATTGGTGGATAGAATCTGCCGAAAACTGTGCGGGCCAGGCAATATCCTATCCAGGCGGTGTATTAAAGAGCGCGATGCAACGTCTGGAACAGGGTGACGTTGTCACCGAAACTCAGCTTGCCCGGCTTAAAGCATGGCTTTTTGCAATGGAGAGAGGTTGACACCCTTCGCCACAAACGCATTGAGCCATTCCGGGGCTTGCTTAAGCACCTGACGAGCAGCGGATTCTGTATCGAATTCAGCAAAGACACAGGCCCCTGTACCAGTCAGGCGCGACGGCGCGTATTCTAACAGCCAGGAAAGCGCCGCATCAACCTCGCGAAAACGTTTTCTTGCGATAACCTCGCAATCATTGCCGAATTCACATTTTAATAACGTTTCTATTGACCTTTTTGGCGTGTTGCGCGGTAATTCGGGGTCCTTGAAAATAACCGGCGTGGGGATGCTTACCCCAGGGTGGGCCACCAGATACCACTTCTCCGGCGGGTCTACCGGCGTCAGGATTTCACCCACGCCCTCGGCGAAGGCCGCATGTCCACGGACAAACACCGGGACGTCCGCGCCCAGCGTTAAGCCTGTTTCCGCCAGTTCATCGACCGATAATCCGCACTGCCAGAGATGATTCAGCGCCACCAGAACGGTCGCCGCATTGGACGAGCCGCCACCCAGACCGCCGCCCATGGGCAAACGTTTCTCGATGCTGATATCCGCGCCGCTGCCTGCGGGCAAACGCCCGTGGGCGGACGCTGTCTTCATCAGCAACCGCGCCGCGCGGACGATCAGATTGTCGTCATTTTCGACGCCCTCGACAGGCGTCAAAAGATGAATTTCGCCGTCGCCGCGTGGCGTAATGCCGATCGTGTCGCCGTAATCAAGAAACTGGAACAGCGTTTGCAATGTGTGATAACCGTCCGCACGCTGTCCGGTGATGTATAAAAACAGATTCAGTTTTGCCGGAGATGGCCAGTGGGTCATCATTTTACAATCCAGTTATCCATCTTCAGTTTGATGCGCTGACTGCCGTCAGAGAGTTCCATATTTGCCGGCATGGCGGGCTGCGTTTTACTGTCGTATCCGCTGTATACCACTTTCCAGTTTTTACCGTCCTGGTGGTAGTTCACTTCGCTCAGGCGGTACTGGTCGTCGAGGGTGTAATCGGTGGCGTCGCCCGGCAGACCGAGGATCCACTGGCGTAAGCTGTTAAGCGGAATGGGCATTCCGGTCAGCTTGCCGATCATCTCTTCGGCGTCGTCGGCGGTGTAACGCTGCCCTTTATTATCGACCAGTTGCACATTGCCCGGCTGGGCGTTCAGCTCCAGTTCGGTACTGCCCAGCGGATTGGTCAACAGCAGACGGTAGCGATCCTGACCGGTTTGCTGCCAGAAGAAGCGGGCATACACTTTCTGATCGTCGGAGATATAAGCAAACGCGCCACGCGTCTGATACTGATTCAACTTGCGCACGTCCTGCTGATGCTGACGCCACTGAGGGGAGTCGGGACTTTTGCCAGGACCTTTCGGCGCATTGATCGTACAGGCGGTGAGGACCAGGCTAGCCAGCGGGAGCAGGCGGATCAGGCGAAAATCAGGCAGGGTCATAGTGATGACGAATCCTTGTAATACGGTGCGATAATTGCCTGATGGCGCTATGCTTATCAGGCCGACAAACTGAACCCGTCGGTTGGTTGCAGTTATAACCCTTAATGCTAGCGCTGACCGGGTACATCGTCTACGTTCACGTTATCTTAATTTAAACAGTAAGCTATTACTCCAAAAGGAGGCTGTCTCTTTTATTGACCACGAGCATCCTGTATGATGCACCCAGTCTAACCTTATCAACGCTGGTACTATTCCCGCACACATGACCCTTTTAGCGCTCGGTATTAACCATAAAACGGCACCTGTATCGCTGCGAGAACGCGTAACGTTTTCGCCAGATACGCTCGATCAGGCGTTGGACAGCCTGCTTGCGCAGCCGATGGTGCAGGGCGGTGTGGTGTTGTCGACGTGCAACCGCACGGAGCTGTATCTCAGCGTTGAAGAACAGGATAACCTGCAAGAGGCGCTGATTCGTTGGTTATGTGATTACCATAATCTCAATGAAGACGACCTGCGCAATAGCCTCTACTGGCACCAGGACAACGACGCCGTCAGCCACCTGATGCGCGTCGCCAGCGGGCTGGACTCGCTGGTGCTGGGCGAACCGCAAATTCTCGGTCAGGTGAAAAAAGCGTTTGCGGATTCGCAAAAAGGCCATCTGCATGCCAGCGCGCTGGAACGCATGTTCCAGAAATCGTTTTCCGTCGCCAAACGCGTACGCACCGAAACAGACATCGGCGCCAGCGCCGTGTCCGTTGCTTTTGCTGCCTGTACGCTGGCGCGTCAAATTTTCGAATCCCTCTCCACGGTGACGGTGTTGCTGGTCGGGGCGGGTGAAACCATTGAACTGGTCGCGCGCCATCTGCGTGAACATAAAGTACAAAAAATGATCATCGCCAACCGCACCCGCGAACGCGCGCAAGTGCTGGCAGATGAAGTGGGAGCTGAGGTTATTTCGTTGAGCGACATCGACGAACGTCTGCGGGAAGCCGATATTATTATCAGCTCAACCGCCAGTCCGCTGCCGATTATCGGCAAAGGGATGGTGGAGCGCGCATTAAAAAGCCGTCGTAACCAGCCGATGCTGTTGGTGGACATTGCCGTGCCGCGCGACGTGGAGCCGGAAGTCGGTAAACTGGCGAATGCCTATCTGTACAGCGTTGATGACCTGCAAAGCATCATTTCGCATAACCTGGCGCAGCGTAAAGCGGCGGCAGTGGAGGCCGAAACGATTGTCGCGCAGGAAGCCAGCGAATTTATGGCCTGGCTGCGCTCGCAAAGCGCCAGCGAGACCATCCGCGAATACCGTAGTCAATCAGAGCACGTACGCGATGAACTGACAGTTAAAGCGTTGGCAGCCCTTGAACAGGGCGGCGACGCGCAAGCCATTTTGCAGGATCTGGCATGGAAACTGACCAACCGCCTGATCCATGCGCCAACTAAATCTCTTCAACAGGCCGCCCGTGACGGGGATGACGAACGCCTGAATATTCTGCGCGACAGCCTCGGGCTGGAGTAGCAGCACACCAATCTATTTTTTACAGGGTGCATTTACGCCTATGAAGCCTTCTATCGTTGCCAAACTGGAAGCCCTGCACGAACGCCATGAAGAAGTTCAGGCGCTGTTGGGTGATGCGGGAACCATCGCAGACCAGGAACGCTTTCGCGCGCTGTCGCGTGAGTATGCGCAATTAAGCGATGTTTCTCGCTGTTTTACGGACTGGCAACAGGTTCAGGATGATATCGAAACGGCACAGATGATGCTCGACGATCCTGAAATGCGCGAGATGGCGCAGGATGAACTGCGCGAAGCCAAAGAAAAAGGTGAACAACTGGAGCAACAGTTGCAGGTTCTGCTGCTGCCAAAAGATCCCGATGACGAACGTAACGCTTTCCTCGAAGTGCGCGCCGGAACGGGCGGCGATGAAGCCGCGCTGTTCGCAGGCGATCTGTTCCGCATGTACAGCCGTTACGCGGAAGCGCGTCGCTGGCGGGTAGAGATCATGAGCGCCAGTGAAGGCGAGCATGGCGGCTATAAAGAGATCATCGCCAAAATCAGCGGCGATGGCGTTTACGGGCGACTCAAGTTTGAGTCCGGCGGCCATCGCGTTCAGCGCGTCCCGGCGACCGAATCGCAGGGGCGTATCCACACGTCCGCCTGTACCGTCGCCGTTATGCCGGAACTGCCGGAGGCCGAACTGCCGGATATTAACCCGGCTGATTTACGTATCGACACCTTCCGCTCTTCGGGCGCGGGCGGTCAGCACGTTAACACCACCGACTCTGCAATTCGTATTACGCACTTACCGACCGGTATCGTGGTGGAGTGCCAGGACGAACGTTCACAGCATAAAAACAAAGCGAAGGCGCTGTCGGTGCTTGGGGCGCGCATCCACGCCGCAGAAACGGCGAAGCGTCAGCAGGCTGAAGCCTCAACCCGGCGTAACCTGTTAGGCAGCGGCGACCGCAGCGATCGCAACCGTACCTATAACTTCCCGCAGGGTCGCGTGACGGATCATCGTATTAACCTGACCCTCTACCGTCTGGATGAGGCGATGGAGGGGAAACTGGACATGCTCATTGAGCCGATTGTTCAGGAACATCAGGCCGACCAACTGGCGGCGTTGTCCGAGCAGGAATAATGGATTACCAGCACTGGTTGCGTGAGGCGATAAGCCGCTTACAGGAGAGTGAAAGCCCCCGACGTGATGCCGAGATTTTGCTGGGCCACGTTACCGGTAAGGCGCGCACCTTTATTCTGGCATTTGGCGAAACGGCGCTGACCGACACGCAGCGTGAGCAACTGGCGCAGTTGCTGGCGCGTCGTCAGCGCGGCGAACCGGTCGCACACCTGACTGGCATGCGCGAGTTCTGGTCACTGCCGCTGTTTGTCTCGCCCGCCACGCTGATTCCGCGCCCGGACACCGAATGTCTGGTCGAACAGGCGCTGGCACGTCTGCCTGATTCGCCGTGTCGGATTCTCGACCTCGGCACCGGAACCGGCGCGATTGCGCTGGCGCTGGCGACAGAGCGACCGGACTGCGAGGTCACGGCGGTAGACCGTATGCCGGACGCCGTGGCGCTGGCTGGCCGTAATGCGCAACATCTGGCGATTCACAATGTTCGCATACTGCAAAGCGACTGGTTCGCGGCGTTGCCGGGGCAGCAATTTGACATGATCGTCAGCAACCCTCCATATATTGATGCGCATGACCCCCATCTCGCACAGGGCGATGTGCGTTTTGAACCGCTGTCGGCGCTGGTCGCAGACGATAACGGCATGGCGGATATCACGCACATTATCGCGCAGGCGCGCCATGCGCTGGCGCCGGGGGGGTATCTGTTGCTGGAGCACGGCTGGCAGCAAGGAGTGGCGGTCAGAACCGCGTTGGCGCAGGCAGGGTACGTTCAGGTTGAGACCTGCCGTGATTATGGCGACAACGAACGAATCACGCTTGGGCGGATCGCGCCATGAATACATTTACGCTGCTGCTGGGCATCCATCTGACCAGCGTTACGCTTTCCGTTAGCCTGTTCGTGCTGCGTTTCTGGTGGCGCTATACCCGCCATGCGCTGGCATCCGCACGCTGGACGCGGGTTGTCCCGCCGATTATTGACACCGTTTTGCTGCTTAGCGGAGCGGGATTGATCATAAAAACGCACATCCTGCCATTCACCGAACAGGGGACATGGCTGACTGAGAAGTTGTTTGGCGTTATCATCTACATCGTTTTGGGTTTTATTGCGCTTGATTATCGTCAGGCGCGCAGTCAGCAGGCGCGCGTTATCGCCTTCCCGCTGGCGCTGGTGGTGCTGTACATCATCATTAAACTCGCCACCACAAAAATACCGTTACTGGGGTAAGTCATGAGGTCGTTAGCTGATTTCGAATTTAATAAAGCGCCACTGTGCGATGGGATGATCCTGGCATCGGAATCGATCCGCCTGGATTTTCCGACGCAAGCGGTCTATGACGAACTGGAACGTCTGGCCAGTCTGGCGCATGAAGAAATTAGCCAGCTCCTGTCTCAGGATGAGCAACTGGAAAAATTGCTGGCACTTTTTTATGGCGAGTGGGGGTTCAGAGATACCCACGGCGTCTACCGTCTTTCTGATGCATTGTGGCTCGATCAGGTTCTGAAAAACCGCCAGGGGAGCGCGGTATCGTTAGGCGCAATCTTATTGTGGCTGGCTCACCGGCTGGGTCTCCCATTGGTGCCGGTCATTTTCCCGACCCAGTTGATTCTGCGTATTGAATCGCTGGAGGGGGAAATGTGGCTGATCAACCCATTTAACGGCGAAACGCTCGATGAGCATACGCTGGAAGTCTGGCTGAAGGGCAATATTAGCCCGGTCGCTGAACTGTTTAACGAAGATCTGGATGAGGCGGATAACGCTGAGGTCATTCGCAAATTGCTGGATACGCTGAAATCTTCCTTGATGGAAGAGCGGCAAATGGAACTGGCGTTGCGCGCCAGCGAAGCGTTACTGCAATTTAACCCGGAAGACCCTTACGAGATCCGCGACCGGGGGCTGATTTATGCGCAACTGGAGTGTGAACATGTTGCGTTGACGGATTTAAGTTATTTTGTTGAACAGTGTCCAGAAGACCCGATCAGCGAAATGATTCGTGCGCAGATTAATACCATTGCGCACAAGCAAATTGTTTTGCATTAATTAATCGACATTTTACCCATGGTTAAGGCGATCTTATGAAACAAAAAGTGGTTAGCATTGGCGACATCAACGTGGCAAATGACCTGCCATTCGTGCTGTTTGGCGGTATGAACGTGCTGGAATCACGCGATCTGGCGATGCGTATCTGTGAACACTACGTAACCGTGACCCAGAAGCTGGGTATTCCTTATGTGTTCAAAGCCTCTTTTGATAAAGCCAACCGTTCCTCTATTCACTCTTACCGTGGCCCGGGTCTGGAAGAAGGGATGAAGATTTTCCAGGAACTGAAACAAACGTTTGGCGTGAAAGTGATCACCGACGTTCATGAAGCCAGTCAGGCGCAGCCTGTCGCCGACGTGGTGGATGTCATTCAGCTTCCGGCATTCCTCGCTCGCCAGACCGACCTGGTGGAAGCGATGGCAAAAACCGGCGCGGTCATTAACGTGAAAAAACCGCAGTTCGTCAGCCCCGGTCAGATGGGCAATATCGTGGACAAATTCCACGAAGGCGGCAACGATAAAGTGATCCTGTGCGATCGCGGTGCGAACTTCGGCTACGACAACCTGGTTGTTGATATGCTGGGCTTTAGCGTGATGAAGAAAGTTTCCGGTAACTCGCCTGTTATTTTCGACGTCACCCATGCGTTGCAGTGCCGCGACCCGTTTGGCGCCGCGTCCGGCGGTCGTCGCGCGCAGGTTACCGAACTGGCGCGCGCCGGTATGGCGGTAGGTCTGGCCGGTTTGTTCATTGAAGCGCACCCGGACCCGGAGCATGCGAAATGTGACGGTCCGTCCGCGCTGCCGTTAGCGAAGCTGGAACCGTTCCTGAAACAAATTAAAGCGATTGACGATCTGGTGAAAAGCTTCGGCGAGCTGGATACCGAACACTAAGCGGGGATGATGTGTGCCGGAGGGCGTCTGACGCCGTATCCGGCCTACAATAAACGCGGTTTCGTAAGCCCGGAAAGCGTAAACGCTACCGGGCTTTTTTGTCCGTCAGGCAAAAATGGTCATCAGGTAAGCGATAAACAGAGCCAGATGCGCCGCGCCGTTCAACACATTGGTTCGCCCGGTCGAGAAAGAAATGTGGCACAGCACCAGCGAGGCCACCATTACCACCATCTCCGGGGCGCCCAAACCGAAGAGCAGGTCATTTCCGGTAGCCCATGCAATCAGCGTCACCACCGGTACGGTCAGGGAGATGGTTGCCAGTACCGAACCAAAGAACAGGTTCATGGCTCGCTGTACCTGGTTATTCAACACCGCTTTCAGCGCGCCCAGCCCTTCAGGGGAGAGGATCAGCAAGGCCACGAGGAAACCGGTAAATGCCACTGGCGCATTCAGTTCGGTTAACAGTGTCTCCAGCGGATTGGCGTTCATTTTCGTCACGGCGATAACGGCAATCAGATGTACGATCAGCCATACAGCGTGCCAGATGTTGCTGTGCGCGGACGGTTTGCCGTGGTGCGGGTCATCGTCATCACTTTCATCTTCATGCTCGTAAACGAATAAACTCTGGTGCGTTTTCGTCTGAATCAGCAGGAAAACGCCGTACATCGCGGCGGAAATAAGCGCCACTAACAGCGCCTGAGCCGTAGTAAAATTCGCCCCTGGCAACGCCATAGGGAAGACCAGCACGATAATCGCCAGCGGAAACAGGGCAATTAAATACTGTTTAATGCCAAACAGGTTCATATATTGCGTGGCGAATTTACGACCGCCAAGCAGCAGAGAAAAACCGACCAGTCCGCCAGTTACAATCATGATGATTGAATAGAGCGTATCGCGCATCAGTGTTGGCGCGGCGTCGCCGGTGGCCATCAATGCGGAAATTAAACTCACTTCCAGAATAACGACAGAAAGACTTAAGATAAGGGAACCGTAAGGTTCGCCGAGTCGGTGCGCTAATACATCCGCATGGCGGACAACGCTGAAAGCGCTGCTTAAAATACCAATAAGGGCAAGTATATTAATACCGATGACCACTGGTAGTGACTGACTGCTTCCCCATAAGAACAGCACCACCAGTGCCAGAACCGGGAAAATAAGCGAGGTCTCCTTGTGGCGGGTTTTCACCGCCTCATGTGCGTGTGTCATTATGATTCTCCATCTCCGCAGGTGTTTTTAATTATAAATGTATTAAAGATTGTAAAAAATAACAGAAATCGCGGCTTCATCATTGTGTTTTTACGTAATTTTACGGCATGGGCTATTTTTCCCCGCAGAGTGAATAAAAAAGTACGTCTTGTTTAGAGAGTATATGAATAACAGTGGGTTAGTGACAAATAAAAAGTAAAATAGCACCCGACTGGCGAGACAAAACATTGTTGACCACACTAAAGGTTTACAGCAAAAAGAGGAGTCAGCAATGCCTTATAAAACGAAAAGCGATTTGCCGGAAAGCGTTCAGAATGTGCTGCCTGCGCACGCGCAGGATATCTATAAAGAGGCGTTTAATAGCGCCTGGGAACAATATAAAGATAAAGCGGACAGACGTGACGACGCCAGCCGGGAGGAGACCGCGCATAAGGTTGCCTGGGCTGCCGTCAAAAATGATTACCAAAAAGGGGATGATGATAAGTGGCATAAAAAGCGCTGATCGTCTTCATACCAGACCAGGCAAATGATGCGCGTTGAGCGTCTGTTGCCTTGCAAGCGGCGATTGAATTGCATATTGTCCTGTTAGTGGTTTCAAAATGAGCAGTTAAAATGCCCGGAAGGCGTCAAAAAAGTGTTGCAGGGAAGTTTGCAGTGGCGGAGGTGTAAGGTGTTAACGCGTGATTTTTTACTGAATGCCGATTGTAAAACGGCGTTTGGCGCTATTGAAGAATCACTACTTTGGTCAGCAGAACAACGGGCCGCTTCACTGGCGGCGACGCTTGCCTGTAGGCCCGATGATGGGCCGGTGTGGATCTTCGGTTATGGATCGTTGATGTGGAATCCGGTGTTAGAATTTGACGAGTCCTGTACCGGTACGCTGGTCGGCTGGCACCGGGCGTTTTGTCTGCGTCTGACGGCAGGGCGTGGAACGGCGTGCCAGCCCGGACGGATGCTGGCGCTGAAAGAGGGCGGGCGAACTACTGGCGTGGCTTATAAACTGCCGGAGAACGCGCTGGAGCAGGAGCTGACGCTGCTGTGGAAGCGGGAAATGATTACCGGCTGCTATCTTCCCACCTGGTGCCAGCTGGCGCTGGATGATGGCCGGACGGTCAATGCGCTGGTGTTTATTATGGACCCGCGACACCCGCTGTATGAGTCGGATACTCGCGCTCAGATTATCGCGCCGCTGATCGCTGCCGCCAGTGGGCCGTTGGGCACCAACGCGCAATATCTGTTCTCGCTGGAACAGGAGCTTGCCAGACTGGGGATGCGGGACGATTGTCTGAACGATCTGGTGGCGAAAGTCAGAGGCTTGTTAGGCGAGAATCAGCCGGAAAGGGGATTCAACCCCGGATTTGCCTGAGCGTTGCCCCTGAATCCAGGGGCAAAAACATCAGGCTGCGATATAACTGATGGAGTGTTCCAGTGACTGGCTGTGGCTGTCGATCAGCACGTTCCAGACACCGGTGTACGGTACGGTCAGCCAGGCATTATCACGGTTCTGCACGCTTAAAATATCGGTCTGCGTGTCTTTGACGTGTTTTTTCTCGCTCATTAAATGGATGTGGCAGCGTTCAGAACAACGCACTATCACCGTATCCCCACCAAACAATTTCAAACTTGCTTTCACTAATGCCATTTTTCACCCCGTTCTTGAAAACAACGTACTCCCTTGCGGAAGTGCTGCGTGATGTTGTTCACATTTCACTCACTGCATAACACCAAAGGGTGAGCTCACGGATGCTGATTTTGATCAAAAAATGGCATAACCATTAAACAAAAATGACAAAATGCCTGAAAATCATTGAAAGGGCGTGGTAACTTTCGACAAAAACACGCCCTTATAAGATTAAATTCGGAAATGCCCGGCAGTTTCAGCCAGCTCGCCTGCCTGGCTCTGCAAGGCGCCTGCGGCGGCGGCAGACTGCACCACCAGTTCAGCGTTCTGTTGCACCATGCGATCAAGGTGGTTCACGGAGTGATTTATTTCCTGAATGCCTTTCATCTGTTCACTGGTGGCGATGCTGATTTCATGCATGATGCCGGAGACATGGCCGATGCTGGACAGGATCTCCTGCATACTTTCTCCGGCCAGATGAACATAACGTGAACCTGTCGCGACGCTGGTAGTTGTGGAGTCGATCAGAGATTTAATCTCTTTTGCCGCCTGTGCGCTGCGGCTGGCAAGGTTGCGCACTTCACCCGCGACAACGGCAAACCCGCGGCCTTGCTCTCCCGCCCGGGCGGCTTCGACCGAAGCATTCAGCGCCAGAATATTGGTCTGGAACGCAATGCCGTCGATCACGCTGGTGATATCGCCGATTTTCGCCGATGCCCCTTCAATAGATTGCATTGTCGTGATTGCCTGCGAGACCACATCGCCGCCGCGCGTGGCGGCCTGTGAGGCTTTTTGCGCCTGATCGTTGGCTTCGGCGGCAGATTCCGTGGACTGGGCGACCGATGCGGTGATTTGCTCAACGGCGCTGGCGGTTTCACGCAGGCTGGAGGCGGCCTGCTCGGTACGGCCTGAAAGGTCGCGGTTACCGGCGGCAATCTCCTGCGCGGCCATTTTCACCGAGGCGCTGGCATCGCGTAGCTGTACCATCACCACGGACAACTTATCGCTAAAACCGTTAAACGCCCTGGCGATTTGCGCGACCTCGTCTGTGCCGCTGTCCGGCAAACGCTGAGACAAATCGTTCGTCCCGTTGGCAATGGCATGCATCGCGTCGCGGATCGTGGACAGACGCTTCATCAGGCGAGCCACCAGAAGGTGCATCACTGCGCCGCCCGCGAGAACCAACAGCAGCAGAGACAGGGTGGACGCCTTCAGCAGCGCCAGCATACCGGAGGTCGCCTCTTTTTCGTCTAACGCCACGACCAGCCACCAGTGGGTTCCTTGCACCGGCGTCGCCAGCAGCGTTTTACTGCTCTCGCCGATCAGCGCCTGAACAGGGTGTCCGCTTTTTACCTGATTGAAATCCACGCCGCTGACGACCTGCGCGAAAGGTTTCATCGTCAGCGCCGGATCGTTGGCGGCGATGAGCGTTCCGTTTTGGTCGAGCAACATACCGCTGCTGGCGGGCGTCGGTCGAATACCGTGTACATTCGCTACGACGGCATCCATCGCGACATCACCGGCGACCACCGCTTTCAGTTCGCCATTCTCTTTCACCGGAACGGCGAACGTTACCACCAGCTTGCCGGTTCCGGCATCAACATAGGGGGCCGTAACGACGGCAGCGTCAGCGCTGACAACCTGTTGATACCAGGGACGTGACGTCGGATCAAAATCTGGCGGTATGCCTGCCGGGTCGGAGAATTTTGCTGTTTTGCTGGCATACCCGACATAAATATTCGTAAAGCCGCCGCCCAGCGCCATTTGACGAAATACCGGCACCGGATCGTCGGTTAGCGCCGCCTGCTGCAACGAGGAAATCATATTCATTTTACCGCTAACCCAGTCGGCAATCGCCAGACTGTGGCTGGCGCTGGTACTGGTGAGCGTATCCTGCTGCGCTTGTCGGTTATCGAGACGCGTTACCTGAAGGTTAATCAGCGTGTTAAGGAGGAGGGCGACAACCAGACATCCCGTTGTCGCCGCAATAATACGGGCGCGAATTGAGCTGAACATAGTATTTCCTTCAGTGTGGTATTGGAAATCCTATCGGCTACCGGGCGGCGAATCTTGAGGCTGCAACCGCGTCCATAAGAAAATAGTATCAGCAGGGCTAAACGCGCGTTAAGCGCTAATGAAGGTGCGCGGAAACCAGGGGCAATTCCCGCGCCAGGGATCAGAAGGTCAGAACTTTATCCGCCGCCAGCGTCCACTGGGCCAGTTCGACCAGCGTACCGACTTCCACGCCGTCAATGAGCGGCAATGTGGTGATTCCCCGCCCGTCGGTACAGGTTTTACACAGTTTCACCGGGACGTCCTGCGCGGTCAGGATCTCCAGCATTTGCTGGATATTGTAACCTTCCGCAGGCTTCTGTCCGCGTAATCCTGCGGTGACGGCATCCGACATTAAAAATAAACGCAGGTCGAGGTCGCCGGCCTGTTCACGTAGCGCAATGGCCAGACGCAGGCTGTTAAATAACGCTTCGCTACCGTATGCCGCACCGTTTGCGACGATCACTATCTTTTGCATTTTGACTCCTGTTGTCAGGGGGGCATGGATATTGCTTGTAGTACGGGTAGACCTGTTACCCGGGAGAGCAACGATGATGACGAATATGGAAAGCCGCCCCGGCGCCACCCAATGGTTTCATTATGCGCGCCAGCTTGAGAATACGCAGCTTCGCCAACTGGCGCAGTCAGGGAAGCTGGTGTCCCGGATTAGCCATCTGGTGCATATGCTACAGTGCGAACGCGGCGCATCCAACATCTGGTTGTGTTCCGCAGGGCAACTTTATGGGCCGGAGATACGCGCCAGCCGCGCGCTGGTGGACGAAGAACACGCCCGGTTGCAGTCCCTGTTGCAGGAGATGAGGCCGATGGCGAACAGCGCGCTCTGTCATCGCATCGCCGGGGCTGTCTGGTGTCTGGAGCAGTTGCCGCAGCTGCGCGAAGCGGTCAGTGGACGGCATAGCGATGCGCCACAGGCGATGGATCAGTACAGCCGCACGCTGCGCCACCTGCTAAGCATTGTGCCGCAGCTTAACGACAACATCGACCATCCCCACATCGCCGGAGGGATGGTCGCGCTGTACAGCTTTATGCAGGGTAAGGAGCTGGTGGGGCAGGAGCGGGCGCTGGGGGCGATAGGGTTTACGCAAGGGGCGTTCAGCCACGAGATGCGACAGGAGCTGGTGGATCGCATTGACGGACAGCAGCTCTGCTTTGACACCTTTATATCGCTGGCGTCTCCGACGGTGGTTCACGCATTTCGCCAGCAGTGCGAAGCGGAAGCCGCTATCGAACAGTGGCGCCGCCTGGCCTGTACGCGCCAGCCTGCGCCCGATAAGGGCGAAAGCGCTTTACGCTGGTTCACGCTCCAGACGCAACGGCTGGAGCAACTGCGCAGCATCGAGGAGATGCTGATCGCCGAGTTAATGTCTGCGGTGGAGCGCCGTCTGGCGCAGGATGAGACAACGTTGCCGCTCGCCAGCTGGCTGGATGATGCCACCGACGATACGTTCTCATTGCGCCGGGATAAGCAGTTGCTGCTGGTTGTGCGGCAACAGGCGCGGGAGCTGGAGCAGCTTAGCGGGCAACTGGCGTCACTACAGGATGCGCTGGAGGAGCGAAAGGTTATTGATAAGGCCAAATATGTGCTGATGCATCACCAGAATCTGTCTGAAGAGCAGGCCTGGCAGTCGCTGCGCAAAATGGCGATGGATAAGAACCAGCGGATGGTGGACATCGCGCGTGCGCTGCTCACGGTGAAATCGCTCTGGCAGGTGACAACCAAAGGGTAGCTGCACAACGGCTGGGCATCGTGTGCCAGATTCGGGTGCAAGCGCGTTCGCGTACCGCCTGAAAAGCGGCGGAATAGGGGCATGTTGATGTTGGCATCTGAATTGCAGGACTGAAATGGTAAAAGAGTTCTGAAAACAGTTTAGCGGCAAACCAACGACGGTTTGCGCGCGTTTGGGATAAAGGCGTCCTGCAATGCTTCGGCATTGCCGGGCGCTTTTTTTTTGCAATGGGGAGCATGTATGGGTGACAGGTCTGTTTCATTGACGCGACGTCGATTATTGCAGGCAGGGGCCGCGATGGGCGGGGCGCTGCTGGTACCCGGTTTGATGCAGTCCGTGTGGGCGGCAGGGTCGGACAAACCCGAACTTGAAACCGTCAGAGTAGGTTTTATTCCGCTCACTGACTGCGCGCCGCTGATCATCGCCGCGTTGAAAGGGTTTGATAAGAAATACGGCATTACCCTTGTGCCGACCAAAGAGGCCAGTTGGGCGGCGGTGCGCGACAAACTCGTTTCCGGCGAACTGGACGCGGCGCATGTGCTGTATGGCCTGCTCTATGGTCTTGAGCTTGGTATTGCCAGTAAGCCGCAGCCGATGGCGAACCTGATGACGCTAAATCAGAACGGGCAGGCAATCACGCTGTCGACGGCGCTTCAGGAGAAAGGCATTACCGACGCTGGCGGATTGAAAAACATGATCGCCGGACAAGCGCCCGGCACTTACACCTTTGCGCATACCTTTCCGACCGGAACGCATGCGATGTGGCTCTATTACTGGCTGGCTAGCGCGGGGATTAACCCGTTCTCTGATGTCCGAATGGTCGTCGTGCCGCCGCCGCAAATGGTGATGAACATGCGTATTGGCAACATGGTGGGCTTTTGCGTCGGTGAACCGTGGAATGCCCGTGCGATTAATGATCGCATTGGTTTTACTGCCGCAACCTCGCAGGCCATCTGGCCCGATCACCCGGAAAAAATCCTGGGAACGCGCCGTGACTGGGTTGAACAGCATCCAAACACCGCCAGAGCGCTGGTCAGCGCGGTACTGGAGGCGGCGCGCTGGATCGACGCCTCAGTGGAAAACCGACGCGAAACCGCACAAATACTGGCCCGTCGCGCCTGGCTTAACACCAAAGAGCAGTACCTGACCGGACGTATGTTGGGCGAGTACGACAACGGCGCAGGGCATCGCTGGCAGGACGCGCACGCCATTCGTTTTTATCACGATGCGGAAGTGAGTTTTCCGTGGCATTCCGACGGGATGTGGTTCCTGACGCAGTTTCGTCGCTGGGGGCTGCTCAAGGACGCGCCGGATTATAACGCCATCGCCGCCCGGATTAACCGCACGGACATCTGGCGGGACGCCGCCGCAGCGGTAGGCGGCATCACGCCGCCTTCTCAGCTGTTACGCACCAGCACCCTCATAGATGGTTCCGTATGGACCGGGCGGGACCCCGAACGTTACGCCAACAGTTTCACTCTCCATCATCAAGGGGCCTGACATGAAAACAGTACAAAACGCGCAAAGACGCATCCCTGAACCCGCCGCCGGTGAAGTGATTACGCTGCCGCCCGTTACGGTGCGCAGGCGTAATCCGCCGCTGTCGCATCTGATGCGAACACTGGCGCAGCGGACCGTTCCCGCATTGCTGGGGCTGGCGCTGCTGGTGGTGGGCTGGCAACTGGCGGCCATTAACAGCAAAGGCTTCCCGACGCCGCTCAGCACCCTTGATTCCGCGCTGACGCTGTTTGCCGACCCGTTTTATAACGGTGGGCCTAATGATATGGGGATTGGCTGGAATGTGCTGGCGTCGCTACAGCGTGTGGCGATTGGTTTTGGGCTGGCGGCGCTGGTGGGTATCCCGCTTGGCTTCCTGATCGGCCGGTTCACCTTTTTCTCGCGCATGTTTACCCCGCTGATCGCGCTGCTGCGACCGGTCAGCCCGCTGGCCTGGTTGCCAATTGGCTTGCTGCTGTTTCAGAAAGCGGAACCGGCATCAAGCTGGACTATTTTTATCTGCTCTATCTGGCCGATGGTGATCAACACCGCCGAAGGCGTGCGCCGCATCCCACAGGATTACCTTAACGTTGCCCGTGTCCTGCAACTCCCGGAATGGACGGTGATGCGCCGTATTCTCTTTCCGGCGGTTCTGCCTGCGGTGCTGACCGGCGTACGCCTGTCTATCGGCATCGCCTGGCTGGTGATTGTGGCGGCGGAAATGCTCACCGGCGGTCTCGGCATTGGCTTTTGGATCTGGAACGAGTGGAACAACCTCAATGTGGAAAACATTCTCATCGCTATCGTCATCATCGGCGTGGTTGGCCTGCTGCTGGAGCAGGGCTTAATGCTGGTGGCGCGTCGTTTTAGCTGGCAGGAAAAATAAGGGGAACACCATGAAACCGTTAATTCAGGTACAGGCCGTCAGTCAGCGTTTTTCTACCGCCAGCGGCGAATTTCTGGCGTTGCAAAACGTCTCTTTCGACATTCATGAAGGTGAAACCGTCAGCCTTATTGGGCATTCCGGCTGCGGGAAATCGACGCTGTTGAATCTGATTGCCGGAATTACGCTCCCTACCGACGGGGGGCTTATTTGCGACAACCGGGAAATCGCCGGGCCGGGGCCGGAAAGAGCTGTGGTCTTTCAGAATCACTCGCTGCTGCCGTGGCTGACCTGCTTCGATAACGTTGCGCTGGCGGTTGATCGGGTCTTTCGCCGCACGATGGGGAAAACAGAGCGTCGGGAATGGATTGAACACAATCTTGAACGGGTGCAAATGGGGCACGCCATGCACAAGCATCCGGGAGAAGTGTCCGGGGGGATGAAGCAGCGCGTCGGCATCGCCCGGGCGCTGGCGATGAAACCCAAAGTGCTGCTGATGGATGAACCGTTTGGCGCGCTGGACGCCCTGACGCGCGCGCACTTGCAGGACACGGTGATGCAAATCCAGCAGTCGCTCAATACCACCATTGTGCTGATTACCCACGATGTGGATGAAGCGGTGCTGCTCTCCGATCGCGTGCTGATGATGACCAACGGCCCGGCGGCGACGGTAGGCGACATTTTGCCCGTCACGCTTCCTCGCCCGCGTAATCGCGTGCAGCTGGCTGACGACAGCCGATACCACCAGCTGCGCCAGCAGATTCTTCACTTCCTCTACGAAAAGCAGCCGAAGGCGGCGTAGGGAGGCGGTATGACGCAGCGACTGGTCATTATCGGCAATGGAATGGCTGCCACCCGTCTGGTGGAGGCGCTGTTGGCGCAGGCGCCGCAGGCCTTCACGATAACCGTGGTGGGGGAAGAACCGCAGCATGCGTATAACCGCATTCAGCTTTCGCCCGTACTGGGCGGCGAAAAGCGCTTTGCGCAGACGCTGCTGCATCCGCCTGAGTGGTATCAGCGCCACGGCGTCACGGTGCTGACGGGGGAAACCGTCATCGCCGTTGACGCGATAGCGCGTACCGCCACCGCCACCGGTCGAACGCTGGCGTGGGATGCGCTGGTGTTTGCCACCGGCTCGGTTCCGTTTATTCCGCCGATCCCCGGCGCTAATTTACCCCATGTGCATGCTTTTCGCACGATTAACGATGTGGACAGCATCCTGCATGGCTGCGGGCCGGTTGCCGTGCTGGGCGGCGGTGTGCTTGGCGTCGAGGCGGCTGCCGCGCTGCGACTAAAAGGTGACAATGTCACGTTAATTCATCGCGGCAATCGGTTCATGGAGCAACAGCTTGATGAGCAGGCCGGGGAACTGCTGGCGGAACACCTTAACGCACGCGGGATTGACTGCGTGCTGTCGTCCGGTATCGACAGGATTACGCCTGATGACGTCACGTTGACGAACGGTTGCGTGCTGTCTGCAACGCGCGTGGTGATTGCCACTGGCGTAAAACCCAATACGGCGCTGGCGCAGGCAAGCGGGGTGCTCTGTCAGCGTGGAATTGTGGTGGACGGGCAACTGCGCACGGCGGTGGCGGGGATCAGCGCGATAGGCGAGTGCTGTGAAATCGACGGGCAGACCTGGGGGCTGGTCGCGCCCTGTCTGGCGCACGCGGAGGTGCTGGCGGCCCGCCTGGCGGGAACCCCCGGCGCTGATTTTCACTGGCAGGACAGCGGTACGCGTCTGAAGGTGACGGGTATCGATCTGTTCAGCGCCGGGGAGGTAAACGCCACGGCGGGTGATGACCTGCTGCGCACATTTGACCCGCTGAGCGGCCATTACCGTCGTCTGCTGATCCGCAATGGACGGTTACAGGGGGTGCTGCTGATGGGCGATTGCCGCAGCGCCGCGCCGTTGACTGATTTGCTGGCGCAGGCTGCGTCGGCGAATCCTGACTGGTTATTCGACAGATTTGATACGCAGCCTGCGGCTGCAGGACAGGTGACTATGACAAAACCCACGTTGGCTGTTGTTGGACACGGTATGGTTGGCCACCATTTTCTTGAGCAATGCGTTAGCCGCAATTTGCATCTTGACTATCAGATTGTGGTCTTTGGCGAAGAGCGTTATGCCGCCTATGACCGCGTTCATCTGTCGGAGTATTTCGCCGGGCGCAGCGCAGAATCGCTCTCGCTGGTGGAAGGCGATTTTTTTGCCCGCCACGGTATTGAGCTGCGGTTGTCGCAATGCGTTACGGCGATCGATCGGGATGCCCGCGTTATTCGCACCGCCAGCGGACATGAAACGCACTGGGATAAACTGGTGCTGGCAACCGGATCATATCCCTTTGTTCCGCCGGTGAAAGGCGGTGATTCAGCGGCGTGTTTCGTCTATCGCACGCTGGACGATCTGGATGCGATTGCCGCGAAGGCAAAACACTCTCGCCGTGGGGTGGTGATTGGCGGCGGGCTGTTGGGGCTGGAGGCGGCGAACGCCTTGCGGCAATTAGGGCTGGAGACGCATGTTGTCGAGTTCGCGCCATCGTTAATGGCGGTTCAGCTTGATAACGCTGGCGCGGCGATGCTGCGCGAAAAAATCGAGGCGCTGGGCGTGAGCGTGCATACCTCGAAATCCACTGCGGAAATTGACTCCACCCCGCAAGGGTTACAGTTGGTGTTTACGGATGGTGAACGTCTGGAGACGGATATGGTGGTGTTTTCTGCCGGTATTCGCCCGCAGGATGCGCTGGCACGCGGCGCCGGACTTCATGTCGGAGAACGCGGCGGGGTGTGTATTGATAATCAATGTCTGACCTCTGAC
The DNA here is from genome assembly GCF_030333125.1 of Citrobacter sp. CK206. Lineage (NCBI taxonomy): Bacteria > Pseudomonadati > Pseudomonadota > Gammaproteobacteria > Enterobacterales > Enterobacteriaceae > Citrobacter > Citrobacter sp. CK206. The sequence goes on from NZ_JAOWGM010000030.1 coordinate 559,416, forward strand.
GCGGATGTTTTTGCCATTGGTGAATGTGCGCTCTGGGACGGCAGGGTGTTCGGGCTGGTTGCGCCGGGCTACCAGATGGCGCGCGTGGCGGCAGCGCAGTTGGCCGGTGAAGATGCGGCGTTCAGCGGGGCGGATATGAGCACCAAACTCAAATTGCTGGGAGTGGATGTGGCCTCGTTCGGCGATGCGCAGGGGCGCACGCCAGGCGCGCAAAGCTATCAGTGGACGCATGGCCCGGAGCAAATCTACAAAAAAATTGTGGTCAGCGCGGACGGCAAGACGCTGCTGGGCGGCGTGCTGGTGGGGGATGCGGCGGATTACGCCACGTTATTGCAAATGATGCTTAACGGTATGGCGCTGCCCGGACAGCCGGAATCGCTGATTTTACCTGCTTTGGCGGGCAGCGCGCCGAAAGCGTTGGGCGTTGCGGCATTACCGGACAGCGCGCAAATATGCTCTTGTCATAACGTCAGCAAGGCGGACATTTGCCAGGCGGTCAGCGCGGGCGCAACGGAGATGGGCGCAATCAAGCAGTGCACCAAAGCGGCAACCGGCTGCGGTGGGTGCAGCGCGCTGGTGAAACAGGTGATGGAGTTCCAACTGGCGGCACAGGGCGTGGAGGTTAAAAAGGATATCTGCGAACACTTTGCGTACTCGCGACAGGAGATTTACCACCTGGTGCGGGTGAACCGCATCCACACCTTTGAGCAACTGATTAGCCGCTATGGTCGCGGGCATGGTTGTGAGATTTGCAAACCGCTGGTGGGCTCGGTGCTGGCCTCCTGCTGGAATGAGTATCTGCTAAAACCTGCGCATCTGCCGTTGCAGGACACCAACGATCGTTATTTTGCCAATATCCAGAAAGACGGTTCGTATTCCGTCGTACCGCGCATGGCGGCTGGCGAGGTAACGCCGGATGGGCTGATCGCCATTGGCGAAATCGCCAAACGTTATCAGCTCTACAGCAAAATTACCGGCGGGCAGCGTATCGACTTGTTTGGCGCGCGCCTCGAACAGCTGCCGGATATCTGGCGCGATCTGGTTGCCGCCGGTTTTGAAACCGGGCACGCCTACGGGAAGTCGTTGCGCACGGTGAAATCCTGCGTCGGGTCAACCTGGTGTCGCTATGGCGTTCAGGATTCAACCGGTCTGGCCGTCACGCTGGAGAACCGCTACAAGGGACTGCGCGCCCCGCACAAAATCAAAATGGCGGTCTCCGGCTGTACCCGCGAGTGTGCCGAAGCGCAGGGGAAAGACGTTGGCGTGATCGCCACCGATAAGGGCTGGAACCTGTATGTCTGCGGAAACGGCGGTATGAAGCCACGTCATGCGGATCTGTTCGCCAGCGATCTGGATGACGCCACGCTGATTAAATTCGTGGATCGCTTCCTGATGTTCTATATCCGTACCGCCGATCGCCTGCAACGCACCAGCACCTGGATGGATAATCTTGAAGGGGGCATCGACTATCTGCGTGAGGTGGTTATACACGACAGCCTGGGTATCGGCGACGAGCTTGAACAAGAGATGGCGCGGATTGTGGAAACATACCAGTGTGAATGGCAAACCACGCTGAACGATCCGCAGCGTCTGGCGCTGTTCCGCTCTAGCGTGAACGGCGACGAACCGGATGAAGCCGTAGCACGCCAGATGCTACGTGGGCAACCGCAGCTGGCGAAACCGGCGGCGCCAGCGAGAACCATCCTGCCGACAAAACCCTGGCAGGAGGTTTGTCAACTGGAGGAGATCCCCGAGCAGGCGGGCATTGGCGCCCGTTTAGGCAACCTGCAAATTGCGCTGTTCCGCTTTGGTCAGACGATTTACGCCCTTGATAACCATGAACCCGGCAGCGACGCAAACGTGCTTTCCCGGGGAATTCTGGGGGATGCCGGCGGTGAGCCCGTTGTCATTTCGCCGCTCTACAAACAGCGTATTCGCCTGCGCGATGGTCGGCAGTATGACAGCGGTGAGCCCGTTGTGCGCGCCTGGCCGGTGAAAGTCGAAGCGGGCAAGGTATGGGTCGGGAATCAGGCACTACTGCTGCGCGCGGAGGCGTCATGAATGAAACCCGGACAACGTGCCCTTACTGCGGCGTCGGCTGTGGAGTGATCGCCCGCGTCAGCGAACAGGGCGTCACGGTTCAGGGCGATCCCGATCACCCGGCCAATTTTGGGCGACTGTGTGTGAAAGGCGCCGCGCTGGGGGAAACCACCGGCCTGACCGGACGGTTATTACATCCGCAGGTTAACGGTGAAACGGTAAGCTGGCAGCAGGCGCTGAACACGGCGGGCGAGCGCCTGCGCAGTATCATCGCGCAATATGGCCCTGCGTCGGTGGCTTTCTACGCCTCGGGACAACTGCTGACGGAAGACTACTATGCGGCGAATAAGCTGATGAAGGGATTCATCGGTGCGGCCAATATCGATACCAATTCGCGCCTGTGCATGTCGTCAGCCGTTACGGGCTACAAACGCGCGTTTGGCGCGGATGTGGTGCCATGCAGCTACGAAGATATAGAGCGCAGCGATCTGGTGATTCTGGTCGGCTCGAACGCGGCGTGGACGCATCCGGTGCTCTATCAGCGCCTGGTGCAGGCGCGAAAAGAGAACCCGTCCATGAAAGTGGTGGTGATTGATCCCCGGCGCACCGCCACCTGTGATATTGCGGATATGCACCTTGCCCTGACGCCCGGCAGCGATGGCGGGCTGTTTGTCGGGCTGCTGCACGCCATCGCGACAAGCGGCGAATATGACGTCGATTTTGATGATGCGCAGGCGGCGTTTGCCCGCGCCAGCCGCTGGCCTGTTGAGCGAGTCGCGCAATTTTGTGGTCTGGAACCCGCGGAAATCCGCCGGTTTTATGATGGCTTTCTGACCGCGCCGCGCGCAATCACCCTTTACACGATGGGGATTAACCAGTCCGCCAGCGGCAGTGATAAATGTAACGCGATCATTAATGTACACCTTGCCAGCGGTAAATACGGGCGGGAAGGCTGCGGGCCTTTTTCGCTGACCGGACAGCCAAATGCGATGGGAGGGCGTGAAGTCGGCGGGCTGGCGACACAGCTGGCGGCGCACATGAATTTTGAGCCGCAGGATCTGTCGCGGGTTGCCCGTTTCTGGGGCACGGAGCGGCTGGCGCAGACGCCAGGGCTGATGGCGGTGGATCTGTTCGACGCTATCGCGCGCGGCGAGGTGAAGGCGGTGTGGATCATGGGCACGAATCCGGCGGTATCGCTGCCGGACACTCATGCCGTCTGTCAGGCGCTGTCTGCCTGCCCGTTGGTCATTGTCTCGGAGGTGGTGGCCGATACCGATACCAGTCGACTGGCGCATATCCGGTTTCCGGCGCTGGCCTGGGGGGAGAAAAACGGCACCGTCACCAACTCTGAACGGCGCATCTCGCGTCAGCGCGCATTTTTAACCGCCCCCGGCGAGGCCAGAGCAGACTGGTGGATTGTCGCGCAGATGGCAAAACAACTTGGCTTTGGCGAGGCATTCGCCTGGCAGGATGCGTGGGATGTCTTTCGGGAACACGCTGCGCTGTCGGGGTTTGAGAATGACGGCGACCGCGCGTTTGATATTGGCGCGCTGGCGGATCTGAACCGCGCGGCGTGGGATGAAATGGCGCCTGTCCGCTGGCCAGTCAGCCGTCACCACGGAGCGCTGGACCTGGCTCGCGGCTGGCATCGCAATAAGCGTCTGCGGCTGGTGCCCGTTGAACCGGAGGGCATGAGAACGCGCTGTGACGCGCTCTATCCGCTTATTTTAAACAGCGGTCGCCTGCGCGATCAGTGGCACACCATGACCCGAACCGGAACGGTGGTTCGGCTTATGCAGCACATTAGCGAACCGATTGTTGAGGTTTCACCGTCCGATGCCGCCCGTTTCCACCTGGTGGATGGCGCATTTGGCCGTATCAGCTCTTCGCGTGGGGTAATGGTCGCCAGAGTGGTGATTCAGGCCGGCTTGCGGGAAGGGACGGCGTTTACGCCGATGCACTGGAATAATCGCTTTGCCCGGCAGGGAAGGGTGAATGCGCTGGTCGCGCCCGTCTGCGATCCTCAATCAGGGCAGCCGGAGAGTAAACAAACGGCGGTACGCATCACGCCGTGGCAGCCGCGCTGGCAGGGGGAGCTGTTCATCCGCGAAGAGATAACCTTTCCTCCTTTTGTTCACTGGTGGCGTAAAGCGGCGGAAGGCGTGGCGCGTTTCACTCTCGCAAGCGATCGTGACGATCGCGACTGGTTGCTGGCGATGTGCCGCGAACAGCACTGGCAATTGCAGACCGCGCAGACGCCGCAGGGGCTGAATATTCTGGCCTGGCAGGCGGGACAATTAATGCTGGGGTTCTGGTCAGATGCGATAAAACCCGAAACAGACGATGCGGCGGTGATTGCCGCGTTCCGCCATCCGCCGGAAAACGCCCCTGAACGGCATGGCCTGTTGAGTGGCAAACCGGGCGGCGGGATGCCCGACCAGGGACGCATTATCTGTAGCTGCTTTAGCGTGGGGGAGTGTGCTATTCAGCAGGCTATCGCACAAGGGTGCGACTCCGTTCAGGCGCTGGGCAAAACATTACGCTGCGGCACCAACTGCGGCTCATGTGTACCGGAGCTGAAAGCGCTGCTGGCGCAAACGGCATCCGCCGGAAGCCTGGGATTCTCCTGAAAATGCGATAAAGGGCTGCAAAACGCGGATGGAAACGTTATGGTTTTAGTTAAGTGTGAGATTTCATTCGTTTAATGTAAAAGCAGCTGACAATTTGAGCCGTATTGTTTATCGCCCTCTTTCCCTTTGCATACTCTTGCTGCTGGCAGGCGGTACTGCCAGCGCGCAATCCTCGTTTATTCAACAGGCGGAAAATCCCTTCGATAACAACCAGGATGGTTTGCCTGATTTGGGCATGACGCCTGAGTCACACGAAGGTGAAAAACAGTTTGCTGAGATGGTGAAAGCCTTTGGCGAAGCGAGCATGACCGACAATGGGCTGGATACCGGCGAGCAGGCGCGTCAGTTTGCGTTTGGCCAGGTGCGGGACGCCGTGAGTGAACAGGTGAATCATCAACTGGAGTCCTGGCTTTCGCCCTGGGGGAATGCGAGTGTCGATCTCAGGATTGATAACGAAGGGAGCTTTACCGGTAGTCGTGGGGGCTGGTTTATTCCCTGGCAGGACAACACGCGGTATCTGACCTGGAGTCAACTCGGGCTGACTCAGCAGGACGATGGCCTGGTCAGTAATGTCGGCATCGGCCAACGCTGGGCGCGCGACGGCTGGCTGTTAGGGTACAACACTTTTTATGACAACCTGCTGGATGAAAATCTGCAACGGGCAGGATTTGGCGCGGAAGCGTGGGGCGAATACCTGCGATTATCCGCCAATTACTACCAGCCTTTCGCTTCCTGGCATGAACAGACCACCGCCTTAGAGCAGCGTATGGCGCGCGGCTACGATGTTACTGCGCAGATGCGTATGCCGTTTTATCAACACCTCAACACCAGCGTCAGCGTGGAACAGTATTTCGGCGAACGGGTGGATCTGTTCGACTCAGGCACGGGATACCATAATCCGGTAGCGGTAAAACTAGGGCTTAATTACACGCCGGTGCCGCTGGTGACGGTGACGGCGCAACATAAACAGGGCGAGAGCGGGGTGAGCCAGAATAATCTGGGGTTGAACCTGAACTACCGTTTTGGCGTGCCGCTGAACAAACAGCTGTCGGCCAGCGAGGTGGCGGAGAGTCAGTCGTTGCGCGGCAGTCGCTATGACAACCCACAGCGCAATAATCTCCCGACGATGGAGTACCGTCAGCGTAAAACGCTCACTGTTTTTCTGGCGACGCCGCCGTGGGATCTCCAGCCTGGCGAGACGGTGCCGCTGAAGGTGCAGATTCGCAGTCGGCATGGCGTTCGTCATGTAACATGGCAGGGCGATACGCAGGCGCTGAGTCTGACGGCAGGAGCGAAGGCGGACAGCGCAGAGGGCTGGACCATTATCATGCCGGCCTGGGACAGCAGCGAAGGGGCGACAAATCGCTGGCGGCTGTCGGTCGTTGTTGAAGATGAGCAGGGCCAGCGTGTCTCCTCCAATGAGATCACGCTATCACTGACTGAACCGTTTATGGCGATGCCCGATAACGATCCGCGCTGGAAGCTGCTCCCGGAGGAGTAATCAGAAGATGCGTTCCTGATGCACCCATACCGCCGCTTCGACGCGTGACTTCAGCTTCATCTTCTTCAGCATATGTTTCACATGCACTTTGACCGTACTCTCGGTGATATCCAGGCGGCGGGCGATCATTTTATTCGGCAGCCCCTGGGCGATCAGCTTCAGGATATCGCGTTCGCGCGGCGTCAGTTGGGTCACGTCGCGGTCAGAGGTCGCGCGGTTTGCCCGCAGGCTGGCGGCCAGAACCGGCGTTAACGCTTCGCTCAGCACCATTTCGCCAGCGGCCGCTTGCTGTAAGGCTTTCAGCAGATCTTCCGGCTCCATATCTTTTAACAGATAGCCGTCTGCGCCGCGCTTCAGCGCCGTCACCACGTCTTCTTCATGATTGGACACGCTGAATACCACGATACGGCCTGACAGTGATTTCTCACGCAGCTTATCCAGGGTTTCCAGACCGTTCATGCCCGGCATGTTCAGATCCAGCAGGATCAGATCGGGATCAAGAGACTCTGCCAGCTCAATACCCTGCTCGCCATTACTGGCTTCGCCGATCACTCTAATATCGGGCGCCATGCTGACAAGCTGTTTAACACCGGTCCGTAACATCGGATGATCGTCGATCAGCAGGATGGTAGCCGGTTCCTGATTACTCATGGGTATCTCCTTGGACTTCTGTGAAGTTTGTTTCGGGAATAAAGGTGACAGCAACTTCCGTACCGCCCGTCTCACGACGGCGTACACGACAATCGCCACGCAGGCTCTGCGCGCGGTCACGCATAATAATCATGCCATAATGGTTACTGCGCTCGGCGTTTTCTGGTACGCCGCAGCCGTTGTCTTTTACTGTCAGTTTGACCTGATTGCCATTTTGCACCACGGCGACGGCCACCTCATCGGCATGGGAATGCTTGAGGGCGTTACTTAACGCTTCGCGGGCAATTTGCAACAGGTGGATAGCCTGATGCGACGGCACCCGTCGCGGCGGGAGCTGATAATCCAGCTTCACCGTAAAACCAAATCGGGCGCTATATTCCTGACAGCTCGCCTCCAGCGCAGGCCGCAGGCCGGGTTCGGTCAACTGTAACCGGAAGGTGGTCAACAGTTCACGTAGCTGTACCCAGGAGGTATTCAGTTCGTTGCGGATCTGGCTGAGCAACTCGCGGCTGCTTTCCGGCAACGTCGCGCCCTGCATTTGCAGACAGCTGACCTGCATCTTCATGCAGGAGAGCGATTGTGCAATAGAATCATGAAGTTCGCGGGCAATGGTGGCACGCTCTTCCATCACAATCAACTGTTGCTGGCGTTCCTGATTTCTGTCCAGCGCCAGCGTAGCGGTCAATTGCTCGACTAGCGTATCAATCATCTGCTGCTGATCGTGACTCAGATGGCGCCCGTGCGGCAGCGTCGCCAGCAGAATGCCGTATTGCGTATGGGCATCGGTAAGTCGCCATTTCAGCGTGGTGCCGCCGTTGATCGCGGGCAGCGCGCCGCGCGGGCAGAGGTGGCACCCTTTGTCATCACAACTGCTGTCGGACTGGCAGGTGAACTCCTGATGATTATCTTCATCTTCCAGGTCATAAACCCGCAGTTCAATATCGTGCAGCAGCGTCAGGTTTTGCAGGCCGTTCAGCACCGGGGAGAGGCGCTCGCACAGCGGCACCTGGGAATGCAGGCGGCGGTTGGCCTGCCACAGGAATGAGAGGATCTGGTTTTTATGCTCCAGCCCGGCTGTCTTTTCCTGCACGCGTTGTTCCAGTACGGCGTAACTTTCGGCCAGCTCTTCTGACATGTTGTTGAGCGCTGAGCCTAACATCGCCATCTCATTGCGCCCGCTGATATGCGCCCGCTGGGTGAAGTCGCGCTGGCTGACGGCTCGCGCCATCGAAAGCAGTTGTTTCCACGGTTGCAGCAGGCGCGCTCGTAGCCAGATGATCGTAAAGACGAACAGCAGCGCCATAAAGATGGCCATTAACCGATGCACCATCACCACGCGCTCAATGCGCAGCTCGGTCGTGTGATCAAAGGCGGTGACTAACCGATCCAGACCGGTGACAAAACGCATAACATCGCCGGCAACGGCGTTTCTGTCCTGCGCGCGTTGCAGCCCTGGCGCCAGTTCCGTATGCCAGTAGTCCTGTAGCGCGCGAAGCTGCTCTTGTTGCCCGTCGCGTTCCGCAGCGCGGGTCAGTTCAGGGCTGAACGCCGTCTGTTTCATCTCATCCAGCAGCTTTTGGTCGTGGGCGCTCAGCGGCACTGCTGCCAGCAGACGATAGCTCTGCATACGCAGCGAACCGGCCTTGTTGATCGCATGGGCGCTGCCTTGTACGCCCTGAACCAGCCAGCCAGAGATAGCCATGCCCGCCACACCGATAGCGGTGGACAGGAGAACAATAAGCGCCAGTTGGTTGACCAGCGTGAGTGGAGAGAGACAACGTTTAAACATGTAGACTTCTTCCTTCAGGCTTCCTGCTCAGGAAACCTTAATGAATGACGATTCTGCCGGGATGCTCACCGAGGGGCGTTTCGACAGTGACGTTATTCTCAGCCATACCCTGGAGTATACCCATACCTATAACGAGTTACCTCTTAATTGCTGGTGGTGGGAGGGGATCGCGAAGCCGGGGGGTAGGGTTATACAGCACCGTGAAAAACCACATCTTTTTTGTCGACAAAGCCTACTCACTAAGGGGCATGATAATTTTTAGCCGCGAATAATGACGGCTTTTCCTTTGATTTATATCAACTTACCCCCGGCTGTAAACCCTAATGTGGCAGACATCGAATCGAGTAACAGAGGTGTCTATGAGTCACTCATCTGCCCCCGAAAGGGCATCTGGAGCTGTAATCACAGAATGGCGGCCGGAAGATCCCGCTTTCTGGGAACAGCGTGGTCATCGTGTTGCCAGCCGCAACCTGTGGATTTCCGTCCCCTGTTTGCTGCTGGCGTTTTGTGTATGGATGTTATTCAGCGCTGTCGCGGTGAATTTACCGAAGGTCGGTTTTAACTTCACCACCGATCAGCTGTTCATGCTGACCGCCTTGCCGTCTGTTTCTGGCGCATTACTGCGTGTGCCATACTCCTTTATGGTTCCTCTGTTTGGCGGCCGCCGCTGGACGGCGTTCAGCACCGGGATTCTGGTCATTCCTTGCGTATGGTTAGGTTTTGCCGTACAGGACACCTCCACGCCGTTTAGCACCTTTATTCTGATTTCTCTGCTGTGCGGTTTTGCCGGCGCGAACTTTGCTTCCAGCATGGCTAACATCAGCTTCTTCTTTCCAAAACAGAAACAGGGCGGTGCGCTGGGTCTGAACGGCGGTTTAGGCAACATGGGCGTGAGCGTTATGCAGCTGGTCGCGCCGCTGGTGGTCTCGTTGTCTGTCTTTGCCGTATTTGGCAGTCACGGTGTGGAACAGCCGGACGGTTCGCAGCTGTATCTGGCGAACGCCGCCTGGATTTGGGTGCCGTTCCTGGCCATTTTCACCCTGGCCGCCTGGTTCGGTATGAATGAGCTGGCGACCTCGAAGGCTTCGCTGAAAGATCAGTTGCCGGTACTTAAACGTGGGCACCTGTGGATGATGAGCCTGCTGTATCTGGCTACGTTCGGTTCATTCATCGGCTTCTCCGCCGGGTTTGCGATGCTGTCCAAAACGCAGTTCCCGGAAGTACAGATCCTGCATTATGCCTTCTTCGGGCCGTTAATCGGCGCGCTGGCCCGTTCTGCGGGCGGGGCAATTTCCGACCGTCTGGGCGGAACGCGCGTGACGCTGGTTAACTTTGTGCTGATGGCGATTTTCAGCGCCTTACTGTTCCTGACCTTGCCTTCTAACGGCCAGGGCGGCAGCTTTATCGCCTTCTTCGTTGTCTTCCTGGCGCTGTTCCTGACTGCCGGGCTGGGCAGTGGGTCTACTTTCCAGATGATCTCCGTTATTTTCCGTAAGCTGACGATGGACAGGGTTAAAGCGGAAGGGGGTTCTGAAGAGAAAGCGCTGCGTGAAGCCGCGACCGATACCGCAGCCGCATTGGGCTTTATCTCTGCGATTGGCGCAATCGGCGGTTTCTTTATTCCGAAAGCATTCGGGACATCTCTGGCATTAACCGGCTCACCGGTCGATGCGATGAAAGTGTTCCTGATTTTCTATATCGCCTGCGTAGTCATCACCTGGGCGGTATACGGACGTCATTCTAAAAAATAAAAAAGTAATTGTTTGATTATCCATTGCGCGGCGTTAGACCGCGCTTTTTTTTGCCTGTATTTAGTTACAACATACTTATTTATAAATAAACAACGCCGGTTTGTCAGAACGGCGTTCATTTATGCCTTGCAGGGGGCATACCCCTTAATACCCACTTATAAAGAATTTAACATTTACATAATGGATGAATTTAAAAATATTCATATTAATCAGTATGTTGAATGAATAAAAATCATCCTCCTTAAGGGGTATGTCAAAAAACACCCCCGATTTTCATCCCCGTCTGCCTTGATCGTTATCAATTCTGACGCCCTTTCAGAGCGTTACCTTCACAGCCAATCCAGCAATGTCGATTTATCAGAGAGCCGTCAGGCTCCAAACAGGAGAAACCCGATGAGTAAATTCCTGGACCGGTTTCGCTACTTCAAACAGAAGGGCGAAACCTTTGCCGATGGGCACGGCCAGCTTCTCGAAACAAACCGGGACTGGGAGGATGGATACCGCCAACGTTGGCAGCATGACAAAGTCGTGCGTTCAACCCACGGGGTAAACTGTACCGGCTCTTGCAGCTGGAAAATTTATGTGAAAAACGGTCTGGTCACCTGGGAAACCCAGCAGACAGACTACCCGCGCACCCGCCCGGATATGCCGAACCATGAACCTCGCGGCTGCCCGCGCGGTGCGAGCTACTCCTGGTATCTCTACAGCGCAAACCGCCTGAAATATCCGCTGATGCGTAAGCGCCTGATGAAAATGTGGCGTGATGCGAAAAAACTGCACAGCGATCCGGTAGAAGCCTGGGCTTCCATCATCGAAGACGCCGATAAAGCAAAAAGCTTCAAACAAGCGCGTGGTCGTGGTGGCTTCGTTCGTTCTTCCTGGCAGGAAGTGAACGAACTGATTGCGGCATCCAACGTTTATACCATTAAAAATTACGGTCCCGATCGCGTGGCGGGCTTCTCGCCGATTCCGGCAATGTCGATGGTCTCTTACGCATCCGGTGCTCGTTACCTGTCTCTGATCGGCGGGACTTGCCTGAGCTTCTACGACTGGTACTGCGACCTGCCGCCTGCGTCTCCGCAGACCTGGGGCGAGCAGACGGACGTACCGGAATCCGCTGACTGGTACAACTCCAGCTACATCATCGCCTGGGGCTCTAACGTTCCGCAGACCCGTACCCCGGATGCCCACTTCTTTACTGAAGTGCGTTACAAAGGCACCAAAACAGTTGCCGTTACGCCTGACTACGCTGAAATCGCCAAGCTGTGCGACCTGTGGCTGGCGCCGAAGCAGGGGACTGACGCCGCGATGGCGCTGGCGATGGGCCACGTCATGCTGCGTGAATTCCACCTTGATAACCCGAGCCAGTATTTCACCGATTACGTCCGTCGCTATACCGACATGCCGATGCTGGTGATGCTTGAAGAACGCGACGGTTACTATGCCGCTGGCCGTATGCTGCGCGCCGCCGATCTTATTGACGCGCTGGGGCAGGAAAACAACCCGGAATGGAAAACCGTTGCCATCAACACCCGCGGCGATATGGTTGCGCCGAACGGTTCTATTGGCTTCCGCTGGGGCGAGAAAGGCAAATGGAACCTCGAACAGCGTGACGGTACGTCAGGCGAAGAAACCGAACTGCAACTCAGCCTGCTGGGTAGCCAGGATGATATCGCAGAAGTGGGCTTCCCGTACTTTGGCGGTGAAGGCACTGAACACTTCAACAAAGTCGAGCTGCAAAACGTTCTGCTGCACAAGCTGCCGGTGAAACGCCTGCAACTGGCGGACGGAACCACCGCGCTGGTGACTACCGTTTACGATCTGACGATGGCGAACTATGGCCTGGAACGCGGTCTGAACGACGAAAACTGCGCAACCAGCTACGACGACATTAAAGCCTATACTCCGGCGTGGGCAGAGCAGATAACCGGCGTACCGCGTGCGCAAATCACCCGTATCGCCCGTGAATTTGCGGACAACGCCGATAAGACGCATGGTCGTTCAATGATCATCGTCGGCGCCGGCCTGAACCACTGGTATCACCTCGATATGAACTATCGTGGGCTTATCAACATGCTGGTGTTCTGCGGCTGTATCGGTCAGAGCGGCGGCGGCTGGGCGCACTATGTCGGCCAGGAAAAACTGCGTCCGCAGACTGGCTGGCAGCCGCTGGCGTTTGCTCTTGACTGGCAGCGTCCGGCGCGTCACATGAACAGCACCTCCTATTTCTATAACCACTCCAGCCAGTGGCGCTACGAGACGGTTACCGCGCAGGAACTGCTGTCGCCGATGGCGGATAAATCCCGCTACAGCGGTCATCTGATCGACTTCAACGTGCGTGCTGAACGCATGGGCTGGCTGCCGTCTGCGCCGCAGTTGGGCACCAACCCGCTGTACATCGCGCGTGAAGCGGAAAAAGCCGGAATGACGGCGGTGGATTACACCGTTAAATCGCTGAAAGAAGGCTCGATTCGTTTTGCGGCGGAGCAGCCGGAAAACGGGAAAAACCACCCGCGTAACCTGTTTATCTGGCGCTCGAACCTGCTGGGTTCATCCGGTAAAGGGCATGAGTACATGCTGAAGTACCTGCTGGGTACGGAAAACGGTATTCAGGGCAAAGATCTGGGTATGCAGGGCGGCGTGAAGCCGGAAGAAGTGGAATGGCAGGATAACGGTCTTGACGGCAAACTGGACCTGGTGGTGACGCTGGACTTCCGTCTGTCGAGCACCTGCCTGTACTCCGACATCGTGCTGCCGACCGCCACCTGGTATGAAAAAGACGACATGAATACCTCGGATATGCATCCGTTTATTCACCCGTTGTCTGCCGCCGTTGACCCGGCCTGGGAATCGAAAAGCGACTGGGAAATCTATAAAGGCATCGCGAAGAAATTCTCTGAAGTCTGCGTGGGACACCTTGGCAAAGAAACCGATGTGGTGACGCTGCCGATTCAGCACGACTCCGCTGCCGAACTGGCGCAGCCGCTGGACGTGAAAGACTGGAAAAAAGGCGAATGCGACCTGATCCCAGGTAAAACCGCGCCGCACATCATTCCGGTGGAACGCGACTACCCGGCGACGTATGAGCGCTTTACCTCTATCGGCCCGCTGATGGAGAAAATCGGCAACGGTGGCAAGGGTATCGCCTGGAACACTCAGAGCGAAATGGATTTGCTGCGTAAGCTCAATTACACCAAAGCTGAAGGCCCGGCAAAAGGCCAGCCGATGCTGAATACCGCGATTGATGCCGCCGAGATGATCCTCACGCTGGCGCCGGAAACTAACGGCCACGTAGCGGTGAAAGCCTGGGCGGCGCTGAGTGAGTTCACCGGTCGCGACCATACGCATCTGGCGACCAATAAAGAAGAAGAGAAAATCCGCTTCCGCGATATTCAGGCGCAGCCGCGTAAGATTATCTCCAGCCCGACCTGGTCTGGCCTGGAAGATGAACACGTCTCTTACAACGCCGGTTATACCAACGTTCACGAGCTGATTCCGTGGCGTACGCTGTCTGGCCGCCAGTCCCTGTATCAGGATCATCAGTGGATGCGTGACTTTGGCGAAAGCCTGCTGGTTTACCGTCCGCCAATCGACACGCGTTCAGTGAAAGCGGTGATGGGTGAGAAATCTAACGGCAACCCGGAAAAAGCGCTCAACTTCCTGACGCCGCACCAGAAGTGGGGTATCCACTCTACCTACAGCGACAACCTGCTGATGCTGACGCTGTCGCGCGGTGGGCCGATTGTCTGGATGAGCGAAACCGATGCCAAAGATCTGGGTATTGAAGATAACGACTGGATCGAGGTCTTTAACAGCAACGGTGCGCTGACGGCACGCGCGGTGGTAAGCCAGCGTGTTCCGGCCGGGATGACCATGATGTACCACGCGCAGGAACGTATCGTTAACCTGCCGGGTTCAGAAATTACCCAGCAGCGCGGCGGTATTCACAACTCGGTAACCCGTATCACGCCGAAGCCGACCCACATGATCGGCGGCTATGCGCAGCTGGCCTACGGCTTTAACTACTACGGTACGGTCGGTTCAAACCGCGATGAGTTTGTTGTGGTGCGTAAGATGAAGAACATTAACTGGTTGGATGGCGAAGGCAATGACCAGGTACAGGAGAGCGTAAAATGAAAATTCGTTCACAAGTCGGCATGGTGCTGAATCTCGATAAATGCATCGGCTGCCACACCTGTTCAGTGACCTGTAAAAACGTCTGGACCAGCCGTGAAGGTATGGAATACGCCTGGTTCAATAACGTGGAAAGTAAGCCTGGCGTCGGTTTCCCGAACGACTGGGAAAATCAGGAAAAATGGAAAGGCGGCTGGGTCCGTAAAATTAACGGCAAACTGCAACCTCGCATGGGCAACCGTGCGATGCTGCTGGGTAAAATCTTCGCTAACCCGCATCTGCCGGGCATTGATGATTACTACGAGCCGTTTGATTACGACTACCAGAACCTGCATACCGCGCCGGAAAGCAAGCATCAGCCGATTGCGCGCCCGCGCTCGCTGATCACCGGTCAGCGGATGAACAAAATCACCAGCGGTCCGAACTGGGAAGAAATTCTGGGCGGCGAATTTGAAAAACGCGCCAAAGACCAGAACTTCGAAAACATGCAGAAGGCGATGTACGGCCAGTTCGAAAACACCTTCATGATGTATCTGCCGCGTCTGTGCGAGCACTGCCTCAACCCGGCGTGCGTGGCGACCTGCCCGAGCGGCGCCATCTACAAGCGTGAAGAGGACGGCATCGTCCTGATTGATCAGGACAAATGCCGCGGCTGGCGTATGTGCATCACCGGTTGTCCGTACAAGAAGATCTATTTCAACTGGAAGAGCGGGAAGTCCGAGAAGTGTATTTTCTGCTATCCGCGTATTGAAGCGGGTCAACCGACCGTATGTTCCGAAACCTGCGTGGGTCGTATCCGTTACCTTGGCGTGCTGCTGTATGACGCCGATGCGATTGAAAGCGCAGCCAGCACGGAGAACGAGAAAGATCTGTATCAGCGCCAACTGGATGTGTTCCTCGATCCGAACGATCCGGCGGTCATTGAACAAGCGCTGAAAGACGGCGTTCCGCAGAGCGTTATCGATGCGGCGCAGCAGTCCCCGGTTTACAAAATGGCGATGGACTGGAAGCTGGCGCTGCCGCTGCACCCGGAATACCGTACGCTGCCGATGGTCTGGTACGTGCCGCCGCTGTCACCGATTCAGTCTGCGGCGGACGCCGGCGAACTGGGCAGCAACGGCATCCTGCCGGACGTGGAAAGCCTGCGTATCCCGGTTCAGTACCTGGCGAACCTGCTGACCGCAGGCGACACTCAGCCGGTACTGCTGGCGCTGAAACGTATGCTGGCGATGCGTCACTACAAACGTGCGGAAACCGTTGACGGTAAACTGGATACCCGCGCGCTGGAAGAGGTGGGTCTGAGCGAAGCGCAGGCGCAGGAAATGTACCGTTACCTGGCAATTGCGAACTATGAAGACCGTTTCGTTATCCCGAGCAGCCATCGTGAGCTGGCGCGTGAGGCGTTCCCGGAGAAAAGCGGTTGCGGCTTTACGTTCGGCGATGGTTGCCACGGTTCAGATACCAAATTCAACCTGTTCAACAGCCGCCGCATTGATGCCATCGATGTGAGCAGCAAAACGGAGCCGCACCAATGATTGAACTCGTCATTGTTTCGCGTCTGCTCGAGTACCCGGATGCTGCCTTATGGCAGCATCAACAGGAACTTTTCGATGCACTCGCGTCATCTGAAAACCTGGATAAAGAAGATGCTCAGAGTCTGGCGGTTTTCCTGCGCGATCTCACTGCGCAGGAGATGCTGGATGTACAGGCAAGCTACAGCGAACTGTTTGATCGCGGTCGCGCCACGTCGCTGTTGCTGTTTGAGCATGTTCATGGCGAATCCCGCGATCGCGGCCAGGCAATGGTCGACTTGATGGCGCAGTACGAGCAGCACGGCCTGCAACTCGACAGTCGTGAGTTGCCTGACCATCTGCCGCTGTATCTGGAGTATCTGGCGCAGTTGCCGAAAAACGACGCGCTTGGCGGCTTGCAGGACATCGCGCCGATTCTGGCGTTGCTGGGCGCACGTCTGCAACAGCGGGAAAGTCGCTATGCGGTGCTGTTCGATCTGCTGCTGAAGCTGGCTAATACCGTTATCGACAGCGACAAAGTGGCAGATAAAATTGCGGATGAAGTCCGTGACGATACCCCGCAAGCACTGGATGCCGTCTGGGAAGAAGAACAGGTGAAATTCTTTGCTGAGCAGGGTTGCGGCGAGTCGGAGATTTCCGCTCACCAGCGTCGTTTTGCCGGGGCTGTCGCTCCGCAATATTTGAATATCACCACCGGAGGACAGCAATAATGCACTTCCTGAATATGTTCTTCTTTGATATCTATCCGTACATTGCCGGGTCAGTGTTCCTGATTGGCAGCTGGCTGCGCTATGACTACGGTCAGTACACCTGGCGTGCGGCTTCCAGCCAGATGCTGGATCGCAAAGGGATGAACCTGGCTTCGAACCTGTTCCACTTCGGTATTCTGGGGATCTTCGCGGGTCACTTCCTGGGGATGCTGACGCCGCACTGGATGTACGAAGCGTTCCTGCCGATTGAAGTGAAGCAGAAAATGGCGATGATTGCCGGCGGCGCCTGTGGCGTGATGACGCTGGTTGGTGGCGTACTGCTGCTCAAACGCCGTCTGTTCAGCCCACGCGTGCGTGCAACGACCACGGGAGCGGATATTTTGATCCTTTCTCTGCTGGTGATTCAGTGCGCGCTGGGACTGCTGACTATTCCGTTCTCTGCGCAACATATGGACGGTAGCGAAATGATGAAACTGGTGGGATGGGCACAATCTGTGGTGACGTTCCACGGCGGCGCGTCTGAGCATTTAGAGGGCGTAGCGTTCATTTTCCGCCTGCACCTGGTGCTGGGGATGACGTTGTTCCTGCTGTTCCCGTTCTCGCGCCTGGTTCACATCTGGAGCGCGCCGGTCGAGTACCTGACGCGTAAATACCAGGTCGTGCGTGCCCGTCGCTGATACAGCTTTGCGTGCGGCTAAACCCTGCTTCGGCAGGGTTTTTTTATGCCTGTCTGCCGGATGGCGGCTGCGCCTTATCCGGCCTACGATCGGACATAACATGTGGTTATGTGATCATGTAGGCCCGGTAAACGGAGTGCCACCGGGCAAAATATGGAGTACAGGAATTTAATTTGGCTGGGGTGCAACAGATAAATAATGGTGGTGGGGGAAGGATGACTCGGCGCGTTGCGCCTCGCCCTTCGGGTCGTTGCCTTCGGCAACGCTTTCTCGCTTCCGCTCGAATCGAACCTTAGTCGAAGCTTCTCATCCTTCCCCGTGAGGACAGAATATAGGGCAAGGTTATTAAAAGTAGTTTGTGTGCTTTCAGGAAGTAATGGTGGTGGGGGAAGGATTCGAACCTTCGAAGTCGATGACGGCAGATTTACAGTCTGCTCCCTTTGGCCACTCGGGAACCCCACCAGGGGTAATTCAAATTGTAGAGGTCTTGCGAAGAGATGGTGGTGGGGGAAGGATTCGAACCTTCGAAGTCGATGACGGCAGATTTACAGTCTGCTCCCTTTGGCCGCTCGGGAACCCCACCACGGGGTAATGCTTTGTACTGGCCTGCTTCCTGTTGGGAAACGGGGCGCATCATATCAAATGACACGCCGCTGTAAAGCATTCCTTTGCTTAAAATGAACTGTTTGCGTACTTTTCATCCGTAACGGAGTAAAGCTAATCAATTCATATCGTTGACGATTACAGAATGATGGTGCGATTCCCGTAAACAAACACACGCTGGGCCAGCACCTTATACAATGCGCGGCTTAAAACATTCTTTTCAACATCACGCCCTGCACGCATCATATCCTCAGCCGTATAGGTGTGATCGACATGAATTACGTCCTGCATAATGATCGGGCCTTCGTCCAGATTATCGTTCACGTAGTGCGCAGTAGCGCCGATAATTTTCACGCCACGCTCATAAGCCTGATGGTAAGGACGTGCGCCAATAAAAGCCGGCAGGAACGAATGGTGAATATTGATAATCTTATTCGGGAAGCGGGAAACGAATTCCGGCGTCAGGACGCGCATATACTTAGCCAGCACGACATAATCAGGCTGGTGCGCATCAATGGCGTCCGCCATCTGTTTATCGTGCTCGTCGCGCGTTAACCCTTCGTGGCTGACCAGTTCGAAAGGAATATCAAAACGTTCAACCAGAGGTCGCAGGGTTTCGTGGTTGCCGATTACGGCGGAAATCTCAACGTCGAGCCCGCCATAGTTGGCTTTCATTAACAGATCGCCCAGACAATGCGCTTCTTTGGTGACCAGAATGACGATGCGGCGACGCCCGGCAGGATTCAACTCGCGCACCGAACCTTCCGGTAATGCGCTGTCGAGATCGGCAAGCAGCGTGACATCATTAAAAATGCCTTCCAGCTCTGTGCGCATAAAGAAGCGCCCGGTCCGGTGGTCAACAAATTCGTTGTTTTGCACGATATTGAGTTCGTGCTTGTAGCAGATATTTGTAATACGCGCGATGAGGCCCTTCTGATCGGGGCAGATAGTACGCAGAACTTTTCGTTGTAGTGAGTGCATTACCGGGTAAATCCTGTTTAATGTGTTTGCTGTATCAGCACTGTCAGGCGTTTTAGCCGCAGCACTTTTTAAATTTTTTGCCGGACCCGCAGGGGCAGGGATCGTTTCGACCAAACTGGGGGCACGTACCGTCAATATAGTACCACTGACCGTTTTCTTTTAAGAAACGCGAACGTTCAATAATCGCGCCGGGTGTTCCCTGTTCGATAAAACGGGCCACAAAACTGACATACCCTGTGTTTTCCGCGTCTGACCCGCTCTCTTCAAAAATGGTCAACCCAAGCCACTCAGTATGGGCGAACCCCGCGACAATATCGTCCCGAAAGGCGGTTGCACCACAGGCGGGATGCCAGGTTCTAATCAGGTAATTTGCGTCTTTCATCACAAAAGCGCAGTAGCGAGAACGCATGAGATGTGACGGATCGGGTGCAACTCGCTCACCGGACACAATAGGGCCGCAACATAGGCTATACTCGACAGCGCTACCGCAGGGACAAAGCTGAGACACAATCATCTCCCTGGATAAAAAAAACGGCGTACAAACGCCAGGGTAGCGCTATGTTAACCGAGTGGTGACGATGTTGCTACGTCTGGAAGCCAGGGGAAGTTTTTACGTACGATGAGAAAAATTAAAATAGGGCTGGCGCTAGGTTCCGGCGCCGCAAGAGGATGGTCGCATATTGGTGTCATCAAAGCCCTGAAACACATGGGCATTGATATCGATATCGTGGCGGGATGTTCAATTGGTTCGCTGGTTGGCGCCGCATACGCCTGCAATAAACTGCCCGCGCTTGAACAGTGGGTGTGTTCGTTCAGTTACTGGGATGTCCTGCGCCTGATGGATCTCTCCTGGCGCAGAGGAGGGTTGCTGCGCGGCGAGCGCGTCTTCAATCAGTACCGGAACGTTATGCCGGTACTGGATTTTGAACAATGCACCCGACGTTTTGGTACGGTGGCGACCAACCTGAGTACAGGGCGAGAATTGTGGTTTACCGAAGGCGACCTGCACCTTGCGGTTCGCGCGTCTTGCAGTATGCCAGGCCTGATGTCTCCGGTGGCGCATAACGGCTACTGGCTGGTGGATGGCGCCGTCGTTAACCCTGTTCCTGTCTCTCTGACGCGTGCGATGGGCGCCGATATTGTTATTGCGGTCGACCTTCAGCACGATGCGCACCTCATGCAGCAAGATCTTTTGTCTTTGAATGTCAGCAATGATAACGACGAGAGTGATGATTCGCTCTCCTGGCATGCGCGTTTGAAAGAGCGCCTCAGCAGCATGACTTCACGCCGTGCGGTCACCGCGCCAACGGCGATGGAGATTATGACAACGTCCATTCAGGTGCTGGAAAACCGCCTTAAACGCAACCGAATGGCAGGCGACCCGCCGGATATTCTGATTCAACCGTTCTGTCCGCAAATATCCACGTTGGACTTCCACCGTGCCAGTGCCGCTATTGCTGCGGGACAACTGGCGGTAGAGAAAAAGATGGACGAACTTTTGCCTTTGGTGCGTACCGACGTTTAACGCACCTTTTATACACACTTAAGCAAATTCTGACAGGCGCGAGCGGCAATAGCATGCCACTATTTACTAAAGCCAGTCAGGGGAGAAAACATGACGCAGCCATTGGTCGGAAAACAGATTCTTATTGTGGAGGACGAGCCTGTATTTCGCTCGCTTCTGGATTCGTGGTTTTCCTCTTTGGGAGCGACAACGGCACTGGCGGGCGATGGTCTTGACGCCCTGGAATTACTGGGAAGTTTTACGCCTGATCTGATGATCTGCGATCTTGCGATGCCAAGGATGAACGGTCTCAAACTGGTAGAGCATTTACGTAATCGGGGCGATCAGACCCCCATTCTGGTTATCTCGGCGACAGAAAATATGGCAGATATCGCCAAAGCGCTGCGACTGGGCGTTGAGGACGTCCTGCTAAAGCCAGTGAAAGATCTCAATCGTCTGCGGGAAACCGTCTTCGCCTGCCTCTATCCCAATATGTTTAACTCTCGGGTTGAAGAAGAAGAACGCCTGTTTCGGGACTGGGATGCGATGGTTGATAACCCGGTGGCGGCAGCAAAGCTGTTGCAGGAGTTGCAACCTCCGGTTCAGCAGGTTATCTCGCATTGCCGAATCAATTACCGCCAACTTGTTGCGGCAGACAAACCCGGTCTGGTGCTGGATATTGCGCCGCTGTCTGATAACGATCTCGCTTTTTATTGCCTCGACGTGACGCGGGCAGGGGATAATGGCGTACTGGCCGCGTTATTACTGCGGGCGCTATTTAATGGCTTATTACAGGAACAGCTCGCTCATCAGAATCAGCGTTTGCCGGAACTGGGGGCGTTATTGAAACAGGTCAATCATCTGCTTCGGCAGGCGAATTTGCCGGGGCAGTTTCCGCTATTAGTGGGTTATTACCACAGCGGTCTTAAAAATTTGATACTGGTTTCAGCAGGCCTGAATGCGACGTTAAATACCGGTTCTCACCAGGTACAGATCAGTAATGGCGTTCCGCTGGGCACGTTGGGCAATACCTACCTGAACCAATTAAGCCAACGCTGCGGGTCATGGCAGTGCCAAATTTGGGGCGCGGGTGGGCGTTTGCGTCTTATGTTGTCTGCGGAATGAGCAAATGAAAAGGCAAAGTGAAATTGATTTACCCGCCTTTCTCTGTGGGTGCTACTATCAGCGCCAGATTATACGTATTTGTCTTAATTATACTAACACGCGTCCTTTTCGGAACTGAGGCTTGTACCAGTGCTGATATACTCGGATGCGATACAGATTGATGAACACGTTCAATACATGAACAGTCCAGGAGATTTTTAAATGGCTGCCCTAAATTCGAAAGTCAAAAAAGCCGTTATCCCGGTCGCGGGATTAGGAACCAGGATGTTACCGGCGACGAAAGCGATCCCGAAAGAGATGCTGCCGCTGGTTGATAAGCCATTAATTCAGTATGTCGTGAATGAATGTATTGCTGCGGGCATCACTGAAATTGTGCTGGTGACGCACTCTTCCAAAAACTCGATCGAAAACCATTTCGATACCAGTTTCGAGCTGGAAGCCATGCTGGAAAAACGTGTTAAGCGTCAGCTGCTGGAAGAGGTGCAATCTATTTGCCCTCCGCACGTAACGATTATGCAGGTGCGTCAGGGGCTGGCGAAAGGCCTGGGTCATGCCGTATTGTGCGCGCATCCTGTTGTTGGTAATGAGCCCGTCGCGGTGATTCTGCCGGACGTTATTCTGGATGAATACGAATCCGATCTGTCTCAGGATAACCTTGCTGAAATGATTCGTCGTTTTGACGAAACCGGCTGTAGCCAGATTATGGTTGAGCCTGTTGAAGATGTTACCGCATACGGCGTTGTTGATTGCAAGGGCGCGGCGCTGGCACCGGGCGAAAGCGTGCCGATGGTTGGCGTTGTAGAGAAGCCGAAAGCGGATGTCGCGCCGTCTAATCTCGCGGTAGTTGGCCGTTATGTCCTGAGCGCGGACATCTGGCCTCTGCTGGCGAAAACCCCTCCGGGAGCGGGCGACGAAATTCAGCTGACCGACGCGATTGATATGCTGATCGAAAAAGAAACGGTCGAAGCCTACCATATGAAGGGCAAAAGCCACGACTGCGGTAATAAATTAGGTTACATGCAGGCGTTCGTTGAATATGGCATCCGTCATAATTCTCTGGGCGCTGAATTTAAAGCATGGCTTGAAGACGAGCTGGGTATTAAGAAGTAAGCGGTATAATCTGAAAGGCGCGGCGCTGTTTAACAGCGCCGTTTTTTTTGCCCTGAACAGACGAGGTATGAGGGAAGGGCAAAAAAAATCCCGCCACTGGCGGGATTTTAAGCAAACATATTCCGAATTATCCCTTGATCAGGAAATCGTCCAGTTGTTTACCTTGTTCTTCCATCGCTTTTTTGATCACTGCTGGTGTACGACCCTGGCCAGTCCAGGTTTTCGTTTCACCGTTTTCATCAACGTAGCTATATTTAGCCGGACGAGCAGCGCGTTTAGCTTTAGTGCCAGATTTAACGGCAGCCATGCTATTCAGCAGTTCGTTCGGATCAATACCGTCGGCAATCAGCATTTCACGATATTGTTGCAGTTTACGGGTACGCTCTTCAACTTCAGCTGCGGCGGCGCTTTCTTCTTCGCGACGCTCGTTAACAACAACTTCTAATTTTTCCAGCATTTCTTCAAGCGTTTCCAGGGTACATTCTCTTGCCTGTGCACGAAGAGTACGGATGTTGTTCAGAATTTTAAGTGCTTCGCTCATTGTAGTAATCTCAAACTTATATTGGGGGTGGTTTGTTGAGCTAATAATAGAGCGATAAATTCAGATGTGCAATAGCCTGGAATGTAAGGAATTCAAAATTGCTCTTTATTAAGTACAGATATTAATTATCCCATCTTAAATTTTTCTTGAAGAACCGCACAAAAAAGAGCTTATTGGCAACGAGGTTACTCATGGCATAACGTTAAAATTCCAGGATTTTAGTCACATTTTATCAGGGTGGAATAGGCTGTCATTGCAGTAATTTCAACCTTTTGTATTAGTTTCCCTTACGGGAAAGTCCTAATACGTTGCCACATTTATGAGGAAGCGTAACAATAAGTATGAGCGCCCGGTTATGCGATGAGATGATAAGCAGCATTGATGAATATCTTAGGCACAATTTGTGAAGGAATGTGTATAACCGAACGATGTTTGCTCAATTCTTTATACTGGAGGCGTGACGAGGCGCCCCCGACATGCCGGTAAATTATGATACAATCCCGCCCAATCTTTATTTCAGCCAGGTGAGGGCCTGCTGCCAATGGCACAGCTATATTTCTACTATTCGGCAATGAATGCGGGTAAGTCGACTGCATTGCTGCAATCTTCATACAATTATCAGGAACGCGGGATGCGTACCGTTGTATATACAGCGGAAATTGATGACCGCTTCGGCGCCGGTAAAGTCAGTTCGCGTATCGGTCTCTCCTCGCCAGCAAAATTGTTTAACCAAAATTCATCGTTGTTTGAAGAGATTCGCGCCGAGAATGCGCAACAGACAATACATTGCGTTCTGGTTGATGAGTGTCAGTTTTTGACTCGCCAGCAGGTGTACGAATTATCTGAGGTTGTTGACCAACTGGATATTCCGGTGTTGTGTTACGGGTTGCGTACTGATTTTCGTGGCGAGTTATTTGGCGGCAGCCAATACTTACTCGCGTGGTCAGATAAACTCGTCGAATTAAAGACAATCTGTTTCTGTGGCCGTAAGGCAAGCATGGTATTGCGTCTTGATCAGTCTGGCAGACCTTATAATGAAGGGGAGCAGGTTGTGATTGGTGGGAACGAGCGTTATGTC
Source organism: Citrobacter sp. CK206 (assembly GCF_030333125.1). Classification (NCBI taxonomy): domain Bacteria; kingdom Pseudomonadati; phylum Pseudomonadota; class Gammaproteobacteria; order Enterobacterales; family Enterobacteriaceae; genus Citrobacter; species Citrobacter sp. CK206. The sequence goes on from NZ_JAOWGM010000030.1 coordinate 583,773, forward strand.
TCCGTATGCCGCAAGCATTACAAAGAAGCCCTTGCCGAAGGCTCCCTGACGTCGATTCAGGAGAAACACCGCCACGCGTGATTGCGTGCGTTCTGTAGGCCTGATAAGGCGCTTGCGCTGCCATCAGGCAACCCCTCTACAACATTACGCAGAACCTGTAGGCCTGATAAGGCGCTTGTGCCGCCATCAGGCAAAAAAAAGCCCCCGAAGACGGGGGCTTTTTCAGAATGTCGCCTGGGCTAACGAATTAAGCAGATTTCTTCGCTTTCTTGTCAGCTTTCGGTGCGGTAGCTTCTTTCTTCGCAGCAACTTCACCTTCAGTGAATTCACGGCCGTAGTAGGTATCCAGCAGAATCTGTTTCAGCTCGGAGATCAGCGGGTAACGCGGGTTAGCGCCGGTGCACTGGTCATCGAATGCATCTTCAGACAGCTTGTCTACATGAGCCAGGAAGTCAGCTTCCTGCACGCCAGCTTCACGGATAGACTTAGGAATACCCAGCTCCGCTTTCACGCTTTCCAGCCATGCCAGCAGTTTCTCGATCTTAGCGGCAGTACGGTCGCCCGGTGCGCTCAGACCCAGATGGTCGGCGATTTCTGCATAGCGACGGCGAGCCTGCGGACGGTCATACTGGCTGAACGCAGTCTGCTTGGTCGGGTTGTCGTTCGCGTTGTAACGGATAACGTTACAAATCAGCAGGGCGTTTGCCAGACCGTGCGGAATGTGGAACTGAGAACCCAGTTTATGCGCCATAGAGTGGCACACACCCAGGAAGGCGTTTGCAAACGCGATACCGGCGATAGTCGCTGCACTGTGAACGCGTTCACGCGCTACCGGGTTTTTAGACCCTTCGTGGTAGGACGCTGGCAGATTTTCTTTCAGCAGTTTCAGTGCCTGCAAAGCCTGACCGTCAGAGAACTCAGATGCCAGTACGGAAACGTAGGCTTCCAGTGCGTGAGTGACCGCATCCAGACCACCGAACGCACACAGGGACTTCGGCATGTCCATAACCAGGTTCGCATCGACAATCGCCATATCCGGCGTCAGCGCATAGTCTGCCAGCGGATATTTCTGACCGGTCGCATCGTCGGTAACAACAGCAAACGGCGTTACTTCAGAACCGGTACCGGAAGTGGTAGTGATTGCGACCATTTTCGCTTTCACGCCCATTTTCGGGAACTTGTAGATACGTTTACGGATGTCCATAAAGCGCAGCGCCAGTTCTTCGAAGTGGGTTTCAGGATGTTCGTACATGACCCACATGATTTTCGCCGCATCCATCGGGGAGCCGCCGCCCAGCGCGATGATCACGTCTGGTTTGAAGGAGTTCGCCAGCTCTGCGCCTTTACGAACGATAGTCAGCGTCGGATCAGCTTCAACTTCAAAGAAGACTTCAGTTTCAACGCCAGCCGCTTTCAGCACGGAGGTGATCTGGTCAGCATAGCCATTGTTGAACAGGAAACGGTCGGTCACGATGAGCGCACGTTTGTGGCCATCAGTAATCACTTCATCCAGCGCGATTGGCAGAGAGCCACGGCGGAAGTAGATAGATTTCGGAAGTTTGTGCCACAACATGTTTTCAGCTCGCTTAGCAACGGTTTTCTTGTTGATCAGGTGTTTCGGACCAACGTTTTCAGAGATGGAGTTACCACCCCAGGAACCACAACCCAGAGTCAGGGAAGGTGCGAGTTTGAAGTTATACAGGTCGCCGATACCACCCTGAGAAGCCGGGGTGTTAATCAGGATACGCGCGGTTTTCATCATCTGACCGAAGTAAGCAACGCGTTCTGGCTGGTTGTCCTGGTCGGTGTACAGACAGGAGGTATGACCGATACCGCCCATTGCAACCAGTTTTTCTGCTTTATCAACAGCGTCTTCGAAGTCTTTAGCGCGATACATTGCCAGCGTCGGAGACAGCTTTTCGTGAGCGAACGGTTCGCTATCATCAACAGCCGTTACTTCGCCGATCAGAATCTTAGTGGTTTCTGGTACGGTGAAGCCAGCCAGTTCAGCAATTTTATATGCCGGTTGACCAACGATAGCCGCGTTCAGCGCGCCATTTTTCAGGATAACGTCCTGAACGGCTTTCAGCTCTTTGCCTTGCAGCAGGTAGCCGCCGTGGCTGGCGAAACGTTCGCGAACTGCGTCATAAACGGAGTCAACAACAACAACGGACTGTTCAGATGCACAGATTACGCCGTTATCGAAGGTTTTGGACATCAGTACGGAAGCCACAGCACGTTTGATATCTGCTGTTTCGTCGATAACAACCGGCGTGTTACCTGCACCAACGCCGATAGCCGGTTTACCAGAGCTGTATGCAGCTTTAACCATGCCCGGACCGCCTGTCGCCAGGATCAGGTTGATATCAGGGTGGTGCATCAGCGCGTTAGACAGTTCAACGGAAGGTTGATCGATCCAGCCAATCAGGTCTTTCGGCGCGCCCGCAGCGATAGCCGCCTGCAAAACGATGTCAGCCGCTTTGTTCGTTGCATCTTTGGCACGCGGATGCGGAGAGAAGATGATTGCGTTACGCGTCTTCAGGCTAATCAGAGACTTAAAGATCGCAGTAGACGTCGGGTTAGTGGTCGGTACGATACCGCAGATGATACCAATCGGTTCAGCAATGGTGATAGTTCCGAAGGTATCGTCTTCAGACAACACACCACAGGTTTTTTCATCTTTATAGGCGTTATAGATGTATTCGGAGGCGAAGTGGTTTTTAATCACTTTATCTTCGATGATACCCATGCCGGATTCGGCAACGGCCATCTTAGCGAGGGGAATTCGAGCATCTGCGGCAGCCAGAGCGGCGGCGCGGAAGATTTTGTCAACCTGTTCTTGAGTGAAACTGGCATATTCACGCTGGGCTTTTTTCACACGCTCTACGAGTGCGTTAAGTTCAGCGACATTAGTAACAGCCATAATGCTCTCCTGATAATGTTAAACTTTTTTAGTAAATCATCTGCTCGATACGAGAGTATAGACAGATTGACGAAAGTTTGTATAACAGTCTGAAAATCAAACGGTTACTTAACGTCCATTTCGCTCTGATTTACTAAAAGAGCTTAAGCGATAGCGTTATCTAACTCTAACGCGTTACCTCCAGGTGGCGTAAGCAAGGTTACTCACTTCTGAGTAGTAATTGCGTGATCCAGATCAAATTTAAGCAAAGCTGACACCTTTCAGCAGCCCATTTAAGCCATTTCCGCCAAGTGTTAATAAATAGTGGTGATGAATAGAGGTGAAGTTAGCATAATCTACACATATTTATAACACCGAGAAATAGTCGTAATTTCAAGCAGTCAGGAGGTGAAATATGCTGACAAAAGGCGTATCTTCAGCGCGTTTTTCACCATTTTTATCGACATCATTTATCCGGCCAACGTTTCGGAGCTAACCGTGACCCAAACGCTTTTTGATTTTCCTGTTTATTCCAAGTTTTTCATAGGGTTATTTGCGCTGGTAAACCCGGTAGGGATTATCCCCGTCTTTATCAGCATGACCAGCTACCAGACGGCAGCGGCGCGCAACAAAACAAATCTCACGGCAAACCTGTCGGTAGCCATCATTTTGTGGATTTCGCTCTTTCTCGGAGATGGCATTTTGCAACTCTTCGGCATTTCGATCGATTCGTTCAGAATTGCCGGTGGGATTCTGGTGGTGACGATCGCGATGTCGATGATCAGCGGGAAGCTGGGTGAAGATAAGCAAAACAAACAGGAAAAATCAGAGACCGCCATTCGCGAAAGTATTGGCGTGGTTCCGCTGGCCTTACCATTAATGGCAGGGCCGGGGGCCATTAGTTCGACGATTGTGTGGGGAACGCGTTACCACACCATTATGCATTTAATCGGCTTCTCTGTGGCCATCGCTCTGTTTGCGTTCTGTTGTTGGGGGGTGTTCCGCATGGCGCCCTGGCTGGTGCGTTTATTGGGGCAAACGGGCATCAACGTCATTACGCGTATTATGGGCTTGTTGCTGATGGCGTTGGGCATTGAATTCATTGTTACGGGGATTAAAGCGATTTTCCCCGGTTTACTGAATTAACGACTCTGACCGATAAAACGGAGCCGCTTCAGGCTCCGTTTCTTTTTCATTATCAGTAAATCTTCTCACTAAAGTTGAAATTCAGCGTTGAAATAATAAAAGATGCTGATAATGTTTATGCCTCTTTGTTATTGATTCTATTATAAATTATTCTAATAACACTCACGCCTGCCGTTATGCCGCCTGTTATTTTCTTAACATCATACTCTGGGGCTTGATGAAGGATTATCGAAATGTTATTAGTTATTTCAACGCTCTCTCAGATGAATGTGCTAAATAATAACCAATTGTTAAATTTATGTGCATTTTTGCCTGACGGCAGCAACAGAACGAGGTCAGACTGTGGGTGAGTAGTTAACGTATTGACTGGGCAAATAATTTTTCCTAAACGTCTCTTTTGGAGATGTCTTTCTGGTCAAAAATTTTTCCGTAAAAGAGAATTAGTTAACAAATCTGTAAAATGTATTGGCGGTTAAGAAACGCATTTGGTACTTTCCGGCCAGATATTTTGCAGAAGATTTTGCGGTGATGAGAATTATTTTCAATAAGCTTCTTGCACCAGACAGAATAAATGTCCGTCTCTGACAGGGGAGGCGGATACGGAATCGACGTAAGGCGATCGTACGAATCGTCAGAATAAATAAAGTCGGTGATAGCAAAGCAGTAAACGACCTGGCAGCAGCAAAATCTCCAGTGCTGTACAGGACCCTAACGGGATTAAACAGGCTGGTTAAGAAAACCAGTAATTATAATGAGTGGAGTACAAACACAATGTCCAACATCACAAAAAAAAGTTTGCTGGCGGCGGGGATTTTAACTGCGCTAATCGGCGGGAATGTCGCAATGGCCGCAGATGTCCCGGCGGGTGTTCAGCTGTCTGACAAGCAGACGCTGGTTCGCAATAATGGTTCTGAAGTTCAGTCTCTCGACCCACATAAAATTGAGGGTGTCCCGGAGTCAAACGTCAGCCGCGACCTGTTTGAAGGTTTACTGATCAGCGACGTTGAAGGCCACCCGTCACCGGGCGTCGCTGAAAAGTGGGAAAATAAAGATTTTAAAGTCTGGACATTCCATCTGCGTAAAAACGCAAAATGGTCAGACGGCACGCCTGTTACCGCGCACGATTTTGTATATAGCTGGCAGCGCCTGGCGAATCCGAATACCGCATCACCGTATGCCAGCTATTTGCAATACGGGCACATCGCGAATATCGATGACATTATTGCGGGCAAAAAACCGGCGACCGATCTCGGCGTAAAAGCCATCGACGATAATACGTTCGAAGTGACGCTGAGCGAACCGGTGCCTTATTTCTACAAACTGTTGGTTCACCCGTCCGTTTCTCCGGTTCCTAAAGCGGCTGTGGAAAAATTTGGCGAGAAATGGACCCAACCTGCGAATATCGTGACCAACGGCGCGTATAAACTCAAAAACTGGGTCGTCAACGAGCGGATTGTTCTGGAACGTAATACCCAGTACTGGGATAACGATAAAACGGTTATCAACCAGGTGACTTATCTGCCAATCTCTTCTGAAGTGACGGATGTGAACCGCTATCGCAGCGGTGAAATCGACATGACCTATAACAACATGCCGATTGAGTTATTCCAGAAGCTGAAAAAAGAGATCCCAAATGAAGTGCGCGTTGACCCGTATCTGTGCACTTACTATTACGAAATTAATAACCAGAAAGCGCCGTTTAACGACGTGCGCGTTCGCACCGCGCTGAAACTGGCGATGGATCGCGACATTATCGTTAATAAAGTGAAGAACTAGGGCGATTTGCCAGCCTACAGCTACACCCCTCCGTATACCGATGGCGCGAAACTGGTTGAGCCTGAGTGGTTCACATGGTCACAGGAAAAACGTAACGAAGAAGCGAAAAAACTGCTGGCGGAAGCCGGTTATACCGCCGATAAGCCGTTAACGTTTGACCTGCTGTACAACACCTCCGATCTGCATAAAAAACTGGCGATCGCGGTCGCATCAATCTGGAAGAAAAACCTGGGCGCCAACGTGAAGCTGGAAAACCAGGAGTGGAAAACCTTCCTTGATACCCGTCATCAGGGGACGTTTGATGTCGCGCGTGCGGGCTGGTGCGCAGACTACAATGAACCGACGTCCTTCCTGAACACCATGCTGTCCGACAGCTCAAACAACACCGCTCACTATAAGAGCCCGGAGTTTGACAAGCTGATTGCCGATACGCTGAAAGTGACCGACGAAGCACAACGCACCGAGTTGTATGCCAAAGCGGAACAGCAGCTTGATAAAGATTCTGCGATTGTGCCGCTCTATTACTATGTGAACGCGCGTCTGGTGAAACCGTGGGTAGGCGGCTATACCGGTAAAGACCCGATGGATAATATCTACGTTAAGAACTTGTATATTATCAAGCATTAATGGCAAAGCGTGGGGCAAATGTGTTTTGCCCCACAGTGTCTTATTTTCATCGCACTATAAACATCTCTCTTTCAGTGCGTCTGAATGACGAGATGTAAAGGCACACGCCAGAAGGTACGGGCAATGTTAAAATTTATTTTACGTCGCTGTCTGGAAGCGATTCCGACGCTTTTTATACTTATTACGATTTCGTTCTTTATGATGCGTCTCGCACCGGGAAGCCCTTTCACCGGAGAGCGCGCATTACCGCCGGAAGTGCTGGCGAATATCGAAGCGAAATACCATCTTAATGATCCCATCATGACGCAGTACTTCAGCTATCTGAAACAACTGGCGCATGGCGATTTTGGGCCTTCGTTTAAATATAAGGACTATACGGTCAACGATCTGGTGGCATCGAGTTTCCCGGTTTCGGCGAAGCTGGGTGCAGCCGCCTTTTTCCTTGCCGTTATTATTGGCGTGAGCGCGGGCGTGATTGCGGCGCTGAAACAAAATACGCGCTGGGATTATACGGTGATGGGGGTGGCAATGACCGGGGTCGTGATTCCCAGTTTCGTGGTCGCCCCCTTATTAGTCATGATATTTGCCATCACCTTAAAATGGCTGCCCGGCGGCGGCTGGAATGGCGGGGCGCTGAAATTTATGATTTTGCCGATGGTCGCGCTGTCGCTCGCCTATATCGCCAGTATCGCCCGTATTACCCGTGGCTCCATGATTGAAGTGTTGCACTCCAACTTTATCCGTACCGCGCGCGCAAAAGGTTTGCCGATGCGCCGGATTATCTTCCGTCATGCCTTAAAACCGGCGTTGTTACCCGTACTGTCTTATATGGGCCCGGCCTTTGTCGGTATCATTACGGGTTCAATGGTTATCGAGACGATTTATGGTTTGCCGGGGATCGGGCAACTTTTCGTGAATGGGGCGCTGAACCGTGACTATTCGCTGGTGCTGAGTCTGACCATTCTCGTCGGTACGCTCACCATTCTGTTTAATGCGATTGTCGATGTGCTGTACGCCGTTATCGACCCGAAAATTCGTTACTGATACTGGAGCTCGCTATGATGTTAAGTAAGAAAAACAGCGAGACGCTGGAGAATTTCAGTGAGAAGCTGGAGGTTGAAGGGCGCAGCCTGTGGCAGGATGCTCGCCGTCGTTTTATGCATAACCGCGCGGCGGTGGCCAGCCTTGTCGTTCTGGTCATTATCGCGCTGTTTGTCACACTGGCGCCGATGCTGTCGCAGTTCACCTATTTCGATACCGACTGGGGCATGATGTCCAGCGCGCCGGATATGGAGTCGGGCCACTATTTTGGTACGGACTCCTCCGGGCGCGATCTGCTGGTTCGTGTGGCGATAGGCGGGCGAATCTCGCTGATGGTCGGCATTGCTGCCGCGCTGGTGGCGGTGGTTGTCGGTACGCTGTACGGGTCGCTGTCCGGCTATCTTGGCGGCAAAATTGACTCCGTAATGATGCGTCTGCTGGAAATCCTCAACTCCTTTCCGTTTATGTTCTTCGTCATTTTGCTGGTGACCTTCTTCGGCCAAAACATCCTGCTGATTTTTGTGGCGATCGGGATGGTCTCCTGGCTGGATATGGCGCGTATCGTTCGCGGGCAGACGTTAAGCCTGAAACGCAAAGAGTTTATCGAAGCGGCGCAGGTTGGCGGGGTTTCAACGGTCAGCATTGTTGTGCGTCATATTGTGCCGAACGTGCTGGGCGTGGTGGTGGTTTATGCATCGCTGCTGGTGCCGAGCATGATCCTGTTTGAATCCTTCCTCAGCTTTCTGGGTTTAGGGACGCAGGAGCCGCTGAGTAGTTGGGGCGCATTGTTGAGCGATGGCGCGAACTCTATGGAGGTCTCACCCTGGTTGCTGCTGTTCCCGGCGTGTTTTCTCGTTGTGACCTTATTCTGTTTTAACTTTATCGGCGATGGCCTGCGTGACGCCCTCGACCCGAAAGATCGTTAAGGAGTGCAGCCATGAGCGTAATTGAAACCTCAACCGCGCCACTCGCGCAACAACGGGCTAACGCACTGCTGGACGTGAAAGATCTTCGCGTGACGTTTAGTACACCCGACGGCGATGTGACGGCCGTAAACGACCTGAACTTTACGCTGCGTGCCGGGGAGACCTTAGGCATTGTCGGCGAGTCAGGTTCAGGCAAATCGCAAACGGCGTTTGCGTTGATGGGGCTACTGGCGGCGAATGGCCGCATTGGTGGTTCTGCGACGTTTAACGGCCGCGAAATTCTCAACCTGCCGGAGCGTGAACTCAACAGGCTACGCGCTGAACAAATCTCAATGATTTTTCAGGACCCAATGACCTCTCTTAACCCGTATATGCGGGTTGGCGAGCAGTTAATGGAAGTGCTGATGCTGCATAAAGGTATGAGCAAGGCTGAAGCGTTTGAAGAGTCTGTCAGAATGCTGGACGCGGTGAAAATGCCGGAAGCGCGGAAACGGATGAAGATGTATCCGCATGAGTTTTCCGGCGGGATGCGCCAGCGTGTGATGATTGCGATGGCGCTGCTGTGTCGGCCGAAATTACTGATTGCGGATGAACCGACAACCGCGCTGGACGTGACCGTTCAGGCGCAGATCATGACGCTGCTTAATGAACTGAAACGCGAATTTAACACGGCGATTATCATGATTACGCACGACCTTGGCGTCGTGGCCGGTATTTGCGATAAGGTGCTGGTGATGTACGCCGGTCGTACGATGGAATACGGCAAGGCGCGCGACGTCTTTTACCAGCCTGTTCATCCGTATTCCATCGGTTTGCTTAATGCGGTTCCGCGTCTGGATGCCGAAGGGGAAACGATGTTGACCATTCCGGGCAACCCGCCGAATTTGCTGCGCTTGCCTAAAGGGTGTCCATTCCAGCCGCGTTGCCCGTATGCGATGGAGATTTGCAGTTCAACTCCACCCCTGGAGGAGTTCAGTCCGGGGCGTTTGCGCGCCTGCTTTAAACCGGTGGAGGAGCTGGTATGAATGCTGTGACCCAGGAGAGAAAAGTGCTCCTCGAAATTGCCGATCTCAAAGTGCATTTCGATATCAAAGATGGCAAACAGTGGTTCTGGCAGCCGGCGAAAACCCTGAAAGCGGTCGATGGCGTTACGCTGCGATTGTATGAAGGTGAAACGCTGGGGGTGGTTGGGGAATCCGGCTGCGGTAAATCAACCTTTGCGCGGGCGATTATTGGTCTGGTGAAAGCAACCGATGGCCGCGTGGCGTGGTTAGGGAAAGATCTGCTGGGGATGAAACCTGATGAATGGCGGGACGTACGCAGCGATATTCAGATGATTTTCCAGGACCCGCTGGCGTCATTGAACCCACGCATGACCATTGGAGAAATCATCGCTGAACCATTACGCACTTATCATCCAAAATTGCCGCGCCAGGAAGTGCGCGATCGGGTGAAAGCGATGATGATGAAGGTGGGGCTGCTGCCGAATCTGATTAACCGTTACCCGCATGAGTTTTCTGGCGGGCAGTGCCAGCGTATTGGTATCGCGCGTGCTCTGATCCTGGAGCCGAAGCTGATTATTTGCGATGAGCCGGTTTCGGCGCTGGACGTATCGATTCAGGCGCAGGTGGTGAATCTGCTGCAACAGCTACAGCGTGAAATGGGATTATCGCTGATCTTCATCGCTCACGATCTGGCGGTGGTGAAGCATATTTCCGATCGTGTGCTGGTGATGTACCTGGGTCATGCGGTGGAATTGGGAACCTACGATGAGGTGTATCATAATCCGCTGCACCCTTATACCAAAGCGCTGATGTCCGCCGTGCCGATTCCCGACCCCGATCTGGAAAAGAACAAGACGATTCAGTTGCTGGAAGGGGAATTACCGTCACCCATCAATCCGCCGTCGGGGTGTGTTTTCCGCACGCGTTGCCCGATTGCCGGGCCGGAGTGTGCGAAAACCCGACCGGTGCTGGAGGGCAGTTTCAGGCATGCGGTTTCCTGCCTGAAGGTGGACCCGCTATAAATTTAAGGGCTGACATGATGTCAGCCCTTTTTTTTGGCATCAGCCCGATCGCTCGACGTCTTTCTTATTCACGCCAAAGGATATGGCAAAGTTTGTGATCTTTTTCGCGGCATAACAGCACGCGGGCAAAAATATCGTTAATTTCACCGTCTTCGCTATCCGCCAGGCCAATCACGACTTCGGCAAAAAAGTCAGGGTTGAGGTCAAAATCAACGTGTTCCTGCCAGTCTTCTGACGGATCGAATAACTCCGCGCCGCCGCGCTCTTCGAACTGTAAATTGAACAGAATAATATCTGCCGGATCGAGATTATCTGCCGCCAGTTCGAGAAAAATATCATAAGCCTGCTCAAGCGTTTCATCTTCAGTCAGGCGATTGTTCAGATCCATTTCCATAATGACTACCCGTTTACCGTCTCTTGGGCACGTTTTACAGCAACGGACTGAAGAAGTAAAACAGTCGCTCAGTAATCCGCTGCCATAATGGCCGTTTTACCCACAGGCGGGCATCAAGCAGGCGAGAACGTGAAATATAATCATCCTGAACCGCAGCCAGATCGCCGCCGAATCCGGCGTCGTCAATTACCAGCGTGATTTCAAAATTTAACCACAGGCTGCGCATATCCAGGTTCACGGTGCCAACCAGACTCAGCTCGCCATCCACCAGCACGCTCTTGGTGTGCAATAATCCACCTTCAAACTGATAGATTTTGACTCCGGCGGCCAGCAGTTCAGTGAAAAAGGCGCGGCTGGCCCAACCGACCAGCATGGAGTCATTTTTACGCGGCAGGATGATGCTGACATCCACGCCGCGCTGCGCCGCCGTGCAGATCGCGTGCAGTAAATCGTCGCTGGGGACGAAATAGGGCGTTGTCATGATCAGATATTCACGAGCGGAATAGGCTGCCGTCAGCAGCGCCTGGTGAATCAGATCTTCCGGGAAGCCGGGTCCTGAGGCGATAGTATGAATGGTGTGTCCGCTGGCCTGTTCAAACGGCATGATATTGACGTCTGGAGGCGGCGGCAGGATGCGTTTACCCGTTTCGATTTCCCAGTCGCAGGAGTAGACAATCCCCATCGCGGTCGCTACCGGGCCTTCCATTCTTGCCATCAGATCAACCCATTGTCCCACGCCGGCGTCCTGTTTGAAGAAACGCGGATCGACCATATTCATGCTGCCGGTATAGGCGATGTAGTTATCAATCATCACCATCTTGCGGTGCTGGCGCAAATCCATACGGCGCAGAAAGACACGCATCAGATTGACCTTCAGCGCCTCAACCACTTCAATTCCGGCGTTACGCATCATGGCCGCCCACGGGCTGCGGAAAAAGGCCACGCTCCCGGCGGAGTCCAGCATCAGACGGCAATGAATGCCGCGTCGCGCCGCCGCCATCAGCGACTCTGCAACCTGATCCGCCATGCCGCCGGGCTGCCAGATGTAGAACACCATCTCAATGTTATGGCGCGCCAGTTGAATGTCGCGGATAAGCGCCTGCATCACATCGTCAGAGTCGGTCAGCAGTTGCAGCTGATTGCCTTTAACGCCAGCGATTCCCTGGCGTCGTTCACACAGCTTAAACAGTGACGAAGCGACGCTGCTGTTCTCTTCGGCGAAAATGTGTTTACAGGCTTTGAGGTCGTTCAGCCACTTAGCGGTGGACGGCCACATTGCTCTGGCGCGTTCGGCGCGGCGTTTCCCTAAATGCAGCTCGCCGAATGATAAATAAGCAATAATCCCTACCAGCGGCAGAATATAGATGATTAAGAGCCAGGCCATCGCGGAGGGAACGGCGCGTCGTTTCATTAAAATACGTAACGTCACACCGGCAATAAGTATCCAGTACCCCAGAATGACCAGCCAACTCACCACTGTGTAGAAGGTTGTCATAAATTTAAAAATCCTTTTGAAAGCGTATTGTTAAGAGTTTACGCATCAGGCTTCATCTGGCAAATAAAAACACCGGAAAAGCGCTGGTCTGCTCCTGACGAGAGGGTATAATGCCTGCTCTGGCACTGTAAGAGTAGTTAACATGAAGCGTAGTAGAACGGAAGTGGGACGCTGGCGCATGCAACGTCAGGCTAGCCGCCGTAAAGCGCGTTGGCTTGAAGGACAATCGCGTCGTAATATGCGTATCCACTCAATCAGAAAATGCATTCTCAATCATCAACGTAACACGTTATTGTTTGCGATTCACAGCATCTGATACAACCAGGGCACCGTATTCGGTGCCCATGAATGCAGCCCCGCCTGATTTAAAAGACTTTTTTATACGGTTTTACAGAGACTTGCGCATACACGCCCGCAGCCACATACGGGTCTGCGTCTGCCCAGGACTGCGCTTCTTCCAGCGATTCGAATTGTGCAATCACGGTTGAGCCGGTAAACCCGGCGGCACCGGGATCGTTGCTGTCGACGGCTGGCATAGGGCCTGCGGTCAACAGTCGGCCCTCATCATGGAGCAGTTGCAGGCGCGCCAGATGGGCAGGGCGGACGGAAAGACGTTTTTCAAGAGAATCGGCGATATCCTGAGCGTAAATGACATACAGCACGGGTAGAGCTCCTTAATCGGTAAAAGTCGTTAATTACGTTATTGGAAAGGTCTTTCAACTGCAACGCAAAGATAACGACTTTGTTAAGACCGTGCATAACACAGGGACTTTTTGCGGTAATATTGCGTTTTAAATGCGGCTTACCGTGATGTCTTATTGAATATGATTGCTATTTGCATTTAAAATCGAGACCTGGTTTTTTAACTGAAACGATTATGACTTCAATGACCCTTGATTTACCTCGTCGCTTTCCCTGGCCGACGTTACTTTCCGTTGGCATTCATGGTGCTGTAGTGGCGGGTCTGCTGTATACCTCGGTACATCAGGTTATTGAACTGCCTGCGCCCGCGCAGCCGATCTCAATCACAATGGTCGCGCCTGCCGATCTTGAACCACCACAGGCGGTTCAGCCGCCGCCGGAACCCGTCGTCGAACCTGAGCCGGAACCTGTTCCTGAGCCGCCAAAAGAGGCGCCGGTGGTGATTGAGAAGCCGAAACCTAAGCCGAAGCCAAAACCTAAACCGGTGAAAAAGGTTCAGGAGCAGCCTAAACGTGATGTTAAGCCTGCTGAACCGCGCCCGGCCGCACCGTTTGAAAATACGGCGCCGTCACGTCCGACAACGAATACCGCAGCGGCAACCAGCAAACCGGCCGTCAGTGTTCCTGCGGGGCCTCGCGCATTGAGCCGCAACCAGCCGCAGTATCCGGCACGAGCGCAAGCGTTGCGTATTGAAGGCCGCGTGAAAGTGAAATTCGACGTCACCTCGGACGGGCGAGTGGAGAATGTTCAGGTGCTTTCCGCTCAGCCGGCGAACATGTTTGAGCGTGAAGTGAAAAACGCGATGCGCAGATGGCGCTATGAAGCAGGGAAACCGGGGTCGGGCTTAGTGGTTAATATCATCTTCCGTCTGAACGGCACCACGCAGATCGAGTAATCGCGATCCCCTTAAATCGTAGAGCGGATAAGGCGGCGCACCGCCTTATCCGGTAATTCATGCCTGAACCGGCAGCGGGCGAGGTTTACCGTCACTGTCTACCGCCACATAGATGAACAGCGCCTCGGTTGCTTTATAACGCTGACCGATTGGCTCTGACGCCACCTTTTTCACCCACACTTCAATATTAATGCTGACAGACGTTGTGCCGCGCTTAACGCAGCGGGCATAACAGCATACGACGTCGCCTACGGCGACAGGGCGCAGAAAACTCATTCCCTCAACGCGCACGGTCACTACGCGACCATGAGCAATTTCTTTAGCCTGAATCGCGCCGCCAATATCCATTTGAGACATGAGCCAGCCGCCAAAAATATCGCCGTTAGCATTGGTATCGGCGGGCATGGCCAGCGTGCGTAAAACCAGTTCGCCCTGAGGAGCGTTATTTGTTGTTGTCATTGTAGAACCGACTGTGAAGAAAGATTTCAGGCGCGAATGCTACTATGATTTGCGCAGGGAGAACAGAGGGGAAACGCGCGCCAGGCTGGCGTGAAGGGGATGCCAGACCAGACGGTCTGGCAAACAGAACTCAGGATTTATCTTCCTGCGGCAGATGGCGGTAAATGTAGACTCCGCTCAGAAGGGTAAAAATCAGCGTCAGCGCAGTTAAACCGAACACTTTGAAGTTGACCCAGATGTTTTGCGGCAGCCAAAACGCGATGTAGATATTGGCGAGCCCGCAGAGGATGAAAAATACGGCCCATGCCAGGTTCAGCTTAGACCAGACCGGCTGCGGCAACGTCAGTTCTTTCCCTAACATGCGTTGAATCAGCGGCTTTTTCATGACCCACTGGCTTATCAGCAGCGCACCGGCAAACAGGCCGTAAATCACCGTCACCTTCCACTTAATAAACTCATCGTTGTGGAAGAAAATGGTCAGGCCGCCGAACACGGCAACCAGAACGAAAGTGATCAACGCCATCTTTTCGACCTTGCGATAGCGAACCCAACTGTAGATCAACACAATGGCTGTCGCGACAATCAGGGCGGAGGTCGCCGCATAGATGTCGTACAGCTTATAAAAAGCAAAAAAGACAACCAGCGGTAAAAAATCAAGAAACTGCTTCATTCTTCGATTCCGTAATCAAAAGTTTTGGGCAAACTGGCCCTTAACACGTTCAGGGTTATTGGCGAATCAACATATACAGGCGGAACAAATAGATGAGCAATATGGCGGAAATCAAATTGCTCAGCGTATTCGCCAACACTGCGCCAACATTCGGCGTCAGCGCTGCAAAGCTGGGGGCAAACAGCAGCAAGAGCGTTTTCGCCAGTAACCAGCCGATCACCGCCGGAGCGACCAGTCGCATATTAGACCACGCCAGACGCATACTGTTGCGCATGGCGGCAAATACGCCCATCTTGTCCTGAACCAGCATCACCGGCGCAAGCGCCAGCAGAATCGCCATCAAAATCCCCGGTACGACAATCAGCATAATACCGATTTGCACTAACAGGGTAGTCAGAAAAATCAGGACAAACAATTTAGGTAAAACCGGCGCGCTGGCACCGATAGCACGTAATGCGCTGACCCGATGACCGGCGGAAATCAGCTGGATCATCAGCAAAACGCCCCCAGCCAGGATCGCATTGCCAATGAGTCCTGAAAATGTTGATGCCGCTGAAGCCCGTAATAATATTTGCTGCTGTTCCGGCGTCATGTTCTGCACCAGATCGAACAGGCCGACGCTACCGGTCAGATGATCTCCTTCACTGAGTTGCGCGATTTGGGCATCGCTGGGGGAAAAGGCATGACCTAAAACCACCGTAATAAATGCGCACAGCAACGAAACCAGCAAGATGGTTACAAATTGATTACGGAAAAAGTTCCCCGTGTCACGGTAAACGGACTTCGCCGTGATAGACATGCACTCTCCTTGAGTTTTGCAGGTGTTAATTTGCGGGCAATTGTACCCTGGATAACTCTACAGTGGCAGCATCACGGGGTGTATGGAAAAGCATATCTTTGTAAAGCGCGGGTAATTTTGGCTGCGAAAGCGCCAGCCGTCCTCTCTTTTACAATCCATCCGCCTGGTTGAAAAAAGCCATTTATCACTAAAATTCGGAAAATTTGATTCAAACGGCTTTAACCAGGATTTTAGATGCAAGTTCTAAATTAATCTGGATCAATAAAGGTTAAATTACAGGGCCTAATGTGATCTGTATTGGATCACTTATTACTCCATTGTAGGTATATTCGTGACGCATTTATAACCATAACGATGGAGCGGATATGAAAAAGTTAACAGTGGCAGCCCTGGCAGTAAGTACTCTTCTCTCTGGTAGTGCGCTTGCGCATGAGAGCGGTGAGTTTTTTATCCGTGCGGGCTCGGCGACCGTGAGACCGACGGAAGGGGCAGGCGGAACGCTGGGGAGTCTGAACGGTTTTGATGTCAGTAACAATACGCAACTCGGTTTGACTTTTACTTATATGGCAACCGACAACATTGGTATTGAACTGCTGGCGGCGACGCCGTTCCGCCATAAAATTGGGACAGGGGATACCGGTGATATCGCTACCGTGCGTCACCTGCCGCCGACATTAATGGCGCAGTGGTACTTTGGCGACGCCAGTAGCAAACTGCGCCCTTATATTGGCGCAGGTGTAAACTACACCACCTTCTTTGACGAAGGTTTCAACAACAATGGTAAAGAGACAGGGTTGTCCGATCTGAGTCTGAAGGATTCCTGGGGAATGGCCGGGCAGGTGGGTATGGATTACCTGATTAACCGGGACTGGTTAATTAACATGTCGGTCTGGTATATGGATATCGATACTACCGCAAGCTATAAACTCGGTGGTGCCCAGCAGCATGACAGCGTCCGCCTCGACCCGTGGGTATTTATGTTCTCTGCCGGTTATCGTTTCTGAGTTTATGTGACCCATCTAAAAAGCGGGCTGTCATACAGCCCGCTTTTTATATTCTGCTGATTTCAACATCATACCTCTCCCTGAGATGCTATCTTTGAAACAAGCCTGTTTTGAGAGCATTGACGATGATAGTAACTCAAGCCCTTCTGCAACAAAAAATCGCGACCCTGGAATCGATAGTCAGAGATGAAGAGACTGAGTTCACTTTACAGGCGCTGCGTATGCTGCTGGATGCAATGCATAAGATTGATTCGCTGGAAGAGAATATTACTACGCCCGTCCGTTTACCTTATTGCAGTTCGAGTCCGGTTTGTGAGATTGAAGCCGGGTACGCCGCTGGCGTCAGTGACTGCCGTGAGGCTATTCGCAGGGCGGGATACCCGATTGAAGGAGATGATTAATCACTGAAAACTGTACTGTATCAGCAAAATCTACTAACGTATTCGGCCCCGCGATTCAGGCTTAAGGTGCCTCAGTGAAGATTGTTCAGGACAGCCTAAGAAATAGCCAGGCGTTGTTGATGTCAGCGCTTATCACTTTACTTTTTACTTCACTGTATCTCTTTATTATTTACGAACAACGACAGGCCGTTGTGAATGAAGGGATGAGTCGTCTGCAAACGCGGATGATGGATATTTTCAACGATAACGAACTCATCGCCGATGCGACAGGGGTTCGCTATCACCAGATCAAAAATGCCGGGCAGTGCGGCAACCTCTCAAGGTTTTCCCCCAGAGATGCGGATTCATGGGGTATCAATGCCGACCGGGCGCGGATCCATTCCGCAACGGGCACTATTGTTTCCCGTCAGCCCAATATTAACGCTTTATGTATGTTTGCGGCGGCGGAGTTTATTCGGGATCGGATGAACACCCTTAATCCGGGGGATTATGCCGCGCATCGCTACATTATCGCCAAAGATGCCAGCTATTTTTATTGGTTCACGCCAGCAGATGCAAAACCCTTCTATTTTAGCGACTCTAAAATGGCGGGCGATATCACCGACTTTTTCTTACCGCCCGTGGGCTTTTATACGCGTCTGCTGCAAAAGAATGTCAAATCCAAGTCGCTCAGTTCAACGGACTTTTATACGGACAAAATCACGAATGAAAAAGCGTACAGCGTAGTCAGTTATATTTACGATCTTTCTGGAAAAGAGATCTCCGATCATATCGTTGCGTATCTGGTGTATGACCATTCTAAACCTGAGCTACAGGAGGCGCTGACGGAGGCCTTTGAACATCATATTCCACCCGGCCTTAATGTGGCTCTGGTGCATACGCCCACGCAGGAAAATCTCTGCCTGAGCGGTGATTGCCAGCCTGTCGCCGGGGAGTCCATCCGTGCAATGTCTGCAAAATATGCGTTCCATTCCTCGCTCTCTCTGCATCGGTTCGTCAGATACGACACGCAGGCCGGGATTGCGATTCTGCTGGCGCCATTCTTTTTTATCCTGATCTTCCTCGGCTTAAAATTCTGGCTGAACGCGAGCGACCTGAAGGTGTATATCGACTCGCTGACGGGCTGCTTTAACCGCAAGATCCTTGATATTGTGAAGCGCAGGGATTTAACGCGCAGCTGCGTGGTGCTGCTGGATTGTAATAAGTTTAAAGCCATCAACGACACCTGGGGGCATGTGGCGGGAGACCGGGCGTTGCAAATCATCGCCAACAGAATGCTCTCTAACACCCGCACCAGTCATGACCTGGTGATTCGTACCGGCGGCGATGAGTTCGTTATTTTGCTTTACCGTGCGCAGATTGGTGACGCGATAGCCATCGCGGAGCGGATAACCGGCCAGATAAATGATTATGCATTTATGGTTGATGGTCATGTTGTACCGCTGTCGGTGTCATGGGGCGTCGCAGAAGTAACCCGCGATCTGGATACGGCTATTCAGCATGCGGATAACGAAATGTACAAAATGAAGCAGGTGAGGGAATGACGGGATTGGCCCGATAAGCATGGCATTATCGGGCCTGTTGCCTGCGCAATATTATGCGCGGGTCGCGGCTTTCATTGCCGTGACAAACGCTTTCAGCTCGGTCAGCATCTGCCCGGGGTTTGCGACGTTTTTCTCAATGAGCTTAACGATCGCTGACCCGGAAATCGCCCCGGCGGCGCCGGCTTCAATGGCACCTGTAACCTGTTCCGGGGAAGAGATGCCAAAGCCCTGCAACGGGGGCGCGGCGTTATACTCTTTCAGTTTTTCCACCAGATGATGCAGCGGTAATGCGGCGCGGTTTTCTGCGCCCGTCACGCCTGCCCGCGAAAGCAGATAGGTATAACCGCGTCCATAAGAGGCTATCTGGCGCAACAGATCGTCATCGGCATTGGGCGGGCAGATGAAAATCGGCGCCACGTTGTAGCGTAATGCCGCCTGACGGAAGGGCGCAGACTCCTCAACAGGCACATCCGCCACCAGTACGGAATCCACGCCGACTTTCTCGCACTGCGCGTAAAATTCGTCGATCCCTTTGCTGAACACCAGGTTGGCGTACATCAGCAGACCAATCGGAATCGTCGGGTGTTTCTGACGAATCAGCGCCAGCATCTCAAAGCATTGCGTAGGCGTTACGCCTGCGGCAAACGCGCGCAGCGTGGCTTCCTGGATGGTCGGCCCGTCTGCCAGCGGATCGGAGAACGGAATGCCGAGTTCAAGGGCGTCGGCGCCGGCTTCAATCAGCGTATCAATAATGTTCAGTGACTGTTCAACGGAAGGATCGCCCAGGGTCACGAAGGGGACAAATGCGCCTTCCTTGCGATCCTTCAGCTGTGCAAACAGGTTTTCATAGCGTTCCATCAGATTTCCCCTCGCGCTTTCAGAATATCGTGTACGGTGAAAATGTCTTTGTCGCCGCGACCGGAAAGGTTAACGACCAGCAATTGTTCTTTTTCTGGATTTTCACGCATCATTTTCAGGGCGTGAGCCAGGGCGTGGGACGACTCCAGCGCCGGGATAATCCCTTCATGCAGACAGAGCGTTTTAAAGGCTTCCAGCGCTTCGTCATCGGTGATCGACACATAATCGGCGCGACCAATGCTGTTCAGATACGCGTGCTGCGGCCCAACGGACGGGAAATCCAGCCCGGCGGAAATGGAGTAGGACTCTTCAATTTGCCCTTCTTCGGTTTGCATCATCGGCGCTTTCATGCCGAAATAGATGCCTACGCGGCCGTGCTTCAGCGGCGCGCCGTGCTCGCCTGTTTCAATCCCGTGGCCGCCAGGTTCGACGCCAATCAAACCCACGCTGGTTTCGTTGATGAAGTCCGCAAACATGCCGATTGCGTTGGAGCCGCCGCCCACGCAGGCAATCACGGCATCCGGCAGACGACCTTCTTTTTCGAGGATTTGCGCTTTCGTCTCTTCCCCGATCATGCGCTGAAATTCACGGACGATGGTCGGAAACGGGTGCGGGCCTGCCGCAGTTCCGAGCATATAGTGCGCGGATTCATAGCTGCCGGACCAGTCGCGAAGCGCTTCGTTGCAGGCGTCTTTCAGGGTGGCGGAGCCGCTGTGTACAGGGATCACTTCCGCGCCCATCAGTCGCATACGAAAGACGTTTGGCGACTGACGCTCGACGTCTTTTGCGCCCATATAGATACGGCATTTCAGACCGAGCAGGGCGCTGGCGAGCGCGGAAGCCACGCCATGCTGACCTGCGCCCGTTTCGGCGATAATCTCTGTTTTACCCATGCGTTTCGCCAGCAGCGCCTGACCCAGTACCTGGTTTGTTTTGTGCGCGCCGCCGTGCAGTAAATCTTCACGCTTCAGATACAGCGTGGTTTTGGTGCCGGCGGTGATATTCTGGCATTTGGTCAGCGCGGTTGGACGGCCTGCATAGTTCTTCAGCAGATCGGCAAACTGGGCCTGAAACTGCGGATCTTTCTGCGCGCTGACGAACGCTTCTTCCAGCTGGCGCAGGGCAGGCATCAGAATCTGCGGGACATACATGCCGCCAAATTCACCAAAGTAGGGATTGAGTAATGTTGTCATGTTTTCTTCCTTAATATGCGCGCAGTGTCTGAAAGACCGAGGCCAGAAGGTGTGCATCTTTGATGCCCGGCTGTGACTCTACACCAGAATTAAAATCGAGACCGGCACAGCCGGTTTTTGCCGCTTCCACGCAGTTGTCTGCGCCTAATCCGCCCGCCAGCAATACGTTGTCCAGCGTTTCACCGTTCAATAACGACCAGTCAAAACGTTGGCCGCTGCCGCCCTGACCGTTATCGAGAACGTACTTATCAACGTGCTGGTAATCACGAGCTGGCAGTGCGTCGCCCACGCTAAGCGCTTTCCAGATTTGTACCTGTTCCGGTAATGCGGCGCGCAGAGCATCGACATAAGCCTGGTCTTCACTGCCATGCAGTTGCACGGCCTTGAGCGACAAGGTGGTCGCTTTTTCACATACCTCGGTGATAGCGGTATTGCGGAATACGCCGACATATTGCAGGGGGGCGGCGGCTATCACCTCGCGCGCCTGGTCGAGATTTACGACGCGAGGCGACGAGGGAACAAAAATCAGCCCGCCATAAATGGCGCCAGCTTCGTAAGCGGCTTTTGCATCCTGCCCGCGCGTCAGGCCGCAGACTTTGTTCTCGCCAAGCAGCACGCGACGCACGGCGGCGTGCAGATCGGCATGGGACATCAACGCAGAACCGATCAGGAAACCGTTAGCGAAGTGGCTTAGCTCGCGCACCTGTGCATAGGTATTAATCCCGGACTCGCTGATCACGGTCACGCCGTGCCCCAGTTTCGGCGCAAGCTGACGGGTACGGTTAAGGTCAATCGACAGATCGCGCAGGTCGCGGTTATTAATGCCGACGACTTTCGCACCCAGTGCGATGGCGCGCTCCAGTTCTTCTTCGTTACTGACTTCCGTCAGCACGCCCATTTTCAGACTGTGGGCGACGGCGGAAAGCTGGCGATATTGCTCGTCGTCCAGTACGGAGAGCATCAGCAGACAGGCATCGGCCTGGTAGTAACGCGCCAGATAGATTTGGTAAGGATCGATGATGAAGTCCTTACACAGAACCGGCTGCGGCGCGATACGGCTGACAACAGTGAGAAAGTCAAAACTCCCCTGGAAATATTTCTCATCGGTCAGAACGGAAATCGCCGACGCGTAATGTTTATAAACACCGGCAATCTGCGCGGGGTCGAAGTCATCACGAATCACCCCTTTGGAGGGGGACGCTTTTTTACACTCCAGAATAAATGCGGTACGCGTGCCTTGCAGCGCATCATAGAAATGGCGGGCACTTGGCTGAACCTCATTCTGGAAACTGGCTAACGGTTGTTGTTGTTTACGGGCTTCTACCCAGATCGCCTTATCCGCGACGATTTTCGTTAAAACGGTTTGCATCATTTACCCTCTTGCCGCCAGTGCGGTAACCCGGTCATAAGCTGCGCCACTGCGCAGTACATCAATCACAGTTTGCGCATTGGCCTTTAAATCTTCCTTACCATGCAGGCGCATTAACATGGCGACATTCGCAGCGACAGCGGCCTCGTGAGCGACTTCACCTTTACCTTGTAACAAGCGGGTGAGAATGTCACGGTTTTCTTCCGGCGTGCCGCCTGCCAGCTGTTCCTGGTGATACGGGGTGAGGCCGAAGTCTTCCGCCGTGAGCTGGTAGCTCTTGATTTCACCATCGTGCAGTTCAGCCACAATGGTTGGCGCATGCAGCGACACTTCATCCATACCGCCGCTGTGAACCACCGCCGCACGCTGATAACCCAGTACCCGCAGAGTTTCGGCAATGGGCAGTACCAGCTCCGGGCTGTAGACGCCAATCAGCGCCAGTGGCGGGTGAGCCGGGTTGATCAGCGGCCCCAGCACATTGAACAAGGTGCGGGTTTTAAGCTGCTGGCGAACCGGCATCGCATGACGGAAACCCGTATGGTATTTCGGTGCGAACAGGAAGCAGACGCCCAGGTCGTCCAGCGCCTGACGCGATTTATCGGCGTTCATATCCAGATTGATACCGAATGCCGCCAACAGATCGGACGAACCGGATTTACTGGAGACGCTGCGGTTGCCATGTTTGGCCACCTTCAGTCCACAGGCCGCCGCCACAAAGGCGCTGGCGGTGGAGATATTGATGCTGTTGCTGCCATCACCGCCGGTGCCGACAATATCGGCAAACAGATAGTCCGGGCGCGGGAACGGCGCGGCATTTTCCAGCAGCGCGGTAGCGGCGCCAGCGATTTCATTCGGATGTTCGCCACGCACTTTCATACTGACCAGCGCCGCCGCCAGTTGTTCTGGCTTCAGTTCGCCACGAACCACGGCAGAGAAAAGCTGGTGGCTTTCCTGCTGGGTCATGGTTTGCGCCTGGTACAATTTTTCCAGAATCGGTTGCAGCGTATTGGTCGGCTCCAGTTTTTGTTGCGCCCAGGCCAGCGTTTGTTCCAGCAACAGCGCACCTTGCGTAGTAAGAATGGACTCCGGGTGGAACTGAAAACCACAGACGCGATCCGTGTCGTGACGTACCGCCATCACCATGCCGTTAAAATGGGCGTTAATCGTCAGCCCCGCAGGCACGTTGCTGCCCACCAGAGAGTGATAACGAGCAACCGGCAGCGGGTTCACCAGACCGGCAAACATCGCCTGTCCGTCATGTTCAATGCTCGACGCTTTGCCGTGGAGAATCTCGCCCGCCTGACCGACGTAGCCACCGTAGGCTTCAACAATCGCCTGGTGTCCGAGGCAGATGCCGATAATGGGCAGCTTGCCACGCAAACGGGTCAACAACTCCGGCATACAACCGGCTTCGCTGGGGACGCCTGGTCCAGGGGAAAGCATCAGCACCGGGTTTTTCATCGTCGCAAGACGGTCGATTAAGGTCTGCGCCGGGATATGGTTACGGTAAATCACCACATTGTGGCCGTTGGCCCGTAGCTGATCTGCCAGGTTGTAAGTAAAAGAGTCGATGTTATCGAGCAGCAGAATGTCAGCCATTAGAAAATCTCCTGTGCATGGTGCGCGGTGGCAATAGCACGCAGAACCGCGCGCGCTTTATTACGGGTTTCGTCGGCTTCAGACTGCGGAACAGAATCCAGCACGATTCCGGCACCGGCCTGCACGGTGGCGATGCCGTCTTCCACCAGAGCAGAGCGAATCACAATGCAGGTATCGAGATCGCCATGCGCGGTGAAGTAGCCCACCGCACCGCCATAACTGCCGCGACGACGCCCTTCGGCACCGGCGATAAGCTGCATGGCGCGAACTTTTGGCGCGCCACTCAGCGTGCCCATATTCATACAGGCGCGGTAAGCATGCAGCACATCCAGATCGCTGCGTAATTCACCCACCACGCGGGACACCAGGTGCATAACGAACGAATAACGATCGACTTTCGTCAGGTCGGCAACGTAGCGGCTGCCGGGAGTACAAATGCGCGCCAGATCATTACGCGCCAGATCGACCAGCATCAGGTGTTCAGACAGCTCTTTATGGTCGGTGCGCATCTCCAGCTCAATGCGGCTGTCGAGATCGCGATCCAGCGAGCCGTCGGCACGGCGACCGCGCGGGCGCGTGCCGGCGATGGGGTAGATCTCAATCTGGCGACTGGTCGCGTCGTACTTCAGCGAGCTTTCCGGGGAGGCGCCAAACAGGGTGAAATCGTTATCCTGCATAAAGAACATGTATGGACTTGGGTTGCTCTTTTTCAGTACGTAATAGGCCGCCAGCGGTGACGGGCAGGGTAATGAGAAGCGGCGGGAAGGCACCACCTGGAAAATCTCTCCTGCGCGAATCGCTTTCTGCATGGTACGCACAACGGCGCCAAACTCTTCGTCGCTCTGGCTGCATTCGCAGCGCATTTGCGGCACTGGTGTAACGGGCAACGGCGGCGCGGGTTCGGTTAATTGCTGCGTCAGCTGCACGAGGCGCGCCGTCAGACGCTGTTTTTCCGCTTCATTATCGGTAAAGAGGCTTGCCTGAATACGGGTGCTTTTCTTCTGATGGTCAATCACCATCAGCGTTTCCGCAAGATAGAAGCAGTAATCCGGGCAGCGATTACCGGCTTCCAGTTGCGGTAACGCTTCAAATCCCGCCACCAGGTCATAGGCAAACAAACCGCCGAAAAACATGGCTTCGCGCTCTTCAGCAGGCACATTCACCAGGTTCTGCAACAGACGGAATGCGTCAAATACCGACAGCGAACACAGACGCGCATCCTCATCTAACAGCGAGCTTACTGCGGGAAAGCGCAGCTTCCGGTTGCCGGGCTGCGCTGTATTTTCAACGCCTGCGGGCAGCGCGGCATCCAGCAGCGGGAGCAGGGATGCACCGTTATCCGTTAACGCTTCGATAGTGACAGTGTCACCCAAAGCGGTAATGCGCAGCGCACTATCGACCAATAGCAGGCTTTTCAGATCATTTTTACTGTCGATATCAGCGGATTCCAGCAGCAGCGTTGCCGGGCGGTCGCCACAAACCTGATGGAACAACGCCGTCGGGTTCTCACGGTAGGCGGCATTGCAGGAAAGCAATTCGAGTGTTGGTTTTTGTATTTGCATCGTTATTCTCATTCATTCTGTTCAAAAAAAAGCCCGCTCATCTGGCGGGCCGGGTATCTGGTTGCTTATTGCAGACGTCATACACTGCCCGAAATCAGGAAGTGCGCCACCAACCGTGCAGTACGAATGTTGCTTTCATCTCAGATACCTTCTTCATGTGAACTTGCGTACTAGTTAACTAGTTCGATGAAATAAAGTCAACACCTGATTTCAGTATATTTGCCGGAACCGTTATGATGTTTGTGAAAGAACATTTATTAAGACGGGAGCCGCCTTGAGCGACACGAATTACGCAGTGATTTACGACCTGCACAGTCATACAACGGCGTCCGATGGTCGGTTAACGCCAGAAGCGTTAGTACATCGTGCGGTAGAGATGCGAGTCGGCACACTGGCGATCACCGATCATGACACCACAGCCGCTATTCCGGCGGCAAGAGAAGAAATTTCACGTTCCGGGCTTGCCCTGAACCTGATTCCTGGCGTGGAAATTTCAACTGTCTGGGAAAATCATGAGATCCATATTGTGGGTCTGAATATCGACATTGCGCATCCGGCGATGTGTGCGTTCCTGGCGGAACAAACCGAACGTCGTCAGCAGCGTGCGCGTCTGATTGCCGAGCGTCTGGAGAAAGCGCATATTCCTGGGGCGTGGGAAGGCGCTTTGCGGCTTGCCGACGGTGGGGCCGTGACGCGCGGGCATTTCGCCCGTTTTCTGGTGGAGTGCGGCAAAGCCGGGAGCATTGCCGATGTTTTTAAAAAATACCTTGCGCGTGGGAAAACCGGATACGTTCCGCCACAGTGGTGTACAATAGAACAAGCTATTGATGTGATTCATCATTCTGGCGGTAAGGCAGTATTGGCCCATCCAGGCCGCTACGACCTTAGCGCTAAGTGGCTGAAAAGGTTGATTGCGTATTTTGCGCTGCATCGCGGTGATGCGATGGAAGTGGCGCAATGCCAGCAGTCGCCCAATGAGCGAACCCAACTGGCGACCTATGCGCGCCAGCACCATTTATGGGCATCACAAGGCTCTGATTTTCATCAGCCGTGCCCGTGGATTGAACTGGGTCGCAAGCTCTGGCTGCCAGCAGGCGTCGAAGGCGTATGGCAGCTGTGGGAAGAGCCACAAACACCACAGTGAGGGAAGTATGAGCCAGTTTTTTTATATTCATCCTGAAAACCCGCAACAACGGCTGATCAATCAGGCGGTTGAAATTGTGCGTAAAGGTGGGGTGATTGTTTATCCAACCGATTCCGGCTATGCGCTGGGTTGTAAAATCGAAGATAAAGGGGCGATGGAGCGCATCTGCCGCATTCGCCACCTGCCGGACGGGCATAACTTCACGCTGATGTGTCGGGATCTGTCTGAGTTATCGACCTATTCGTTTGTCGATAACGTTGCTTTTCGCTTAATTAAAAACAATACGCCGGGCAACTACACTTTTATCCTGAAGGGAACGAAAGACGTGCCGCGCCGCCTGTTACAGGAAAAACGGAAAACAATCGGTCTGCGCGTGCCGTCGAACCCGATCGCGCTGGCACTGCTGGAAGCGCTGGGCGAACCGATGCTCTCCACCTCGCTGATGCTGCCCGGCAGCGAATTTACCGAGTCCGACCCGGAAGAGATCAAAGACCGCCTGGAAAAACAGGTCGATTTGATCATTCACGGCGGTTACCTCGGCCAGCAACCGACCACGGTGATTGATTTAACCGATGATTCTCCGGTTGTCTTGCGCGAAGGCGTTGGTGACGTTAAACCTTTCTTATAAGGGCGCAACTCTGTATACTACGCGGCCTTAAAATGGCGCTGTAAAGCGCCGTTGATTCTCCTGTTCGACGCCTGTGAAGGCGACACCTGAAGGAAGCTCTATGAGCGAAAAGTTACAAAAAGTGCTGGCTCGCGCTGGCCACGGTTCTCGCCGTGAAATTGAATCCATTATTGAAGCAGGCCGTGTAAGCGTTGACGGCAAAATCGCCACGCTTGGCGATCGCGTTGAAATCACGCCGGGTCTGAAAATCCGTATCGACGGTCATCTGATCTCGGTGAAAGAGTCTGCGGAACAAATTTGTCGCGTTCTGGCCTATTACAAACCAGAAGGTGAGCTGTGCACCCGTAACGACCCGGAAGGTCGTCCTACCGTTTTTGATCGCTTACCGAAACTGCGCGGCGCACGCTGGATTGCCGTAGGTCGTCTGGATGTGAATACCTGTGGTTTGCTGTTGTTCACGACGGATGGCGAACTGGCGAACCGTCTGATGCACCCGAGTCGTGAAGTTGAGCGTGAATACGCCGTGCGCGTATTTGGTCAGGTTGATGACGCCAAGCTGCGTGACCTGAGTCGTGGCGTTCAACTGGAAGATGGCCCGGCGGCATTTAAAACCATCAAATTCAGCGGTGGTGAAGGTATTAACCAGTGGTACAACGTCACGCTGACCGAAGGGCGTAACCGTGAGGTGCGTCGTCTGTGGGAAGCGGTTGGCGTGCAGGTTAGCCGACTGATCCGCGTGCGCTATGGTGATATTCCATTGCCGAAAGGGCTGCCGCGCGGTGGCTGGACTGAACTGGATCTGGCGCAGACCAACTATCTGCGTGAACTGGTGCAACTGGCGCCGGAAACCACCTCCAAAGTGGCCGTGGAGAAAGACCGACGTCGTATGAAGGCGAACCAGATTCGCCGTGCGGTGAAGCGTCACAGCCAGGTTGGCGGCGGTCGTCGTTCAGGCGGTCGTAACAACAACGGTTGATGCTGAATGCCCGGTGGCGCTTACGCTTACCGGGCCTACGTTTTGGCCGTAGGCCGGATAAAGCGTTTACGCCGTCATCCGGCACCGTTTCCTAATAATCAATTCCCATCTGGGCCTTCACGCCCGCTTCAAAAGCATGTTTGACCGGACGCAGCTCGCTGACCGTGTCGGCCAGTTCCAGAATATCGCGATGACAACCGCGACCGGTAATAATCACCGTCTGATTCTGCGGACGGGCATTTAAGGCATTGATGACCTCTTCAAGCGGCAGATAGTCATACGCCACCATGTAGGTCAGTTCATCCAGCACGACCATATCCAACGTTGGGTCCGCCAGCATACGTTTGCCATGTTCCCAGACAGCCATACAGGCTGCGGTGTCGGTTTCGCGATTTTGCGTTTCCCAGGTGAACCCGGTCGCCATCACCTGAAATTCCACGCCGTGGGGCTCCAGCAGATTGCGCTCGCCGTTAGGCCATGTGCCTTTAATGAACTGCACCACGCCCACTTTTTTACCGTGGCCGACGGCGCGCGTTGCGGTGCCGAATGCCGCCGTGGTTTTGCCTTTACCGTTGCCGGTAAACACGATGATGACGCCGCGTTCGTCCTGCGCCGCCGCAACGCGGGCGTCGACCCGGTCTTTCACACGCTGCTGGCGTTGTTGATAGCGTTCTTCAGTCATTGGGCGATTCCTGGTTTACGGCCCGGCTGGGCATCAAAAGTCATACCGGTTTTACGGCGGCTGTCGTCGCCCATCAGCCACAAATAGAGGGGCATGATATCGGCGGGCGTTTTTAACTTCTGCGGATCTTCCGTAGGGAAGGCGCTGGCGCGCATACTCGTGCGCGTGCCGCCTGGGTTGATGCAATTTACACGTAAGGGGTGGTTCTGGTATTCGTCCGCCAGTACCTGCATCATGCCTTCGGTGGCGAATTTAGAGGTGGCGTAAGCGCCCCAGTTGGCGCGTCCCTGACGACCGACGCTTGATGAGGTAAAGACCAGCGAACCGGCGTCGGATTTAAGTAATAAAGGAAGCAGTGCCTGAGTCAGCATGAATGTCGCATTGACGTTAACCTGCATAACATCCTGCCAGACGTGCGGATTTTGTTCGCTCATTGGGCAGATATCGCCCAATAACCCGGCGTTATGCAGAACGCCATCCAGTCGTGGATAGTGCGCTGCAATCCGCTGGCCTAACTGGTGGCACTCTTCAGCGGTGCAGGTCAGTAGATCCAGCGTAAACCACTGTGGCAATGCGCCTGTATCTTCGGCGACAGTCTGTGCGACCTGACGCAGTTTTTCTTCATTTCGACCCAGCAAAATGACGTTTGCGCCGTAGCGCGCATAGGTGAGCGCGGCTTCGCGGCCAATGCCATCACTGGCGCCAGTGACCAGAATAATGCGATTTTGCAGTAGATCTTGTTTAGGTTGGTAATGCACGGCTACTCCTCGGCGACGCGTTGGGTCACCCTGCCAGTTGTCTTATCTTCTCTTTAACTTTTCGGCTTTATGCCTGAAAGCCCGCGTCATTTCAATCAGTCAACGGCGATAACGCCGAAAAATGAACACTTTGTCATACTTTTCACCCAGTAACCGCAACGCAGGATCAAACGAGACGGGCTAACACGCCTGTTGTACACTGAGCCAAAATAGCGTTGTTTAACCAAGGTGGGACTCGTGGAATTGTTGTCTGAATATGGGTTGTTTTTGGCAAAAATCGTCACTGTCGTGGTGGCAATCGCCGTCATTGTGATGCTGATCGTGAATGCTGCCCAGCGTAAACGCCAGCGTGGGGAGCTGCGGGTAACGAATCTCAGCGAACAATATAAAGAGATGAAGGACGATCTGGCGACGGCGCTGATGGACGGTCATCAACAAAAACTCTGGCATAAAGCGCAGAAAAAGAAGCAGAAGCTGGAGGCAAAAGCGGCGAAAGCGAAAGCAAAGCAGGGGGGAAATGCCGCGACGGAGAAACCTCGTGCCTGGGTGCTGGATTTTAAAGGCAGTATGGATGCCCACGAAGTCAGCGCGCTGCGTGAGGAGGTGACGGCGGTGTTAGCGGCGTTTAAACCGCAGGATCAGGTGGTCGTGCGTCTGGAAAGCCCCGGCGGCGTTGTGCATGGCTATGGCCTGGCGGCTTCGCAATTGCAGCGTCTGCGCGATAAGCAGATCCCGTTGACGGTAACGGTGGACAAAGTCGCCGCCAGCGGCGGTTACATGATGGCCTGTGTGGCCGACAAAATTGTTTCGGCGCCGTTTGCGATTGTCGGCTCTATTGGCGTTGTGGCGCAAATCCCTAACTTTAATCGCTTTTTGAAAGGGAAGGATATCGATATTGAGCTGCACACGGCGGGCCAGTATAAGCGCACGCTGACGCTGCTTGGTGAGAACACGGAGGAAGGGCGCCAGAAATTCCGTGAAGATCTGAATGAAACCCATCACCTGTTTAAGCATTTTGTGCAGCAGATGCGTCCTGTGCTGGATATCGAACAGGTGGCCACAGGCGAGCACTGGTATGGCCAACAGGCGCTGGAGAAAGGTCTGGTGGACGAAATCAACACCAGTGATGACGTTATTCTCCGCTTGATGGACGGTTATGAGGTGTTCAACGTTCGCTTTATGCAGCGCAAGAAATTGATGGATCGGTTTACGGGTAGCGCCGCAGAAAGCGCCGATCGTTTGTTGCTACGCTGGTGGCAGCGCGGACAAAAACCGCTGATGTAAAATTGTCATTGCCCGGTGGCGCTAACGCTTACCGGGCCTACGGACTGTTTTGTAGGCCGGATAAGGCGCAGCCGCCATCCGGCAAACAGCCCGGTGGCGCTAACGCTTACCGGGCCTGCGGACTGTTTTGTAGGCCGGATAAGGCGCAGCCGCCATCCGGCAAACAGCCCGGTGGCGCTAACGCTTACCGGGCCTACGGAGTGTTTTGTAGGCCGGATAAGGCGTAGCCGCCATCCGGCAAAACCTTTCCTGCGTTAATCGATCAGGTGATACTTCTCAGAAAGCACATGCGCCAGATGTTTAAACATATTAAACACGGCGGTGCTTTTTGGCGTCGGTAAACCTTGCTCGTCTAAAAAGTAATCGCCGCTGAAGACCAGCACGCCGTTTCGCTGCGTCACACCGGTGGCGACAATCCCCGCCAGCGTGTCCTCATGCTCACGAATGATTTTGTTGGCTTCAATCAGCAGTGTTTCACGATCGATAGGTTGGGTGTCTTTATGCATTATTTACTCCTTAAACAAGGACATTAGTCTACGCCGGGCGCTGCTTATGGGCAAATATTCCCTGATAAACACGAAGGTCTTGTAAAGGTGCTGTTACTGGCGAGATTTGTTTTTGCATGCTAATAAAGTTGCGTAACGAATTTTATCAGGTACAGTGTGACGCTTTCGTCAATCTGGCAACAGATTTGCTTGACATTCGACCAAAATTCCGTCGTGCTATAGCGCTTGTGTGCTAAAAAGCCTGTTAACTCAGTCACCTGAGGATCACGTTTCGCGCACCGAGTCAGTACAAGGGGTTGATATCCGCCGACACAGAGACCATATCGGTGTCTCGTCGCCAGTGGAAGGTGAATCAACGTGCGACGCATTCCAGGAAGAATCAATTTAGGTAAAGGTGAATATGGGTAAAGCTCTTGTCATCGTTGAGTCCCCGGCAAAAGCCAAAACGATCAACAAGTATCTGGGTAATGATTACGTGGTTAAGTCCAGCGTCGGTCATATCCGTGATTTGCCGACCAGTGGCTCAGCAGCTAAAAAGAGCGCCGACTCTACCTCCACCAAAACGGCTAAAAAGCCCAAAAAGGATGAACGTGGCGCTCTCGTCAACCGAATGGGGGTTGACCCTTGGCATAACTGGGATGCGCAGTATGAAGTGCTGCCCGGTAAAGAGAAGGTCGTCTCTGAACTGAAACAATTGGCTGAAAAAGCCGACCACATCTATCTCGCAACCGACCTTGACCGCGAAGGGGAAGCCATTGCCTGGCACCTGCGGGAAGTAATCGGGGGTGATGACACGCGCTATAGCCGCGTGGTGTTTAACGAAATAACCAAAAACGCGATTCGCCAGGCGTTTGATAAGCCAGGCGAACTGAATATCGACCGTGTTAACGCGCAGCAGGCGCGCCGCTTTATGGACCGCGTTGTGGGCTATATGGTGTCGCCATTGCTGTGGAAAAAAATTGCGCGAGGCCTGTCGGCAGGCCGCGTACAGTCCGTTGCCGTGCGTCTGGTTGTTGAGCGCGAACGTGACATCAAAGCGTTCGTACCGGAAGAGTTCTGGGAAGTGAACGCCAGCACGACAACGCCTTCTGGCGATGCCTTGCCGCTCGACGTTACGCACCAGAATGATAAACCGTTCCGTCCGGTTAACCGCGAGCAAACGCTGGCGGCGGTCAGCCTGCTGGAAAAAGCGCGTTACAGCGTACTGGAGCGTGAAGATAAACCGACCAGCAGCAAGCCTGGCGCGCCGTTTATCACGTCGACGCTGCAACAGGCGGCGAGCACGCGTCTGGGCTTTGGCGTGAAAAAAACCATGATGATGGCGCAGCGCTTGTACGAAGCGGGCTACATCACCTACATGCGTACTGACTCCACCAACCTGAGCCAGGATGCGGTAAACATGGTTCGCGGTTATATCAGCGATAGCTTCGGCAAGAAATACCTGCCGGAGAGCCCGAACCAGTACGCCAGCAAAGAAAATTCACAGGAAGCGCACGAAGCGATCCGTCCTTCTGATGTCGCGGTGATGGCCGAAGCGCTGAAGGATATGGAAGCGGATGCGCAGAAACTGTATCAGCTGATCTGGCGTCAGTTTGTCGCCTGTCAGATGACGCCAGCCCAGTACGATTCCACCACGCTGACGGTCGGTGCGGGTGATTTCCGCCTGAAAGCGCGTGGCCGCATTCTGCGTTTCGACGGCTGGACGAAAGTCATGCCTGCGCTGCGTAAAGGCGATGAAGACCGGACGTTGCCTGCGGTGAATAAAGGCGATGTGTTGACGCTGGTTGAACTGACCCCGGCGCAGCACTTCACCAAACCACCGGCGCGCTTCAGTGAAGCATCGCTGGTTAAAGAGCTGGAAAAACGCGGTATTGGTCGTCCATCCACCTATGCGTCGATCATCTCGACCATTCAGGATCGCGGTTATGTCCGCGTGGAAAACCGTCGCTTCTATGCTGAAAAAATGGGTGAGATTGTCACCGATCGACTGGAAGAAAACTTCCGCGAGCTGATGAACTACGATTTCACCGCCCAGATGGAAGACAGCCTCGACAAGGTGGCCAGCCACGAAGCCGAGTGGAAAAACGTGCTTGATAACTTCTTCAGCGATTTTACTCAGCAGCTTGATAAAGCGGAGAAAGATCCTGAAGAGGGCGGCATGCGCCCTAACCAGATGGTGCTGACCAGCATTGACTGCCCGACATGCGGGCGCAAGATGGGGATTCGCACCGCCAGCACCGGCGTGTTCCTGGGATGTTCCGGCTATGCGCTGCCGCCGAAAGAGCGCTGCAAAACCACCATCAACCTGGTGCCGGAAAATGAAGTGCTGAACGTACTGGAAGGCGATGATGCGGAAACCAACGCCTTGCGTGCAAAACGTCGTTGCCAGAAGTGCGGCACCGCAATGGACAGCTACCTGATCGATCCGAAACGCAAGCTGCATGTCTGCGGTAATAACCCGACCTGCGACGGTTACGAAATCGAAGAGGGCGAGTTCCGCATTAAAGGTTATGACGGCCCGATCGTTGAGTGCGAAAAATGTGGCTCTGAAATGCACCTGAAGATGGGGCGTTTTGGTAAGTACATGGCCTGTACTAACGACGAATGTAAAAATACCCGTAAGATTCTGCGTAACGGTGAAGTCGCGCCGCCGAAAGAAGATCCGGTGCCGTTGCCGGAACTGCCGTGCGAGAAATCGGACGCGTATTTTGTGCTGCGTGACGGCGCCGCAGGGATCTTCCTCGCGGCGAATACCTTCCCGAAATCGCGTGAAACGCGTGCGCCGTTAGTGGAAGAGTTGTACCGCTTCCGCGACCGTCTGCCGGAAAAACTGCGTTATCTGGCCGATGCGCCGCAGCAGGACCCGGAAGGCAATAAGACGCTGGTGCGTTTTAGCCGTAAGACGAAACAGCAGTATGTTGCCGCTGAAAAAGACGGGAAAGCGACGGGATGGTCCGCATTCTTCGTTGATGGCAAGTGGGTAGAAGGTAAGAAATAACAGTCACCTGGCTGAATTTCACTTAAGAGGGTCGCGCAAGCGGCCCTTTTTTATTCCGGGCTTATTATTTTTTCTTCGCATCTATACAGCTCTGATATAAATGATATAGTGGTTATAGTTAACGACTTTTTTATTATTAAATCGTATTAGCAGCGCGTGACGTGCTGCTTATCAAACGATGACATGACGGCGCTAATCTGGATGGTTTAACATGAAATTACAGCAGCTTCGCTACATTGTTGAGGTGGTTAATCACAACCTTAATGTCTCTTCCACCGCCGAAGGGCTTTACACCTCCCAGCCGGGCATCAGTAAGCAAGTTCGTATGCTGGAAGATGAGCTTGGCATCCAGATTTTCGCGCGCAGCGGTAAACACCTGACGCAAGTGACGCCAGCCGGGCAGGAAATTATTCGCATTGCGCGCGAAGTGTTGTCCAAAGTCGATGCCATCAAGTCCGTGGCGGGCGAACACACCTGGCCGGATAAAGGTTCTCTGTATATTGCCACCACGCACACTCAGGCGCGCTATGCGCTGCCAAATGTGATCAAGGGCTTTATTGAGCGCTATCCTCGCGTTTCATTGCATATGCATCAGGGGTCGCCCACGCAAATCGCGGAAGCGGTTTCGAAAGGGAATGCCGACTTCGCTATCGCCACCGAAGCGCTGCACCTGTATGACGATCTGGTGATGCTGCCATGCTACCACTGGAATCGCTCTATCGTCGTCACGCCAGAGCACCCGCTGGCCGCTAAATCATCGGTGACGATTGAGGAACTGGCACAGTATCCGCTGGTGACCTACACCTTTGGCTTTACCGGGCGCTCCGAGCTGGATACCGCGTTTAATCGCGCCGGGCTGACGCCGCGTATTGTCTTTACGGCAACCGATGCGGACGTGATAAAAACATACGTCCGACTTGGCCTGGGGGTAGGGGTGATTGCCAGCATGGCCGTCGATCCGATTTCCGACCCAGACCTGGTGCGTGTCGATGCGCATGATATTTTCAGCCATAGCACCACGAAAATTGGTTTTCGCCGCAGCACGTTTTTACGCAGCTATATGTACGACTTTATTCAACGCTTTGCGCCGCATCTGACGCGCGATGTTGTGGATACCGCCGTGGCCTTGCGTTCTAACGAAGAAATCGAAGCCATGTTTAACGATATTAAATTACCGGAAAAGTAATCACGCGCGTGAGTTTTCAGGTATCTCCAGACATGAGGAGATACCTGAATAACCACTAAATTTATGGATTATGGTTTTCGTTTTTTCTGCGATCATATTACCTGCATCGTATTCATGGAAAAGCGCCAGTAAAGTAGTTTCGAATTACCCGCCTCGCAAATTCCGCCTTTCAAATATTTATTTCCGGTCAAAAGATTGATTTATTCATGGGAAACGATTCGTAAATTCACTGGATTTTTGACTAAAGTTTCTTTAGGATTTGTCTCATCTGATGATTAATTGTACCGATTGTTTGGTGCTGAAATGATAAGTGATGCCGATTGTATGAGGTTAGCAATGCCTTCTGGAAACCAGGAACCCCGCAGGGACCCCGAGCTTAAACGCAAAGCATGGCTGGCGGTATTCCTCGGCTCTGCGCTGTTCTGGGTTGTGATTGCGCTGGTTATCTGGCAAGTGTGGGGGTAAGTCATGGTTTCGCAGGAACATCAGCAACCCTCAACGCCAGCACGTCAGCCTCGTGATAGCGTGAAGGAAGCGCGGAGCGAATGTGTGACGAATATTCCAGAATCCTGGAAACTCACACAACAGCAACAGGCATTTATTGATTCATTCGCTGAAGATGAGCAACAGAAACAATAATTGGCGATTTTTTTAATCATCATTTCCAGTACAGGTCATTAACATCCCGTACTGTATTTTCTTATACACCACAGCAATAAGCGCTGAGTAAATCTCAGCATAAAGTATTAAACAAATGTCGGTGTAGCCTATGCAAACTGTGAATCTTAAATATTGGTCATGGATTGGGGCGTTCTCAGTATCGCTCTTGTTCTGGGCTCAACTTATCTGGATTGTCTCTTTCTGATCGTATGCCGGTAAATGCCCGATGGCGCAACGTCATCGGGCCTGCGCATGCCGATTCCCGTCCGTAAGGTTTCTCCTCTTTTATCAATTCGGGTTGTTATCAAAACGTTACATTCTGTTTGTGTTATCTTTAATACTAACCCTGAGGAGAGTCAGGGTATCCAACCCTGTTATTAAGGAGGAGCTATGTCGTCAACCCTACGAGAAGCCAGTAAGGACACGTTGCAGGCCAAAGACAAAACCTATCATTACTACAGTCTGCCCCTGGCTGCCAAAAAACTGGGCGATATTACCCGCTTGCCCAAGTCGCTAAAAGTTCTGCTTGAAAACCTGCTGCGCTGGCAGGACGGCGACTCTGTTACCGAAGAAGATATTCAGGCGTTAGCCGGGTGGCTGAAAAAAGCCCATGCCGACCGCGAAATTGCCTATCGACCCGCCCGTGTATTAATGCAGGATTTTACCGGTGTCCCGGCGGTGGTGGATCTGGCCGCCATGCGCGAAGCGGTCAAACGCCTCGGCGGGGATACTGCGAAAGTGAATCCGCTATCCCCGGTAGACCTTGTTATTGACCACTCGGTAACGGTCGATCGCTTTGGCGATGATGACGCTTTCGAAGAGAACGTGCGTCTGGAAATGGAACGCAACCACGAGCGCTATGTGTTCCTGAAATGGGGGCAACAGGCTTTTAGTCGCTTCAGCGTGGTGCCGCCAGGAACCGGGATCTGCCACCAGGTGAACCTGGAGTACCTTGGCAAGGCCGTCTGGAGCGAATTGCAGGCGGGAGAATGGGTTGCATACCCGGACACGCTGGTCGGCACCGACTCCCACACCACGATGATTAACGGCCTTGGCGTGCTGGGATGGGGCGTCGGGGGGATTGAAGCGGAAGCCGCGATGCTGGGCCAGCCGGTCTCAATGCTCATTCCCGATGTTGTTGGCTTCAAGTTGACCGGTAAGCTGCGTGAAGGTATCACCGCGACCGACCTGGTGCTGACCGTGACCCAGATGCTGCGTAAACACGGCGTCGTTGGTAAATTCGTTGAATTCTACGGCGACGGTCTGGACTCCTTGCCACTGGCCGATCGCGCGACGATAGCAAACATGTCGCCGGAATATGGCGCGACCTGCGGCTTCTTCCCGATTGACGGCATCACCCTCGAATATATGCGTTTAAGCGGCCGTAGCGAGGAGCAGGTTGAGCTGGTCGAAACCTATGCCAAAGCGCAGGGGATGTGGCGAAACCCTGGCGATGAACCTGTTTTCACCAGTTCGCTGGAACTGGATATGGGGGATGTCGAGGCGAGCCTTGCCGGGCCGAAGCGCCCGCAGGATCGGGTTGCGCTGGCGGATGTGCCGAAAGCCTTCGCCGCGAGCACGGAGCTGGAACTGAACACCGCGCAAAAAGACCGGCAGCCAATCGATTATGTTATGAACGGCCATCAATACCAGCTCCCGGACGGCGCTGTCGTGATTGCGGCTATCACCTCCTGTACCAATACTTCAAACCCCAGCGTGCTGATGGCCGCCGGTTTGCTGGCGAAAAAAGCGGTAACGCTGGGACTGAAACGGCAGCCGTGGGTGAAAGCTTCGCTGGCGCCGGGATCGAAAGTGGTCTCGGATTACCTGGCGCAGGCGAAACTCACGCCTTATCTTGATGAGCTTGGCTTTAATCTGGTGGGGTATGGGTGCACCACCTGTATTGGTAACTCCGGCCCACTGCCGGAGCCTATCGAAACGGCAATCAAAAAAGGCGACTTGACGGTAGGCGCGGTACTTTCCGGCAACCGTAACTTTGAAGGCCGAATCCATCCGCTGGTGAAAACCAACTGGCTGGCGTCGCCGCCGCTGGTTGTCGCCTATGCGCTGGCGGGCAATATGAATATTAACCTGGCGAAAGAGCCGCTGGGCCACGATCGCAAAGGCGACCCGGTTTATCTGAAGGATATCTGGCCTTCCGCGCGGGAGATCGCCCGCGCCGTTGAGCTGGTGTCGTCAGAAATGTTCCACAAAGAGTATGCCGAGGTTTTTGAAGGGACGCCGGAATGGAAAGCGATCAATGTTGATCGCTCAGACACCTATGGCTGGCAGGATGACTCCACCTATATCCGCTTGTCGCCGTTCTTTGACGAAATGCAGGTTCAACCCGATCCGGTGGAGGATATTCATGGCGCCCGTATTCTGGCCATGCTGGGGGATTCCGTCACCACTGACCACATCTCCCCGGCGGGCAGCATAAAGGCGGACAGCCCGGCAGGGCGCTATTTGCAGAATCATGGCGTTGAGCGTCGGGACTTCAACTCCTACGGTTCGCGCCGTGGAAACCATGAAGTGATGATGCGCGGTACGTTCGCGAATATTCGTATCCGCAACGAAATGGTTCCCGGCGTTGAAGGAGGAATGACCCGACATTTGCCGGGGACGGAGGTGATCTCCATCTATGATGCAGCGATGCTGTATCAGCAAGAGAAAACGCCGCTGGCGGTGATTGCGGGTAAAGAGTACGGTTCCGGTTCCAGCCGTGACTGGGCGGCCAAAGGCCCGCGTTTGCTGGGTATTCGCGTCGTGATTGCCGAGTCGTTTGAACGTATTCACCGTTCAAACCTGATTGGTATGGGGATTCTACCGCTGGAGTTCCCGCAGGGCGTTACGCGTAAAACGCTTGGGTTAACCGGTGAGGAGACAATTGATATTGCCAGTCTGCAAAACCTGAAGCCTGGCGCCGCCATTCCGGTGACGTTAACCAAAGTGGATGGCAGCACAGAGGTGATTTCGTGCCGGTGCCGTATCGATACCGCAACTGAATTAACCTACTACCAGAATGACGGCATTCTGCATTATGTGATTCGTAATATGTTGCATTAAGACATAAAAAAGGCCTGATGGCGCGGTGCTCATCAGGCCTTTAATAGCAAAAATTTATTTACCCAATAAATGCCCCATCTTAGCGGCTTTGGTATCCAGATAGTGTTCGTTATTTGGGTTACGGCCAACAATCAGCGGTACGCGCTCAACAATATTGATACCTGCTTCCGTCAGAATTTCGACTTTCTTCGGGTTATTGGTCAGCAGACGGACTTCATCGACGCCCAGCAGTTTAAACATATCGGCGCACAGGGTGAAATCACGCTCATCGGCGGCAAACCCCAGCTGATGGTTGGCTTCCACGGTATCGTAGCCCTGATCCTGTAACGCGTAGGCGCGAATCTTATTGAGCAGGCCAATATTACGTCCTTCCTGACGGTGGTAGAGCAGAATACCGCGACCTTCTTCCGCGATATGCGTCAGCGCCGCCTCTAACTGAAAACCACAATCGCAGCGCAGACTAAACAATGCGTCGCCGGTCAGACATTCTGAATGGACGCGAGCCAGGACAGGGGTTTGACCAGAGATATCGCCATAAACCAGCGCGACGTGGTCGTGTCCGGTTGCCAGTTCTTCAAATCCCACCATCAGGAAATCGCCCCATGGGGTTGGCAGTTTGGCTTCTGCCACTCGTTTAAGCTGCATGTATTTCTCCAGATAATGCTGGTGTCATCGCCAATTGGCTTCTGTATGTTTCTATTTTGCCATAAGGCGGCGGACTTCACCTAATCGCTGCCGTGCGATCGCTTTTGGAATGGCACAAATTTGTCAATTTTCCGGCACGCCAGGTTTTCAGTTATGATTGTGGCACTTATCGACGAAAGGAGAGGTCATGCTTTCGATTGCGAAGCGCACAACCGTAGGCGCTGCTCTGTTGCTTGTGATGCCGGTTAGCGTATGGATTTCAGGCTGGAACTGGCAACCCGGACACTCGGTCTGGTGGTTAAAATCCTTATACTGGGTGACAGAAACGGTGACGCAGCCGTGGGGAATTATTACGCATGTGCTTCTGTGCGCCTGGTTTCTTTGGTGCCTGAGATTTCGCCTGAAAGCCGCAATGATGCTTTTTGCTATTCTGGCCGGTGCGATCCTGCTGGGGCAGGGGGTAAAATCGCTGGTGAAGGAGCGGGTGCAGGAACCCCGACCTTTTGTTATTTGGCTGGAAAAAACGCACCATATTCCCGTTGATGAGTTCTACACTTTAAAACGTAAAGAACGCGGGCACTTAGTCAAAGAACAACTGTCCGGGCAGCAGGATATTCCGGCTTTTCTGCGTCAACACTGGCAAAAAGAGACCGGATTCGCGTTTCCTTCCGGGCATACCCTGTTTGCCGCAAGTTGGGCGTTGTTGGCGGTAGGACTATTATGGCCGCGCAGGCGTACCCTTACGATTGCGATTTTGTTAGTCTGGGCGACAAGTGTTATGGGCAGTCGCCTGTTGTTGGGTATGCATTGGCCGCGTGATTTAGTTGTCGCGACGTTGATATCCTGGCTTCTGGTGACGCTGGCGACCTGGCTTGCTCAGCGCATTTGCGGGCCGCTTACGCCACCCGTTGAAGAGGCTCGCGAGATAGCGCAGCGGGAGCAAGAACGTTGACGGTGGTTGATTTTCCGTAATTTGCCCTTAAATCATGAGTGGACAGAACGCTTTTCCGTTTCGCGCGCGTCGCGAAAATGGTAATTTAAAGGGCTGAATGCGGTAAGTTGAACACGATTTATTCGCTCAAACCACATAACGGGAAGTAATGTGAAATATTTACTCATTTTCTTACTGGTGTTGGCGATTTTTGTTATTTCGGTGACATTGGGTGCGCAGAACGATCAACAGGTAACGTTTAATTACCTGCTGGCTCAAGGGGAGTACCGTATTTCTACGTTGCTTGCCGTTTTATTTGCCGCAGGCTTTGCTATTGGTTGGCTAATTTGCGGCCTGTTCTGGCTGCGTGTTCGCGTCTCCCTGGTGCGTGCCGAACGTAAAATCAAACGACTGGAAAACCAGCTTTCGCCTGCGACCGACGTTGCGGTATCTGCCGATTCGTCGGTTGTGAAGGAATAATCATTTATGCTGGAGTTGTTGTTTCTGCTTTTACCTGTAGCGGCAGCCTATGGCTGGTATATGGGTCGCAGAAGTGCGCAACAAACAAAACAGGACGAAGCTAACCGTCTTTCTCGCGACTATGTGGCGGGGGTTAACTTCCTCCTGAGTAACCAACAGGATAAAGCGGTGGATCTGTTCCTCGACATGCTGAAAGAGGATACCGGCACCGTTGAGGCTCATCTCACTCTTGGAAACCTGTTTCGCTCTCGCGGTGAAGTAGACCGCGCCATCCGCATCCACCAGACCTTAATGGAAAGCGCGTCGCTGACTTATGAGCAGCGTCTGCTGGCTGTGCAGCAATTGGGGCGTGATTACATGGCGGCCGGGTTGTATGACCGGGCGGAAGATATGTTCAACCAGCTCACGGATGAAACGGATTTCCGCGTAGGAGCGTTGCAACAGCTGTTGCAAATTTATCAGGCGACCAGCGACTGGCAGAAAGCGATTGATGTGGCAGAGCGGCTGGTGAAGCTCGGCAAAGATAAGCAGCGCATTGAGATCGCACATTTCTATTGTGAACTGGCGCTGCAACAGATGGGCTGCGATGATATGGATCGCGCCATGACGTTGCTGAAAAAAGGCGCCGCCGCAGACAAAAACAGCGCCCGTGTTTCTATCATGATGGGCCGTGTGTTTATGGCAAAGGGGGAATACGCCAAAGCGGTGGAGAGCTTACAGCGGGTTATCTCCCAGGATAAAGAGCTGGTCAGTGAAACGCTGGAGATGTTGCAGACGTGCTATCAGCAGCTTGGTAAAAATGATGAATGGGCGGAGTTCTTACGTCGGGCTGTGGAAGAAAACACCGGCGC
Source organism: Citrobacter sp. CK206 (assembly GCF_030333125.1). Taxonomy (NCBI): domain Bacteria; kingdom Pseudomonadati; phylum Pseudomonadota; class Gammaproteobacteria; order Enterobacterales; family Enterobacteriaceae; genus Citrobacter; species Citrobacter sp. CK206. The sequence continues at coordinate 625,956 of NZ_JAOWGM010000030.1, forward strand.
CGCCGCTGAGTTGATGCTTGCCGATATTCTGGAAGCGCGGGAAGGGCACGACACTGCGCAGGTCTATATCACTCGCCAGTTACAGCGCCATCCGACCATGCGGGTGTTTCATAAGCTGATGGATTATCACCTCAATGAGGCAGAAGAAGGGCGCGCAAAAGAGAGCCTGATGGTGCTGCGTGATATGGTCGGTGAGCAGGTGCGCAGCAAACCGCGTTATCGCTGCCAGAAGTGTGGGTTTACCGCCTATACCATGTACTGGCATTGTCCTTCCTGCCGGGCGTGGTCGACGATTAAACCTATTCGCGGCCTCGACGGGCAGTAGTTTTAAAAAAGTCTGCATTTTAGTTACAACATACTGTTGGTTTTTACCTGTCCCTCACGCTGACATCCGGGCAATATCGCCTCGCAGGGGTACAATCGCGCCTGTTCATTTTGCCCTTGCGCAGGTAGAATGCACGCCGTTTACCCATTTCGCGCCGCACCCGGTGCCCATCATCAAGAAGGTCTGGTCATGACGTTTACTGCTTCATCTTCTTCCCGCGCTGTTACCGATTCTCCTGTCGTTGTTGCTCTGGATTACAATAATCGTGATAACGCGCTGGCTTTCGTCGACAGAATCGACCCGTGTGATTGCCGCCTGAAAGTCGGCAAAGAGATGTTCACGCTGTTCGGCCCGCAGTTGGTTCGTGATTTGCAGCAGCGCGGCTTCGATATCTTTCTTGACCTGAAATTTCATGATATTCCAAATACCACGGCACATGCCGTTGCGGCGGCGGCAGATCTGGGCGTATGGATGGTTAACGTCCATGCGTCAGGTGGGGCTAGGATGATGACCGCAGCGCGCGAAGCCTTACTGCCGCTGGGTAAGGATGCGCCATTGCTGATTGCGGTGACGGTACTGACCAGCATGGAAGCCAGCGATCTGGCGGATCTTGGCGTGACGTTGTCACCGGCTGAGCATGCGGAACGTCTGGCGCGCCTGACGCAAAATTGCGGGCTGGATGGTGTGGTCTGCTCGGCGCAGGAAGCGGTGCGCTTTAAGCAGGAATTTGGCGCAGAGTTTAAGCTGGTAACGCCGGGTATCCGTCCTCAGGGGTCTGACGCTGGCGATCAGCGCCGCATCATGACGCCGGAACAGGCGCTGGCGGCGGGCGTGGACTATATGGTTATAGGACGACCGGTTACGCAGTCTGCTGACCCTGCGCAAACCCTGAAGGCCATTAATGCATCACTGAAACGGGGAGCCTGATGAACAATTCTGACAGCCGTCTGGTCTATTCCACGGAAACGGGCCGGATTGACGAACCGAAAGCGGCGGTTGAACGCCCAAAGGGGGATGGTATCGTCCGTATTCAGCGCCAGACCAGCGGGCGGAAAGGTAAGGGTGTGTGCCTCGTTACCGGCATTGATATGGATGATGCTGAACTGACCAAACTGGCCGCTGAGCTGAAGAAAAAATGCGGCTGCGGTGGGGCGGTTAAAGAGGGAATAATTGAAATTCAGGGCGATAAGCGCGATCTGATTAAATCATTACTGGAAGCCAAAGGAATGAAAGTTAAACTGGCTGGCGGCTAATGAAAAAAGCCACGGTAGTTATTTATCGTGGCTTTAAATTTCACTGTGTATATTTAGAGTAAAGACCTGTAAAGAATTATCGTATTATTATTTCGAGCCGGTCGACCGTAGATTATTTACCTACCTGATGGCCGATAACACCACCTACCGCAGCCCCGCCAAGTGTACCCAGCGTGCTACCATCAGTTAAAATGGCACCGCCCAACGCCCCAGCCCCTGCACCGATCGCAGTGTTACGGTCACGTTTAGACCAATTAGAGCAAGCGCTCAGAGACATCGCCAGGGTAATTGCCAGAACAGCGGCGGTCATTTTTTTGCTCGTCATAAACATAATACTTTCTCCTGAATAATTGATTCACGGAAGTAAGTTCTCTTTAATTATAGCTAAAATGATGTTCATTAAAGCCATTAAAGAGACTGTCCGCAAAACCTTGTTGCGCAGGGGTAACAGCTTAAAATCACGCAGGTGATAGTCACTTCCTGTTATATCGCTAATATAAATTTTACGACTTTACCCTGTTAATAACAGGTAAATAGTCTTAATTAGATTGTCGGAAAAATCTCAGAGGGGAGAGATGATTTGCCATACGGCAAATCATCTGCAATGCGCTCAGGCGCGAGGTTCGATGATGTTCACCGTCAGCCCGGTGCGTTCCAGTTGCATTTGATGGTCCGCACTTATTCTGGAATCGGTGATAACGCGGCTAAAACGTGTCAACGGCCCCAGCGTATAAGGATGTACTGCGCCGAATTTAGAGCTGTCCGTCAGAACAATGGCTTCAGAGCCTTTTTCCAGTACGGCGTTAACCACATCCGATCGCATCATGTCCCGTCCGGTAAAACCGGTATCCGGCTGCCAGCCATCGATACCGATGAAGGCCTTACTGAAGTGAACCTGCTGGATAAACTGGCGGGTCAATGGCCCGACCATACTTTCACTTTTTTTCTGGTAGATTCCGCCAAGGAGGATCACTTCGCACGGCGTCTCTTTGAGCAAGTGAGCGATATAGCTACTCACCGTAATAATGGTGACATCCTTTTGTTCCGCTAACGTTCTGGCCAGCAGGGCATTGCTGCTGCCGTTTTCAATAAATACGGATTCGCCGGGGCTGACCAGTGACGCGGCAAATTCAGCCAGTTCGCGTTTGAGCGTGTAATTGGTCATCATGCGCGTTTCGACGTCATCGCTGTCCAGCGAGACGGCAAAACCATGCGCACGGCGCAGATAGCTCTGTTTTTCCAGGGTGTTAAGATCCTGTCGGATCGTGACTTCAGAGACGCCGGTGATTTTTGCCAGCTCAGCCACGCTCATCTGGCCTTTATCAATGACCATTTGCAAAATTGATTGTTGTCGGGAATTCATAATTTTAATTTTTATAACGGTATCAGTACCGGGGAGTATAAGGGATGCTGCGTTTCCTGAGTCAGGTGCCACGAAAAGCTCGCGTCACTTAGATCTCCCACGGAGCCCGGGGTTTCGTCGAGGAGGCGTCGGTATCTTCTTTCACCTGACTTAACAACTCCGCTTTAAGAATTTCAAGGTTGTGGATGGCAGAGTGGTAATCGCCAGCAACAAGGATATCCAGCACGGTATCAATGCGTTCGGCAACACGTTGGGCGTCGATATCAGACATGGTTATCATCCTTACGTCAAAAATGTATGAATTTCATGATGCAGAAAATAATGCCAAAAGAGAAGGGGAAAAACAGGATTCGCCAAAACCATTGGGTAATATTATATATTCTGTTATTACATGCAGATAAGTTTGTTACCAGAGGTCTCTTACCCTGTCCCGAACGCCTGTTTTTTGCCCATCTCAGCGCATCTTTTTATTCAGATAACGTTTATACCAGCGTTCAAAAGCGGCGGCGGGCATGGGTTTGGCAAACAGGAAACCCTGGCGCTCGTTGACACCATTCTTGGTTAAAAACGCATCTTCTTTTGCGCTTTCGACGCCTTCCGCAATCACCTGTAGATTTAACGCCTGCGCTACGGCGACGATCGCGCGTACTAACGATTGCGAAACCGACCGCTTATGAATGTCTCTGACAAACGTCTGATCCAGCTTGACCGCATCAATGGGGAAGCGGGCAAGCTGAGAAAGCGACGAATAGCCGGTGCCAAAATCGTCCAGATGTATCTGTGCGCCAAGCTGGCTGAATTGCTGGATGACGGTCAGCGCCAGCTCTTCGTTTTCAATCAAACAGCTTTCTGTCAGTTCGACATCAATCGGGCAATATTCGAAGTTCAGTTCATGAAGCACCTGCTTCAGGTCGGTAAAAATAGTTTGATCCGCGAGCTGGCGGGCGGATACGTTCACCGCGACGCGAAGGTTGATGCCTTTGCTGCGCCATTTGGCGACCTGCCGTACAACATCCATCATCACCCATCGCCCCAGCGGGACAATCAGCCCAGACTCTTCGGCGTAGGAGATAAACTCCAGCGGGGGAATTAACCCGCGTTCCGGTGATTGCCAGCGCACCAGCGCTTCGAGGCTGCGGACTTCGCCGCGCCAGGTCATCTTCGGCTGGTAGTGGATCAGGAGCTGATCGTTTTCCAACGCTTTGCGCAGATTGGTGTCCAGCCAAAGATACTCAAAGACGCGCTGGTTCATCTCGGGAGAGAACACGCAAAACTGTCCACGTCCGCCTTCTTTCGCGGTGTACATTGCGGTATCCGCATTACGAATCACGCTTTCGCTGTCATGCCCGTGCTGCGGCGCAAGGGCGATACCGATAGAACAGCCGGTATACACCTCGATAAGGCCAATGCGAAAGGGTTGACGCAAGCGTGTGAGAATTCGCGATGCCATGGCCTCCAGCGACCCTTGCGAAGTCTGCGTGGCGAGAACGATAAACTCATCGCCGCCGAGGCGGGCCAGCAGTTGATTCTCCTCAAGGCAACTCAGGATCGCCAGCGAGACGGCCTGTAACAGCTGGTCTCCAAACATATGCCCGTAGGCGTCGTTCACCCTTTTGAAGTTGTCCAGGTCCAGATAGACGATACCAACCTGATTGTCGCCCGCGTTTTCAATGGCATTGTTAATCAGCTCATGAATGGCATTCCGGTTAGGCAGCCCGGTGATTGTGTCCGTATTCGCCAGTACGCGTAAACGCTCCTGCGTACGCCGCTCCTCGGTAATGTCGGTGCCTGAACAGATTAAAAAGATTTCGTTCTTACCGCTGCCGCTATGGACAAATTTATTCCGAAACAGAAACAGGCGCTGGCCTTTGCGGGTCTTTACCCAGCGTTCGATCTCATAAGAGTTGCCGTTGCGGAAAAAACCGCTGATGTTGCGCCTGGAGGCCGCGGCTTCGCGCCGGCTCATAAATAATTTGAAGACGCTTTGCCCAATGACGTCATGCTCTTTTAACCCGGTGTATTCTTCGCAAAGACGGTTAAAACGCTGGATATTCCCGCGGCTGTCAAGGATTACGATCGCTGAGTTGGCCTCTGATACCACCTGCTCGGCAAAGGAGAGTCCCAGAACGGCCTCCTGCGTATCTGAAGGCGCATCATGCCAGACCGATACGTTTCCTGCCCATTCGCGCTTGTTGATTTTTCGCCCGACAAGTTGCACGGGAACGGCATTATGTTCACCGGGAAGGGTGAGTAACAGGCTTGACGTGATGACGGTCATCTCCCGGATGCGGTCAGCCTGCTCGGAAGATAACGCAACGGTCTGGTCAGCGTCGGCAGCCTCAGTCGCGGATAAACGCAGGGTGTCGCAGTCATCCGATAAACGCCAGTAAGGGCTATGGGTTCCCAAATCGCTAAACAATGAAACAGGCTCCAGAACGTCTTTCATGATGCTTACCATCCCGTTTAAAGCGCATACAGCCTCAGGAGAAAGGTTAGCCATGATTCGTACGAGGTAATTATGGCTGAACATATTGTTTTACTTATGTATTTATATGTAATCCAGATTCAGAAAAAAGCATAGCGAGCGGATAAAAATAATTCTGAACGGATGAGTGAAGTGTAGCGTGCGGTGGGTGGGGCGGGCAGAAAAAAAACGGCCTTTCCGGTTAAAGAAAGGCCGCTACATCAAAAACGTCAGGCGACAGGCCGGGCGATAATGCTACGGGTTTCCATGCGAACTTCCGCGATCGTTACATCGATCACATCCGTCACTTTGTATACCGTTTCACCTTTGATCTGCACGGTGCCGCTTTCCTGGCTGCAAACCAGCTCGTCACGTACGGCATGCAGGAACGGCGCCGGGATAAAGGCCATTGCGCCATTATCGACCAGGCGAACGCGCATCCCGCCGCGGCTGATATCAACGATTTCCGCCGCAAAGCGTGTTTCTGTACCGGCTTTATCATTCAGGAAGCGCGCATATAACCAGTCTCCGACGTCACGTTCCGCCATACGGTTCAGGCGGCGGCGTTCAGCCATCTGCTGCGTTGTCTCTTCCTGCGGACGCGCGATGGTTTCGCCTTTGATGACGGCTTTCAGCAGGCGGTGGTTAATCATGTCGCCGTATTTACGAATCGGAGAGGTCCAGGTCGCATACGCTTCCAGACCCAGTCCGAAGTGAGGGCCCGGTTCGGTGCTGATCTCTGCGAATGACTGGAAGCGACGAATACGGCTGTCCAGGAAACCGGACGGTTGGGCATCCAGCTCGCGGCGCAGTTTGCAGAAACCTTCCAGGGTTAATACGTCTCCTGCGTCAACGTGCAGGCCATGCGTTTTCAACAACGCTGCCAGCGCGTCGGCGTTGGCCGGGTCAAAGCCCATATGAACGTTGTAAATACCAAAGCCCAGTTTGTCGCGCAGCACGCGGGCGGCGCAAATGTTCGCCGCGATCATGGACTCTTCCACAATGCGGTTCGCAATGCGGCGAGGTTCCGCGACGATATCCAGCACTTCGCCTTTCTCTCCAAGAATAAAGCGATAGTCCGGGCGATCTTTGAACACCAGCGCATGGTTGTGACGCCATTCGCCACGGCTCAGGCAAATGCGCTGGAGCAGGCGGATCTGTTGGGCGATAGCGTCACTTTCAGGCTGCCAGCTGCCGGTATTTTCCAGCCAGTCGGAGACATTGTCGTAGGCCAGTTTGGCTTTCGACTTGATCGTGGCCGCAAAGAAGGTGATGTCATCTTCAATAGTGCCGTCGGCGGCAATGGTCATGCGGCAGGCCAGTGCCGGACGAACTTCCTGCGCGCGCAGGGAACAGAGGTCGTCAGACAGTTCGCGCGGCAACATCGGGATGTTGAAGCCCGGCAGATAGTTGGTAAACGCCCGGATTTTTGCGATGCTATCCAGCTTGCTGCCTTCCGCAATCCACGCGGTCGGGTCAGCAATCGCAACCGTCAGTTGCAGCTTACCTTCGCCCAACTCTTGCGCATAAAGGGCGTCATCCATGTCTTCGGTGCTGGCGCTGTCGATAGTGACAAAATCCAGCTCGGTCAGATCCTGGCGTACCAGACCTTCATCAAGCATTTCTGTCGCCGCGCCGTTCGGCGCTTCTTTTTCGAGATTATGGCGAGCCAGCGTGACCCACCACGGTACGAAGTGGTCGTCGGCGAAGGTGATAAACTGGGTTAACTCGGCGTAGAAAGAGCGGTCGCCTTTCAGCGGATGACGGCGCATTTCAGCAACGGCCCAGTCACCCTCTTTAAATTCGTGTTCCACGCCACGGGCGGCACGGCATGGGATAGCGTCTTTCAGCAACGGATGATCCGGTACGATGGACAGACGATCGTTTTTACCCTGGATTTTGCCCACGAAGCGGGTCAGGAACGGCTCGATCAGTTCTTCTGGCTCGGCGGACTCGCGTTCTTTTTCCGTATGGATCACCGCGACAATGCGGTCGCCGTGCATGACTTTTTTCATCTGCGGCGGCGGGATGAAATAACTTTTTTGTGCATCGACTTCCAGGAAGCCAAAGCCTTTTTCCGTGGCTTTTACCACCCCTTCAGCACGCGGCGTCTGGGAATGTAGTTGCTGTTTAAGCTGCGCTAGCAGCGGGTTGTCCTGAAACATAATTGTCTATTTTCGTGGCCAAAAGAGCGGCTGACAGTTTTACGCGATTCTGCCTGGCGCAGCAAGCGCTCTTTCAGTAAAGGCGCGGTTAATGTGTTTCGCCCAACGCGATTTTTAAACGGTTCAACCAACCGCACAATCCGCACCAGCCCAGCAAGTTGACGGCCTGTTCCAGTGACGCCCCCTGTTCGAGTAACGGCGTGAATTGCGCAGCGCTAAAACGATCGGGCGCCCTGGTCAGCCATTGTATCGCTTGCGTGACAGGACGCTCAACCGGATGTTGGCTTTCCCAGTGCTGTATCTCCCGTTCACCCCGGCGGAACACCGAAATGGTCTCTGCCCATTCGCCCGCATGGCGCGACTGTTCATTAAAACAGGCGACGCTGCCATTGATGCGTGACGTGAGCAGCGTGGCGAGCGGGAGCGACGCCGGTGGCGCATCCGTACGCAGGGCGCTGGTGAGCAGTGTGCCAAGTAAAGAAAGCAGGGCGGGTTCGTGAACCAGGACTGGCGCGAGCGTCAGCAGTTCTGCAACCGGCTGATGGTGAGACAGGCACTCCAGCTGTTCGGCGCTGGCGTAACGTATTTCCACGCCTTCCTGAGCCGGGTGCCATTGCGCGTCCTTTTCCTGGAAAAGCTGCGCATCGGCGAATTGCTGTATATCCAGACCCGGCACCCAGCGGACGGGGTGTCCATGATAAGCCTGGAATATCGCCACGACGCGCGCCTGAAAACCCACAAAACCAATAATCTGGTTTATCAGAATGATGTCGCAGGTCGTCAGACCCACATCGTCAAGGTGCTGGCGGTCGCGGGCATTAATGACTGCAGGGGAACTGGCCAGTTGACGCGCGTATTGCGTGATTTGCGCCAGTCGGTGGTTACTCTCCCGGGAAGAGTCCGGGCCGGGAAGCGGGGTCAGTCGCGCGGCGTAATGGTTACAGAGCCGCTGTACGCCATAGACCTGGGCAACGGTCAATGCGGTACTCATCCGTTCATAGGCGCTGAACGTGTGGAGACGATTCTGTGTGACGCGCTCGGGAAAGAGGCGTTGAGCAAGTTGACGGGCAGGGTGCAACCAGGACTGAAAGGGTAAAAGCACGTCTTCGGCGATCGCTAAATCCAGCAGAAAACTGTCCTCGACGTTCGCGGCTTCCGGCACCAGCGGGAGAACCTCTTGCGGATAAGTGCTGGACTGGGTTTCATGATACCAGTGGCTTTTGCCTTCAATTCGGCGTTGTTCCATGGGCGTTCCTTGGTCTAAAAGTGGCGACCCGGACACGTCGTCGTCGAATCACGCCGGATCGTTTTCGCTGCATTATCCTGGCGTAAGCAAGAGAGGGGATAAAAGATTGTTAGGTGATAATAAATATCAGAATGATATATACCGCGATGCGACAGCGCGCGAAGAATGGAAGGGGGTGAAAGGCGTCATCAGAGAAGGGAATAATGGGCGACGCTGCGCCGCCCATTGCGGGAAGTGAAACGATTATTTCAGTTCCAGTTCGTTCATGGCTGCGATGCTGAAACCGCCGTCGACGTGAACGACTTCACCGGAGATACCGGCAGACAGATCGGAGCACAGGAAGGCGGCAGAGTTGCCCACATCTTCAATGGTAACGGTGCGGCGAATCGGCGTAACCGCTTCGCAATGCGACAGCATTTTACGGAAATCTTTGATGCCGGACGCGGCCAGAGTACGGATCGGACCTGCGGAGATTGCGTTAACACGAACGCCTTCCGGGCCCATCGCGTTAGCCATGTAACGCACGTTTGCTTCCAGAGACGCTTTTGCCAGACCCATGACGTTGTAGTTCGGGATTGCGCGCTCAGCACCCAGATAAGACAGGGTCAGCAGGGCGGAACCCGGATTCAGCATGGTACGGCAAGCTTTTGCCATCGCCACAAAGCTGTAAGAGCTGATGTCGTGCGCGATTTTAAAGCCTTCACGGGTAACGGCATTCACATAGTCGCCATCCAGCTGATCGCCAGGCGCGAAGCCGATAGAGTGAACGAAACCGTCGAATTTCGGCCAGACTTTACCCAGTTCGGCAAACATAGCGTCGATGCTGGCATCTTCAGCTACATCACACTGCAACACGATGCTGGAATCCAGTTGAGCGGCAAACTCTTCCACGCGGCCTTTCAGTTTGTCGTTCTGGTAGGTGAACGCCAGTTCAGCTCCTTCGCGGCGCATCGCCTGAGCGATACCGTAGGCGATGGACAATTTGCTGGCAACACCCGTTACCAGAATGCGCTTACCGGAAAGAAAACCCATAGCTTTAATCCTTATAGTCATTACTTATTTTTTGCTTTTAATATCAATAAATTAAAAGCAACATTTCAAAGTTATTCGAAATTAGCTCGAAATTATATCCCACTCACAGCCCTTTGTGTCACGATATTTTTCCGTCATTTCCCGTGACTTAGCTCCGGGGCGGCGCAGGACGAGCCTGTTTACTTTCGATATTTTCCTGCATCCGTCCAGTATATCACTCGCTATCAGGTTCGCCTCATCCAACCAGCACGAGCGGGTGACGCGCTGCGAATATAAGGGATAAATACATTTGGACGAATCATAATGGTTGCATGACTAATTCTACTTATGTATTATTCGCAGCCGGTTCGTTATGACGCGTAAGTGCGTGATAACTCACAAGAACCGTCAAACCGCCATTAGCTCATCTGGAAGAGCGAACGACATTTATTGTGGGTGTTGTAGGGAACGGGGTTCGAGGCCTCGATGGCGGCCCAGGCCGACTTAGCTCAGTAGGTAGAGCAACTGACTTGTAATCAGTAGGTCACCAGTTCGATTCCGGTAGTCGGCACCATTTCAAACGTTTCCAGTGTTTTCTGACTTCATAAAAGCCCGCGTATCGCCGTTTCTTCTCTCCCGTCAAAACCGCGCTTCAACGGGAAAGAAGAGTCTGAACTTACGGTTTACCTGCCAGTCGAGACCTTTTCAAATCGATAAAACAGGTTCGGCTCACTCATAATATAAATGTTGCCGGCCTTATCCATCGACACGCCTTCAGGTTGCGGGATATCTTCCTCAAGACCATTTTCGCCCTGCGTTAATGACATCCGGCGCAGCACATTGCCGTTCAGGTCTATCTCTGTCAGGCTGCGTGACTCATCAGATAAGATCAGCAGATGTTCACCGTGGATGTGAAGGGCGGAGATATCGTCTACGTCCAGATTTTTAATCAGATCATCCAGCGGGACGATCTCAGAAAAATGAGTAAGGCCGCCGTCGCTTTGGGTTCGGTACAGCATGACCGGTTTACGTTCTTTGGCGAAATAGAGTTCATTTCGTCCGGCCATCCAGGCAATGCCTTCGATTCCCCGGTTGCGCGCGTTCTCAAACAGGTCTGTTTCTATTTTTCTCACTGACCTGATGTCCAGATCCTGGCTGAGCTGGTAAACATACATCGCGGAGTCTGCTTCATCGACCAGTAAGTATGTCCCGTTACCCGCGTATTCGATTGATTCAGCATCTTTAATCCGATCTGCGATGCTTTTTCTGGCGAGTATTTCTCCATTTTTAGACAGTTTGAGGATGGTGGCGGGTCTGTTGAGGGTGGCGACAAAAACATCTTCTTCGGGCACGTAGCTCAGGGAGGATAAATTGTCGATCCCGGACAACGGTTTTTTGAAGTCCAGAGTGTAGCCGAATGCCGGTTCAGTCTGGTTGTCAGCGCGAGTGAATGCGAAAGCAGACGCCAGTAGCACAGCCAGCGCCAGACACAGGATCAGCCAGGAATATTTTCTCATGGGCGCTCCTGCATCCGAGGCTCGCGGTGGATGGCCAAATGGCCGTTAATTGATTCAGACAACAACATCATAACGCTCCTTCAGACTAGCGATCTTTTCGCCAGGCGTCGGCGGTGAGGGCTTCGCCGAAGTGTCCTGCGATCAAACGGCGGGTGAGTTCATGTAACGGAGAGGCGAGAACATCAGCAGTGCTGCCGCGTTCGACCACTTCGCCCTGATGCATGACCAGCACCTGATCGCTGATGTGTTTCATCATCCCCAGATGCTGAGTGACGTAGATATACGAAATCCCCTGTTTTTCCTGGAGTTCCAGCATCAGGTTGATGAGCTGCGAGCGCATCGACATATCGAGCGAAGCCAGCGCTTCGTCGGCGATGATCACCTTCGGGCGTAAAATCAGGGCGCGGGCTAATCCCAGACGCTGTTTCTGCCCTGGCGCCAGCATGTGCGGATAATAGCTGACGTGGTCAGGGAGAAGTCCGACCATCCGCATGGTTTCAATAATCTGCTTACGTCGCTGCTCCGGTTCCAGATCGGTGTTCAACCGCAGCGGGAAATCCAGAATCTGCGAGATGCGCTGTCGCGGATTGAGTGACGTTGACGGGTCCTGAAAAATCATGCGGATGCGCTGGCTGCGAAACGAGTAGTCGCCGTATTTCAGCGGATGATCGTCAATCAGCAGTTCACCGCTGGTCGGCGCGATCATTCCTGCCAGCATTTTCGCCAGCGTGGATTTGCCGGAGCCATTCTCGCCAATAATGGCGAGCGTCTGGCGTTCGCGTAAGGTGAAGCTGAGCGGCTTTACCGCCTCGACGGTCTGACGCCGGAACCATCCTGTACGGTAGCGGAAGGTTTTACTCAGGTTACGCACTTCGAGCAGAGTTTCCACCATGTCACTCTTTCTCCATATTCAGCGGAAAATGACAGGCGTAGAGATGATTCTTCGCCCCGGTCAGACGCGGGGTTTCAATGCATTCTCGTTGAGCATACGGGCAACGCGGCCCCAGACGACAACCTATCGGTAATTGTTCCAGCAGCGGGATTGCCCCTGGCATGGTATTCAGGCGGCTTTTATGCGGCATGGCGCTGCCAAAATCCGGTATCGCGCGGATGAGCGCCTGAGTATAAGGGTGGTGAGGCGTAGCCACCAGATCCTTACTGGGCGCAGTTTCAACCGTCTGCCCGCAATACAGAACGTTGATTTTGTCTGCCCACTGGCTGAGCATTTGCAGGTCATGGCTGATCAGCAAAATAGTGGTATTGCTGTTCTGGTTCAGGCGCGTCAGCAGGCGGAAAATCTGCGCCTGGGTGGTGGGTTCCATCGCGTTGGTCGGTTCGTCGGCAATCAGCAAGCGCGGTTGATTGGCGAGCGCAATGGCGATCATGACTTTCTGACATTCGCCATCCGTCAGCTCATACGGAAAACTGCGCATCGCGTCTTTGTGATCTTTAATGCCGACCCGGTGCAACAGTTCAATGGCACGGCGTTTTCGCCAGCCAATACGCTGCCACCAGCGACCTTTATAGGTCCAGGCGGGAATATTCTGCATCAGTTGACGGCCAATGCGCTCCGAAGGATCAAGGCACGACTGCGGTTCCTGAAAGATCATCGACACGTTATGGCCGACCAGTTTGCGGCGCTCGCGCGCGGAAAGACGCAGCAGGTCGATATCGTCAAAGCGCATACGGTCGGCGGTGACGCGCCAGTTGTCTTTCGCCACACCGCAAATGGCTTTCGCAATCAGGCTTTTCCCGGAGCCGGATTCGCCGACCAGTCCACGAATTTCCCCTTCATTTAACGTCATGCTGACCCGATCTACGGCTTTAACCCAGTCTTCGCCGGTTTTAAATTCAATGGTCAGGTTGCGGATATCCAGTAACGGCATTATTCCACCCCCGCGATAATCGCGCGCCGGATGCCGTCGCCAAGCAGGTTCACCAGCAGAACGCTGATCATAATTGCCGCGCCAGGTAACATCACCGTCCACGGCGCGACATATATCAACTCCAGCGCGTCGCCAAGCATGGCGCCCCATTCAGGAGAAGGGAGTTGCGCGCCGAGGTCGAGAAAACCGAGCGCGGCGATATCGAGGATCGCCATCGACAACGCGCGGGTGATTTCGGTAATCAGACCGGCGGTAATATTGGGCAGAATGGCAAACCAGAGAATATTGAGCGTGGTGGCGCCATCGAGGCGCGCGGCGATCACATACTCTTTTTCCAGCTCGTCATGCACCATGCTGTAGACCGAGCGCACCATACGCGGCAGCAGTGCGAGCCAGACGGCAAACATTGCGTGACTCAGATGCGGCCCGGCAAAGGCAACAACGATAATCGCCAACAGCAACGACGGAATAGAGAGCAGGGTGTCCAGAATATGGTTGAGTACGGCGGAGCGTAAACCGTGTGTAGCCCCGGCGACAACGCCCAGAATCAGGCCGCACAGCGTTGCCGCCAGCGTGACGATAAACGCGCCGCCGACGGTGGGCGCCGCGCCGCTCAGCAGGCGACTTAAAACGTCACGCCCCAGATCGTCCGTGCCCAGAAAAAACGAGACTTCGCCATAGCGCGACCAGGACGGCGGCAACAACTGGTAGCCGAGGAACTGCTGATCGATGCCGTAGGGAGCAAACCAGTTGCCAAAAATACACAGCACCACCAGACCTGCGCAGCCGTAAAGACCGACCATCGCAGAAGCGTCGCCATAAAATTTGCGCCAGGCAGTGCGCAGCGTTCCCGGTGGGCGCTTTTCGCTGTACACACTATCGTAAGGCATACCATTCCTTATGTTTCAGAGGGTTAGCCATAGCACCCAAAATATCAGAGATCACGTTGACGATAATCACTAGCGAACCAACCACCATTACGCCTGCGGAAATAGCGGCGTAGTCCTGCTGGCGGATAGCGTTGATCAACCAGCGTCCCAGCCCCGGCCAGCTAAAAACCATCTCGGTGATCATCGCCAGCGTCAGCATGGTGGAAAACTGCAAGCCGAGACGCGGGATCACCGGCGGCAGCGCGTTGTGCAGCACATGCCGACGCAGAATCGTCAGCCGTGACAGACCGCGCGTCGCCGCTGCCTTCACGTAATTCTGGTCATACACTTCAATAGTGCTGATGCGCATCAGACGAATCACTTCCGTGGTGGGGGCGACGGCCAGCGTCAGCACCGGCAATACCATGTGGCGCACTGCGCTCATCACCATCTCATCGCGCCAGGGCGAGTCGGAAATCCAGGCATCAATAATGGCGAAACCGGTGACCGGCTTCACTTCGTAAAGCAGATCAAAACGACCTGATACCGGCAGCCAGCCGAGCGTGAGCGAGAAAAACAGCGTCAACAGCAGCGCCAGCCAGAAGACCGGAATCGAAAATCCCACTAAGGCGAGGGCGCTGATGAAACGGTCTGGCCATTTATTCCGCGTTACGCCTGCCAGCATCCCCACCGGGATTCCGACCATCAGGGCAAAGCCGAAAGCGAGAATGCACAGCTCCATCGTGGCGGGAAAAACCTCTTTGAGCTGTTCGGAGATCAGCTGGCCGTTAATGCTGGAAACGCCAAAATCCCAGTGGATCAGGCTGTTAAACCAGAAAACCCAGGCGTTCCACAACGATGCGCCCTGTAATGGCGCATGGGGCGTGAAATAGCTCAGGCTAAAGCCGATAAAGGTCAGAAAGAACAGCGTGACCAACAGCAGCAGAAACCGACGCAGGGTGAAAATAATCATGGTTTTTTCACCTCATCTTCTTTTTCCCGCGAAACACCGGCAAACGAGGCGTTACCAAAGGGACTTAAAACCAGCCCTTTAATATCATAGCGATAAGCCTGTAAACGCAGCGAGGAGGCGAGCGGCAGTATCGGCAGCTCTTTTGCCAGAATATTTTGCGCTTCATCATACGCGTCAATACGCGCCGCAAGCTGCTGGGACGAGAGCGCTTTTCGCAGAATGCCGTCAAACTCAGGATGGCACCAGTGTGCAAAGTTGGTTTGTGAGTTAATGGCGGCGCAGCTCAGCAACGGCCTGAAGAAACTGTCTGGATCGTTACTGTCGGTTGCCCAACCGGACAACGTCAGATCATGGTTCATGTCCATCAACCGCGCCTCCTGGAAACGACCTTCTACCGGAACAATCACCACTTTTACGCCGACCTGCGCCATATCCGCCTGGATCAGCTCGGCGGTTTTCAGCGGGCTGGGGTTCCAGGCCTGGGAACTGGTCGGCACCCACAGCTGTAGCGTTAAGTTTTCCAGCCCCAGCGCTTTCAACTGCTCGCGGGATTTAGCCGGATTGTATTCTGTAATTTTAGCCTCGTTGTCATAGGCCCACGAGGCGCGCGGCAAAATAGAGGCGGCGGTTTCCGCTGTACCGTAGTAGATCGACTGCATCAGCCGCTGGTTGTTGATCGACAACGCCAGCGCATGGCGTACGGCGGGATTATTCAGCGGCGGCTTATCGGTATTAAAGGCCAGGTAGGCGATGTTCATACCGGGGCGCAGCGTCAAACGCAAGCGCGGATCGTCGCGCAGAATCGTGAGCTGACTGGCGGCGGGCCAGGCCAGCACATCGCATTCGCCGGTGAGCAATTTCGATAAACGGCCTGTGCCGCCGGAGCCTAAGTCAACCACCACCTGCGGCATCAGCGGTTTACCACGCCAGAATCCCTCATGACGTTGCAGACGAATATATTGTCCGGCGCGATATTCCGAGAGCTGGAACGGGCCGGTGCCGACCGGCTGGCGGTCAATCAGTTCCGGGTGATCCTGCTTTGTCAGCTGCGCCGCATATTCCGCTGACATGACCGACGCATAGTGCGTCGCCAGATGCCATAAGAAGGAGGCGTCTGGTTGGGTCAGGCGAAATTCGACGATATTGTTGTCCAGCTTACGCACGCTCTTTACGTTATCGGCAAACTGCAAACTGTCGAAATAGGGAAAGCTGCCGCCGTTAACGTTATGCCAGGGATGTTTGCGATCAAAAATGCGCTCGAAGGTAAACACCACGTCATCCGCGTTCAGCTTGCGGGTAGGGGTGAACCAGGCGGTCTTCTGGAAAGAGACGTTGCGACGCAGGTGGAAACGGTAGGTCGCGCCGTTGTCCAGCACTTCCCAGCTTTCTGCCAGTTCCGGTACCAGACGATAAGTATAAGGGTCCACATCCAGCAGTCTGTCATACAGCTGAGCGGCAAGCGTATCAACGATCAGGCCACTGCTCGCTTTTTGTGGATTGAAGGTGTTGACCTGCCCACTGACGCAATAGACAAAGCCGCTGTCGCGAATATCAGCATGCGTAGTCGGTTCAGGCGCAGCCGCAGCCTGACCACTCAGGAGTCCAGCCATCACGATCAGAGACGATAAAACCAGGCGCATAATTTTTAAGGTTTTTAGATTCGATTTGCAAAGTGTATCGCACTTCGGCCCGCCAGGTAAAAATGACTGCGGACAACTGGCGTAAATGTACACAATTGCGATGAAGGAATCGTCATACTGGTTGAATAAACACCAAAGGAAATGCCCGTTCGGTTAAGTTACGGGCTTTGATACATGATTACTTCAGGCTTACGTTTCGCAATATTTTCTGGCCTGCGACAGATTGTACTTTCCAGGTACCGTTTTCTTTCACCATGCAGTCTATTACTGTGTGTTTCTGTTCAGCGCCGAAAGAGACATAGACCTGTGTACATACGGGATCTAAGTCTGATGAGACGATCTCTATTTGCTGCCAGTCATCGTCAAAATCCTGGGCTTTGATGAACATATCAGAATCGGGTACATCTTCGGAGTCTGGGTCTGCTGTATTTGAGGTCTTTAACGCAGCAATGGTGTTTGCTGTAACGTAGGGCTGGAGTCCCTCATAATCAGCCAGTGGATTTTTCTCCTGTATTAACTGGGATATGTACCAGCGATTAAATGTTAAAGCTGTAGCTTCGGGTCCGCCGGGAGACAACGCCGCAAAAGCAGAAGAGCTGATTAACAAGCCAGCCAGGCTCGCACCCATCATAGCGTGTCTGCGTGCGTATTCTACGGCTGCGTGTTTATCCCAATTCATGGCATTTCCCTTGTATGCAAAATCGTTGGGTATAACATTACGCTGGAAATTCAATCACCTTTGTAATTATTTTTATTATGTTATTAACCAATATCGAAATTAATTATAAAGAAAACCTAATTAATTCACTTAACATATTACCCCCACAGAATGAGAACAACTGTCCCGGGCATGAGCGCTAAATCTGATGTTTTTTGAGCAATGCGCGCAACTGGTGGTAGGTCAGACCCAGCAATTCTGCTGCCCGTTTTTGATTAAATTTCGCCTGTTGCAGGCTGATTTGCAGAAAGTCTTTCTCCTGCTGTTGCTGAAATTCGCGTAAATCCAGCGGCAATGATGGCGCAGAAACGGGCGTTTCCGGCGGCGTCGGTTCGGGAATGTCACGCTTAAACGGATCGATGATAATTTCATCTAACGGATAATCGCTGCTGCCATGCCGATAAACCGAACGCTCAACCACGTTTTTCAGCTCACGAATATTTCCCGGCCAGCGGTACTGAAGCAGGGTTTCTCTCGCCCGCGCGGTAAAACCCGGGAAGAGGGGCAGATGAATCTCACGGCACATCTGAATGGCAAAGTGTTCGGCCATTAACATGATGTCGCTTTGACGCTGGCGTAAAGGGGGAAGCTGCACGACGTCGAAAGCGAGCCGGTCCAGCAGATCGGCGCGAAATGTCCCTTCGCTCACCATTTGCGGCAAATCGGCATTTGTCGCGCAGACCAGACGCACATTAACCTGCAACGGCTGGCTGCCGCCGACGCGCTCCAGCTCGCCGTATTCGATCACCCGCAGCAGTTTTTCCTGAACCAGCATGGGAGCGGTCGCCAGCTCATCCAAAAAGAGCGTACCGCCATCGGCGCGTTCAAAGCGCCCGGGATGACGTTTTTGCGCGCCGGTAAATGCGCCTGCTTCATGACCAAATAACTCGGAGTCGAGCAGGTTTTCATTGAGCGCGGCGCAGTTAAGGGAGATGAACGGCCCTTGCCAGCGCGTTGAGAGAAAATGCAGTCGGTTGGCGATCAGCTCTTTCCCTGTTCCGCGTTCGCCAATGATAAGCACGGGTTTATCCAGCGGCGCCAGATGGGAAACCTGCTCCAGCACTTCAAGAAAGCTGTTGGCTTCGCCGAGAAGGTTATCTTTGTATTCTGCCATGATGAGATTCACCACTTGTTAGTGTTATTCACCACTTTAGCCTATTTCTCTCGTGAGGTAAAATCGTACATTGTTTTAATAATCAATAGATTAAAAAGTTGGCACGCAGATTGTATTAACCCTGTAGCAGGGCATAGCCCGATATCAGAACATACCGTGTGAGGATTGAATTATGGGTATTTTTTCTCGTTTTGCCGACATCGTGAACGCCAACATTAATGCGCTGCTGGAAAAAGCGGAAGATCCGCAAAAGCTGGTGCGCCTGATGATTCAGGAAATGGAAGATACGCTGGTGGAAGTCCGTTCTAATTCCGCGCGCGCGCTGGCAGAAAAGAAACAGTTATCCCGTCGCATTGAGCAGGCCGCCGCGCAACAGGCGGAGTGGCAGGAGAAAGCCGAGCTGGCGCTGCGTAAAGATAAAGAGGATCTGGCGCGCGCCGCGCTGATTGAGAAACAAAAACTGACGGATTTGATCGCCACCCTCGATCAGGAAGCGGCACTGGTTGACGACACGCTGGTGCGGATGAAGAAAGAGATTGGCGAGCTGGAAAATAAACTCAGTGAAACCCGTGCCCGTCAGCAGACATTGACGTTGCGCCACCAGGCGGCAAGCTCTTCCCGTGATGTCCGTCGTCAACTGGACAGCGGCAAACTGGATGAGGCTATGGCGCGTTTTGAATCGTTTGAACGCCGTATCGATCAGATGGAGGCGGAAGCGGAAAGCCAAAACTTTGGCAAGCAGAGAACCCTGGATCAGCAGTTTGCCGATCTGAAAGCAGATGATGAAATCAGCGAACAACTGGCGCAGTTGAAAGCCAAAATGAAGCAAGATAACCAATAATAATATCTGGCGGCGCCCGAACGCGCCGCCGCTCATCACCTGTAAGGAGCACTCATGAGCGCGTTATTTCTGGCCATACCGTTAACCATTTTCGTGCTGTTCGTGTTACCGATTTGGTTATGGCTGCATTACAGCAACCGTTCCGGTCGGGGCGAACTGTCGCAAAGCGAACAGCAACGTTTAATGCAGCTAACCGACGAAGCGCAACGCATGCGCGAGCGTATTCAGGCGCTGGAAGCCATTCTTGACGCCGAACATCCGAACTGGAGGGATCGCTAATGGGAGGAATTAACCTGAACAAGAAATTATGGCGTATGCCGCAGCAGGGGATGGTGCGAGGGGTGTGTGCCGGTATCGCGCAGTACCTTGATGTACCGGTGAAACTGGTGCGTATCCTGGTGGTGTTATCGATCTTCTTTGGTCTGGCATTTTTCACCCTGGTGGCTTACATCATTCTCTCTTTTGTACTGGACCCGATGCCGGACAGCATGGCAACGGGCGAGCAACAGCCTTCCAGCGGTGAACTGTTAGATGCGGTGGATCGTGAACTGGCCGCTGGCGAAAAACGTTTACGCGAAATGGAGCGCTATGTGACCTCTGATACCTTCACGTTACGCAGCCGCTTCCGTCAATTGTAAGAGGACAGAGATGAATACTCGCTGGCAACGCGCCGGGCAAAAGGTGAAGCCGGGCTTTAAACTTGCAGGGAAGCTGGTTCTCCTGACCGCGTTACGCTACGGTCCCGCAGGCGTAGCGGGGTGGGCGGTGAAATCCGTGGCCCGGCGCCCGCTGAAGATGTTGCTGGCGTTGGCGCTTGAGCCTTTACTGAGCCGGGCAGCGGCTAAATTATCCCGGCGTTATGGGCGATGAGAGGACGCGGGAAATATTTTCTTAAGGCTATGTGTACAGGATGATGAAATCCTGATCATCAGTAAGAACGATAACAGGTGTACTTTTCTGCTTGTGGCGGCGTAAACGGCGTCGCCATAAATACCTCAGAGAGTTGATAATTAATAATCAGCCCCTATCTTTATTTCCTGCTCGTTATACTTTTATGGACTCTTCAGGCACAACAGGATGGCGATGAAGCGACTCAAAAACGAACTTAACTCGCTGGTTAATCGCGGTGTAGACAGGCATTTACGTCTGGCCGTTACTGGACTTAGCCGCAGTGGGAAAACCGCGTTTATCACTGCGATGGTTAACCAACTGCTCAACATCCATGCCGGATCGCGACTGCCGCTGCTAAGCGCGGTGCGTGAGGAGCGTTTGCTGGGCGTGAAACGCGTTCCACAACGTGATTTTGGTATTCCTCGTTTTACCTACGATGAAGGGCTGGCCCAGCTTTATGGCCAGCCGCCTGCCTGGCCGACGCCAACGCGCGGCGTGAGCGAAATCCGTCTCGCGTTACGCTACAAATCCAATGATTCTTTGCTGCGCCATTTTAAAGACACCTCGACGTTATACCTGGAGATTGTCGATTATCCCGGCGAATGGCTGCTCGACTTGCCGATGCTGGCGCAGGATTACCTGAGCTGGTCCCGGCAAATGACCGGCTTACTGCAAGGGCAGCGGGGCGAATGGTCGGCCAAATGGCGTCAGCTATGCCAGGGGCTGGACCCGCTGGCGCCTGCTGATGAAAATCGCCTGGCGGAGATCGCCGCGGCCTGGACGGCGTATCTGCACCAATGTAAACAGCAGGGGCTGCACTTTATTCAGCCTGGCCGCTTTGTGCTGCCGGGCGATATGGCGGGCGCGCCTGCGTTGCAGTTTTTCCCGTGGCCGGATGTGGATGCGCATGGCGAATCGATACTGGCGCAGGCGGACAAACACACCAACGCCGGAATGTTGCGTGAACGCTTTAATTACTACTGTGAAAAAGTGGTGAAAGGGTTCTATAAAAACCATTTCCTGCGGTTTGATCGCCAGATTGTACTGGTGGATTGCCTGCAACCGTTGAACAGCGGGCCGCAGGCGTTCAACGATATGCGTCTGGCGCTGACGCAATTGATGCAGAGTTTCCACTATGGCCAGCGAACGCTATTTCGCCGACTCTTTTCCCCGGTGATTGATAAACTGCTGTTTGCGGCGACCAAGGCAGACCATGTGACTGTCGATCAACATGCCAATATGGTCTCTTTGCTCCAGCAACTGATTCAGGATGCCTGGCAAAACGCGGCGTTTGAAGGCATCAGCATGGATTGTCTGGGACTGGCGTCCGTACAGGCGACGACCAGTGGATTGATCGACGTGAATGGTGAAAAGATCCCGGCCTTACGCGGTAACCGTTTAAGCGATGGAACGCCGTTAACGGTATACCCCGGCGAAGTGCCCGCACGTCTGCCGGGACAAGCGTTCTGGGACAGTCAGGGTTTCCAGTTTGAAGCGTTTCGCCCACAGGTGATGGATGTGGACAAACCATTGCCGCACATTCGTCTGGATGCCGCGCTGGAATTTTTAATAGGAGACAAATTGCGATGAGCGAACCGTTAAAACCGCGTATCGATTTCGCAGGTCCACTGGAGGTGGAGCAAAACCAGACGCTTAAAACGCAACAGACCTTCAGCGAGACGCAGGCGCAGACTTTTGCCCCCGCGCAGGTGGATGAACCTCTGGAAGACGAGGGACAGGCGGAAGCGGTCATTGATGCCGCACTGCGCCCGAAACGCAGTTTGTGGCGCAAGATGGTGATGGGGGGACTGGCGTTGTTTGGCGTCAGCGTTGTGGGCCAGGGCGTGCAATGGACCATGAACGCATGGCAAACCCAGGACTGGGTGGCGCTGGGCGGTTGTGCCGCCGGGGCGTTGATCATTGGCGCAGGCGTTGGCTCGGTCGCGACAGAATGGCGTCGGTTATGGCGATTACGCCAGCGGGCGCATGAACGGGATGAAGCGCGCGACCTGTTGCACAGCCACGGTACGGGAAAGGGCCGTGCGTTTTGCGAAAAGCTGGCGCAGCAGGCCGGTATCGATCAGTCTCACCCGGCGTTGCAGCGCTGGTATGCTTCGATTCACGAAACGCAAAACGATCGGGAAGTGGTCAGCTTATACGCTCAACTGGTGCAACCGGTGCTGGATGCCCAGGCGCGACGTGAAATCAGCCGTTCGGCCGCCGAATCCACGTTAATGATCGCCGTCAGCCCGCTGGCGTTGGTGGATATGGCATTTATCGCCTGGCGAAATTTGCGGCTGATCAATCGCATTGCGACGCTGTATGGCATTGAACTGGGGTATTACAGCCGCCTGCGCCTGTTTCGTCTGGTGTTGCTCAATATTGCGTTTGCGGGCGCCAGCGAGCTGGTGCGTGAAGTCGGGATGGACTGGATGTCGCAGGATCTGGCGGCGCGTTTGTCTGCCCGTGCGGCGCAGGGTATTGGCGCCGGGCTGTTAACCGCTCGTCTGGGCATTAAAGCGATGGAACTGTGTCGTCCCTTACCGTGGATCGACGATGATAAGCCGCGTCTGGGGGATTTTCGTCGCCAGCTTATCGTTCAGGTCAAAGAGACCTTGCAGAAAAGCAAAACCCCGCGCGAAAACTGATCGCTGGAAGGGCGCTGACCGTATAACTTTACGGCCCGGCGCCCAATTTTCCGTCATGCTGTCAATAATTGTTGACAGAATCCTTCCTGCTAATCGAATACTGGCTTATCATCTATCTAATAGCTCATTGTTTTAGGTGAAAGTTCCCATGCGTCTGGAAGTCTTTTGTGAAGACCGTCTTGGTCTGACCCGCGAGTTACTCGATTTGCTGGTGCTTCGTAGCATTGATTTACGCGGTATTGAGATTGACCCCATCGGGCGAATTTACCTTAATTTTGCTGAACTGGAGTTTACCAACTTCAGCAGCCTGATGGCGGAGATCCGCCGCATTTCCGGCGTGACCGATGTCCGTACGGTGCCGTGGATGCCGTCTGAACGCGAGCATCTGGCGCTGAGCGCACTGCTCGAAGCGTTGCCGGAACCCGTCCTCTCTCTGGATATGAAAAGTAAAATAGAGATGGCGAACCCCGCGAGCTGTCAGCTTTTCGCACAAAATCAGGAGCGTATGCGCAATCACACTGCCGCGCAGTTGATCAACGGCTTCAACTTCCAGCGTTGGCTGGAGAGCAACCCGCAGGTCTCTCACAACGAGCATGTGGTGATTAATGGGCAGAACTTCCTGATGGAGATTACCCCGGTTCATTCGCAAGGGGAAAATGACGAGTACATGCTCACGGGCGCTGTCGTTATGTTACGTTCCACCATCCGAATGGGGCGTCAGTTGCAGAATTTGACGACTCAGGATTTGAGCGCGTTTAGCCAGATTATCGCCGTCAGCGCGAAAATGAAGCATGTCGTAGAGCAGGCTCGTAAGCTGGCTACGCTGAGCGCGCCACTGCTGATTACCGGCGATACCGGAACCGGTAAAGATCTCTTCGCCCATGCCTGTCACTTGGCAAGCCCGCGTGCGGCAAAACCGTATCTGGCATTGAACTGCGCCTCCATTCCTGAAGATGCGGTTGAAAGCGAACTGTTTGGTCATGCGCCGGAAGGTAAAAAAGGCTTCTTTGAACAGGCTAACGGGGGTTCGGTGCTGCTGGATGAGATTGGTGAGATGTCGCCACGCATGCAGACCAAATTGCTGCGTTTTCTTAACGACGGCACCTTCCGACGCGTTGGCGAGGATCATGAGGTTCACGTTGATGTCCGGGTGATCTGCGCCACGCAGAAGAATCTGGTGGAACTGGTGCAAAAAGGGCTGTTCCGCGAGGATCTCTACTACCGTCTGAATGTGCTGACGCTCAATCTGCCACCGCTGCGTGATTGCCCGCAGGATATCATGCCGCTCACTGAACTTTTCGTGGCGCGTTTTGCCGATGAGCAGGGGGTGCCGCGTCCGAAACTCTCTGCCGATCTCAGCACCGTATTAATCCGTTATGGCTGGCCGGGCAACGTGCGCCAGCTTAAAAACGCCATCTACCGGGCGCTGACGCAGCTTGAAGGGTACGAACTACGTCCGCAGGATATCTTGCTGCCGGATTACGACGCCACGACCGTTGCCGTTGGTGAAGATGCGATGGAAGGCTCGCTGGATGAGATCACCAGCCGTTTTGAACGTTCCGTGCTGACGCAACTTTATCGCAATTATCCGAGCACGCGCAAACTGGCGAAACGCCTGGGCGTCTCACATACCGCGATTGCCAATAAATTACGTGAATACGGTTTGAATCAGAAGAAAAGCGAAGAGTAGAAACGACACAAGTATTAGAAGCCCGATGAGCGTTGCGCCATCGGGCTTTTTTACCGTCTTACGCTTTCAGCACGTCCAGCGCAGCAGCATAGTCAGGTTCGTTGGTGATTTCGTTCACCAGCTGGCTGAAAATGACGTTGTCGTTTTCATCAATGACCACCACGGCACGCGCCGCCAGACCTTTCAGCGGGCCTTCAGTGATTTCAACGCCGTAGTCTTTCAGGAAGTCAGGATTACGCAGAGTGGAAAGGGTAATGACGTTGCTCAGACCTTCCGCGCCGCAGAAACGAGACTGGGCGAACGGCAGATCCGCAGAAACGCACAGTACGACGGTGTTGTCGATTTCTGTCGCCAGTTGGTTAAACTTACGTACCGATGCCGCACAAACGCCGGTATCAATACTTGGGAAAATATTCAGCACCTTGCGCTTGCCTGCAAACTGAGCCAGTGTGACGTCAGACAGATCTTTTGCCACGAGGGTAAAAGCCTGTGCTTTGCTACCAGCTTGAGGAATGGTGTTGGCGACGGCGACTGGATTGCCCTGAAAATGAACGGTTTGTGACATGGTTATCTTCCTGTTTACATATAGTTAACGTCGTGGCTAGTTTATGCCATCAGCAGTTAACACGGCAAACGCTATTTGTGTTTAATCCACCGCCACGCATCTGCAACGTGAAAAACGGCGAGAAAAGGAGAACCAATGAGATCTGTTAAGGTGTATGAGGAGGCCTGGCCGCTGCACACGCCCTTTGTGATTGCCCGGGGAAGTCGTACCGAAGCGCATGTTGTGGTAGTGGAGCTGGAGGAAGAGGGCGTAAAAGGCGTAGGGGAATGTACGCCTTATCCACGTTATGGCGAAAGCGATGCCTCGGTGCTGGCGCAGATCATGAGTATCGCGCCGCAACTGGAACAGGAGCTGACCCGCGAAGCACTACAAAAATTGCTGCCTGCCGGCGCGGCCAGAAATGCGGTCGATTGCGCGTTGTGGGATCTGAGCGCTCGCCAGCAGCAGCAAACGCTGGCGGAGTTTGTGGCCGTTGAATTGCCCGCTACGCTGACAACAGCACAGACTGTCGTGATCGGTACGCCTGAACAGATGGCGGCCAGCGCGGCGGCACTGTGGGAAAAAGGGGCGAAACTGCTCAAAATTAAGCTGGACGATCGCCTGATCAGTGAACGAATGGTCGCGATTCGCTCCGTCGTGCCTGATGCGACGCTAATTGTGGATGCAAACGAGTCCTGGCGTACAGAGGGGCTGGCGGCGCGATGCCAGCTGCTGGCGGATTTAGGCGTCGCGATGCTGGAACAACCGTTACCTGCGCAGGATGACGCCGCGCTGGAAAATTTTGTTCATCCGCTCCCTATCTGCGCGGATGAAAGTTGCCATACCCGCAGCAGTCTGAAGGCGTTACAGGGGCGCTACGATATGGTCAATATCAAACTGGATAAAACCGGTGGTCTGACGGAAGCGCTGGCGCTGGCCGCCGAAGCCAGAGAACAGGGTTTTGGGCTGATGCTGGGATGTATGCTGTGTACCTCCAGGGCCATTAGCGCAGCGTTGCCGCTGGCCCCACAGGTGCGTTTTGCTGACCTCGATGGCCCCACCTGGCTGGCGGTGGATGTCGAGCCCGCTTTACGGTTTACGACCGGGCAACTTCATCTTTAGGGTGCCAGCGCAGCAGAGTAGACATCGCCATCAGATACTTTTCGCTGGCCTCATCGGATGAGATCGGCGGGAACTCTGCGGTAATACAGTGCAGATTGAGGTCGGCGCACCAGCTTCCAAACGAACCGGGCGTTTCGTAACCTACGCTGGAGACCAGCGGCAGCGCAAATGCCCGGGCCAGCCATTCGCCTAACTCGCTATGTCTGGGATCTTCAATACAGGCGAGAGGATCGTGAAAGGAGACCACCCAGGCAGGATGCACCCGGTGTATCAGTTGACACAGCGCCTGGGTTTCGGGTTCAGACCCCGGATGTTCGCCGGTAAGCAGCACCACATCGCGCTCCTCGGCGCTGCTGTTCCAGCGATAAACCGTCTCACCCGCTTTCCAGTTCGCCGCCGGAAAATTACGGTTCAAATCGACGCCATTGGCATTGGCGCGCAGACCAAGCTGGCAACCGTCCGGGTTCACCGCCAGCACCACATGATGACGGCGGAGTGAAGGATTCAGCGTACGCAGCGCACACGAGAGCGTCACCACCGACGCGTTCTCATCGCCGTGCGTTCCGGCCAGAATCAGGCCGCTTTCGCGATCGGCTGCCGGGGCCGGAAACCAGATCAACGGCGCTCCCAGCAATGAACGCCCATAATGTTCGGTTCCTGGCGGAAATGCGCCGCGCTCGGCACGAGGACGGGTAACGGTCATAAGTGTCTCTGAATGCTGTTGTTATTACTCGCAGTGTTGTGCAAATTGTCCAGATAATCAAATCGTTTTCACGCGTTGTGCGCGCTATGCAATATCCTCCATCTGGCTTCCTGGAAGCGGATGCGTATATCGGGTTAATATCAACTTTCTGTAGGAAGACGTTTGCATTTCCTTCATGCGAAACAAATAATTACGCAGTCATCTAACTTCATCATTTAAGGGCATCTTATGAAGCACTCTGTTTCAGTTACCTGTTGTGCGCTGTTGATTAGCAGCGTCTCCCTGACACACGCTGCGGATGTTCCCGGCGGAACGGTACTGGCAGAGAAGCAAGAACTGGTCCGCCATATTAAAGATGAACCGGCGTCGTTAGATCCGGCAAAAGCGGTTGGGCTGCCGGAGATTCAGGTCATTCGCGATTTGTTTGAAGGTCTGGTGAATCAGAATGAGAAAGGGGAAATCATTCCTGGCGTCGCTACGCGCTGGAAAACCAATGATAACCGGATCTGGACGTTTACCCTGCGCAATAACGCAAAGTGGTCGGACGGCACTCCGGTGACCGCGCAGGATTTTGTCTACAGCTGGCAACGTCTGGTTGATCCGAAAACCCTGTCACCGTTTGCCTGGTTTGCCGCCCTTGCTGGCATTAATAACGCCCAGGCGATTATTGATGGTAAAGCGTCGCCGGATACGCTTGGGGTTAGCGCCGTGGACGCCCGCACGCTAAAAATACAGCTGGATAAACCGCTGCCGTGGTTCGTTAACCTGACCGCCAACTTTGCTTTTTACCCGGTACAGAAAGCTAATGTAGAAAGCGGTAAAGACTGGACGAAGCCCGGAAACCTGATCGGTAATGGCGCCTATGTGTTGAATGATCGCGTGGTTAACGAGAAACTGGTGGTGGTGCCTAATACCCATTACTGGGACAATGCGAAGACGGTGCTGCAAAAAGTGACTTTCCTGCCGATTAATCAGGAGTCGTCAGCGACTAAACGTTATCTGGCTGGCGATATCGATATCACCGAATCTTTCCCGAAAAATCTGTATCAGAAGTTGCTGAAGGATATACCGGGGCAGGTTTATACGCCGCCGCAGTTGGGCACC
The DNA here is from genome assembly GCF_030333125.1 of Citrobacter sp. CK206. Lineage (NCBI taxonomy): Bacteria > Pseudomonadati > Pseudomonadota > Gammaproteobacteria > Enterobacterales > Enterobacteriaceae > Citrobacter > Citrobacter sp. CK206. Next base: position 654,043 of record NZ_JAOWGM010000030.1, read on the forward strand.
TATTATTATGCGTTTAACACCCAAAAAGGCCCGACGGCGGATTCCCGCGTTCGTCTGGCGCTGAGCATGACGATTGATCGCCGCATCATGGCGGAAAAAGTGTTAGGAACCGGGGAGAAACCGGCCTGGCGTTTCACCCCGGACGTGACGGCAGGCTTTACTCCCGATCCTTCGCCATTTGAACAAATGAGCCAGGAAGAACTCAATGCTCAGGCGAAAACGTTATTGCTTGCGGCTGGCTATGGCCCGCAGAAACCGCTCAAATTGACGCTGTTATATAACACATCTGAAAATCATCAGAAAATCGCGATTGCGGTCGCCTCGATGTGGAAAAAAAATCTGGGCGTAGAGGTGAAGCTGCAAAACCAGGAATGGAAAACCTATATCGACAGCCGCAACACCGGTAATTTTGATGTTATCCGCGCCTCCTGGGTGGGGGACTACAATGAACCGTCTACTTTCCTGTCATTGTTAACCTCGACCCATACGGGCAATATCTCGCGCTTCAATAACCCGGCCTACGATAAAATCATGACGCAGGCGACAGTAGAAAATACGGCGAAGGCGCGCAATGCGGACTATAACGCGGCAGAGAAAATCCTGATGGAACAGGCGCCGATTGCGCCGATTTACCAGTATACCAACGGACGTTTGATCAAACCGTGGCTGAAAGGTTATCCCATTAATAACCCGGAAGACGTGGCGTATAGTCGGACAATGTATATTGTGAAGCACGACAAATAATATGCAGCAGTGAGCGAAAAGACGCGGAATACCGCGTCTTTTTTAATTTGCGGATTGCGGTGACGCGACGTTATCCAGATAAAGCGTCTGGCTTGGAAACGCAAAATCTGCGCCGTTCGCCTGAACAATGTCGATAATCTTCAGGTAAACATCCTGCTGAACCGCAAGCCAGGCTTCCCATTCGGTGGTTTTGCTAAAGCAATAGACCATGATATTCAGTGATGATTCGCCGAATTCATTGAAATAGACCAGCAGCGTCTGGCGCTGATCGATATCAGGGTGGTTTTGCAGCATCGTTCTGACCGCATCAACAATAACGCCTGTTTTACTGGCATCCTGATACCGTAACCCGATCACCGTTTTAATGCGTCGGTTGGTCATCCTGCCGGGATTCTCCACGCTAATGGCGGAGAAAATCGAATTCGGCACATATAAAGGGCGGTGGTCGAAGGTGTTAATTTTGGTCATTCGCCAGCCGATTTCAGTCACGGTGCCTTCAATATTTCTGTCCGGGGAACGAACCCAGTCGCCAATGCTAAAGGGGCGATCAAAATAGAGCATAATCCCCGAGAAAAAGTTGCTCAGAATGTCCTTACCTGCCATCCCAACAGCGATGCCGCCAATGCCGCCAAAAGTCAGCAACCCGGACAGACTCATGCCAAAGTGTTCGCCATAGAGTAAAACGATGGCGATAATAATGGTGATCTTAATAATGCGAGACAGGATCTTCGCACTGGTGACGTCTCTGCCTTTACCGATCTGTGATTTTTCAAAGCGGTTGATGAGTAAAAACAGTTTTATTGTCAGAATTAGCGCAATCAGAGATGTGCAGATAAAATCGACGGCATTTGGAGAGATGAATTTCAGATCGTAGTTTTCAATAACATTATTGGCGATACTGCCCAGCGTGCCGATGATAAGGGCATAAACGAAGAACTGTACGGCATGAAATATAAATCCTTTTCTTCTTTTCTCGCCACGACGAAACACAATACTCATCAGAAGTAAGGCGGCGCCACTGCCAAAAATTATTGCCAGATTAAACGCGTTTTTGAAAAAAAATTCTGCAATCATTTTGGTCTGTCACTACCCCGTATGGTTGATATAACGCTAAAAGATTCTGAGGTGCAGATATTTTATCCGCTTCGAATGCGCTGGTCATTGATCAAAAAGAATAAGACGTAGCGCATTTTCAGACAGGGACGCGCGATGTGAATATTATGTCACGACTTGTGTGGCAGACAACGGGGGATTGTCATGGTATTGTTACGCGCAAGTAACAGAGCTTTCATCTGCAAAAGGACGATACCATGATCATGACAAAGCTGAAGACAGCAAAGGGGAAGAAATTTCTGTTGGGCCTGCTGGCGGTGTTTATTATTGCGGCATCAGTGGTTACGCGGGCGACTATCGGCGGCGTGATCGAACAGTATGATATTCCGTTGTCCGAGTGGACAACCTCGATGTATTTCATTCAGTCATCAATGATTTGCGTCTACAGTCTGGTTTTCACCATTCTGCTGGCCATTCCGCTGGGGATCTATTTCCTCGGTGGTGAGGACAAACAGTAACGTGAGTGAGCGGCTTCGCCGGGTAGGCATAAGCGCTACCCGGCACGAAAATAGGCTTAATCGTCTTCTTCGTCGTCCAGTTCGACCGGTGTCTGATACTGATCGGGTTTAATGACAAGCAGATCGCAGCGCAAATGGTCGATAACCTGTTCCGCCGTATTGCCCAGGAAGGCCGCAGATATCCCGGTACGACCAACCGTACCCAGTACAACAATACCCGCCTGTAGGTGCTCGGCTAAATCCGGGATAACCTCTTCAGGCAACCCTTTTTCAACATGCGTCACTTTCTCATCAATGCTGAATTTCTGACGTAGCGCCTTCATCGCCAGCAAATGCTGACCGCGAATCGCGTCGTTGTAAACGCTCGGATCAAATTCAGGCAGTTCGATTGCGATATTGATGGGCGTCACGGGGTAGGCGCCAACCAGATGGACTTCGGTGTGGTTCACCTGTTCTGCGAGTTGCAGCGTTTCTTTGACCAGCTTTTCATTCAGCGCATTGTGATAAGGTTCTTCGCTTGCCAGGTTCACGGCCACCAGCGCTTTACCGCCTTCAGGCCACGGTTGGTCCTTGACCATCCATACCGGGCTTGGGCATTTACGCAACAAATGCCAGTCAGTCGGCGTAAAGATTACCGCTTCCAGGCGGTCATGCTGGTGCGCCATTTTGAGCACCAGATCGTGATCGTCGCTGATCACTTCCTGGATAATGGCTTCAAAGGGACGGTTGTGCCAGACCACTTTTATCTCAACGGGAACACCTGCTTCGATGTAGTATTTCGCTTGTTCGCGTATCCAGGCTGTTCGCTGGCTGATGACGCCCTGACGCATCGCGGTACGCTCATCAGGCGAGAGCAGGGTAGTCATTTCATAGGAAAAATCATAGATCGGCAAAAAGGCTTTAATTTTGCCACCAATCCGTTGATGCAAATAAACAGCGCGTCGTAATGCGGGTTGATCGTCCTGGTTTGGGTCGATGACCACCAGCATATTTTGATACATAGCCATACAGGGTCTCCTTACAACTGTCACCGCAGTTTGTAATTAAAAGAGTAACCCATATATGTTGAATGAAACAGGGGGGAACCTTCTGCCAGATCAATAAATCAGGAAAATTTGCTGTTCTATAGGGCAGTGTATTGAATGTAAACAATTTCTATCAGTAAAATCAGACTTCCGGGGCATACCTGGGGTAAATAGCGGCTTAGTAGAGTCTGTAATTAAATCTGTTTGATTCATGAATGCCGCCATAGCGGCATTCTTATCGTTAGTGGGAACCAAGACGGATCAGTTCAACGGGTTCGAACTGGCCTTCACAGCCTTCCACTTCGACGGTTTTGTTGCGGCGTAACTGGGCTGGAGTTAACCCGTTAGAATGTATGGCAACGATTTTACCCGTTCTGCCCGTCCCATTAATCATAACCCGACTGCCATTAGTAATAGGATTATGGTTACGATCATAAGTGATCATGGTTCTTTCTCCTCTTAATATCTGGGTATCAAAAAATCCGCTTAACAATCCGGGCCGCAGTCCAGAAGCGAACGTAATATAAATACACCTTTGTCATAATCTTTTTTTGTTTTTGATCAATGTCACACTTTTTCTATACCCACCAAACCGCTGTTTTCGGGGGGAGTTAAATCAATAATCATTGTAAATGACAAGGTGTTAGAGTTGCCGCAGTTGCGTCGTATGCAAGAACGCAACTGCGGCCAGCTGGCGATCGTTCGATAGTGCGAATATAGAACGGTTGCCAGCCGCTGCGGATTGTACTTTTCCGGCATGATGAATCAATGTGGTTAATCCGAAAACGGCCTGGCAGGGCGTAAACCATGCCAGTGGTGTCCAACTGGAGTGATGGCTATGTATTTGAGATTTCTTTAGCTTATTGACGTGGTGTGATTCCTTCTGTCAAACCAATAAATCAGGAAAATTTAATGATTTAACAGAAGGATAACTGACTTACTTGAGGAAAGATTAAGCAACGTTGCGAGTATGACCAGCAAGCACTGCGAGCGCATCGCTGTTTTCGATGGTGATGTATTTACCTTTCACCGCCAGCATACCGCTTTTCTGGAAACGACCCAGCAGACGGCTGATCGTTTCGACCGTTAAGCCAAGGTAGTTACCGATATCGCCACGGGTCATCGTCAGGCGGAATTCACGCGGAGAGAAACCGCGCTGGGCAAAACGACGGGACAGATTGTAGATAAAGGCTGCCAGACGTTCTTCCGCATTTTTCTTCGACAGTAACAGGATCATATCCTGATCGCCTTTGATCTCGCCGCTCATCAGACGCATCATCTGTTGACGTAGGTTAGGCATCTTACCGGAGAGATCGTCCAGAGTCTCAAACGGGATTTCACATACCATTGAGGTTTCCAGCGCCTGGGCAAAGCTCGGGTGGTGCCCGCTGCCAATCGCGTCAAAGCCGACCAGGTCGCCTGCTAAATGAAAACCAGTGATTTGCTCGTCGCCCTGCTCGGTAATGGTGTAGCTTTTAATCGTACCGGAGCGGATAGCATAGAGCGATTTCAGTTCATCACCTGCTTTAAACAGCGTTTGCCCTTTCTGAATAGGCTTTTTACGCTCGATGATATTATCAAGCTGATCAAGCTCATGTTCGTTAAGTGTGAACGGGATGCAAAGCTGGCTGATACTGCAATCCTGGCAATGGATAGCACAACCGCCAGACTGAATGCGCCGTATAATTCGCTTTTCCGGGATCATAGGTCTGCTCAAGCCGTAATTGATATTTGTCAATTTTAACATCTTTTTGGTGAGCACGTAAGCCTGAGCTACTCCCAATAGAGGATAATTCAGGCATAAGCAGGAGAAATATTTATATCCCTTTGAAAATCCATGCTTTATAAGTGGTTACTTTACATCAAAGTGTGACGGGTAAGGCACAAAATGCCTGGTTTCTACAGCAGCAGATACCCTTCATGGCGTAATAACCACTCTTTTCTCTGCACGCCGCCAGCATATCCCGTCATTGTCCCGTTGCGTCCGATCACGCGATGGCAGGGTACAACGATACTGACCGGGTTAGATCCGTTAGCGGCGCCTACGGCGCGAGCGGCTCCCGGACGGCCTAATTTTTCGGCAAGTTGACCATAATGCATAACCTGACCGCAGGGGATGGTGCGCAGCGCCTGCCATACTTCCCGCTGAAAAGGCGTTCCCCCGGTGGCGGTCTCCAGCGTATCAATGATGCTGAGATTTCCCTCAAAATACGCGGTGAGCTTATCGCTCAGGCCACCCGGATTTTTGGCGGCGATGCGCTCGTATCCCTCTGAACGATAATGTATGTCCAGTAGCTGTTCCATACGGTCGCTGTGTTGCTCCCATTCGACGGCGCGCAGGCGGAATTGCTCATCGCAAATCACCCATAACGGCCCCAGCGGGGTCGCGATATTGTCTTCAAGTAATCTCAGCATCCGTTATCTCTCATTGCAGGCGGGATAATTCCCGGACTTATCAGCAGGTCAACAAGATACCATGCGACCAATATCCGCAACCATACCCCTAAAAAGATAAGCGGGCATAATACGTTTAGCGTCATTGTTTGTTGAAAAAGCGAACAAATAAAGATGCTGAAAAAATGAAGCACGGCAGGAGAATAAAAAACAGGGACTGTCGACATCCGCCAGCCCCTAAAATCTACACAGCAGTGCTTCCTTAACCTTTTCCCGACCTGGTTTTCCCTCAGCGGGTAATAAAGTTATAACGGCTATAAAAGAGATATTCCACTTTCAGGGCATAATTGATTTTACAAAAGCCCCGCTGAAATTGTCGGTTAACGCAGGATAAAACGTGGCTTTACCGGGGATGAAATAGTGAGATGCGCATAGCCAGATAATTGAGCCAGTGTCGTTTATTGGAAATAACTGTAAACCGTTGTCGGTATAATAGCGCGCGGTTATGATAGTGCCTGTCTTAACGCGCTGGAGGAGGAATCATGAACCTTGACGACAAAACGCTGTTTCTTGACGCCATGGAGGATGTCCAACCGTTGAAACGTTGCGCTGATGTACACTGGCAGCCCACACGCAATTCACGGGCGCCGCAGCGTATCGATACGCTCCAGCTCGACAATTTTCTTACCACCGGGTTTCTGGATATTCTTCCTTTGGGCGAACCGCTGGAATTTCGCCGGGAAGGGTTGCAGCAGGGCGTGCTCGACAAACTGCGTTCGGGAAAATACAGCCAGCAGGCGAGTCTCAATTTGCTTCGTCAGCCGGTTGAGGAATGTCGCAAGATGCTGTTTAGCTTCATTTGCCAGGCGCGTCAGGATGGTTTACGCAACGTGCTGATCATTCATGGCAAAGGGCGGGAAGATAACGCGCATGCCAATATTGTGCGCAGTTATGTGGCGCGTTGGCTGACGGAATTTGACGACGTTCAGGCTTACTGTACGGCGCTGCCTCATCATGGCGGCAGCGGAGCGTGTTATGTTGCGTTGCGTAAAACGGCGCAGGCAAAGCAGGAAAACTGGGAGCGTCACGCGAAACGCAGCCGTTAAGGGCGTTCACAGGCTACTTACGGGCAGCCTGTGACGTTTATTACGCCGCCAGCACCCGATTTCTGCCGTCGTTTTTGGCTTTGTACAGGGCATCGTCCACCCGCTTAAATAATTCATCAATACTTTCATTCGATTCGTGCCGTGCGACGCCGATGCTGACGGTAAAACGGGGCAGGCCAGGAATACAGACTTTCGCCACGGCGGCGCGTATTGATTCTGCAAGATTAAGCGCAACCTCCAGCGAGGTTCGCGGCAGCAGCAAGACAAATTCTTCACCGCCCCAGCGAAAGACCAGGTCGCCTTTACGTGCGCAGGCTTCCAGCGTTCGCGACAGAGCGCACAGCACTTCATCGCCTTTCAAATGACCGTATAAATCGTTAATGCTTTTGAAGCGATCGGTATCGATTAGTAGCAGGCTGTAATCCATTGTCATCGACAGATGGGGAGTATGGTTTTGCTCAGTAAGAAGATAAAATTGCCTGCGGTTCAGTAAGCCGGTCAGCGCATCATGCAGGGCAGCGCGTTCCAGCTCCTGTTCCAGCCGTTTTTGCTCGGTAATGTCATGAATGATGCATAACATGAGCTTATCGCCGTAAATCTCAAGGGGACCCGCATAGGTTTGTACGTGCCGGGTGGTGCCGTCAGAGAGTTTATGGACGAAGTTTAAGGGCTTATGACCGCCGGGCAGACGGGCAATCTCATGCATAACAGGTAAGATCTGGCGGCCTAATACGTTGATTTCCCATGTATGTTTCTGGCACATCGCTTCATGGCTGTAGCCATAGAAATTGAGTGCGGCCAGATTGGCATCGACGATCAAACCGTCCCGCGAAGGGTCTATCAACAGCATCGGCGCGGAGTTCGTCAGGAAAAAACGGGCGTAAAACCCTTGTTTTTTACGCTGATAGTTTGCCGAACGGCTGGCCTTGAGACCTTGCGCCGTGGGTGTCTCTATGCCTTCAAAAATAATAACGTCTCCCTGCGTCGACAGGGTTTTAACCGAGAGGCGGCAGGTTAAGGCGATTTCTTTACCATCACGACAGACCGTCAGAATTTCAACAATATCGTGATGGTGGTGTAAATCAGCAACGTACATGCGCAGTTCATTTTGCGCATACGTTGAAAATATCCCCTTTCTGAGACGGCTGAAAGTCTGTTCCTGTGTCAGTTCGCGTGCGGCGGTATTAGCGAAAACTAACTCTTCTGTGTGTGGTAAAACAATCCAGACAGGAAAACTTAATAAATCCAGAGCATTGAGTTCGTGAGCAATCATCGATAATCCCGTTATCTTCACATGCTGTGTTGCCGGTTTATTGGTGAATGGCTTTTTTATTAACAGCTTACAGTGATATGGAGCGTTTTTTCACAAATCGGGAGACAACAATAGACGTGCAGATAAATCTAGCAGGGAACCAGGACAAATCCACGAATGATAAGTTTTTTTTCAATGGTCGATATAAGTGTGAACGAGTAAAAAGGAAGAAAGGTTGATGGCGACTTATATAAACATTACTCAGGCTAATCATTCTGAAAGAGGTTAACCCTTTCCCGTACGACATATTAAAGCTGATGATGCAACACAAGGTTATCGATCTACAGACTAAAATTCATAAATTTCGATTAAGTAAATTATCATCCGTTGAACACCCCATATTGTCTCGTACAACACATTTGCGCCGGTGATGCCGGTGCCTTTCCTGCCATATCGTACTTTTCTGAATCATTTCAGCGCAATGGGATAATGAGGTATTGCTTAACATACGCCGAAGGCTAGACTAACGAAAAAGCGTTGAATGAATGTGGAGGCGTTGTGGAAGCCATCAAGGGATCGGAAGTCAATGTGCCGGATGCCGTTTTTGCCTGGCTACTGGATGGTCGCGGCGGCATTAAACCGCTTGAAAATGACGATATTATCGACAGCCAGCATCCCTGCTGGTTGCATCTCAATTATACCCACCCTGACAGCGCGCAGTGGCTGGCGTCGACGCCTTTGTTACCGAATTCTGTACGCGATGCGCTGGCTGGCGAGAGTTCGCGCCCACGCGTCAGTCGGATGGGGGAAGGCACGCTGATCACCTTACGCTGCATCAACGGCAGTACCGATGAACGCCCTGACCAGCTAGTGGCGATGCGTGTATATATGGATGAACGTTTTATCGTCTCAACGCGACAGCGAAAAGTTCTGGCGCTTGATGAGGTGGTTAGCGACTTGCAGGAAGGGACTGGCCCGTCCGATTGCGGCGGCTGGCTGGTCGACGTGTGTGACGCCCTGACGGATCACGCCAGCGAATTTATCGAGCAATTACACGATAAAATTATCGACCTGGAAGACAATCTGCTCGATCAGCAGATCCCGCCGCGTGGATTCCTGGCGTTACTGCGTAAACAACTGATTGTGATGCGTCGATACATGGCGCCTCAGCGTGATGTTTATGCGCGACTGGCAAGCGAGCGTCTGGCCTGGATGAATGATGATCAGCGGCGTCGAATGCAGGATATCGCGGATCGTCTGGGAAGGGGGCTGGATGAGATCGACGCGTGTATTGCGCGCACGGGCGTGATGGCCGATGAAATCGCGCAAGTCATGCAGGAGTCCTTAGCGCGCAGAACCTATACGATGTCGCTGATGGCGATGGTCTTTCTGCCCAGCACATTTTTAACCGGATTGTTCGGCGTGAATCTCGGGGGAATTCCGGGCGGCGCATGGCATTTTGGATTTTCTATGTTCTGTATTCTGTTAGTTGTCCTGATTGGTGGTGTTACCTTATGGTTGCATCGTAGTAAATGGTTGTAACAACAACGCTTTTCATCGTCCTTTGAGCAGAAAAACGCCGCATAATTTGAGCGAAGTCAATAAACAATCTACCCATTCGGGGCAATATCTCTCTCGCAGGTGAATGCAACGTCAAGCGATGGGCGTTGCGCTCCATATTGTCTTACTTCCTTTTTTGAATTACTGCATAGCACAATTGATTCGTACGACGCCGACTTAGATTAGTCGGCTTTTTTTTGCCTGCGGGATATCAGCGTCTACCCTAAAAGAGTCAATCTGTATGACCGGAGGGTAATATGACCAGCCTGTTCACGTTGTTGCAAATGCAAACGCGCCAGTCGGATTCCGTACCAACCGATCCGGTGCCGATTCCCGATCCTATCCCGCGCCCACAACCTATGCCAGATCCGCCGCCGGATGAAGAACCGATTAAATTGTCGCATCAAGAGCGGAGATCTGCGAGGATACGCGCCTGCTGACTGTGTGTCTTTTACCGCGAGATTAAATTGTGACCGCTTTTTCTACTCTGAATGTCCTGCCTGCCGCCCAACTCGAGAATCTTAACGAGTTGGGTTATCTTGAGATGACGCCTGTCCAGGCCGCTGCGTTACCGGCGATCCTGGCCGGAAAAGATGTGCGCGTGCAGGCAAAAACCGGCAGCGGAAAAACGGCTGCATTTGGTCTCGGGCTTTTACAGCATATTGATGCCAGTCTGTTCCAGACCCAGTCGCTGGTGCTTTGTCCTACGCGCGAACTGGCCGATCAGGTGGCAGGGGAGCTGCGTCGTCTGGCGCGTTTTCTGCCTAATACCAAAATCCTGACGTTGTGCGGCGGGCAACCTTTCGGCGCGCAGCGAGACTCTCTCCAGCATGCGCCGCACATTATTGTCGCGACGCCGGGTCGCCTGCTTGACCATCTGCAAAAAGGCACCGTTTCTCTGGATGCCCTGCAAACGCTGGTGATGGATGAAGCCGACAGGATGCTGGATATGGGCTTTAGCGACGCTATTGACGAGGTGATTCGCTTTGCGCCGTCACGCCGTCAGACTCTGCTGTTTTCCGCCACCTGGCCTGAGGCCATCGCGGCGATCAGCGGTCGGGTTCAGCAAAATCCACTGACGATTGAAATTGATTCGGTGGACGCGCTGCCATCTATCGAGCAGCAGTTTTTTGAAACATCTTCGCAGGGGAAAATCCCGCTGCTGCAAAAGCTGCTGAGCCAGCATCAGCCTGCGTCATGCGTTGTTTTCTGTAATACCAAAAAAGATTGTCAGGCGGTTTGTGATGCACTCAATTCTGTCGGGCAGAGCGCATTATCGCTGCATGGCGACCTTGAGCAGCGCGATCGTGACCAGACGCTGGTTCGTTTTGCTAACGGTAGCGCACGCGTACTGGTAGCGACGGACGTCGCCGCGCGTGGGCTGGATATCAAGTCGCTGGAGCTGGTCGTAAACTTCGAACTGGCGTGGGACCCGGAGGTTCACGTACACCGTATTGGTCGTACCGCCCGTGCAGGCAACAGCGGTCTGGCGATCAGTTTTTGCGCGCCGGAAGAGGCGCAGCGCGCCAATATCCTGTCTGAAATGTTGCAGCTTAAACTGAACTGGCTGACGCCGCCGGGCAACGTTCCGGTTGCACCGCTGGAAGCTGAAATGGCGACGCTGTGCATTGATGGCGGTAAAAAGGCAAAAATGCGCCCGGGCGACGTGCTGGGAGCATTAACGGGAGATATTGGTCTGGATAGCGCTGATATTGGCAAAATTACCGTACATCCGGCCCATGTCTATGTGGCGGTTCGCCAGCCTGTGGCGCAGAAAGCCTGGAAGCAATTGCAGAACGGAAAGATAAAAGGGAAGAACTGTCGGGTTCGTTTATTGAAATAAATGCCCGTTGGCGCTCCGCTTATCCGGCCTACAGGTGCTTATGCGCATCGTAGGCCGGATAAGACGTTTACGTCGCCATCCGGCTGAGTCAGAAATTACTTCACTTCCACGACGTTCAGACGCAGTTCATCCAGTTGGTTATCGTCTTCCTCTGGCTGCCAGCCTGCGGGTTGCAGAGGGATCTCTTCGCGGTCAAAGGCTAAATCACCACCGTCTACTACGTCGGAATTATGATTAATGCCTTTGAAATCAAAAAGATTAATGTCGCTCAGATGAGAAGGCACCACGTTCTGCATCGCGCTGAACATGGTTTCAATACGCCCTGGATAACGCTTATCCCAGTCGCGCAGCATGTCGGCGATGACCTGGCGTTGCAGGTTTGGCTGCGACCCGCACAGGTTGCACGGAATAATAGGGAACGCTTTGGCTTCTGAAAAACGCTCAATATCTTTCTCGCGGCAGTAGGCCAGCGGGCGGATAACGATGTGTTTGCCATCATCGCTCATCAGCTTCGGCGGCATCCCTTTCATTTTCCCGCCGTAGAACATGTTCAGGAATAACGTTTGCAGGATATCGTCGCGGTGGTGGCCTAACGCAATTTTGGTCGCACCCAGTTCTGTTGCGGTGCGGTAGAGAATACCGCGGCGCAGTCGGGAGCACAGAGAGCAGGTCGTTTTGCCTTCAGGAATTTTCTCTTTAACGATCCCATAGGTGTTTTCTTCAACGATCTTATACTCTACGCCCAGGTTCTCAAGATATTCCGGCAGAATGTGTTCGGGAAAACCCGGTTGCTTCTGGTCAAGGTTAACGGCGACCAGTGAAAAGTTGACGGGTGCGCTTTGCTGCAAATTACGCAGAATTTCCAGCATGGTATAGCTGTCTTTCCCACCGGAAAGGCACACCATGATGCGATCGCCTTCTTCGATCATATTGAAGTCAGCAATCGCTTCGCCCACGTTACGACGCAGACGCTTTTGTAATTTGTTCAGGTTGTACTGTTCTTTCTTGCTAATATCTTGATTTTGCGACATTTAATAGAGGCTCAATTCATTGTGTGGCATCAGAAAAGTATGCATCACGCCGGAAAGACCGGCAAAAGAAATCTGATATAAAAACTGTGGCGTGTATGGTACGGATTGGCGAGAAGAATGTCAGCACATTTATACCCGTTATACCTCAGGTTGCAGGTAAGCGCGTGCAGGGTTGAAAAGTGGATATGAAAAGCCCGCAACGGCGTGCGGGCTGATCCGTTTAGCGAACCACCAGGACGGAACATTCGGCATGGCGTACGACCGCTGCGGCGTTGGAGCCCAGCAGATACGTGGTGATGTCCGGGCGGTGAGAAGCAATAATCACCATGTCTGCCGGTAATTTTTTAGCCATTTCCAGAATTTTATCTTTCGGAGAACCCTCCGCGATATGAATCTGTACTCTGTCGGCAGGAATACTGAACTTCTTGATAATCTCTTCCAGTTGAGATTTTGCTTCGGCTTTCAGATCGTCCATAGCCGGTAACTCTGCTGAGTAGGCCAGGCCTAAAGAGGCGTAATAGGGCAGTGACGGAATAACGGTCAGGAAATGGACCTCTGCGTCATCTATTTTTGCCTCGGCTTCAACATGGGTGATAACGCGTTGAGTTAATTCTGAATCTGAAATATCGATGGGCACAAGAATCGTTCTGCTCATAAAACCTCCTGTTTAAGTATCCGATTAAAGTTTAACCCTTAATGGCACTTTATGTACAATGACAGGAGTCACATTTTAGCGTGAGTTTGGTTTCTGCTCTGGAAATTTCCCTTTGATCACGCCGTCATAAAAGCGGCCTTTAGAAACCACGACAAGAAAATCACGAAAAATACGCGACGGGACGCCGAGATATTGCAGAGTACCGGTTCGATGAAAACGAATTTCCAGCGTGCTGGAGGTTTCGTCATAGCCGACGGATGCAATACGGGATGATTTAACGGGATGATGGTTCATTGCCGGCGTCCTCTACAGCAGATCTTTATGCAATATATCATCTATCAATGGAGAGTTTTAGCGCAACAAATATATTGTTTTAGTATAGATAAAACACTGTTGTTATGAGAAAAGCCCGCCGTTGCCAGCGGGCTGACGGACTTAGAACTGGTAAACCATACCCAGAGCAACGACGTCGTCGGTAGACATATCGTTGCGAGTGTAGAAGCTGTCATCTTCATCCAGCAGGTTGATTTTGTAATCAACATAAGTGGAGAAGTTTTTGTTGAAGTAGTAGGTCGCGCCTACGTCAGCATATTTAACCAGGTCTTTATCTTCACCGCCGGCCAGATCCTTACCTTTAGACATCAGGAAAGATACGGCAGGACGCAGACCGAAGTCGAACTGGTACTGCGCTGTAACTTCAAAGTTCTGGGTTTTGTTGGCAATGGTGTTATCACTGCCGTTTGAGCCACCGTAAGGAGTCATATTACGGGTTTCAGAATACATGGTCGCCAGATAGATGTTGTTAGCGTCATATTTCAGGCCAGCAGTCCACGCATCTGCTTTATCACCGCCAGCAGTAGAGTGATTTGCTTGCTGATTCGTTCGGTCGGAAGTGGTATATGCCGCACCGAAGCTGACGCCCATACCCAGATCGTAAGTTGAGGAGATACCGAAGCCGTCACCGTTGGAGTTTTTCACATCGCGGTCGCCGCCGTTGCCCGTACCTTCCTGCTCGTTGGTAACCTGGTTTTCATTCGCACCCTGATATTGCAGCGCAAAGCTCAGACCATCCACCAGACCGAAGAAGTCGGTATTACGGTAGGTTGCTACGCCGTTAGCACGGCCGGTCATGAAGTTGTCTGCTTTGGTATAAGAGTCGCCGCCGAATTCTGGCAGCATATCGGTCCAGCCTTCCACGTCGTACAGTACGCCGTAGTTACGGCCGTAGTCGAATGAACCATAGTCACCGACTTTAATACCTGCGAATGCCAGACGAGTCCAGGAGTCACCTTTATCACCTTCGGTACCGTTAGCCTGAACCTGATATTCCCACTGGCCGTAACCCGTGATCATATCGTTAACCTGAGTTTCACCTTTGAAACCCATACGCATGTATGTTTGATCGCCGTCAGAATTTGCGTCATCAGAGAAATAATGCAGACCGTCTACTTTGCCATAGAGATCTAATTTATTGCCGTCTTTATTATAAACTTCAGCGGCGTGGGCCGCGCCTGCTGCTAACAGGGCAGGGATTACGAGAGCCAGTACTTTTCTTTTCATTGAAATAACCCTTTAGTTTTTTTATTTACCTGTGACTCCCCATAAGGGAAGTGAAATCATGCTAAAGGAGAAGTTCCGTAAAGAGATAAATATGAATTGTTACGTCTTAAGTAAAATCTTAATTAAATAATTCTACAGAAATGATGATAATTGACATGAATGTTTTTTAATAAAACATATAAAATAAAAATTATACAATTTAATTTTGTTGCGATATTCTGCGCGGGTTATATGCCTTTATTGTCACATTTTGCTTTTTTCGTTGGGCCATTGCGATAAGTACTGATCTTCCAGCGAATGAATTGACAAGCCCGAACCAAGGTTCGGGCTTTTTTTCGTCCTGACGAATACTCAAACAGCCGTATTATTCAGCACCGCTCTTTTCCGCTTTGCCTGCCAGTTGAGCAAGGAAGTCATAGCGTTTTTGCAGATCCGCCGTCGCATCCTTCCAGAGCTGTTCAGCAACGTCTGGCTGCTGTGCATTCAGGCGGCGGAAGCGTTGCTCGTTGAGCAGCGTCTCTGCCAGCGCGTCTGACGGTGGACGGGAGTCCAGCGCCAGCGGCAGTTTACCCTCATCGGCGCGACGCGGGTCAAAGCGGTACAGCGGCCAGAAGCCGGTAGCCGTTAACTGACGCATCTGATCGTGGCTCAGCGCCAGGTCGTAGCCGTGTTCTTCACATGGGCTGTAGGCAATGATCAGCGATGGCCCCGGATACGCTTCCGCTTCCTGGATTGCTTTCACCGTCTGGTTTAACTGCGCGCCCAGCGAGATCTGCGCGACATACACATGACCGTACATCATCATGCTCACACCCAGATCCTTACGCGCTTTGCGCTTGCCGTGTTCGCCAAACTTCGTGACCGCGCCAAGTGGCGTCGCCTTCGACGCCTGTCCGCCGGTATTGGAATAACACTGCGTGTCCAGAACCAGAATATTGACGTTCTCGGTCAGGCTCAGCACATGATCCAGACCGCCAAAGCCAATATCGTAGGCCCAGCCGTCACCGCCAATCAGCCAGATTGATTTCTCAATCAGCGCATCGGCATCGGTTAACAGTTCATGCGCGCCGTCGACATCTTTCAGATGCTGGCGTAATGCGGCGACCTGTTCACGACGAACTTCCGGCGTCGCTTCGGCGTGCAATGCGTCGTTTAAATCCGTTGGGATGCGATCGGCGAACTGTTCCAGCAGGCGCATGACGCGCACACGATGTTGATCAACCGTCAGGCGAAAGCCCAGACCGAATTCGGCGTTATCTTCAAACAGCGAGTTCGCCCATGCGGGGCCGCGACCGTTGGCATCGGTGGTGTAAGGCGTTGAAGGCAGATTACCGCCATAAATAGAAGAACAGCCGGTCGCGTTGGCAATTAACATGCGGTCGCCATACAGCTGGGTCAGCAGCTTGATATACGGAGTTTCACCACAACCGGAGCAGGCGCCGGAGTATTCGAACAGCGGCGTGATCAGTTGAGAGGTGCGAATATCAATACGTTCCAGCTTGCTCTTGTCGATTTCCGGCAGATTGAGGAAGAAGTCATAATTCACTTTTTCTTCTTCGACATGCTCAAGGCGAGACATCATGTTGATGGCCTTGATTTCAGGGTTCTGGCGGTCTTTCGCCGGGCAAACTTCAACACACAGGTTACAACCCGTGCAGTCTTCCGGCGCCACCTGCAATACGTATTTTTGACCACGCATATCGCGTGATTTCACATCCAGCGAGTGCAGACTGGCCGGGGCGTTCTCCATTGCTTCCGGCGAAACCACTTTAGCGCGGATCGCCGAGTGCGGGCAGGCGGCGACACAGTGGTTACACTGGGTACACAGCTCTTCTTTCCAGATAGGGATCTCTTCGGCGATGTTGCGTTTTTCCCAACGGGTCGTCCCCATCGGCCAGGTGCCGTCTGGCGGCAACGCCGAAACGGGCAGGGCGTCACCAAGCCCGGCGAGCATGGCGGCTGTAACCGTTTTAACGAAATCGGGCGCTGCGTCAGACACCACCGGAGGACGATTTGCGCTGTGCGGGTCCACCGCCTGCAACGGAACTTCTGTTACCGATTCGCGCGCCAGCGCCAGCGCCTGCCAGTTACGCTCAACCAGCTCCTGGCCTTTACTGCTGTAGCTTTTCGCTATCGCCCCCTGCAATTCCGCCAGCGCGCTATCGCCAGGCAGAATCTGCGTCAGGTGGAAGAAGGCCATCTGCATCACGGTATTAATACGTGCCGCCAGTCCGCATTCGCGGGCGATTTTAGCCGCGTTAATCACAAAGAACCGCGCTTTTTTCTGGTTCAGCACCGCCTGAACTTCCTGCGGCAGACGTGCCCAGACTTCATCTGCGTTGTACGGCGTATTGAGCAGGAAAATACCGCCTGGTTTCAGACGTTCCGCCATCTGATACTTATCAATAAACTGCAACTGGTGGCAGCCGACAAAATCAGCCTGCGCCACCAGGTAAGCGGAACGAATCGGCTGCTCGCTGACGCGCAGGTGAGAGACCGTCAGCCCGCCAGCTTTCTTCGAGTCATAGACGAAGTAACCCTGTGCATACCACGGCGTGGAGTTACCAATAATCTTGATGTTGTTTTTGGTTGCAGAAACGCTGCCGTCGCTGCCCAGACCGTAAAATAGTGCTTCCAGTTTCGCTGTACCGGGCAGGGTGTTTTCCGGCAGGGGCAGAGACAGATTAGTGACATCATCATAGATGCCAACCGTGAAGCGGGATTTGGGTCTGGCGCTCGCCAGTTCGTTGAAAACAGCCAGCACGCAATCGGGGCCAAACTCTTTTGAGGAGAGACCATAGCGCCCGCCGATCACCCGCGGTAAGGTTTCTCTCTCGCCGCTGTTGAATGCCTCCGCCAGCGCGGTCATCGCATCCAGATACAGCGGTTCGGCCTGCGCGCCAGGCTCTTTGGTGCGATCCAGTACGGCGACGGTACGTACGGTTTCCGGCAGCGCCTGTAATAAATGTTTCGCTGAGAACGGACGGAACAGACGGACTTTCAGTACGCCCACTTTTTCGCCGCGCGCCAGTAGCTCGTCCACCACTTCCTCACAGGTGCCGATTGCGGAACCCATCAGAATAATGACGCGTTCCGCCTGCGGATGGCCATAGTATTCAAACGGCTTGTACTGGCGACCGGTGGCCCCGGCGAAATCATTCATTGCCTGTTCAACGTGGTCATAAACCGCGTTGTACCACGGGTTCGTGGCTTCACGGGACTGGAAGTAGGTATCCGGGTTGGCAGACGTGCCGCGAATCACCGGATGTTCAGGATTGAGCGCGCGGGAGCGGTGCGCGTCAATTTCAGCCTGCGGCATCAGTTTCAGAATGGTGTCATCCGCCAGCGGCACAATTTTATTGATTTCATGCGAGGTGCGGAAACCATCAAAGAAATGAATAAATGGCACGCGGCTTTTCAGCGTGGCAATCTGCGAAATGAGCGCGAAATCCTGCGCTTCCTGAACGCTACCGGCGCTCAGCATGGCGCAGCCGGTCTGGCGAACCGCCATCACATCAGAGTGATCGCCAAAAATAGACAAGGCATGAGTAGCAATGGTGCGTGCGGCGACGTGGAGTACAAACGGCGTGAGCTGTCCCGCCAGTTTGTACAACGTTGGGATCATCAGCAGCAGGCCCTGAGATGAGGTAAATGAGGTCGAGAGTGCGCCGGTCTGTAATGCCCCGTGAACGGTGGCGATGGCGCCGCCTTCCGACTGCATTTCTACGACGCGAGGGGTATCGCCCCAGACGTTCTTAAGCCCGTTTCCGGCCCAGGCATCCGCCTGCTCAGCCATTGTCGAACTGGGCGTAATTGGGTAGATGGCGATAACTTCGCTGGTACGGAATGCGACCGAAGCAACCGCGCCATTACCGTCAATAGTGATCATATGACACCCTTACATTGCACAAAAAGAGGGACTCGCGAAACATCGGCGGGCCCTGATAGTTATCTCTCTATTTTAGCAAACCCCGATCTCTACCATTTTCGCTTTTGTGTCCCTGGAATAGAGGGAATGAATGATTTGATCAAAGAGAGGGCAAAAAAATTGCTAAAAAATGTCCATGAACCGCATAAATGGGCAGTTTGCCTCTCGACGACGCAGGGCAGCCTGCCTATTATTTATGGCGGTGTCGTTTTGGCTAACGTTCAGAGGGGAGAGAGATGCGCGCAGCGTTTTTAGTGGGGTGTGCCGCGTTATTATTGTCGGCCTGTAGTAATGAGCCTGTTCAGCAGGCGACGGCAGCGCATGTTGCGCCGGGGTTAAAGGCGGCAATGTCCAGTTCCGGGGAAGCTAACTGCGCCATGATTGGCGGGTCGCTCTCTGTTGCCCGTCAGCTTGACGGATCGGCGATTGGCATGTGCGCATTACCCAACGGCAAACGCTGTAGTGAACAGTCGCTCGCCGCTGGAAGCTGCGGCAGCTATTAATGCACTAAATCAGCCAGTCGGAACATCAGCGTTTGTTCTGCGGTCGCCAGCGTCAACTGGTTAGCCGTTAAGTCGACCTGCGCGCCTTGTTTGAGCATCGCGCTAATGGTGTGATCCAGTTCATTTAACTGCGGGTCGGCGCACATCATACGCGTCATCGCCATGTCTTTGACTTTCAGCTCGCCATCAGACAGCTTGCCCTGGCCACTGAAGCGGTTGCACATGCGGCCGGAAACCGTCATTTTTTCACCGAAGCTTAACTCCGGGGCGTTCTTACCCGCAGCGACTGGTTTTCCGTTTACACTCTCCAGAACAAAACGGTGATGCTGTAGCTGATCACGGTTAACGGAGACTTTTCCATTGCTGACGCAGCCTGCCATAAGCATGCTGAGTGCAACCAGTGCGACGATCTTCTTCATTAAAACTCTCTACATTTGCTGACGGGAAATCATTCATAATTGTAATGATATAGCCTGGTATATCATCGGGGATTATCTGAAAGTGCTCCCCTGAACGCAGGGGAGCAGAAGGGTCAGAACAGGGCGTTCGGGCAGGTTTCACCTTTTGAGAGCTGTTCCAGATTTTGCAGAGTGGTTTCCGAGATGCTGGTCAACGCTTCCGCAGTCAGGAAAGCCTGGTGCCCGGTGAATAGCACGTTATGGCAGGCAGACAGACGACGGAATACGTCATCCTGAATCACATCGTTGGACTTGTCCTCAAAGAACAGATCGCGTTCGTTTTCATAGACGTCCATCCCCAGTGAACCAATCTTCTGGTTTTTCAACGCTTCAATTGCCGCCTGCGAATCAATCAACGCCCCACGACTGGTGTTGATCACCATCACCCCATTTTTCATCTGATCGAACGCGGCATGATTAAGCAAATGGTAGTTTTCAGCTGTCAGCGGGCAATGCAGAGAAATGACATCAGATTCCGCAAACAGCGTCGGCAGATCGACATACTCCACGCCAAGCTCCAGCGCGGCGGCGCTTGGGTAAGGATCAAACGCCAGCAGTCGCATACCAAAACCTTTCAGAATACGCAGCGCGGCGACGCCGATCTTGCCCGTCCCGATCACGCCAGCCGTTTTACCGTGCATGGTAAAACCGGTCAGACCTTCCAGTGAAAAGTTTGCATCACGGGTACGTTGATAAGCGCGATGAATGCGACGGTTCAGCGTCATCATCATACCAATCGCATGTTCGGCGACGGCTTCAGGAGAATAGGCCGGGACGCGCACGACTTGCAGACCCAGCTCTTTTGCGGCGTCCAGATCGACGTTATTGAAGCCAGCGCAACGCAGCGCAATGTATTTTACGCCGTGCTTTTTCAGCTCTTCCAGAACCGGGCGGCTGCCGTCGTCGTTAACGAAGATGCATACCGCCTCGCAACCGTTGGCGGTTTTTGCCGTTTTTTCAGTCAGCAGAAAGTCAAAAAATTCAAGTTCAAAACCAAAGGACTCGTTAACATGTTGCAGGTACTTCTTGTCGTACTGCTTTGTACTGTAAACAGCGAGTTTCATAAGACTTTCTCCAGCGATGGTGGAATAACATTGAATCAATTAAAATTATCTTACAAAATTTAAAAAATAATTGATAGGCGTGACCATGACATAATGAATAATTTTAGAACATCTCTTCTTAAGGCACCTATCATACTAAAATTAAACAACTTTCTTT
Source organism: Citrobacter sp. CK206 (assembly GCF_030333125.1). NCBI lineage: Bacteria > Pseudomonadati > Pseudomonadota > Gammaproteobacteria > Enterobacterales > Enterobacteriaceae > Citrobacter > Citrobacter sp. CK206. The sequence goes on from NZ_JAOWGM010000030.1 coordinate 674,894, forward strand.
AACACATATTTCCCTTTCGGTCATTCTGAACCCACGCCTTATCAGTGGGCCAGTTACTCTTCCACAGACTGACGTATCCTTTCTGTAGCGAATCAGTCTGACAGACGTTCGTAACGTCGAACAACCGACAGACATAACCTGCAAACCATCACTTTCATACGAAATCACCTATCGCTTCAATTGATTGACAAAAATTAATAATTGCTCCGCCCATCGCTCCATTCCATGATGAATTTCATGAACTTTTTCATTTGCTGTGATATTTATCACATTTCTGTAAATTTCACCAATTGTCCTGTCTGGTGTGACCAGCAGTAATTTCCCTTTTATTTTTTGCACTTATTTAAACAGGCGTTGATATGCTCCTGTTATCCCGTTTATCAAGGGATTGTCAAAGGATTCCAAATAAGCATAATTTAACCAAGAAATTAGTTTTGTTATTTTAACTGGAATCTTCGTGATTTTTATTAACACGTTCAATACAAACGAGAGTGGAGGGATGATATTGCCTTAACTTAATACATACTATTAACAACACAGCATGTTAAATCCTGTCTTATCCGGCGAAGTTAAGTTGGAGGTGTTATTATGACTGCGCGCAGTATCGTAGCGACTTTTTAATGGAATAAAAATGTACGCGATGAATCTGTCGATGAATAAGCCTGGAACAGTAAGCAAGATAACCTTATTGAATAAACCAATTTCAATAACTGAAAATGCCTGCTCTACATGTAGTCTACTGGAGCAGCTTCACAGGTATCCTTCAGCTACTGTCGTAATATATGGGCGGCCGTCTTTATTTTTGAGTTTCTGGCTGCATGTTCGGGAATGTTACCCGTGCGCAGCATTGATATTTAAGCATGGCTATTTTTTGCCTGTGGATGAGACCATTGCTGAGTTTTTTAACTACTTCACTATTGAAGGGAGAAGCGGTGTAAAACACCACGATAAAACAATACAGCGTGTAATTTATTTTCTTCCTCCTGTTTTACTAAGGAAAGAATCTGTTCAGGATACAGCATATCTTACGGATACAGTACCTTTACTTAATGAAATAACACATGCGCGACTTTCTTCCGGGAGGTTATCGAAGCTGTCTAAAAGTGTTCTTGCACTAATACTTTCTGGCTTCAGTCGAGAGATGATAGCAATTAATTTAAAAGTTGGAATCAGGCAAGTCTGGTTGATTGAAAACTTCCTACGCAAAAGATGGCGAATTCCAGATTGTTGTTCTCTGGTTGAGTCTGTTTATTTCTGCAATAGATAAAAATTGTTCCTAATTTTAATTTAAGGGTGTTTACATGCATAAGAATGTTATGGCCTCTATGTTAGGTGTGGTTTTGTTCGGTGCTCTAAGCAATATCAGTTGGGCAGCGGACCAGAGTGAAGATCTCAACGCAACAGTCACTAAACGTGAGCTATATACCCAACTGGCTACATTAGCTCAATCCCTTTCTCAAAAAGGGGGCGTTTCTAAAGATGAGCTGACCAAATATATAGATAATCATGTAAAAGCTACAAATGACAGAACGAGAGAGTATATTAAAGCTACAGATAAAAGTACGAGAGAGTATGTTGATAATGCTATTAGTGCTCGGGATATCTTGCAGAGTGTTTATACTGATGTTTTAGCGGAGCATATTGATGCTCAAAATCGCTCGCTGGCTTCACAGCAGGACGCAATAAATACGGTGAAACAGGACGTGACCGTAAGCGTTGGGAAGGTTAATAAAGAACTGGATGAACAAAAGGATGTTCTGCGCGGCGAAATCGGCCAGGCCAAAGCTGATGCAATTGCACAGGCTGACAATAATGCGAAAGTCGTGCGTGGCGAGCTTAAGCAGCAGGGTGACTCCCTGCGTGGTGAAATCGGCAGCGCCAAAAGGGATGCCTACGCACGGGCCGACAGTAATGCAAAAGCCGTGCGTGGCGAGCTTAAGCAGCAGGGTGATTCCCTGCGCGGCGAAATCGGCAGTGTCAAAAGGGATGCTTACGCGCGTATAGACAACAATACGGAAGCTGTTCGTGGCGAGCTTTCTCAGACCAGCAAATATTTATCTGGAAAAATCAATGCTAACCAGTCTGCGGTCAGTAAGAATAGTCGCCGTTTAGATCTTCATGAATCCTGGCAAAAAATGGCGGCAGACAGAATGAATGGTCTGCAAAAACAGATATCTAACAACCGCAAAGAAATTCGTGAAAGTGCAGCTCAGAATGCGGCGCTTGCAGGTTTATTCCAGCCTTATAGCGTGGGTAAATTTAATGCTACTGCGGCATTGGGAGGATATTCAGATAAGCAGGCAGTAGCCGTTGGGATCGGCTACCGCTTTACAGACAATGTTGCAGGTAAAATGGCGGTTGCGGCCGGTGGAGATTCCGTTTCATGGAACACGGGTATTAGTCTGGAGTTCTGATTAAAGCTTACAGCAGGGGGTATTTTACTTTCTGCTCATGGAGCAATAATGAAAGTTATCATCGCGACGCATGATTTTTATTTTCAGCAAGGCGCTGAAGTATTATTCAACTCGTGTGAGGCACTTGGTGTTGAACATTTTAACAGCGAAAGAGAAACGTATTTTATTATCTGTGATAATGAGTTCGCCGGACTCATGAGCATACTTTTCTACGGGTATGATTTTTACCTTGCCTGCAAGTCAGAGCCTTGCAATATGAAGCATGGATCTTGTTTGAATGATCAAGGTAAATCATTAACATATAATGAAAGAATTATCGCTTTCCTTTTATACTATAAACACTTTAGTGTAGAGCAAATCGCCAGGGTGAGAGGTCGAAGTAAGAAAACAGTATATTCGCATATTTACAATATCAAGAAAAAAATCGGCTTAAAAAATGGAATGCACCTGCCATTTAAAAGTAACGGCATTGATCGGAATGCTTTTTTTGAACTGATATTTCTCATTTGAGATAAAATCTGACTGGCATCTCATTATTATCTTCCCGGAGAATATGAATGAAGAATTTCATTAATCGATTTATTCGCTCAGATTACGATATCGTCATTCTTCGCCTGAGCGTTATCGGTGTATTTATGTTGTTTGGTACTTATAAATGGTTTGATTTTGAAGTTATGGCCCTGGAGCCTCTGATTTCATCAACATGGCTCAATATTCTGTATTTGATTTTTGGTGTCCACGGGGGAAGTTATTTCCTTGGCGTTATGGAAACCATTACATTTCTTGCGTTGATCATTGGCTTCGCCCGACCTGGTGTTGGCATATCTGGCGATCTCATTGTTATCACTACAGGAGTAACGACTCTGAGCCTGCTGCCACAACTGGGGAAAATTGACAGCTTCATTATCAAGGATGTTCTCTTGATTGGTGCTGGCGCAGTTTTGCTGAAATATGACCTTACCCGGTATCTGGCATTCAGGAATGGAACATACCGGGTATAAACGCTGCTACAGGATGGCAGGAATGTGAGCCCAGGCAGAGGATCTGCAAATGGTCAGTCCTCTGCGCCTCTGTTTTCCGTAATAAATCAGGAGGCTGAGTTAATTCAGTACAAAATGTTTGCCTGACTGCGGATGTGCGCCATCACGGTGAGATGGCAGAAAGAACGGATACTAACGCTCTGTTATATCATCAACTTTATCATTTCTAAGACGGCCTCAAAATTGTTGGGTCGCGGCAGAACATCTATCCTTAGTGAGGGCGACGCCTTCAACTGAGCGCCCAAACATGCCACAATACGGGCCTTACCGGCTTAATTTTTGCTAAATCAGGATATTAACTACCCATGAAGGGTAAATACAAAGCCGTTCTCGCGCTACTTTTATTATTGATCCTTATACCGTTAACGCTGCTCATGACGCTTGGCCTGTGGCTTCCTACGCTGGCGGGCATCTGGTTACCGGTTGGTACGCGTATCGCGCTGGATGAAAGCCCGAAACTTACGCGCCACGGCCTGCATATCCCGGAGCTGCGTTATCTGGTGGAGGACTGCCCGTTAGCGCGCATGAGCGGCACGGAACTCACCCATCCCAGCCGCTGGCAGCTGAATATCGGTACGCTTGAACTGGACTCCGCCTGTCTGGCAAAACTTCCTGAATCTGAACCATCGCCCGCGGCGCCGCGCACGCTCGCAGAATGGCAGTCTATGCTGCCTGATACCTGGGTTAATATCGACCGGCTTATTCTTTCTCCCTGGCAGGAATGGCAGGGGAAATTGTCGCTTTCGCTGACGCCAGCCCTCCAACAGATTCGTTATCAGGGCGAGAAGGTCAACTTTCAGGGGCAGCTACACGGGCAAAACTTCACCGTCAGCCAACTGGAGGTGAGCGCCTTCGAAAATCAGCCCCCTGTAAAACTGGAAGGGGAATTTACGCTGCCTCTGGTGCCGGACGGGCTGCCGGTGAACGGACACGCCGTCGCAACGCTGAGCCTGCCGCAGGAACCGTCGCTGGTGGATGCGGAACTGGAGTGGCGGGACAACGCCGGACAGCTGATCGTCATGGCGCGCGGTAACCCGGAGCCGCTGCTCGATCTCCCCTGGCAGGTTACTCGCCAGCAACTTGCCATCAGCGATGGACGCTGGAACTGGCCGTATCAGGGCTTTCCGCTGAGCGGACGTCTGGGGATCAACATTGATAACTGGCAGGCAGGTCTTGAAAATGCGGTGATAAGTGGCCGGTTGAATGTTCTGACGCAAGGCGATGCGGGTAAAGGCAATGCGGTGCTGACGATTGGGCCAGGCAAGCTGAGTATGGATAACAGCGACATGCCCTTGCGTTTAACCGGTGAAGCGAAACAGGACGATCTGATTTTTTATGCAGTACTGCCGACACAGCTCACCGGCAGTCTGGCCGATCCACAACTGACCTTTGAACCCGGCGCGCTGTTGCGTTCTCGTGGCCGGGTGATTGACTCTCTGGATATTGACGAAATTCGCTGGCCGCTGGCTGGCGTAAAAGTTACCCAACGCGGAGTTGATGGCCGATTACAGGCAATTTTACGCGCGCACGAAAATAAGATGGGCGACTTTGTCCTGCATCTTGATGGGCTGGCGAATGATTTTCTTCCCGATGCGGGGCGCTGGCAGTGGCGCTACTGGGGCGAGGGCAGCTTCACCCCGATGAACGCCAGTTGGGATGTCGCCGGGAAAGGAGAATGGCACGATAACACCATCACGCTTACCGACCTGTCCACCGGGTTCGATCAACTGCAATACGGCACGATGACGGTGGCGTCTCCGCGCCTGGTGCTGGATAAACCGATCGTGTGGGTTCGTGATGCCGGGAACCCGACCTTCAGCGGCGCGTTATCGCTGGATGCGGGCAATACCGTGTTCACCGGCGGCAGCGTCTTACCGCCGTCAACGCTCAAATTCAGCGTTGAAGGAACGGACCCAACGGTATTCCAGTTCAAAGGCGACCTGCACGCCGGGGCGATTGGGCCAGTGCGGGTAAATGGGCGCTGGGACGGCATTCGTTTACGCGGGCAGGCCTGGTGGCCAAAACAGTCGGTTACGGTCTTCCAGCCCTTGCTGCCTCCTGACTGGAAAATGAATTTGCGCGCAGGCGAACTGTACGCGCAGGTGGCTTTTTCCGCCGCAGAGGATCAGGGGTTCGAAGCGGGTGGACACGGCGTACTGAAAGGCGGTAGCGCCTGGATGCCGGACAACCAAATCAACGGCGTCGATTTTGTGTTGCCGTTCCGTTTCAGTCAGGGCGCCTGGCAACTGGGAACGCGCGGGCCGGTGTCATTACGCATCGCAGAGGTGGTAAACCAGGTCACCGCGAAAAATATCACGGCCGATCTCCAGGGAAGTTATCCGTGGAGCGAAGAGAATCCTTTATTGCTGAGTGACGTGAGCGTGGATGTGCTGGGCGGCAAAATCATCATGAAACAGCTGCGTATGCCACAGCACGATCCGGCACTGCTGCGGGTGCAAAATGTCTCTTCCAGCGAACTGATCAGCGCGGTGAATCCCAAACAATTTGCGATGTCCGGCCCGGTTAGCGGCGCGCTTCCGCTGTGGCTGAGCAATGAAAAATGGATCATTAAAGACGGCTGGTTAACCAATCCAGGCCCGATGACGCTGCGTATCGATAAAGATACCGCCGATGCGGTCGTCAAAGACAATATGGCGGCAGGCGCGGCAATCAACTGGTTACGCTATATGGAGATTGCCCGTTCGTGGACGAAAATTAATCTGGACAATCTGGGTGTGCTGACCATGCAGGCGACGGTCACGGGTAAAAGCCATGTGGACGGTAAAGTCGGCACGGTTAACCTGAACTATACCCATGAAGAAAATGTCTTTACGCTCTGGCGCAGTTTGCGTTTTGGCGACAACTTACAGGCATGGCTTGAACAAAACACCGCGTTGCCGGAAACCCGTTGCCCGGAAGGCAAGGAATGTGAGGAACAACAATGAAAACGATGATTGCCATGCTGGCGCTCTTCTTACTGGCTGGCTGTACGCCGCGTATTGAAGTTGCAGCGCCGAAGGAACCGATCACCATCAATATGAACGTCAAAATTGAGCATGAAATTCATATCAAGGTTGATAAGGACGTGGAAAGTTTATTGAAGTCACGCAGTGATTTGTTCTGAGGTCATGATGAAAAAACAGCTTAGAGCGACCGTTCTTATCCTGAGTTTATTGAGCTGCAACGCCATCGCGTTGACCCTGAGCGAAGCGAGAACGCAAGGGCGAGTGGGGGAAACGCTTAATGGTTATCTGGTGGCGCTGGCAACCGATCCAGAAACGCGCTCGCTCGTCAGCGAGATTAATAAAGAGCGTAGCGCCAGTTATCAACAGCTGGCGAAAAGCCATCAGATTCCGGTGGATGAGGTGGCGAAAATGGCCGGACAAAAGCTGGTCGACCGTGCAAAACCGGGTGAGTATGTGCAGGGCATTAACGGTAAGTGGCTGAAAAAGTAACTGGCAACAGTGCGTAGCTTCTGCGTATTTTCTGTTTTGTATGATAAAGCGCGATAATTTGCAGGGTAAGTTTCTATACTGTCTGCTCTGAAGCGATATTCAGCAAGAGGGGCAGTTATGGCAAGTCACGGTAATTCAGCGACGTTTTCTCTCGGTTCCCGGCAGGTAAAACGGCTGGGCTATGGGGCAATGCAACTGGCAGGACCTGGTGTATTTGGCCCGCCGAGAGATCGTCACGTCGCGCTGACGGTGCTTCGGGAGGCGATTTCGCTGGGTGTGAATCACATTGATACCAGCGATTTTTACGGCCCGCATGTTACGAACCAAATCATTCGAGAAGCGCTGCATCCGTATCCTGACGATCTGGCGATCGTTACCAAAATTGGCGCCCGTCGCGGGGAAGATGCGTCGTGGTTGCCCGCTTTCTCGCCTGCGGAACTGAAGCAGGCGGTTCACGATAATCTGCGTAATCTCGGACTTGATGTGCTGGATGTGGTCAACCTGCGCGTTATGTTCGGCGACGGTCATGGCCCGCATGAAGGATCTATCGAAGAGAGTTTTAGCGTGCTGGCAGAACTTCAGCAGCAGGGGCTGGTGAAGCATATCGGTCTGAGCAATGTCACTGCGAAACAGGTGGCTGAGGCGAGGAAGATTGCCGAAATTGTTTGCGTGCAGAATGAGTACAACATTGCCCATCGCCAGGATGACGCACTCATTGACGCGCTGGCGGGCGAGGGTATCGCTTATGTGCCGTTCTTCCCGCTGGGCGGGTTTACGCCGTTGCAGTCATCAACGCTCTCCGACGTTGCCGCCAGCCTGAATGCGACGCCAATGCAGGTAGCGCTGGCATGGTTGCTGCAACGTTCAGCCAATATCCTGTTAATTCCGGGAACGTCGTCAGTGACGCATTTGCGTGAAAATATGGCGGCAGGGGATTTGCAACTTTCGGATGAGGTTCTTGCGGTGCTGAATGGCATGAATGCCTGATGGAGGTTATCCGGCCTGCGGGAGGATGACACCCCTTGCAGGCCGGATGAGGCAAATTAGCGATGAAAAATCTTATGCAGCAACAACGCTGTCAATCGCCGCTTTGGCATCAGACTGCGCTTTGGCCGCAACTTCCGGGCCGTAAGCAATCCCTTCAGCAAACACGAAGTTCACGTCGGTGATACCAATAAAGCCCAGGAAGACTTTCAGGTACGGCGCGATCAGGTCAGTCGGCGTATCTTTGTGGATACCACCACGGCTGGAGAGAATCACCGCACGTTTACCAGTCACCAGACCTTCCGGCCCTTTCTCGGTGTAACGGAAGGTGACGCCCGCGCGGGCAACCAGGTCAAAATAGTTTTTCAACTGAGTCGGGATGTTGAAGTTGTACATCGGCGCCGCAATGACGATCACATCGTGCGCTTGCAGTTCCGCGATCAGCTCGTCGGACAGCGACAGCGCGTCCTGTTGACGCGGAGTCAGCGGAGCGTCGCTCGGGCGCAGGGCACCCACCAGTTCGCCATCCAGTACCGGAACAGGATTCGCGGCCAGGTCGCGCACGGTGATCGCATCCGCAGGATGCTTTTCGCGCCACTGTTCAACAAAATAATCAGACAACTGACCAGACTGAGAGTACCCTGCCAGAATACTGGATTTAAGAACTAATACTTTGCTCATGGGTGTTTCCTTTTATGTGTTTGAATGGGGTGAGCCCCGTTGCTTGTTGACACTCTATTCACAATCCTGTCGCAGAGATAGCGCAATATATCGAATCCTATGTTCGAAATTATTGAACAACACACGAAAAGCGCCGATGTGGTACTCTATACCAATCATTAAAAAGAGATTTTACCCGGCAGAGCACTGCCCTCTAATGCTATGACAGAACAACAGAAAATCACCTTCGCCGCACTTCAGCAACAGCTGGATACGCTGATGCTGCGTGACAGGCAGCGCTTTGCCCGCCGCCTGCATGGCGTGAAGAAGGTTAAAAAACCTGATGCACAACAGGCCATTCTCCTGGAGATGGCGAAAGAGATTGAACAGGCAGCAGGTAAAATTGTGCTGCGCGAAGCCGCCAGACCGGAAATAACGTATCCAGAAAATCTGCCTGTCAGCCAGAAAAAACAGGCCATCCTGGAGGCCGTTCGCGACCACCAGGTGGTGATTGTGGCGGGGGAGACCGGCTCGGGTAAAACCACGCAGCTGCCGAAAATTTGTATGGAGCTGGGGCGCGGTATTAAAGGGCTGATCGGCCATACGCAGCCGCGTCGTCTGGCGGCGCGTACCGTTGCCAACCGTATTGCCGAAGAGTTGCAAACGGAACCGGGCGGCTGCATCGGTTATAAAGTCCGTTTCAGCGATCACGTCAGCGACAACACGATGGTTAAGCTGATGACGGACGGTATCCTGCTGGCGGAAATCCAGCAGGACAGGCTGCTGATGCAGTACGACACCATCATCATTGATGAAGCGCACGAGCGCAGCCTGAATATCGATTTTCTGCTTGGCTACCTGAAAGAGCTGTTGCCGCGTCGCCCGGATCTGAAAATCATCATCACCTCCGCGACCATCGACCCGGAGCGCTTCTCGCGTCATTTTAACAATGCGCCGATCATTGAAGTTTCCGGCAGAACGTACCCGGTTGAAGTGCGCTATCGTCCGATTGTCGAAGAAGCGGACGATACCGAGCGCGATCAGCTTCAGGCGATTTTTGACGCGGTGGATGAACTGGGGCGTGAAAGTCCCGGCGATATCCTGATCTTTATGAGCGGCGAACGCGAAATTCGTGATACCGCCGATGCGCTCAATAAACTCAATTTGCGCCATACCGAAGTATTGCCGCTGTATGCACGCCTCTCTAACAGCGAGCAGAACCGCGTGTTCCAGTCGCACAGCGGACGTCGCATCGTGCTGGCGACTAACGTGGCGGAAACCTCGCTGACCGTACCGGGCATTAAGTACGTTATCGATCCCGGCACTGCGCGCATCAGTCGCTACAGCTACCGTACCAAAGTGCAGCGGCTGCCGATTGAACCGGTTTCACAGGCTTCCGCTAACCAGCGTAAAGGCCGCTGTGGCCGTGTGTCGGAAGGGATCTGCATCCGTCTGTATTCGGAAGATGACTTCCTGTCGCGCCCGGAATTTACCGACCCGGAGATTCTGCGTACCAACCTGGCTTCGGTTATTTTGCAAATGACGGCGCTGGGGCTGGGCGATATCGCCGCATTCCCGTTTGTTGAAGCGCCGGATAAACGCAACATTCAGGACGGCGTGCGTCTGCTGGAAGAGCTTGGGGCGATTACGACCGATGAGCAGCAAACGGCTTATAAACTGACGCCTTCAGGACGCCAGTTGTCGCAGCTGCCGGTAGACCCGCGTCTGGCGCGGATGGTGCTGGAAGCGCAGAAACACGGCTGCGTGCGTGAGGCGATGATCATCACCTCCGCGCTGTCTATTCAGGACCCGCGTGAGCGCCCGATGGATAAACAGCAGGCGTCCGATGAGAAGCACCGTCGTTTCCACGATAAAGAGTCTGACTTCCTCGCCTTTGTGAATCTGTGGAATTACCTCGGCGAGCAGCAGAAAGCGCTGTCGTCGAACCAGTTCCGCCGCTTGTGTCGCACTGATTACCTGAACTATCTGCGCGTGCGCGAATGGCAGGATATCTACACCCAATTGCGCCAGGTGGTGAAAGAGCTGGGTATTCCGGTAAACAGCGAACCGGCGCAATACCGTGAAGTGCATATCGCGCTGCTGACCGGGCTGCTGTCGCATATCGGGATGAAAGATGCCGACAAGCAGGAGTATACCGGCGCGCGCAACGCCCGTTTCTCCATCTTCCCAGGTTCCGGTTTGTTCAAGAAGCCGCCGAAGTGGGCGATGGTCGCAGAACTGGTGGAAACCAGCCGCCTGTGGGGGCGCATTGCGGCGCGCATCGATCCCGAGTGGGTGGAACCGGTTGCCCAGCATCTGATTAAGCGTTCTTACAGCGAACCGCACTGGGAACGGGCGCAGGGCGCGGTGATGGCGACGGAGAAAGTGACCGTGTACGGTCTGCCGATAGTGGCCGCGCGTAAGGTGAATTACAGCCAGATCGACCCGGCGCTGTGTCGCGAGTTGTTTATTCGTCATGCGCTGGTAGAGGGCGACTGGCAGACGCGCCACGCCTTCTTCCGCGACAACCTGAAACTGCGTGCGGAAGTGGAAGAGCTGGAGCACAAATCGCGTCGCCGCGACATTCTGGTCGATGATGAGACGCTGTTTGAGTTCTACGACCAGCGCATCAGTCATGACGTGATCTCCGCGCGCCACTTCGACAACTGGTGGAAAAAAGTCAGCCGTGAAACGCCGGATCTGCTCAACTTTGAAAAGAGTATGCTCATCAAAGAGGGCGCGGAAAAAATCAGCAAGCTGGATTACCCGAACTTCTGGCACCAGGGAAATCTTAAGCTGCGGCTGAGCTATCAGTTTGAACCGGGCGCCGACGCCGACGGCGTCACTGTCCATATCCCGCTTCCGTTGTTAAACCAGGTGGAAGAGTCCGGGTTTGAATGGCAAATTCCAGGTCTGCGCCGAGAGCTGGTGATTGCGCTGATTAAATCGCTGCCGAAACCGGTACGGCGGAACTTTGTTCCGGCGCCGAACTATGCCGAAGCGTTTTTAGGTCGCGTAACGCCGCTGGAGCTACCGTTGCTGGATGCGCTGGAGCGTGAATTGCGGCGGATGACCGGCGTGACGGTAGATCGCGAAGACTGGCACTGGGATCAGGTGCCCGATCATCTGAAGATCACCTTCCGCGTGGTGGATGACAAAAACAAGAAGTTGCAGGAAGGGCGCGCTTTGCAGGGGCTGAAAGAGGCGCTGAAAGGGAAAGTCCAGGAAACACTCTCGGCGGTGGCAGATGACGGCATCGAGCAGAGTGGGCTGCACATCTGGAGTTTCGGTCAGCTGCCGGAAAGCTATGAGCAGAAACGCGGCAATTACAAAGTGAAGGCGTGGCCTGCGCTGGTAGATGAGCGTGATAGCGTCGCCATCAGGCTGTTCGACAATCCGCTGGAGCAGCAACAGGCAATGTGGTGCGGTTTACGCCGCTTGCTGCTGCTGAATATTCCGTCGCCGATTAAGTATCTGCACGAAAAACTGCCGAACAAAGCCAAGCTCGGTCTGTACTTTAACCCGTATGGCAAAGTGCTGGAGTTGATTGACGACTGCATCTCCTGCGGCGTGGATAAGCTGATCGACGCCAATGGCGGCCCGGTATGGACGGAAGAGGCTTTTGCCGCGCTGCATGAGAAGGTGCGCGCTGAGCTGAACGACACCGTTGTCGATATCGCGAAGCAGGTCGAGCAGATCCTGACCGCCGTGTTCACGATCAACAAACGTCTGAAAGGACGCGTGGATATGACGATGGCGCTGGGGCTGTCTGATATCAAAGCGCAAATGGGCGGGCTGGTGTATCGCGGTTTTGTCACCGGCAACGGCTTTAAGCGCCTCGGCGATACGCTGCGCTATTTGCAGGCGATTGAAAAACGGCTGGAGAAACTGGCGGTTGACCCGCACCGTGACAGGGCGCAGATGCTGAAAATCGAAAGCGTGCAGCAGGCCTGGCAGCAGTGGATTAATAAGCTGCCGCCAGCCCGCCGTGATGACGACGACGTCAAAGAAATCCGCTGGATGATTGAGGAGCTGCGCGTCAGCTACTTTGCACAACAGCTCGGCACGCCGTACCCGATCTCCGATAAGCGCATTTTACAGGCGATGGAGCAAATCAGCCTGTAGCTCCATGCTCAGCTCAGGCAGGAGATACCTTCGGGTATCTCCTGCGGGGCGGCGCGCTTTAGCCTGTCATAAAGCAGCGCAATGTCTTTTTCGAATGCCGTATCTTGCGGCCAGACCAGATAGTAGCCTTCTCCGGTTGCCACCGCTTCATTGAACGGAAGGGTGAGCAGACCGCTTTTTACCGCCTCCAGACTGAGCAGCAGATCGCCCACGGAGACGCCATGCCCCCTTATCGCCGCCTGATTTCCCTGTTCCAGCGTGTCGAACACTTTTCCCCGGCGGGTATTCAGCCCGTTAAATTTACCGCTGCGCGCCAGCCATCGCGTCCAGTCGCGCCGGTCTGGCGAAGGGTGAATAAGCTCGCAGTCGGCAATGTTTTCTCGTACCTGTTCAAGCAGCGCGGGGGCGCATATCGGGATCAGCCACTCTTTAAAAAGCAGCCTGCTTTGCGTGCCGGGACCAAAATGACCGTTGCCTAACAGGATGGCGCAGTGAAAGGGTTCGCGATTGAAATCCACCGTATCGGTGTCCATCCAGACGCTGGAAAGCTCCACGTTAAGCGAGGGCTCCTGCTGATGTACGCTGTTCAGCACGTCCAGCAACCAGCCCATTGTCAGGGTTGAGGGCGCCTTTAAGCGCAGACCGTGCTGCTGGTTGCGAAACGCGGAGCAGGCGTTTTCCAGCGTCCAAAAGCCTGTGGCCAGCTGCTCCGCCAGCGCGCGTCCCGCTTCCGTTACCTCAACCTGCGGGCCGTTGCGGTGAAACAGCGAGCAGTCAAACGTTGTCTCCAGGGTACGGATATGTCTGCTGACCGCACCCGGAGTGACGTTCAGCGCGTCAGCGGCTTTGCTGAATGATCCGAGGCGGGCGGCGGCTTCAAAAGCGCGCAGGGCATACAGTGGCGGCAGAGTCATGGCGATACGCTATTGTGAGTTTTACTCACATTAAATAGCAGTTTTATTCGTTTTTCAAACGTCATCGCCCGCTGAATAATGCCGGGAGTTTCCGGGCCTGTGTGCGTTATGAAGGAGAAAAGGCGTTGATTAATCTGACATTGCTGAGTGCGTATAGTTTATCGGTTTTACTGTTGCTGGTCACGCCCGGCCCGGTGGTTGCGCTGGTAACTGGAACGGCGGCCCGGCACGGCGCGCGTAAAGCCTTTGCGACGGTGATCGGAACGAACAGCGCCTCTCTGGTGCTGATTATCCTGGCGGCGCTGATGCTGGCTGGAGTGGTGTCGATCTCCGGTTTGTTTCTGTCTTTGCTGGGGATCGCAGGGTCGTTGTATATCGGCTACGGCGCGTTAATCAGCCTGCGGGCGGGGAATCCACAGGCAAATGCGCAAGAAAACACGGTCGCTGCGGACGACGGCGGGGTGATCCGGGGATTTATTACCGGCATTTCAAATCCGAAAGACATCCTTTTCTTTGTCGCTTTCTTCCCTCAGTTTATTGCGGTGACGCAGAACTTCGCCGCCAGCATTATGACGCTGACGGTGGTGTGGATCATTTTTGATTTTGCTGTTTTATCGCTGTACATCCTGCTCATCAATAACTGGTTGTCACCGCATCACAGCAGGCGTATTGGGCTGGCGTCATCGCTGTTTTTGCTGGTGGTATCGCTGTCTGGCCTGGTCTATAACGTCCGCGAAATCATTCACCACTTGCCGTACGGATGACGTCAGACTGACCAGCCGCCGCCCAGCGCTTTGTAGAGATCAATCTGCGCCAGCAGCAGATTGTTTTTCACCTGCACCACATTGGTTTGCACTGAGAACAGCGTGCGCTGGGCGTCCAGTACATCCAGATAAGACGAATAGCCATTGCGATAGCGATTCTGGGCGATGCGCAATGTTTCCTGCGCCACATCCTGCTGCGCCTGTAATTCACTGAGTTGTTCCTGATAGCGGGTGATGGCGTCGAGGCTATCGTTTACCTCTCTGAAGGCGTTACGCACGGTTTTTTCATAACTGTACAGCGCCTGATTACGCTGGGACTGGGAAATATCAACCTGCGCATTCAATGCCTGACGGTTAAGCAGAGGGGCGAGAATGCTGCCGCCGATACTCCATAAGCGGAGCGGGTCGTCAAGCAGACCGGGGAGAGTGCGATCCTGCACCGATCCGGTCGCCGTCAGGTTGATCGACGGCAGCAGGCTGGCGCGAGAGGCGGCAAGCGTCGCATCAGCCGCAATAAGCTGTCTCTCGGCCTGCACAACATCAGGACGGCGGTTGAGCAACGAAGAGGGCAACTGTGACGGCAACGTTAAGGGCGTCAGCGCATCAAAACGGTCGCTACGGGCCAGGCGCGTCGGGTTGCTGCCCAGCAGAAGACTCAGCGCGTTTTCCTGTTGTGCGATTTGGTGCTCAAGCAGGGGAATTTGCGCGCGCGTAGAGCGAAGCTCAGAATCCGACTGCATCAATTCCAGGCGCGAGCTGTAGCCTGTTTCATATTGCCGTTTTGCCAGATTCCAGGCTTCTTCACGCGATTTCAGCGTCGATTTTGTCACGTTGAGCTGCTCATCCAGCGCCAGCAGCGTGACATAACCGGACGCAACGGACGAGGCAACGGTCAGATCGGCGGCGGCGGCCGCCGCTTTTTGCGCCGCCAGCGAGGCCTGCGCCGCACTGGCGGTGCTGCGATTAACGCCCCAGATATCGACATCGTAGCTTGCCGTCAGGCTGCCCTTATACAACGTACTGTAGATCGGAAGTCCGGTTGCCGCAGACTGCGTTCGCGCCCGCGCTCCGCTAACGCCCGCATCCAGCGAGGGGAACAGGCTGCCTTCGGCGGCATAGACCCTGGCCTGGTATTCATTTACCCGTTCGCGGGCAATCAGCACGTCACTGTTATTTTGCAGAGCCTGATCGACATAACGATTCAGATGACTGTCGTGAAAATTTCTCCACCATACCTGTTCTGTTGCGCTGGCGGGGCCGGTGGCGGTTCGCCAGGCGGCGGGGATTTGCAAAGACGGTTTTGCGGGTGCCACATCAACCGACTGACAGCCACTGAGCAGCAGGGCGAACAGCAAAGCGGCAACGGGACGGCGCGTCATTGTTTCGCCTCCCGGGTATCGATATGTACCTGCACCGACATGCCCGGACGCAATCGCGCAATCTCCTCCGGTTTACCCAGTACCTCCACCCGAACCGGAATGCGCTGGGCGATTTTGACAAAGTTGCCGGTCGCGTTATCCGGCGTAATGGCGCTGAACTCCACGCCGGTTGCCGGAGAAATGCTCTCCACCCGGCCTTCATAAGCCCGATCATTCAGCGCATCGACAGTAAACCGTACCGGCTGACCCACGCGCAGCTCCGCCAGTTGCGTCTCTTTAATATTGGCGATAACCCAGTGCTGCGGCGGCACCAGCGTGGTGAGGTGCGTTCCGGCGGTGACATACGCGCCGAGGCGGACGGCAATCTGCCCAAGCTGGCCGTCGCGCGGCGCGACAATGCGGGTATTTTGCAGATCGATCTGCGCCAGCTCTAACGCTGCGCGGGCATTCTCAACGTCGGCTTCCAGCGCTCCCCGGTTGACGATCACTGTTTGTAAATCCTGTCGTGACATCTCCAGCGTGGCTTTCGCCTGGTCGATATCCGCGCTGCCTTGCGCGGCGCTGGCCAGCGCCGCATCGCGTTCACGAATCGACAGCGAACCGTCGGCGGTGAGATCTTTCACGCGTTTCAAATCTGCCTGGGTTTTCAGACTTTGCGCTTTGGCGTTCTTCAGTACCGCTTCATTGCGCGCAATCACGGCTTCGGCGCTTTTACGCTGTTGCAGGTTGTTATTTAACGCGGCGATTTTCATGGCCAACTGCGCTTCGCCCTGATGGACACGCTGGCGATAAATACGGTCGTCGATCTGCATCAGCAGTTCGCCTTTTTTCACCTGCACAAAGTCCTGCACATTCACCTGCGTGATATATCCATTCACCTGCGGGCTAATAAAGGTGGTTTGCCCACGCACATAGGCGTTATCCGTAAATTGCGTATGGCGGGTAAACGGCGGTAATTGCCAGGCGTAGAGGATCACCAGAACCCCGACGAGGCCAATGGCGGCAGCGGCAAAAATTGACACCACACGGAGATTGTTTCGGGTATTTGCCTGCTCTTTGGCGGCATCCTGCTGACTCATAGCGGCTCCTGAGGTAAAGCGATAAACATAATTTTCATCTGTTACTTGGTTCCGGTGGCTTTTTTCAGCGCCATCCGGGCGGTAATACGCAGTCGCAGCAAGCGCCATAAAATCCAGATTAGCGTAGCGGCGGCAATGCTGGCCGTCAGTAAATAAGTATCGTTATAGGCGAGGATATTTGCCTCAAGCGACGTAACGGTTTGTAGCTGGGCGATCGCCTGGGTGTTCAGCAATGCGCTGTCGCCAATCAGGCTTTTGTACATCTGGCTGTACATCTGTAGACGCTCATTCACCAGCGGATTTAGCGTGGTGAGCTGATCGGCCAGCAGGCTGGAGTGATATTTTTCACGCCAGGTCTGGAACGTGCCGAGAATGGCGGAGCCCAGCAGACCGCCGATGTTCTGACTCATCCCAAATAAGACGGAAAAACTGACCAGATTGCGCGGATCGGCGATGACGCCGCCGATACCCGCCAGCATTGCCGGGGCAAGGAAGAACGCGCTGCCAAAGCCGAGTAAGAATTGGCTGACCATTAACTGGTCGGGGCGCGTCAGGTTTGTGGAGTGGCTGTCGAGCAGCGAGGCGATGATCATCAATGCCAGCGACGTAATCACGGGCCAGGCCAGTCTCGTCGGTTTAATCGTCAGGCAACTGGTGATGATGCCGCACACAATGCCAGCGAAAATTGACCAGGCCAGATGCGTCATTTGCTCATTCTGTAAGCCAGCGTATTGCAGCCAGCCAATTACGCCGGTGTTTTGCTCCGCCAGCACAATGCGGATCAACAGCATAATCAGCCCCAGGCGGAGAATACTGCCGCTGGAGAGCCAGCGCGTATTCAACAGCGGATTGCTGCGGTTATGCTCGAACACAATTGCGCTGATGATGAGTACCGTCGCCAGCGCCAGAGACCAGCCAATCCAGGGCGCTTCAAACCACCAGTCCAGTCGCCCCAGCGACAGCACGGCACAGACCAGCGCCATGCCGGGCGCGAGCAGAATAAAAGTAATAAAGTCTTTCTTTTCAAAAACCTTACGTCTGTCGCCGGGAGGCAGTTTTAAGGCGATGACGCAGCCCAGCGAAACCAGCGCCAGTCCCAGCTCAAAGAAGTACAGGCCGCGCCACTCATCCAGTTGTAGCAGTTCGGTAGAGAACAACCGGGCGAGGGGAATAGCCAGCGACGACCCGGTAATACCGATCGTTAACGCTTTCAGACGGTGTTTCGCAGGCCAGGCCTGTATCTGATAATAAATACCCAGCGAACTGAGCGCGGCGGCGACCATACCGTGCGCCGCGCGTACCATTAGCGCGGAACTCAGATCGTTGACGAAGAGGTGAAAGAAGGTGACCAGCACATACAGCACCAGAAAACCTTCGGTAAATGCCCGCAGACCAAACTGCTGGCGAAATTTCACCAGCAGCAGGTTAATTGAGACATTGGTCATGACATAAACGGCAGGCAGCCAGGCGATCTCCGTCGACCAGGCGGCAAAGGTGCCCTGTAAATTTTGCAGATTCGCGGTCACGACCGCGTTCCCGAGTGCGCCGGTCAGACACACCAGCAGGCCGACCACGCCGTAGGCGATGCGTTTCGGCGTGCTGTGAATGGGAGTCGAAGGTGAGCCTAACAGCGCGGGCTTTTCGTGAGGCTGCCACTCGCGAGGAGCATAAGGATCGCGTTGGGGCAGGCGCATAACGTCGTATACCTTTGTATTATTTTAATGGTTAGCGGGCTAATGATTCTACGTCTGACGTAAACCATAATTCAAGTGAATATGAAAACGCCCGGTAAATCAAATATTCATTGCCGTTAAGCCGGGATTTTCGCTCATTGAACGTTGTTTGACATCAACGCTTTATCTCACCCTCGCACCACAGGATAATCAGCGGATCGTCTTTCGGAGTGATCTGGTACTCACCAGAAGCCACTCCGGTACTCTGCAAGGAACACAGGAGGAAGAACCATGAGAATGAGACCGTTTCCGGCATTATCCAGTGCAACGCTGGAAGCAGCGAACACGCTGGGGCATTGGCTGGCCCAAAATGACTTCTCTGGTGACGCGCCGTATCAGGCTGACTGCGTTGTGCTGGCGGGGAATGCCGTCATCCCGGTGATAGACGCCGCCTGCAACATAGCGAAAGCGCAGCAGATCCCGCTGTTGATCAGCGGCGGTATCGGCCATTCCACCACGTTTCTCTATGCCGCCATCGCCGGGCACCCGAGCTACAACACCATACGCACCACCGGGCGTACGGAAGCCAAAATCCTCGCGGATATCGCTCATCAGTTCTGGCAGATCCCGACGGAGAACATTTGGCCAGAAGACAAGTCAACAAACTGCGGTGAGAACGCGCAGTTCAGCTGCGCCCTGATTGGTCAGGTATCGGCGCCCATTAACACCGCCATTATCGTACAGGACCCGACAATGCAACGCCGGACGATGGCGACGTTCCGCCGCGTCACCTGCGACGATCCCGATTCGCCCCGCTGGTTGAGCTATCCGGGTATTGTCCCGACGCTGTGCCAGCACGATGACGGCGTGGATTTTGCCGGAGAACAGAAGGGGTTGTGGTCCGTGGATCGCTATCTCTCCCTGATTGCGGGAGAGCTTCCGCGTTTACGGGATGATGAAACCGGCTACGGGCCGCGTGGCCGCGACTTTATTGTGCACGTTGATATTCCCGCTGACGTTGAGGCGGCGTGGCAGACGCTGCAAAATGACGCTGACCTGATTGAGACCATGAACAGTCGTTCGTTGCGTTAATGTTACTTTCTTGCCCGTTTGCGGAAATTTACGCTCAAACGGGCAAACTCTCTCCCCGATATCGCCCCTCTGACAGAACCTTCCTGGCTGCTTTTATGAAGCACGTCACAAAACCAGCACCGCAGACGGCTCTGAGAACATGTGATTGTTATTACTTAACAATGATTTTACTTGTTAAAAACAATTCAATTACAGGAGCAGCGCATGTCCGCACCCGTACAACACCCGATGTATATCAATGGTCAATTTGTTAGCTGGCAGGGAGACGCATGGATTGATGTGGTGAATCCTGCCACCGAAGAACTGCTCTCCCGTATTCCTGATGGCGGCGCGCAAGAGGCGCGTCAGGCCATTGACGCCGCTGCGCGCGCTCAGCCGGAATGGGAGGCGCTGCCTGCGATTGAACGCGCGGGGTGGCTGAGAAAGATCGCGGCAGGGATTCGTGAGCGGGCAGAAGAGATCAGTGCGCTGATTGTCGCGGAAGGCGGAAAAATCCAGCAGCTGGCGCAGGTGGAAGTCGCGTTCACCGCTGACTACATCGAATATATGGCCGAGTGGGCGCGCCGTTATGAAGGCGAGATCCTGCAAAGCGACCGCCCCGGAGAAAATATTCTGGTCTTTAAACGCGCGCTGGGCGTCACCACCGGGATTCTGCCGTGGAACTTTCCGTTCTTTTTGATTGCCCGTAAGCTCGCTCCGGCGTTGTTGACCGGGAATACCATCGTCATTAAACCCAGCGAATTTACGCCAAACAATGCCATTGCTTTCGCGCAGATCGTGCATGACATCGGCTTACCGAAAGGCGTATTCAACCTGGTGCTGGGACGCGGTGAAACAGTTGGGCAGGAGCTGGCGGGGAACCCGAAAGTCGCGATGGTAAGCATGACCGGCAGCGTGGTCGCCGGCGAGAAAATTATGGCGGCGGCAGCGAAAAACATCACTAAAGTTTGCCTGGAACTGGGCGGGAAAGCCCCGGCAATCGTGATGGACGATGCGGATCTTGAACTGGCCGTGAAAGCGATTGTGGATTCCAGAGTGATCAACACCGGGCAGGTCTGTAACTGTGCTGAGCGCGTTTATGTGCAAAAAGGGATTTACGATCGCTTTGTGAATCGTCTGGGCGAGGCGATGAAAGCGGTTCAGTTTGGCGATCCGGCACAGCGTGATGACATCGCAATGGGGCCGCTGATTAACGCTGCCGCGCTGGAGCGGGTAGAGCAGAAAGTGGCGCGCGCCGTACAGGAGGGCGCTCGCGTGGCGTTGGGCGGCAAGGCCGTGGAGGGCAAAGGTTATTATTATCCACCGACGCTGCTGCTGGACGTTCGCCAGGAGATGACCATCATGCATGAGGAGACATTTGGCCCCGTGCTGCCGGTTGTGGCGTTTAATACGCTGGAAGAGGCGCTGGAGATGGCGAACGACAGCGATTACGGTCTGACATCGTCTGTATATACGCAAAACCTGAATGTTGCGATGAAGGCGATCGGCGGGCTGAAATTCGGCGAGACCTACATCAATCGCGAAAACTTTGAGGCGATGCAGGGATTCCATGCTGGCTGGCGCAAGTCAGGTATTGGCGGGGCGGATGGCAAACACGGTCTGAACGAGTATCTGCAAACGCAGGTGGTCTATTTGCAGTCCTGATGTAGCAGGCCGGGGTTTTCCCCGGCCTGCTAATGGCGGTCACACTTTGGTCGCAATCCAGTTCATCATCAGTTCCGGCCAGACCGCGACCGGCAATCCCTGCGTATCACGAATGCCAAACCCGTGTTTTCCTCGCTCAAACAGATGCATTTCCACCGCTACGCCAGAACGGCGCAGCGCGTTAAAAAATACCAGGCTGTTTTCCACCTTTACCGCCGGATCGTTGATGGCATGCAGCAGAAATGTGGGCGGCGTATCGGCATCCACGCGTTCCTCAAGCGAGTAGTGGCGAATCTGTTCATCGTCAGGTTCCGCACCCATCAGCTCAAGGCGTGAGCCGGGATGATGAATGTCGTCACGCATGGTGATGACCGGATAGACCAGCGCCATAAAAGCAGGGCGGGCGTTGATTTCATCCAGGCTGTCGATGGGGGGACAGGCGGGTTCAGCAAAGCGCGTTCCCAGACTGGCGGCGACATGCGCACCGGCAGAAAAACCCAGCACTCCGATGCGTTCCGGGTCGATCTTCCACGCTTGCGCATTGGCGCGAAGATAGCGCATCGCGCGCTGCACATCCGCCAGCGGCGCGTTTGCCCCCTCATCATGGCCATCTCCGGGCATCCGGTAGGTCATCACGAACAGGGTATAACCACGCGCATTAAAAAAGGGTGCCAGCGCGCTGCCTTCTTTGTCCAGCACGACGCGCCGGTAGGAACCGCCTGGCGTCACGAGAAGCCCCACGCCGTTGGGTTTATCTGGCGCGTAAACGGTGATTTCAGGAGATCGGACGCCCGTGACGGCGCGATCGAAGATGGATGTACCGGTATGCCGCGGTTCTGGCGTAAAAACAGCATCGCTGTTTTTCGCTCCGGGGGCTTCGCCATCAGGCCAGAGGGTAAATGTGGCTGAGCGGGAGACGGCTTGCGCCATCATTTCTTCTAAGGTTTCGCGGCTGAATACGTCCATGACTGTGCTCACTCAGTGATAAACGTTATCTATAACACAGTTAATCCATTGAAAATCGGAAGGGATTCACATCGTCTTGAATGACCAGATAAATGGTGAAAACGGCGGAGGAACAATGCCTCCGCCAGAAGGTCAGAGTTTGGCAAATTTATCCAGCGTGCGAATAAGTTGGGTCACAAAACCGTACTCGTTATCGTACCAGGCGACGGTTTTCACCAGTTGCAGATCGCCCACTGTGCTGATTTCAGTTTGCGTGGCATCGAACACCGAACCGAAATGTGAGCCGATGATATCGGAAGAGACGATCTCTTCATCGGTATAGCCGAACGACGGATTATGGGTTGTCGCTTTCTTCAGCACCGCGTTGATCTCTTCCGCAGTGACTTTTTTCTCCAGAATCGAGACCAGTTCGGTTACAGAGCCGGTTTTCACCGGAACGCGCTGAGCATGGCCTTTAAGTTTTCCGCTCAGTTCAGGAATCACCAGACCAATGGCCTTCGCCGCGCCGGTGGTGTGGGGGATGATGTTTTCCGCCGCCGCCCGCGAAGCGCGCAGATCCTTCCCGCGCGGCCCGTCGACCAGCGACTGGGTTCCGGTGTAGGCGTGAATTGTGGTCATAGTGCCAACCTGAATGCCAAAGTTGTCATTCAGCGCTTTCGCCATCGGCGCCAGGCAGTTGGTGGTGCAGGATGCGACAGAAACAATCTGGTCGCTGGCATCCAGCGTGTCGTCATTCACGTTGAAGACAATGGTTTTCATATCGCCAGCCGGGGCGGAAATCAGCACTTTTTTAGCGCCAGCGTCGAGGTGCGCTTTGGACTTCTCGGCTGAGGTATAGAAGCCGGTGCACTCGACAATGATCCCGGCGCCAGTGGTTTTCCACGGAATATTTTTAGCCTCTTTTTCTGCGTAAACCGCAATTTTTTTGCCGTCCACAATCAGCGCGTCTTCGGTGAAATCCACACTCCAGGGGAATACGCCGTAGTTTGAGTCATATTTCAACAGATACGCGAGGATTTTAGGGGAGGTCAGGTCATTGATGGCGACAACATCAATGTCGCTTTTCACTTCCAGCAGACGACGTAACACCAGACGACCGATACGACCAAAGCCGTTAATGCCAATTTTACTCATGGTTTTCTCCTGTCAGGATGCAACGGTACGACACATTTTTTCCCTACCAGGCATAGTCCAGTCAGGCGTCCAGGGCAATAACAGATTTTGCGGCTAAGCGTAACTGGTTGAAATTGGGTGAACAAAAGTTAATGAATTTTTAACAAAAGCTCGCTATGTTGACGCTTTATTTTTTTACTCAGGACGTGTTATGAGCAATAAGTACACAAGCCTGCAAATTGGCATCCACTGGCTGGTCTTTTTACTGGTTATTGTGACCTACTGTGCAATGGAGTTGAGGGGATTTGCGCCCCGCAGCTATCGTCCGTGGATCAATATGGTTCATGTCTCGTGCGGGATGACAATCCTGGTGTTGATGGTGACGCGTCTGCTGGTCAGACTGAAATACCCGGCGCCGCCCATTGTGCCAAAACCAAAGCCGATGGTGACCGGAATGGCGCATCTTGGGCATCTGGTGATCTATCTGCTGTTTATTGTCTTGCCGATTATTGGCCTGGTGATGATGTATA
Organism: Citrobacter sp. CK206; assembly: GCF_030333125.1. Taxonomy (NCBI): domain Bacteria; kingdom Pseudomonadati; phylum Pseudomonadota; class Gammaproteobacteria; order Enterobacterales; family Enterobacteriaceae; genus Citrobacter; species Citrobacter sp. CK206. Next base: position 698,726 of record NZ_JAOWGM010000030.1, read on the forward strand.
ACCGGGGCAATCCCTGGGTTGCGTTCGGCCTGGTGATGCCGCATGCGTCAGACGCTAATTTTGAGGTGGTGGATATGCTGAAAACCTGGCATATCACGCTGGCGAAACTGGGGTATTTTGTCATTGGCTTGCATGCCGCCGCGGCGCTGATGCATCACTACGTCTGGAAAGACAATACGCTGTTGCGCATGATGCCGCGCAAACGTTCCTGACTCTTCTCACCACCCCGCGCAATGCGGGGTTTCTTTTAGAAAACACCTGCGTGTAACCAGACCCGTGACGCAGGTGAAGAAAACGGGTCTACATCGGAAGCGGGCAGTATAGCCATTTGTCATACAAATAGCGAGATGCTGCTGTTGGTTTTACAGCCACATAACAAATCTGATAGTATACCCCCCTATAGTATGGAGGGCGTATGCCGCATTCACCTGAAGATAAAAAACGTATTCTCACTCGGGTTCGCCGTATCCGCGGGCAGGTTGACGCGCTGGAACGGGCGCTGGAGTCAGGAGAACCTTGCCTGGCGATCCTGCAACAGATTGCCGCCGTTCGCGGTGCATCTAACGGGCTGATGGGAGAGATGGTTGAGATTCACCTGAAAGATGAACTGGTCAGCGGCGACACCACGCCGGATCAACGCGCCGTGCGCATGGCTGAAATCGGCCACCTTCTGCGCGCTTATCTAAAATAAACAGATCACCTCACAATAATGGGAAGAGACAAATGAAATCACGTGCAGCAGTTGCATTTGGCCCCGGCCAGCCGTTAAAGATTGTTGAAATTGACGTCGCGCCGCCGCAAAAAGGCGAAGTGCTGGTCAAAATTACCCATACCGGCGTTTGCCATACGGATGCGTTTACGCTCTCCGGCGACGACCCGGAAGGCGTGTTCCCGGCGGTGCTGGGTCACGAAGGCGGTGGCGTGGTGGTCGACGTTGGCGAAGGCGTCACCAGTCTGAAGCCTGGCGATCATGTTATTCCGCTGTACACCGCAGAATGCGGCGAGTGTAAGTTCTGTAAATCCGGCAAAACCAACCTGTGTCAGGCGGTGCGCGCCACGCAGGGTAAAGGGTTGATGCCGGATGGCACCACCCGTTTTTCTTACAACGGCGAACCTGTCTATCACTATATGGGCACCAGCACATTCAGTGAATATACCGTTTGTGCTGAAATTTCTCTGGCGAAAGTCAATCCGCAGGCGCCGCTGGATAAAGTCTGTCTGCTGGGGTGCGGCGTCACCACAGGGATTGGCGCGGTACACAACACAGCAAAAGTAAAAGAAGGGGATAGCGTTGCGGTCTTTGGCCTGGGCGGTATCGGCCTGGCGGTGATTCAGGGAGCGGTGCAGGCGAAAGCCGGGCGTATTCTGGCGGTTGACACCAACCCGGAGAAATTCAAACTGGCGGAAGAAATGGGCGCGACCGATTTCATTAACCCGAATGACTATGACAAACCCATCCAGGATGTGATTGTTGAGCTGACCGATGGCGGCGTCGATTTCAGTTTTGAATGTATCGGTAACGTCAATGTGATGCGCGCAGCGCTGGAGTGCTGCCACAAAGGCTGGGGCGAGAGCATCATCATCGGCGTGGCTGGCGCAGGCCAGGAAATTAAAACCCGTCCGTTCCAGCTTGTTACCGGGCGCGTCTGGCGCGGTTCCGCTTTTGGCGGTGTGAAAGGGCGTAGCCAACTGCCAGGCATGGTGGAAGAGGCGATGGCGGGGAAAATTCGTCTGGACCCGTTCATTACCCATCGCTTGCCGCTTGATCAAATCAACGATGCCTTTGATTTAATGCATCAGGGCAAGTCCATTCGCACCGTTATCCATTTCGGTGATAACTGATTCACATGCCAGCGGGTCTGCCGCTGGCACTTTCCTGAATTTTCAGGAATAAATGTTGTGAAAATGTGACAAACATTCCGATTTTCACCGTAAGCAAACTTCCTGGAATGCCGATGACTATCTAACGGGCGTGTTTTATACGCAATAACCTACAAGAGAGTCGACGGTCATGGACAACACATCAACGATGCAAGCACCGCATAAGCTGGGTTTTCTGCATCATATTCGGCTGGTTCCGCTGTTTTCCTCCATTCTCGGTGGCATCCTTCTTCTGTTCGCACTCAGTTCCGGGCTGGCGGGGTACTTCCTGCTACAGGCAGATCGTGACCAGCGGGATGTGACGGACGAAATTCAGGTGCGGATGGGCTTATCCAACAGTTCTAACCATCTGCGTACCGCGCGTATCAATATGATCCATGCAGGCGCGGCGAGCCGCATTGCTGAAATGGATGACATGAAAGCCAATATCGCTGAGGCGGAGAAGCGGATTAAGCAGTCGCAGGAAGGCTTTAACGTCTTTATGGCGCGGGCGGTAAAAACACCGGCGGACGAAGCGCTGGATGCGGAGCTGAATACCCGCTTCAAAGCCTATATTGATGGCCTGCAACCTATGTTGAAATACGCCAGAAACGGCATGTTCGAGGCGATTATCAACCATGAAAACGAACAGGCCAGACCGCTCGATACCGCGTATAACACCGTATTGCTCAAGGCGATTGAGCTACGCACGGCGCGCGCGAATCAGCTTAGCGACCAGGCGCATCAGCGCAGCCAACTGGGATTGATGTTCATGATTGGGGCGTTCGCGCTGGCGCTGGTGCTTACGCTACTGACGTTTATCGCGCTCCGCCGGACGGTAATCAACCCTCTGCAACGTGCTGCGCAGCGTATTGAACAGATTGCCGCAGGCGATCTCACCATGCCGGATGATCCAACCGGACGCAGCGAAATCGGTCGCTTAAGCCGCCATCTCCAGAAGATGCAGTCCTCTCTGGGGCAAACGGTGGGAACGGTACGTCAGGGGGCGGAAGAGATTTATCGCGGCACCAGTGAGATTTCCGCCGGCAATACCGATTTGTCATCGCGTACGGAAGAGCAGGCCGCAGCAATTGAACAGACCGCAGCCAGCATGGAAGAGCTCACGGCCACGGTGAAACAAAATGCGGACAACGCGCACCATGCCAGCAAACTGGCGGAAGACGCCTCCGGCAAAGCCAGTCACGGCGGTCAGATGGTGTCTGGCGTCGTGAAAACAATGGGCAACATCTCCAATAGTTCGAAGAAAATTTCCGAGATCACCGCCGTCATCAACAGCATCGCTTTCCAGACCAATATCCTGGCGCTTAACGCGGCGGTCGAAGCGGCGCGAGCGGGTGAACAAGGGCGCGGTTTCGCCGTGGTCGCCAGTGAAGTGCGCACGCTGGCAAGCCGCAGTGCGCAGGCGGCGAAGGAAATTGAAGGGCTGATCAGCGAATCGGTCAGACTGATTGACCAGGGCTCCGGGGAAGTCGTCGCAGCAGGCAACACCATGAATGATATTGTCGATGCCGTGCGACGCGTAACGGACATTATGCTGGAGATCGCCGCAGCCTCTGATGAGCAGAGCCGTGGGATTGTGCAGGTGAGCCAGGCGATTTCCGAGATGGATAAGGTCACGCAGCAAAACGCCTCGCTGGTCGAAGAGGCCTCTGCCGCCGCCGCGTCTCTGGAAGAGCAGGCCGCTCGCTTAACCGAAGCGGTCGGGGCGTTTCGTTTGCAGGGGGGAAGTGCGATTAAACGCGCGCCGTCTGTGGACGTCGTCGCCAGTTCATCACCGCAGCCGGTAACAACCAGTGGTGATAACTGGGAAACGTTTTAAGCCTTAATATTGCCGGGTAACGACGCTAACGCGTCTTATCCGGCATTTATTTGAGGGCGCATTCAGTGCGGCATGGATTTACGGATAGCGGCGATCAGCGCCTGTGCGCCGGGAGAAAGCGGCGTGTCCACGCGGGTGAGGATGCCAATCGGTTCGCCAGCGCCCAGGGTGGGAATCGGCAGTGATACCAGCGTAGCCTGGCGCAGATCTTCTTTCACCGCGCCTGAAGGGACAAACCAGACGTAGTCATAATCAACGGTAAGCTGGCGAGACAGCGAGGCCGACAGCGTTTCGATGCAGCCAACGGGCATTTTGCAGCCCTGACTTTGTAGCAGACCTTCCGCATTCTGCCGGGGAGCGGTGCCTTTGGGCGACACGACCACTGGCCATTCCATCACACGGCTTAAGGTGACGGTTTCCTGTAATAGTGGGTGATTAGGGCGCACAACCAGCTTCAGCGACTCCAGAAACAGCAGCTCGTAATTCAGACCGCTCATCAATTCCGGGTCGGACATCCGGCCAATACCGAGGTCGATTTCCCCCGTTTTTAAGCCAGCGAGCAGCATCGGGTTATTCATGGTGGCGACCTGTAACGTCGTCTCTTTTTGCTGCTTATGGAACTGACCAATAACGGCCGGAAGGATACCCAACGCGGCGGTGGGCAATGCGCCAATGCGCACCACATCATTATTGAGGCTTTCTTTGCGATTCAACGCCTGGCCCGCGGTATTAAGCGCATCAAGCACTTTTACCGCATGGGTGAGGAACTGTTCGCCGGGCAACGTTAACTGCGCGCCGAGGCGACCGCGCTCAAAAAGGCGGGTTCCGGTCAGTTGCTCCAGCTCGTTAAGCGTTTTAGAGAGTGCAGGTTGACTCAGGTTAAGGGTTTCAGCCGCGCGCCCCAGTGTTCCTTGTTGGGCGACAGCTACAAAAGTATGAAGATGGCGCAAACGGATGCGCTGACTAAACAAGCTATTTTTTTCCATAAGCGATGTTAAAAACAGAGCGGTGCCGGTGACAAGTAAAGTTATTGGTTTTTGATAACCTGATAGCAAAATATTATTAACATCTAACTCATTTCTTTTACAAGAAGTTTGTTTTGCTTATGTTTTGTACGATTCACAGTGATGTGAGAATAATGACAATGCGTGGCGCAGAAAGCGACAGGTCATAACGTGAGTTCATACTTGAAAGAGACATCAAGCGGGTTCACAATCCTGTGCAGGGTGATGGCGTTCCACCTTATTCCAACCGCCTCGTTTCAGTAGGCTGATGACGCCTGATATGACTCTTTATCACCAGGAGCGTGTCGGGCTGGTCAATACTCTTCCGGTTCCTCATGCTTTTTCCAACAGGAAACAACAATGATATATGTAATTGGTCACCTCAATCCTGATAGCGATGCTATCTGTACGGCCATGATGACGGCGCGCTGGCTGACGTTACGCGGGCAGGAGGCAGTGGCGTTCCGCACGGGGGAAGCCAACCGTGAGACGCAGTTTATTTTTGCGCAGGCGGGGTTGCCCATTCCTGAACGATTAAGCGTTCCGCTCACCGATCGGGACGTCTGGCTGGTTGATTTTACCGAACCAGCCCAGGGGCCGGATTCTTTAGCGCAGAGTAACGTTGTTGGCATTATTGACCATCACCGCTTAGGCGGGTTGATCACCCGACTGCCGCCGGAAGTGTGGGTAAAACCTGTTGGCAGTAGCGCAACATTACTGTGGCAACTGATGACGGATGCCATTCGAAAACAGCTTTCACCCGCAGAAGCGACGTTATTACTGGGCGCCGTCCTGAGTGACACTGTCACGCTTCGTTCGCCGACAACGACCCCGGATGACCGCCTTGCGGTGGAATCGCTCAGCCAGCTCGCCGGTTTGTCTCTTGAACGCTTTAGCCGCGATCTTCTGTACGCGAAAACCAGCGTGGAAGGGATGAACGCCAGCCAGCTTCTTCAGAAGGACATGAAAACCTTTACTGTCCACGGGCAGCGGGTTTGCGTGGCGCAGCTTGAGCTGTATGCGCTGGAACAGGTTGATGCGATGATGGACGACCTGCGTGAGGAAATGGCGCGCTATGCCGCCGGGGCAGATGCGGCGCTGGTTGTTCTGATGCTCACGGATATCAATCTCGGTTATTCCCGCCTCTGGTTTGCCGGAGATGCCCAGCCGGATGTCCCGCACCCCTGCGAGGTGGAAGGGATGCTGAGCCGTAAGAAACAGATGCTCCCCTGGCTGGAACATCACCTGAATCCGCACAGGTGAGATCACACTTTGTAAATTCTTCCCACCAGAGTGAACGGCGTTTTCTACACTCCAGGTAATATTCACTGGAGGCATGACATTATGGCGAACACCATCGCGGCTGATGAGATTCGGGAACACTTTTCGCAGGCAATGTCAGCAATGTACCAGCAGGAAGTTCCACAGTACGGTACATTGCTGGAACTTGTCGCTGATGTGAATCTGACGGTACTGGAAAATAATCCCACGCTGCATGAAAAGCTGGCCAACGCGGATGAGCTGGCGCGGCTGAACGTTGAACGGCATGGTGCGATTCGGGTGGGTACGGCGCAGGAGCTTTCCACCTTGCGCCGAATGTTTGCGATTATGGGGATGTATCCCGTCAGTTATTACGACCTTTCTCAGGCGGGCGTTCCCGTTCATTCCACCGCCTTTCGCCCCATTGACGATGCGTCGCTTTCCCGCAACCCGTTTCGCGTCTTCACCTCGCTATTACGGCTGGAGTTAATTGAGAATGCGACGCTGCGCCAACGCGCGGCGGATATTCTGGCGAAGCGCGATATCTTTACGCCGCGCTGTCGCGAACTTCTGGACATCTTTGATGCGCAGGGCAATTTTACCGGGGCGCAGGCGCGGGAGTTTGTGCAGGAGGCGCTGGAGACTTTCCGCTGGCACCGGCACGCCACGGTGGACAGGGAAACGTATCAGGCATTACATAATGAACACCGTCTGATTGCTGACGTGGTGTGTTTTCCGGGGTGCCACATTAACCACCTGACGCCGCGCACGCTGGATATCGACAAAGTGCAGTTGATGATGCCGGAATGCGGTATCGAACCCAAGATCCTGATTGAAGGGCCGCCGCGCCGTGAGGTGCCGATTCTGTTACGCCAGACCAGTTTCAAGGCGCTGGAAGAGTCGGTGCTGTTTGCCGGTGAAACGGAGGGCAGCCATACGGCACGTTTTGGTGAGATTGAACAGCGCGGCGTGGCGCTGACGCCTGAAGGACGGCGGTTGTACGATGCGTTACTGCATAAGGCGGGGACGGGCAAAGATAATCTTACGCATCAGCTGCATTTGCAGGCGGTCTTTAACGCTTTCCCGGACAGCGAATTTTTACTGCGCCAGCAGGGGCTCGCCTGGTTTCGCTACCGGTTAACGCCTGCTGGTGAATCGCACCGCCAGTCTATTCATCCGGGTGACGACCCACAGCCGCTGATTGAACGCGGTTGGGTGGTGGCACAACCCATTACCTATGAAGATTTTCTGCCGGTAAGCGCGGCCGGAATATTCCAGTCTAACCTGGGTAACGAAACCCAGGCGCGCAGCCACGGCAATGCCAGCCGCGACGCCTTTGAGCAGGCGTTGGGGTGCCCGGTATATGATGAGTTTGCGCTTTATCAGGCGGCGGAAGAACGCAGTAAACGGCGTTGCGGACTGCTCTGATCGCGGTATGCTGTCGGGATGTGAAGGAAAAGGAATGCGTCATGTTGAATCCCTCCATCCCGCTTGTCGAAACGCAACAGGGAAATGTCATGGGTGTTGTGCAAAACGACATCCACATCTGGCGCGGTATACCGTATGCCGCGCCGCCTACGGGTCAGCTCCGCTGGCGGGCGCCACAGCCTGCCGCACCCTGGCAGGGCGAACGCCCTGCGAATACATTTTCATGCGCCAGCTGGCAGGATATTGAATATTGTCGCGAGCTTGGCGGGGGCGATCCGGGGCGTTTTTCCGAGGATTGCCTGTATCTGAACATCTGGGCGCCCGCGATGCGCCCGCAGCCGTTGCCGGTGATGGTCTGGCTGCATGGCGGCGGCTACACCATCGGCGCGGGAGGATTACCGCCTTACGACGGTTGTGCGCTGGCGAAGCGCGATGTCGTGGTAGTCACGCTCAATTATCGTCTTGGTCACCTGGGATTTTTTGCTCATCCGGCCCTTGATGACGAGGACGGCGAATGCGTACATAACTTCGCCTTGCTCGATCAGATCGCGGCGCTACGCTGGGTGCAGGACAATATTGCCGCTTTCGGCGGCGATGCGCAGAATGTGACGCTGTTCGGCGAGTCCGCTGGCGCGCGTAGCGTCCTGTCGTTGATGGCGTCCCCACGGGCAAAGGGCCTGTTCCATAAAGCTATTATTCAGAGTGGTTATACGTTACCGGATACGCCGCGCGAGGTCGCGCTGCAAAAGGGCATCGAACTGGCGGCGCATTTTAATTTGCCGAACGCTACTGCTGAACAGTTGCGGGCGCTACCGGCGGAGGCATTCTGGCCGCTGGGCGCACCGTTGAAAATCGCGCCGACGCCGATTTCCGGCGATGCGGTATTGCCACAGCCGATGATGGAGACCTTCTTTGCCGGAAAGCAGCACCCAATGCCGGTTCTGGTTGGCTCCAACAGCGACGAAGCGAGCGTGATGGCAGTGTTTGGCGTTGATCTCGCCGGGCAGATCGCGAAATTGCGGCGCGAACGCCGACTGGGGTTAGGGCTGATCAGGCTGCTCTATCCCGGCGTGAAAGGCGATGAAGAACTGGGGCGTCAGGTCTGCCGCGATATGGCGTTCACCACGTTGGGTTATGTGGTGATGCAGGCGCAGCAGCGGGTAGGTGAACCGTGCTGGCGATACTGGTTTGACTATGTCGCGGAAACTGAACACACAACCTACGCCAACGGCGCCTGGCACGGAAATGAAGTGCCGTATGTCTTTGATACGCTGACGCTGGCGGAACCCGCGCGCAATTACGTGAATGACAACGATCTGGCGTTTGCCCGGCATATCGCCGATTACTGGGTTAATTTCGCCCGTCACGCCAGCCGGACCTGCGATGTTCTGCATGGTCCGGTGCGCTGGCCCGCCAGCGTTCAGGGGCGGGATCGCTTGTTACGCATCGGACTGAATAAATTTGCCGGTTTTAAAGTAGAGAACCGCTTTATGGGCGCGCGGATGGCGCTGTTCAAACGGGTGATGAAACATCACGTCAGTCTGGAATAATGGCGAGATGTCCGGCAGGTTGCGCTTTTCATAACCTGAAAGCACGCCCATCTGTATTTACACGGTATTCAGTCTGTTCTTATCGACATAAAATATTTTGGCTTTTGTACAGATTATCGACAGCCAACAATTGGATTATTAATGAATTTTGTCTAGAGTGAGCGGTCAGAAACGTTGCACTTCTTGCCGCTGATAGAGACCAGCGCGGGACCATTCACACGACCAGAAGGACTCACTTTCAGGTATGGATCGTAGACGATTTATTAAAGGTTCAATGGCAATGGCCGCCGTGTGCGGTACGAGCGGTATTGCTTCACTCTTTTCCCGCGCCGCTTTCGCGGCAGAGTCTGATATTGCAGATGGTCAAACCGTCCGTTTTGACTTTTCCGTTCTGCAATCAATGGCGAACGATTTAGCGCAAAAGCCGTGGGGCGGTGAACCCCGGGCGTTACCCAATACGCTGGCGAATCTGACGCCGCAGGCCTACAACAGCATTCAGTACGATGCGGCGCACTCTCTGTGGAACAACATCGAAGGTCGCGAGCTGGATGTGCAATTTTTCCACGTAGGAATGGGCTTTCGTCGTCGCGTGCGTATGTTCTCGCTTGATGCCAGCACGCATCAGGCGCGCGAAATTCATTTCCGCCCGGAACTGTTCAAATACAATGACGCCGGTGTCGATACCCGTCAACTGGAAGGGCAGACTGACCTTGGCTTCGCGGGCTTTCGCGCCTTTAAAGCGCCTGAACTGGCGCGTCGCGACATCGTCTCCTTCCTGGGGGCAAGCTACTTCCGCGCGGTGGATGACACTTATCAGTACGGGCTGTCCGCGCGAGGCCTGGCGATAGACACCTATACCGACAGCAAAGAAGAGTTCCCGGACTTCACCGCATTCTGGTTTGAGACGGCGAAACCGGGCGACACCACGTTTACCGTGTATGCGCTGCTGGATAGCCCAAGCGTCACTGGCGCCTATAAATTTGTGATCCACTGTGAAGAGAGTCAGGTGATCATGGATGTGGAAAACCACATTTATGCGCGTAAAGACATCAAGCAGCTGGGTATCGCGCCAATGACCAGCATGTTCAGCTGCGGCAACAATGAACGCCGGATGTGCGACACTATTCATCCGCAAATTCACGACTCTGACCGCCTGGCCATGTGGCTGGGCAATGGCGAATGGATCTGCCGTCCGCTGAATAACCCGCAGAAATTGCAGTTCAACGCCTATCTCGACAATAACCCGAAAGGGTTCGGCCTGCTGCAACTTGACCGTGACTTTTCCCACTATCAGGACATCATGGGCTGGTATAACAAACGCCCAAGCCTGTGGGTGGAGCCGCGTAACAAATGGGGGAAAGGGTCTATCGGCCTGATGGAAATCCCGACGACCGGTGAAACGCTCGATAACGTGGTGTGCTTCTGGCAGCCGGAAAAAGCGATCAAAGCGGGCGATGATCTGGCATTCAAATACCGTCTTTACTGGAGCGCGCAACCGCCGGTTCGCTCGCCGTTGGCGCGCGTGATGGCGACCCGTACCGGTATGGGCGGTTTCCCCGAAGGGTGGGCGCCGGGTGAACACTACCCGGAAAAATGGGCGCGCCGCTTTGCCATTGATTTTGTCGGCGGCGACCTGAAAGCCGCTGCGCCGAAGGGGATCGAGCCTGTCATTACGCTGTCTAACGGCGAAGCGAAACAGATTGAGATCCTCTACGTCGAACCGTTCGATGGTTATCGCATCCAGTTTGACTGGTATCCGACGTCAGATTCGACCGACCCGGTGGATATGCGTATGTTCCTGCGCTGCCAGGGGGACGCCATTAGCGAAACCTGGCTGTATCAGTATTTCCCGCCGGCGCCGGATAAGCGTCGCTACGTTGATGACCGCGTGATGCGGTAATCCGCTCTGCTGCCCCGAGCCGCCACACTGCTGGCGGCTCTTTTCTCCCGACGATTCCCGGCGCATTTTCTGCTCATTATTTAAACTCGATCCCGTTCGCATTATTCCTTATGTCAAATGCGTAAGCTGACGGTGTGTACTTCAGTACACGTTTTACAGCCACTAACAGGGAGTGCGTATGTTTCCAGAATACAGAGATCTGATTTCACGACTGAAAACCGAGAATCCTCGCTTTCTTTCCTTGTTCGAAAAACACAACACCCTTGATCATGAGATTGCCCGGCTGGAAGGTTCTGACGGCAGGGGATACAGTTTGGATATTGTTCGTCTGAAGAAAGAGAAACTCCATCTGAAGGAGGATCTGCTCAGAATATTGCAGAAAGAAAGTTTGAATGAGAGCTGATTCGTTGTAGGCACTGCGCAGTCTTTGTCCTGCTTAAAAGGGTTTCCTGACAGACAAGGAAGCCCTTCCTGTTTTCAGGTATGCGGGCAAGTCTGTGATAAGCTAATAAATCCTGCTGTTGTCACCGTAAAGGATGGAGAAATGGCCGAAGTCATCACGATCAGCGAAACACTGGAACTGCGAGCGGTGGAAGAGTGCCATGTTACGCCGTTACATCAACTGGTGCTTAAAAACAAAGACTGGCTACAGGCATCGCTAAACTGGCCGCAGTTTGTCGCCAGCGAAGACGATACGCGCAAAAATGTGCAGGGTAATATGATGTTGCACCAGCGCGGCTACGCCAAAATGTTCCTTATCTTTCAGGAAGAGGAGGTGGTGGGCGTCATCTCGTTTAATCTGATAGAGCCGTTGAATAAAACCGCCTATATCGGTTACTGGCTGGATGAATCTCACCAGCGGCAGGGCATTATGTCGCGCGCGCTTCAGGCGTTTATCGGCCATTATGCCGGGCGCGGCGAGCTTCGACGCTTTGTGATTAAATGTCGGGTTGCGAACCAGGCGAGCAACCAGGTGGCGCGCCGCAATGGTTTTGAACTGGAGGGATGCCTGAAACAAGCGGAGTTTCTCAACGGGGAGTATCACGACGTCAACCTGTACGCCCGCATTATCGAGAACGCCTCAGAGTAACCCTGCCAACGGTGTTCGTGTAATATGCTGTTCACCGTTAACCACTTTTGGGCCACGCAGATGGATGCTGTCGCCATCAAAGGTTTCGATCGTCGCCCGATCGGTGATTTCCACATGATGCTCAATCAGCACGTCCCCCAGAATGCGGGCATGGCCTTCGATCAGGATATGATCGTCAAGCAGGACAGGGCCGCCGCGTAGTTCGGCATGACCACCGACCAGAACGTGATGTTTCAATACGCAGTTACCTTCAACCGTCGCGTGCTCCGCCACCTGAGCACTGTAACGCAACGTAGGGATGGCATCTTCCTCCGTTCCCGCAATAACGCGGGCGTGACCGTACACTTTGGCACAGTCGCAAAGCCAGACGTTATTCTCTTCATTTCCTTCGACGATCGCGAAATCAAACACTTCCGCGCGGTGTTCAATAAACGCCTGGGTGACTATCGCATCGCCGTAGATTTGCGCCTGATGCACAATGCGCGAGCTGCTGACGGTGGCGCGATCGTAGATTTGCAGCGTCAGGTCGCTTTCCTGAGTTAGGCCTTTTGCGGCGATAATCTCCGAATGGTGCAGAATACGAGCGTCGCCAGACAGATGACATTCACCGCGAACGAGCGAATTCTGCACGGTGACGTTGTTGCTTATCCGGGCGCCGTGACTGATCTCGGCCAGATCAATCCAGACGTTATCACCGATTTGCGCGCGATCTCTGATGATGCAGGCCTGGGTGATGCGGGCGTTGCCTGAAATCATCGCCCCGGCGAATGCGAGGGCATTCTCGTCGTAAATCCAGCAGTGTCCTTCTTGCGCCAGCACGCTTTCGTCGTCTACCCAGCCGCCAGCGGTTCCGGCTTTGACGTCGTTAAAGTCGGTAAGGGCAATGAGCTGGCGCAGCAGGACGCTTTTCTTGTGGCCGTTATCCTGATAACTAAAGGCACGCGATTCTTCACTCAGGTGATATTTGCTCATGGGGAATTTCCCTTTGCTCGCTTAAGATAACCGTAGCAAATTTTTCAGCACTGGCTAAACAGGGCGAAATTCCATAAAATGCATTTAAAATATACTTTATAAATTAAACAAAATGAGTAAGAACAAGCAGAGCGACCGGGTGCTTAATCTTCCGGCTGGCTATTTTGGGATGGTACTGGGCACCATTGGCATGGGCTTCGCGTGGCGCTATGCCAGCCATATCTGGCCCGTCAGTCACTGGATTGGCGATGGCCTGGTGATCCTGGCAATGATCATCTGGAGCTTGCTGACGCTTGCCTTTCTTAACCGTCTGCTGCGTTTTCCACAGAGCGTACTGGCGGAGGTACGGCATCCGGTAAAGAGCAGTTTTGTCAGCCTTTTTCCTGCGACCACGATGCTGGTGGCGATTGGTTTTGTCCCCTGGTGTCGTGGGTTAGCCGTGGGATTGTTCAGCATTGGCGTCGTGGTGCAACTGGCTTATGCCGCATGGCAAACGGCGGGACTCTGGCGCGGTTCGCATCCTGAAGAGGCGACAACGCCGGGGCTGTATCTGCCGACGGTAGCGAATAACTTTATTAGCGCGATGGCCTGCGGCGCGTTGGGTTACAACGACGCCGGGCTGGTCTTTTTAGGGGCTGGCGTATTCTCGTGGCTGAGTCTGGAACCCGTTATTTTGCAACGTTTGCGCAGTTCCGGTGAATTACCGGCGGTGCTGCGCACATCGCTGGGCATTCAGTTGGCTCCGGCGTTAGTGGCCTGTAGCGCCTGGCTGAGCGTCAACGGCGGAGAAGGCGATACGCTGGCGAAAATGCTGTTTGGCTATGGCTTGCTGCAATTGCTTTTCATGCTGCGCCTGATGCCGTGGTATCTGTCGCAGCCGTTTAATGCCTCTTTCTGGAGCTTCTCGTTCGGCGTTTCAGCGCTGGCGACGACAGGGCTGCATTTAGGGCACGCCAGCGCGTCGGGATTTTTTCATACGCTGGCGATTCCGTTGTTTATTTTTACCAATTTTATCATAGCGTTATTGCTCGTACGCACGTTTGCGCTGCTGATGCAGGGGAAACTTCTCGTGCGCACAGAACGCGCCGCATTACTGAAATCTGAGGATAACTAATGACCCTTCGTGACGAAAATTACTTTACTGAAAAATACGATTTAACCCGCACGCACTCCGACGTCGTTGAGGCGGCAAAGGTGGTCGCGCCGGGTAAAACGTTGGATCTGGGCTGCGGAAATGGCCGTAATAGCCTCTATCTGGCGGCGAACGGCTATGACGTTACCGCCTGGGATAAGAATCCGATGAGCATCGCCAACGTTGAGCGCATCAAAGCGGCGGAAGGGCTGGAAAACCTGCAAGCAAAGGTGGTTGACCTTAACGCGTTAAGCTTCGAAGGCGACTACGATTTTATTCTCTCAACGGTCGTGATGATGTTCCTGGAAGCGAAAACCATTCCGGGGCTGATTGCCAATATGCAGCGCTGCACCAAACCGGGCGGGCATAACCTGATTGTGGCGGCAATGGATACGGAAGATTTCCCCTGCACCGTGGGTTTCCCGTTTGCGTTTAAAGAAGGGGAACTGCGCCGTTACTACGAAGGCTGGGAATTGCTGAAATACAACGAGGATGTGGGTGAACTTCACCGCACGGACGCCAACGGCAACCGCATCAAACTGCGTTTTGCGACGCTGCTGGCGCGTAAAAGCGCATAACGCAATTTTATGATAGCGTTGCAGGCCTGATACGGCCTGCAACTCGCCGTGTTGAATTTGTGCTGGCGATACCATTTATAGTCCATCCAGATTAGTTTCCTTTTGCTACTATTCCAATTGCATATCTGCAAAAACAAAAGGGATAGTTTCCATGCGTACTCATACTTTATTTAAAGTTGCAGTGCTTTCTGGCTTATTGGCTTTATCTGGCTGTGCGTCAAAAATCACTCAGCCGGATAAATATTCTGGGTTCTTAAAAGATTATTCAGGGCTGAAAGAAACAACCTCCGCAACGGGAAAACCGGTGCTCCGTTGGGTTGACTCCAGCTTTGATGAGTCTAAATATGACAGCATCGTCTGGAACCCGATAACCTACTATCCGGTGCCGAAACCCACAACGCAGGTCGGGCAGCAGGTTCTGGATAAATTACGAAGCTATACCGATACCCAACTGAAAACGGCCATTGAGAAACGTAAACCTCTGGTGACGACCCCAGGGCCGCGTAGCCTGATTTTCCGCGGCGCGATAACCGGCGTTGATACCAGCAAAGAGGGGCTGCAATTCTATGAAGTGGTGCCGGTCGCCCTGGTGGTTGCGGGTACGCAGATGGCGACAGGCCATCGCACAATGGATACGCATCTTTACTTTGAAGGCGAGCTGATTGATGCCGCCACCAATAAACCGGTGGTGAAAGTGGTTCGTCAGGGCGAGGGTAAAGACCTGAGCAACGAAAATACGCCGATGGCGTTTGAAACGTTGAAAGAAGTGATTGATGACATGGCGACTGATGCCACCATGTTTGATGTCGGTAAAAAATAAGTTCACGCGCCATCTTCGGATGGCGCGTTTTTTTATACCGCCCGGCGACGGTAAATTAATTTACTCATTAACGCCTCTGGACGCGTGAACATCACCAGATTGCCAACCAGGATCAGCACTAATCCAACAACGGCATTCATTTGCCAGACGTAACCTTCGTAGAGTGTGGATATTGTCAGCGCCACCAGAGGAAACAGCAGCGTACTGTAGGCCGCGTTGCCAGGGCCGATGCGTCCCACCAGAGTAAAATACGCGCCAAACGCGATAACGGAACCGAATATTGCCAGATACAGCAGGGCGCCGAGGTAGCTCAACGTCCATTGCGGCGTGAAGTTATCGCCGCGTATACAGGCAATGGCGGCGATCAGCAGCGTGCCGTACAGCATCGCCCAGCTGTTGGTGGTCATGACTTCCAGACCTTTTCTCTGATGGCGCATGCTGATCATATTGCCCAAAGAGAAGCCAAACGTTCCCAGCGCGCTCAGACCAATCCCCAGTAACAGCGAGTGGTTCCAGCCGCTGTTGGCCAGATCCTGCCAGAACAACGTGATAATGCCCGTTAATCCCAGACCGGCAGCGTAATAAAAGCGTAGCGGCGGTTTATGTCCGAAGAACACAAAGCTGTTAACCGCATTGAACAGTACGGCCATTGAGAAAATGACGGACTCCAGCCCCGTGTTGATCCAGGCGGCGGCGCTATAAAAACACCAGAAATTAAAGCAGAAGACGCATCCGCCCTGTAACAGGCAAAACAGGTGGTCGCGCCCGGATAATTTTCGTAATTTCCCGCTCGCCAGCAGGATGAGCATCATTAACGCGCTGGCGACGGCAAACCGCCAGAAAATGGACACGGGCGCCGATACCGGGCCTTGTTGCAGATAAATCGCAATCCAGGTGGTTCCCCAAATGACAACCACCAGACAGTATAATAATGCGTTCATAACACTCTCTTCTTTATCTTTATTATCCGAAGAAGGAATGTGACATGTAAAAAATGCGCGCGCTTGCACCGGTTTGCGGATGACTTGCAAAATCTTGCGCTTTTTTGCCGCTGTCTGAGCGGTGAGGGCTGGAAACGGGTCGTGGCTGTTATAGACTGAGATTCTACTTATTACTGCTTTGTGATGTGATGGTATGTCTCAGTCTTATGATGCCTTTGAAAATTTACGCAAACATAATGCCGTGCTGCATGACTCGGTTGCGTTGCATTCGGGTGTCCAGCTGGCGGCATGGTCAAATAAACGTGACAACATTACGCAATATTGCGATCACCATACTCTCAGCCTGTATGTCGCTGACGGCTACGAGAGCTACCACAAAACGCCGGGCGGCTGGAAGAATGGTGGGGGGCCGGATCGCTTCTGTCTGATGCCAAAAGAGAGTGAGTCCGTCTGGGACATTCGCGACGACCTGTCGTTTGTCCATCTCTACTGTACAGATGCCCATCTGCGGGATGTTGGGGAAAAGGTCTGGGATAAAAGCCCGTACAGCTTTACCCTGGATGAGCGCACCTTTGGCAACGATCCGGGAATAACGGCGGTTTATCGCCAGTTCCTGCTGGGAAATGACTGGCAGCAACCAGCGAATCATATGACGCTCAGCGCCGCCTCGTCACTGCTGTTGACGCATCTGGTGCAGCATTACAGTAACGTGCAGTGGCGTCTCCCGACGGTTACTGGCGGGTTGGCGCCCGCCACGCTGCGCAATGTGCTGGCGTACATTGAAGCGCATCTTGCTGAGCCGCTGACGCTAAGCGATCTGGCGCGCGAGGCGGCATTGAGCGAATTTCATTTCGCCAGAATGTTTCGCCAGTCGATGAACATGGCGCCGCACCAGTACGTGATGCAGCGGCGTATGGCGCTGGCACAGCAATGGGTCTGCCATTCAACCCGTTCGCTGTCAGAGATCGCGATGGCCTGCGGATTCAGTTCAGCGAGCCATTTCAGCAATCGCTTTAAGCAGGTGACCGGTAAGACGCCGTCGCAGTTACGCGCGGCGAGCAAACGATAGCACCCCGTAGCAGACGCCTCCGACTACCAGTCCCCAAAACGCAGAGCCAATGCCCAGCAGCGTCAACCCGCTTGCAGTGACGAGAAAGGTCACGATAGCGGCATCACGCTCCGTTTCATTAAGCAATGCCTGGTACAGACTACCGCTGATTGTTCCCAGCAGCGCCAGCCCGGCCAGCATCTGAATCCAGCTTACGGGCAGGGCGGCCATCAGAGCGGTAACGGAACCGCCAAACAATCCCGCCAGCAGATAGAACCCACCTGCGACAGCCGCAGCCAGCCAGCGACGCCCGGCGTCCGGGTGCGCTTCGGGACTCTGGCAAATGGCGGCGGTAATAGCGGCAATGCATATGGAGTAGACGCCAAAGGGAGATAAAACCAGCGCCAGCAGCCCTGTAAATACGATCAGCGGCGAAACCGGAAGGGAGTAACCGGAGGCTTTCATCGTGGCGATACCGGGCGCGTTTTGTGACGCCATTGTCACCAGAAACAGTGGAATGGCGACGCCGAGGCTATGAGCAAGCGAAAAATGGGGCGCGATAAACACCGGTAACACCGGGGAGAGGGTTATGCCATGCGTGACAATGTCACCTTTCTTGCCCGCAACCAGAATACCGACAACCATTGCGGCGATAACAGCATAGCGCGGCGCCAGCACTTTCAGCGCTAACCACGCCAGCAGCATACTGCCGCACAGAAACAGCTCGCCATCCAGATGACCGAACGCCTGCAAACCAAAACGCAATAAAATACCGGCCAGCATCGCGGCGGCAAGAGAATGCGGAATCACCTGCATTAAGCGGGCAAACAACCCGGTTACGCCGCACAGAACGATTAACGCATTTGCGACAATAAATACGCCGATGGCCTCCGCAAGCGTGAGCCCCTGCAAGCCGGTAACCAGTAACGCGGCGCCGGGCGTTGACCATGCCGTCAGTACCGGAGCACGATACCATAGGGTTAACGCCAGCGTACTGACGCCCATCGCGATGCCAAGCGCCGTCATCCATCCGGCAATTTGTCCGGTTGATGCGCCGGCGGCAATCGCGGCTTGCCAGATGATTGCCGCTGAGCTTGCATAGCCGACCAGGACCGCAACGAAACCAGACAACACGGTTGGCAGAGGAAGTGAAAATGACCGCATGATTGCCCCTTGTGCGTTATAACGGTCACAAACTGTAGCATTGTGCGCTATAGCGCACAAGTGATAGACTGCGGCTTTACCGGAGGAGAAAAATGGACAACCTGACCCATTATCTGGCGACGACGCTGAAGGCGCTGCGCCAACAGCGAGAATGGAGTCTGTCGCGTCTGGCGGAAGCGACAGGGGTTTCAAAAGCAATGCTCGGCCAGATAGAGCGCAACGAATCCAGCCCGACGGTATCCACATTATGGAAGATTGCCACCGGTTTGAATGTCCCGTTTTCAACGTTTATCTCCCCGCCGGAAGCGGAGGATCTCCCGACCTTCGACCCGCAGCAACAGGCAATGGTGATCACGCCGCTGTTTCCGTGGGACCCGCAGCTCCGTTTTGACCATTTTTCAATATTGATGGCCCCGGGCGCGCTTAGCGAATCGACGCCGCATGAGACAGGCGTCATCGAACATGTGGTGGTGATTCAGGGAACGCTGGATATGTGTATTGCCGGGGAATGGCGCACGCTCAAATCCGGCGAAGGCGTGCGTTTTGCGGGCGATGCCGCCCATGCGTATCGTAATAGCAGCGACCAGACGGTTCACTTTCACTCCTTGATCCATTACCCACATAGTTAGACGGGAAAAGTATTCCGAAACGTCGCGCTTCTGACTACAATAGCCGCCATTTTGCTGTTATTGGATGATATTAACCGTATGCGCCAGCAACCTCATCACCTTGAACTGTTAAGTCCGGCACGCGATACCGTCATTGCTCGTGAAGCGATCTTACATGGCGCCGATGCTGTTTACATCGGCGGGCCGGGCTTCGGCGCGCGGCATAATGCCAGTAACAGCCTGAAAGATATCGCGGAACTGGTGCCTTTTGCGCATCGCTATGGCGCGAAGATCTTTGTGACGTTAAACACCATTCTGCATGATGATGAGCTTGAGCCCGCGCAACGGCTGATTACCGATCTGTACCAGACCGGCGTCGATGCGCTGATTGTGCAGGATATGGGCATCCTGGAACTGGACATCCCTCCCATTGAACTGCATGCCAGTACGCAGTGTGATATCCGCAGCGTTGAAAAGGCGAAATTCCTTGCCGACGTCGGTTTCACCCAGATTGTGCTGGCGCGCGAACTGAGTCTGAGCCAGATCCAGTCGATTCATCAGGCCACCGACGCCACTATTGAGTTTTTCATCCACGGCGCGCTGTGCGTGGCTTATTCCGGGCAGTGCTATATCTCTCATGCGCAGACCGGTCGCAGCGCTAACCGTGGCGACTGTTCCCAGGCCTGTCGCCTGCCGTACACCTTAAAAGACGATCAGGGGCGGGTGGTCTCGTACGAAAAACACCTGTTGTCGATGAAAGATAATGACCAGACGGCCAATCTGGGCGCGTTGATCGATGCCGGCGTGCGTTCCTTCAAAATTGAAGGACGCTACAAAGACATGAGCTATGTGAAGAACATCACGGCGCACTATCGCCAGATGCTGGATGCGATTATCGAGGAGCGTGGCGACCTGGCGCGGGCTTCCGCCGGTCGTACTGAGCACTTTTTTATTCCTTCTACGGATAAAACCTTCCATCGCGGTAGTACCGACTATTTTGTTAACGCCCGTAAAGGGGATATCGGCGCGTTCGATTCGCCAAAATTTATCGGTTTGCCGGTAGGCGAAGTCGTCAAAGTGGCAAAAGATCACCTGGACGTTGAGGTGACGGAACCGTTATCCAACGGCGATGGCCTGAATGTGCTGATCAAACGTGAAGTGGTGGGATTTCGCGCCAATACGGTGGAGAAGACGGGGCAGAACCGTTATCGCGTCTGGCCAAATGAAATGCCGTCCGACCTGCATAAAGTGCGCCCGCATCATCCGCTGAACCGTAATCTCGACCACAACTGGCAGCAGGCGTTAACCAAAACCTCCAGCGAACGCCGGGTGGCGGTGGATATCGCGTTAGGCGGCTGGCAGGAACAGCTAATTCTGACGCTGACCAGCGAAGAGGGCGTGAGCGTCACCCATACGCTGGAGGGACAGTTTGACGAGGCGAACAACGCCGAAAAAGCGTTGAACAACCTGAAAGAAGGCGTGGCGAAGCTGGGACAGACGATGTACTACGCACGTAGCGTTGAGGTGAATCTCCCCGGCGCACTGTTCGTGCCGAACAGTTTACTCAACCAGTTCCGTCGCGAAGCGGCAGAAATGCTGGATGCGGCGCGTCTGGCGAACTATCAACGCGGCAGCCGTAAGCCGGTGGCGCAACCAGCCCCGGTCTACCCGGAAACGCATTTGAGCTTCCTGGCTAACGTCTACAATCACAAAGCGCGCGCGTTTTATCATCGCTACGGCGTTCAACTGATCGACGCGGCGTATGAGGCGCACCAGGAGAAGGGCGATGTGCCAGTGATGATCACCAAACATTGTTTGCGCTTTGCCTTTAACCTGTGCCCGAAACAGGCGAAAGGGAATATCAAAAGCTGGAAAGCAACGCCGATGCAACTGGTACACGGCGATGAAGTATTGACGCTGAAGTTTGATTGCCGTCCGTGCGAAATGCACGTTATCGGCAAGATCAAAAATCATATTCTGAAAATGCCCTTGCCCGGCAGCGTTGTCGCCTCCGTAAGCCCGGAAGATCTGATGAAAACGCTGCCAAAACGTAAAAGCTAAGTCAGCGGCTGGCCGGGAACGCTGAGCGTCACCCGGCCACGCCTGATGTACCTTAAACCCCCTCTCACCATAGTTAACCTTCCCGCAAAACTGGAACCGGCTTTCCGGTTTTTGAGTGTTAATCAGCCAAAAGCCATTTCGGGGTGTATAACATTCAAAAAAAGAGAAAAGGTAAACAAAAATGTTTACCTTATGGTTATAATACATGGCAGGGAGGCGCGGTGAAGCAGAGCGAGTTCAGACGCTGGCTTGAATCTCAGGGAGTCGATGTAACAAATGGAACGAATCATTTGAAGTTGAGATATCACGACAAACGAAGCGTCATGCCCAGACATCCTGGTGATGAAATTAAAGACACCCTGCGTAAAGCAATACTAAAGCAGCTTGGTTTGAATTAATCATCAGATATATAAGGTTGATCACATGAGAGCGTTACCAGAAACTATGCGTTATCCCGTCAATCTCATTCCCGCAGAAGAAGGGGGTTATGTTGTGTCGTTCCCGGACATTCCAGAGGCGTTAACACAAGGTGACACCCGCCATGAGTCTCTCGAAGCCGCGCAGGGCGCATTAGTCACCGCCTTTGAATTTTATTTTGAAGATAACCAGCCAATTCCTTTACCTTCAATGGTTGATGCAGCTGATGATTATGTGGAGATTCCTCTAAGCATTGCGTCTAAAGTCCTTTTGTTGAATGCGTTCCTTGAATCAAAAATCACGCAGCAGGAGCTGGCGAGGCGCATTGGCAGACCCAAGCAGGAAATTACCCGACTATTCGACTTAAAACACGCAACGAAAATCGATGCTGTGCAGATTGCGGCCAGAGCATTGGGCAAAGAGTTATCGCTGACTATGCTTTAGCTTTTCCGGTTGTTCCAGCAGGCTTACATATTGTGTGAAATAAAAAAACGATGAAGAAATATCAGCGACTGGCGGAACAAATTTGCGATCAAATCGCCTCCGGCGTGTGGCAGCCTGGCGATCGATTACCCTCCTTGCGTGAGCAGGTGGTCAGCAGCGGCATGAGTTTTATGACCGTAGGACATGCGTATCAGTTGCTGGAAAGCCAGGGGCGCATTATTGCGCGTCCGCAGTCGGGTTATTACGTGGCGGCGCGCCCGGTGCGCCAGCCTGCGATGCCGCCCGTGCAGGTAATGCGCGATGAATCCGTTGATATTAATACCTATATTTTCGAAATGTTGCAGGCCAGCCGGGATGCGTCGGTGATGCCGTTCGCCTCTGCCTTTCCAGACCCGCGTCTGTTTCCGTTGCAGCAGCTTAACCGTTCCCTGGCGCAGGTCAGTAAAACCGCCACGGCCATGAGCGTGATTGAGAACCTGCCGCCGGGGAACAGCGAGCTACGCCATGCCATCGCCCGACGCTATGCGCAGCAGGGAATTACCGTCTCTCCTGATGAAATCGTCATTACCGCCGGGGCGCTGGAAGCCCTGAACCTCAGCCTTCAGGCGGTTACCGAACCGGGTGACTGGGTTATTGTGGAGAATCCCTGCTTTTATGGCGCGTTACAGGCGCTGGAGCGACTCCGCCTGAAGGCGCTTTCGGTCGCCACGGATGTAAAAGAGGGGATCGATTTAGCGGCGCTGGAACAGGCATTACAGGAGTATCCGGTGAAGGCGTGCTGGCTGATGACCAATAGCCAAAACCCGCTCGGCTTCACCCTTAGCCCGGAGAAAAAAGCGCGGCTGGTCGCGTTACTGGAGCAGTACAACGTCGTGCTGATTGAAGATGACGTGTACAGCGAGCTCTATTTTGGCCGCGACAAACCGCTACCTGCCAAAGCCTGGGATCGCCGCGACAAAATATTGCATTGCTCGTCATTCTCGAAATGTCTGGTTCCCGGTTTTCGTATCGGTTGGGTTGCAGCGGGAAAGTACGCCAGACAAATTCAGCGGCTACAGCTGATGAGTACGCTATCCACCAGTTCACCAATGCAGCTTGCTCTGGTCGATTATCTTTCGACACGCCGCTATGACGCGCATTTGCGTCGTCTGCGCCGCCAGTTGGCGGAGCGAAAACAGCAGGCCTGGCAAACGCTGCTGCGCCATCTGCCCGCTGAGGTGAAGATTCACCACAATGACAGCGGCTATTTTCTCTGGCTGGAACTGCCCGAATCTCTTGATGCCGGGGAACTCAGTGCGCAGGCTCTGGCGCATCAGATCAGTATCGCCCCCGGTAAAATGTTTTCGACCTCAGATACCTGGTCGCATTTTTTCCGGTTTAATACCGCATGGGGGTGGGGAGAAAGAGAGGAGCAGGCGGTATCTCAACTGGGGAAACTTATTCGCGATATGCTGAAATAAAATACGCGTTGCCATCTTTTTGTTTTAGCCAAAATAGAGAAAACGTATCGATTATCAGGGCAGAACGTTATTTATCGCTGACTCGCCATAGGAAATATCAATACCCCCCGTCTTTTCCATCCTCAGCCTAACTCCTTGTCTATACTCCGAAAGATGGAACATGTGCGCCGCGTGGAGCGGCGTAATGCGCGTCAGCTCACAACCTGATTAAAATTCCTTATCCCAACAGGTGCGCGGCAGACGCGCCGACTATTTTTAGGAAAGGACATATATTTACGGCAAGGCTGCCGCTCAATATTTTGCGACAGGAGTAAAGATGTATGCCACATCAATTACTGATTAACGGCGAGCTGGTCAGCGGTGAAGGTGAAAAACAGCCCGTCTACAACCCGGCGACGGGCGAGGTGATTCTGGAGATTGCAGAGGCGTCGCCCGCACAGGTAGACGCCGCCGTTCGCGCCGCAGACCGGGCGTTCGCGGAATGGGGGCAAACCACGCCAAAAGCCAGAGCGGAGCTGCTGTTAACGCTGGCGGACGTGATTGAGGAAAATGCGCAGACATTCGCCGAACTGGAGTCGCAAAACTGCGGGAAGCCGCTGCATTGCGCGCTCAATGATGAGATCCCGGCGATTGTCGATGTATTTCGCTTCTTTGCCGGCGCCGCACGCTGTCTGAACGGCCTGGCGGCGGGGGAGTATCTGGAAGGGCATACCTCGATGATCCGCCGCGATCCGGTTGGGGTCGTCGCCTCGATCGCGCCGTGGAACTATCCGCTGATGATGGCGGCCTGGAAACTGGCGCCAGCGCTGGCGGCGGGTAACTGCGTGGTGATAAAACCGTCTGAAATCACGCCGCTGACGGCATTGAAGCTGGCGGAGTTTGCGAAGGATATTTTCCCGCCAGGCGTGCTTAACGTGCTGTTCGGGCGGGGCAAGACGGTTGGCGATCCGCTCACCGGGCATGAAAAAGTACGGATGGTCTCCCTGACCGGCTCGATTGCGACGGGCGAGCACATTATTCAACATACCGCACCCTCCATTAAGCGCACGCACATGGAATTAGGCGGTAAGGCTCCGGTGATTGTCTTTGATGATGCCGATCTGGATGCCGTTGTCGAAGGTGTGCGAACGTTCGGTTTCTACAATGCCGGGCAGGATTGTACGGCGGCCTGTCGTATCTATGCGCAAAAAGGGATCTATGACGCGCTGGTTGAGAAACTCGGCGCGGCGGTCTCCAGCCTGAAAACCGGTTCGCCAAACGACGAATCGACTGAGCTTGGGCCGCTCAGCTCGCAGGCGCACCTTGAGCGAGTGACAAAAGCGGTGGAAGAGGCGAAAGCGCTCGGACATATCAACGTGGTGACCGGCGGCCAGAAACTGGACAGCGCAGGATACTATTTTGCGCCAACGCTGCTGGCCGGCGCAAAACAGGAGGACGCCATCGTGCAGCGAGAAGTGTTCGGCCCGGTTGTCAGCATGACGGTGTTTGATGATGAAGAGCAGGTGCTGGCGTGGGCAAATGATACTCAGTACGGGCTGGCATCATCCGTCTGGACGAAAGATGTGGGCCGAGCGCATCGCCTGAGCGCGCGATTGCAGTATGGCTGCACCTGGGTTAATACGCATTTCATGTTGGTGAGCGAGATGCCGCACGGTGGGCAAAAACGCTCGGGTTACGGCAAGGATATGTCACTTTATGGGCTGGAAGACTATACGGTTATCCGCCACATAATGGTTAAACATTAAGGATAATTTACCGTTCCGGCGCGGCATGGGAAGATCGTAAATCGATGGCAGAGAGGAGGAACGCTCTCTGCCAGTATGCGCAGCAAGCACTCAGTACATCAGGCAAACCAGCCGAATCTCAATGAGATAAGGCCAAAAAGTCCAATAGCAGCAAAGACATTTATCAGCACCACGGTTTTACTGGAAACATTCATTTTTGCCACCTTTCGTTATGACCCCTTTGTGTATAGTACGGGTTCAGGCAATCCGCAATAAGACAAAATATGAACATGGTGGATGGTGCAGCTATTTCAGCGTTTTGCTGAATAGTACGGATAAAACTTGATGTACGTCAAAAAAAAGAGCATATTGCGCGCGTTTTTCCCCTCTGGTTCGGATGCCCGAAATGTCGCTCTACCAAAAAATGTTGGTTTTTTACGCAGTGATGGCGGCGATTGCCTGCCTGATTACCTGGTTTCTTTCCCACGATAAAAAACGTATCCGCTTTCTGAGCGCCGTTCTCGTGGGCGCAACCTGGCCGATGAGTCTGCCCGTCGCATTGTTATTTTCGTTGTTTTGATGAGATGAAGATGGCCGGATGGCGGCGCGAGCGCCTTATCCGGCTTACGATGTTGCGTAGCGCCATCAGGCATTGAGCATGAGCAGCGCCATCAGCCGTTTTTTGTCGGCGTCGGACACATCCTGCGGATGCTGATACCCCTTATTTTCATTTGCCCGGGTATAGAGCGCGACCAGCCAGTCATACACATAGCGACTGGCGGCATGTACCGGCTGTTCATCCAGTTGGGTGAGCCGGGCCATCGGTTGCAGGCGAGGCGCGCTGAAGATCGCCGATCCTTTCTGGAACCGGCTGGCGGGTCTGGCGTCCTCCGCCACATTTTCGTAGCCAAGCCAGGCGATAAAGTTACCGATCCCGGCATGCAGCTGCGCGCCGCAAACCTCTTCACGCTGCATAATCTGCTGTAACTGCTGAGGCACATTAAGCCGATAGCTGGCGGTAATCAGAATATCCACGACCAGCCTGAGCGTATGCGACTCCAGACCTAAACGACGGGCGTTGCTCTCATTTCGGCTCCACTGGCGCACATGGTTAATCCACATTTTGTGGGCCAGATACCCTGTCTCTTTGTTTTCTGCCGGGCGGGGAGCGTCTGGCTCATCCGCAAACAGATCGATCGCTTCATTAAACAGGCCGCTGACCTGCTCCTCGCGCGGCTGCTGGATACGCAAAAGCGACTCAAAATGGTGTATCGGCGGCAGAAGCCCGTCGAGCAACTCGCCATGCCGGGCGGCCTGCCCCTGAAGCTGGCGAATAACGGATTCCGTCGCCTTACTGCCGCTGTCTTCCGGGGTGATATGGCTCAACAGCAGGTCATGAAGCCGTTGTTGATGCTGCTCACACAGGGAGGCCAGCCGCGCCTGGCGCTGTAACGGCGATGTCGCCTGTGACAGCCATTCCACCAGACGCTGCAAGCTGTGTTTATCCAGCGCCTGAAGGGTGCCCCAGTGAAGGCCGGGTTTCCCCATTAACTGCTGCACGGCTTCATCAAGATTCTGCTGCGTTGTGAAACGCGCATCCTGCGGCGTAATGGCCCAGACCACGCCCGGTAGCGCGGCGTCGCGCAGCGGTTGTGTATCGTTCACCCAGCCCAGCAGCGTGCGGGCGGCAGCGGGCGTGTGCGACCGGGCGGAGGTGGCATTGCAAATGACCAGCACATCGGGCTGCAAATGTTGGCGATAATGTTCCAGCATCCAGCCGAGTTTTGCCCGCCAGAGTGGATGCGGGTGCGCATCCGGCGCCAGCGGAATATCCAGCAGATCGACATTATCCAGCGCCGTGTTTTCAACGCTAAGCACCAGTTCACGCGTCAGCAAAGCCAGTGAATCCAGAGAGAGGCTCACCGCATTGAGTAACTGATGGTGCTCGACAGGATGTACAACGACGTCGCTCTGCGCGTCGTTGCCGGATAACGCGCCCTGGGTCAGAAAACTTTCTGCCGGAAGGCCAAAATGATCGACCAGCAGACTCAACGGCGCCGCTAACTCTTGCGCATGGCCGGTCTGTTGCAGCGTACGCGCCAGCGTTAGCCACTGTTGCGTTAATTCAGGCTGTTCGCCCCAGAGTAATGCCCAGGCGCTGGCGCGGGTCGTCAGATCCACCGAGGGCAGCAGGGAGGCGAACTGATGCCAGAGCGCATCGTCGATTTGCTGTTGCCCGACAGGAACGCAGGCGCGCCAGAAACGGGCAATGGCCGCGACGTCCTCTGCGGTCACGCCCTGAACCGGCTGACGCTGACGCAGCGCCTGCCACTTTTCTAACCGCGTCTCAATAATGGATTTTTCGACCTGCCGGTTATCGGGCGAGGCGCTGGCCCAGGCGATAAACAGTTGTACCAGTTCAGCTTCACTGATGAGCCGCAAACGCAGCGGCCATTCGCTATCAACCGCCGCGTTTTCATCCTGCGTAAAACGGATCGCCATATTGGCTGGCGCATGGCCTGGGTTGATATGGGTAAAATAGTCAAAGCAGCGATCCGGCGTGGCGATGTTCAGTTTTCCCTCACCGTTACCGCACAGCGCGCCAAGCAGATGCGCTTTTGAGGATTGTGAATGGCCATACAAACCGATGCTGCCTCTTGCCTGTTGCGCGGCATTCAGCGCCGATTCACCGGCGGCGGCGAGTGTGAGCTGCGCCAGCAGGGCGTCCGCTTCATCATCCAGGCGTACTGCGTGCTGACGTGTATGGTTAACCCACGCAATGGCGGCCTGTGTGGTGTTTAACGTCTTGCTCATTTCAGGTACACGCTCCCGCTGTCGATCCAGTAGTGGCTGCCGCTATGACGACGGTCGGCCAGGGTATTCAGTTTTAAGGTCAGGGCATTCGCGGCGACGGGCGTTCCATCCTGTAGCCAGGCGTCACCCAGCACAAACGATTCCGGCCCCATCTCTTTGTTCCCGCCGCGCAGTTGCAGCCGGACATTGAGAACGCCATCACCGGCGATGGTTTTCGCCAGCTCTGCTGAGTTAATGCTCAGGGTATAGAGTGGGGTCGCAGGCCAGCGGCTGTTCGCCAGTTGGCGGAAACCGAGCGTCACATTGCCGCGAAGTGGGAAGTGCAGACGGGTATCCAGCTTCGCGCCGGGTTTATCGAGATCGATCTCCTGATACCAGACGTTTTCATCGCGCAAGGTATTGACCGTGTTATCCAGAACGCCGAGATAGCGTACGGTGGAATAGGCGCCGATATCGGCGGCTTTAAAGTTAAAGCGCGGCAGCCGTAAATCCAGCGCCAGGCTGCACAGCATCGCCCCCACGGCGGCGGTTGATTTCGGGTTGCCAATCCGCCCCTGTTGGCTGAAGGGATACCATTCATGGACGCGATACTTGTCCATCCAGACGATGCGGTTAACGGGAACCGGCTGTAAATGGCGGATCAGCGCCTGCACGCCGGGCAGGCAGGTTGGTCTGCCCGTCACCAGCAGAATGTCGCAGCGGTAATGAGAAATCGCTTCGCAAACGGCATGCAGCGGCGAGGTCAGGGTAAACTGACCGGCCAGTAGTGCCTCCTGTAAGTGGCTGAACTGCACCTGCAACGGCACGCTCAGCAGATCGAACGTCGGCGAGCCTGAAGGCAGCGCATGGTCGATCGCCTGCTGGATGTAATTCATCACGTTGCGCGTAGGGCGTTGAGTCAGCAGTTCGCCGAAGGTCGCGTGTAGACCCGCCAGCGAATCGTTAACATCGCTCTGTTCCCAGGCGGCCAGTACGGCGTGCCCCAGCGGCATAAACAGCTGTAGCGCCGTTTGTTGACGCAAAATCGCCTGCGTATCAATGCGGCCTGAATCTCCAAACAGCGTTGCCAGCAGGGCGGCGGCATCCGTCACGCCGGCCTGCTGCAAGCGGGTTTGCAGCGCAGGCAATATGCATTTCTGGATGACGTCCAGCAGCATGTCATCGCCCGCGACTTTAAACCCTTCACGGAACAGTAAGTGCGGGGTGATCTTGACGTTCGCGCCGACGCCGTCATCAAGCTGGTAGTGGACGACCGCCATATCCGTCGTGCCGCCGCCAATGTCGATAGACGCCACGCGTAGCGCCCGACCTTTGGTTTCGCCCGGTTCCGGCAAACGGTCCGGGCGAGCCAGGGCGTTGAAGAACGTCTCCGTGCGCCCGGCGTAATGGGAAATCGCTTCGTTATACAGCCATACCAGCTGTCCGCAGCTGGCTTCGTCCCATTCCATCTGAATGTCCGGCACCGGAACAACGCTCTTTTCCTGCTGTTTACGGGAGGAAAAATCCTCATCCTGCGGATGCCAGCCCATCGCTTTCCATACCAGTGCGATGGCTTCGAACATACGCTGGCGGAAAATTTCGCGTTCCTGTTTCGGCATTGCCGATGGCAGGGTCAGAATCAGCGTGCGCAACTGACGCGGCGACGCCGGAAAACCGAGGCGTAACCGCGTCGCCACGCTGTTCATTTGCCCCAGCGCCTGCGACAGAATTTCGCACAGCATGTGCGTCATCAGCGTGCTGCGGCTGTACTGCGGCGAAAAGACCGGCAACCGGTCATCGGGCGGCAGGCTGAATAACGGTTGTCCGTCGTCATTCATCAGATTCATCAGCGGGAAGGCGGTGGCGAGCGGTTCTCGCTGCGTTTTGCTGTTCATCTGGCTGAAGCGCCAGTCCTGTAAAACCGGGGTTTCGTCCCACAAATAACGACGCGGGCTGGAGATCCCGCTGCTGCCTTCCGTTCCCAGACGCTGCATAGCCAGTTTGCGGGCTTCGTCGCCCACGCGCACAATCGATGGCCAGATAAAGGCGTCGTCGCGGCCGCTTTCAACCGAAAAATGCTGTTTGCCGAAACGCGCTTCAGAGAACTCCAGTCGGCTGGTGAACAGCGGATCGTTAAGACATTGCGGCTCACTTAAGGAGCGTACCTGTAATTCCGCCGTCTGGCGCAAACCGTCATTGGCGTCGCCGTGATCTTCAATCAATACGCCGCAGGTATGGGTATTGCCGACGTCCAGAATCAGAACCACCGGAATCGCAGGCGTGCTGAGCGTGTGGGTGACCAGCTTCACCTCTGGTACGGAAAGCTGTTCCCCCAGTAACGTCATCAGATTCAACCAGTGCGCCTGGTACTCAAAGTTACGCAGCGCCTGCTGAATCTCCTGCTCGGAGCGGTTCTCCTCCTGGGTGACGTGGTGAAGGAAGGATTCACGCAGCCAGCCGTCAATCCACGTCTGGTCAAGAAAATCGGCAATTTCATCATCGCGCCAGGCCAGCGCGAACCGCGTGCCATTGAGCAGGTCGTTTTCGTTAGGCGCCAGCGCCGCCGGCGCGTTCTCGCTTAACTGGCTGTCCAGCGCCACGGTAATGCGGTGCGTATGACCCGCGCTGTCGGGTTCAGGCAGCTTACGCACCTGTACGCGCGCCCAGTTGTCGGGGCCTTCCACAAACGTACGGGGAGGGTTAAAGCGCAGGAAAGGGAGCGGCAACCAGACGCCATCCAGCACATCCAGCGAATAGTGCAACATCTGGGTGCTTTCCGGTTTGACCACTTCAGGTTGCCCCCCCGTGCGCCCCGGTACCGTATAGCGCCCGTTGGTCAGATCAAAGTCGAGCCGGAGCAGGGGGCCGTTCGCCGTTTTACGCACGAAACGACCAAGATGGGCAGACTCCTGCGGCGTCAGGCCGAAGTCGAGGAATTGTACGCCGCTGTTTGCGATGAGCGTTACGCTCTGTTTGTAATCACACAGATTCACCAACATAAAATCAGGCACCTATCTTTTTGATCGTCAACGGGACTTCTGCATGGGCGTCATAACGCGCTGAGCAAGCCGCAACGTCATTCGTGCTGGCTTTACAGGTGATTTCCGGCATCGGGTAGCGCGAACCATCGGTGCAACGTGCGTGACCACGACTCTTGATCATCAGCTCTCCGGTCTGATGCAGGCCGGAGAAAATGTCCGCCCGGCAGACGATGTTGTCGCCGTGTACCACCCGGGCGGTGCCTTTGTTGTTCTGGATCTGGTAACGCAGCGAAGGCGCTTTTCCGCTGACCGGATCTTTAACGTCAATCAGTACGCGCCAGTTTCCATTCAAAAAGCGCGTGACTCCCGCTTTCATCTGACCGGCATCCATCACCAGCGCATCTTTGGGGATGGCGGCGATCACCACCGGTTCATCTGCGGGCTTCGCTTTTTTCACTGGCGGAATCACTTCCGCCTGATGCAGCGGCAGTTGGGCAATCATCTTCGGCAACGGTTTACTGTCCACTTTCGCGGCGACAACCGGCGTACTGACCGTCGTGGCGGCGGGGGCAGACGGTTTCCATAACAGCGGCGCCGCAACGGCGGCAACAATCACGGCGGCAACCGGCAGACTCCATAGCGGCAGACGCGAAGAGGGCTTCACGGGAGCGGTTGGAGATGGCGAAGGCGCTTGCGGTTCGCTGACAACAACAGGGGCGACCGGTTCAGGTTCGGGTTCCTGGGGGCGTTCAATCATCACCGGCGTCAGTAATGGCTCATCGGAACGGGCAAACGTCACCTCTGGCAACGGCTCATCTTCCACCTCCTGCTCGGGTTCAGCGGCAGGTGGCAGGACGGGCGGAACATCAATGGCGCGCAGGCAGTCAAGTACGTCCTCACGGGTGTTTTCATTAAGATTCACAAACCCCCAGAAGGTGATGACCGGTTTGCCATCAACCAGAAAAACGTGGTTTTCCCCAGGGAACTGAACCGCTTTTTCCAGCAGGGAACCGAACAGCTGCAACGAAGTTTTCCCGGATTGCAGACTTTTGCGGCTCAGCGCCGCCGCGTTTTCCAGCGTGCTGCTCAGGTAGCGCAGCGCCCGAAATCGCGCTTCTTCCTCTGCGGCCTTCCATGCGATGGCTTTTCCCTCGACCGGGGAATACCAGTCGACGCGATCGCCGCTGTCATTAATTTGCGGGATCGCCAGACAATCCACCATTGCCTGCTGTTTACGCAGACGAAGCGTTTCACGAATTTGCAATGCGGAATCAAATACGGCCTGACCGCCGCCGCCCACGGCCTGATAGTCGTCCAGATTGCCGCTACGTAAGAGAGTTTTTGCCACGTTGTTGTCCCTTAGACTTCTTCACGCATCTACTTTACGGATTACAAAGACAAGCAAACGGCGGAAGAGAGGCAAAAAGGGGCTAATTTTCATGGCATAGCGCCGGGGGAAAAATCTTGACGTTTTCAAAAAGACTTAAGGGAAATTATTTCACGCCGCAGGACGCATTCATCAGCGATGAATACCAGAACGGAATAACCTGAGAGTGATTCGTTATTTGTCAGCTTTTGTAAGCTATGCTCATATGACACTCTTTATAATCAAATGAAAAGGCTTATAACGATGTCTACAGGGAAAACGTTGCTCGCGCTGGCGCTCAGCGCACTTTTACCGGCAGGGGTGGCATTTGCGGCCAATACCGATACCATCATCTACTGTTCTGAAGCCTCACCCGAATCGTTTAACCCGCAAATCGCCAGCTCCGGCCCGTCATTCGTGGCCAGTTCGCAGGTGCTGTACAACCGACTGATCAATTTCGATCCGGTAAAAAATACGCCGGTGCCGTCGCTGGCGACCGACTGGACGATTTCCCCGGACGGGAAAACATACACGTTTACGCTGCGTCAGGGTGTGAAATTCAACAGCAATAAATTCTTTAAACCGACGCGCGATTTTAATGCCGATGACGTTATTTTCTCGGTGCTGCGCCAGAAGGATGCGGATCATCCGTACCATAATGTGTCGCAGGGCAGCTACGAATACTTCAATGATGTCGGCCTCGATAAGTTGATTAAAGAGGTAAAAAAGGTCGACGATTATCACGTCCAGTTTGTGTTGAACGAACCCAATGCGGCATTCCTCGCTGACTGGGGCATGGATTTCGCCTCCATTCTCTCCGCAGAGTATGCCGATGCGATGCTGAAAAAAGGCACACCGGAAAACGTCGATAACTGGCCTGTCGGCACTGGCCCTTACGTACTGCAACACTACAAGCAGGATTCACAGATTCGCTACCTGGCAAACCCGAACTACTGGGATGGCGAAGTGCCGACCAGACATCTTATTTTCTCGATTACGCCTAACGCCCAGACGCGCCTGGCAAAACTGCAAACCAACGAGTGCCAGATTATTCCGGCGCCATCCCCCGTACAGTTTGACGAGATTAAAAAGAATAACGCGTTAACGCTGCATTCGGTCGATGCGCTGAACGTCGGCTATCTGGCCTTTAATACCGAAAAAAAACCGTTTGATAACGTACTGGTGCGCCAGGCGTTAAATTACGCCACTGATAAAAAAGCCATTATCAACGCGGTGTTCCTCGGTTCCGGTACGGTGGCGAAATCGCCCATCCCGCCAAATATGATGGGCTTTAATAACAACCTGAAGGATTACGACTACGATCCGCAAAAAGCCAAAGATTTGCTGAAGCAGGCGGGGCTGGAGAAGGGGTTTGAGGCAACGCTCTGGTCGATGCCGGTGCAACGCCCTTATAACCCCAATTCCCGGCGCATTGCGGAAATGATCCAGAGCGACTGGGCAAAAGTCGGCGTGACGGCGAAAATCGTCTCTTACGAATGGGGAGAGTATCTGTCCGGGATGCGTAAAGGCGAGCACGATACCGCGCTGTTCGGCTGGATGTCTGACAATGGCGATCCAGATAACTTTGCCGATGTGCTGCTGGGCTGCAATAGCATAAAAACCGGCTCAAATGCCGCGCGCTGGTGCGATAAAGGGTATGATGATCTCGTCCAGAAAGCGAAACGGGTGAGCAAGCCGGAAGAACGTGCGCAGCTCTACCAGCAGGCGCAGGATATTTTCTATCAGCAAGCGCCGTGGATCGCGCTGGCAAACGGCAAAACGTTCTACGCCACACGCAGCAACGTAACCGGATACAGCGTAAGCCTGATGGGCAGTGATTTTTCAAAAGCTAAATTGAATTGATGGTTTAAGGAGAGTTTATGTCGCACCTGGAAGAGGTCACTGCGCGCGTAGATGCCGCTATCAAAGAGAGCGTCATTACCCATATGAACGAACTGCTGATCGCGCTGAGCGATGACGCCGAACTGAGCCGGGAAGATCGTTACACCCAGCAACAGCGGCTACGGACGGCGATTGCGCATCACGGTCGTCAGTACAAGGAAGATATGGAAGCGCGTCGCGAACAGCTTACCAAAGGTGGTAGCATTCTCTGACGTTGATAAGCACGGCCTGTGAGGGATGTACAGGCCGGATAAAGCGTTTACGCCGCGACGCCGCTATCCGGCGAAGCGGCAGTTAAAACTGGCGTCTGGCGACCAGCCACGCGCCGATCACCAACAACACCGCGCCGCAAACCGGGCCTGCCAGCGCACGTAACGGCACGCCATGACTTCTCAAAATGTCCAATACCAGGCCGCCAATAAGCTGGCTGGCAACCAGAACCGCGATAGTTGTCGCTGCGCCAACGTACTGATACCCGCTAATACTGGCGAAAACGAAAAACGATCCGAGCAAGCCGGGAATCAACGTCCACCAGCGCACGCTGGAAACCAGCTCGCTAAACCCCGCCGCGCCTTGTTTAAACCACAAAATGCTGACAAACAGGACAATCCCGACCAGCGAATTCAGCAGCATAGCGATGAGAATCGTTGATGAGTTCTGTGTAATGCGCACCATAAGCGTGTTTTGCACAACCAGCCCAATACCGGCGGCAATCAGAAAGGCGAGGGTCAGCGTCTGGTTCATCCGCGCGCATCCGGGTCGCGGCGATCGTCAAGCTGAAGCTGCATAAACGTCAGATCCAGCCAGCGGCCGAATTTGGTGCCAACCTGCGGCATTTGGGCGGTAATGCTGAACCCCAGCGTTTCGTGCAGATGCAGCGATGCCTGATTTTGCGACTCGATTCCGGCGACCATCACATGCTTGCCACATGCGCGCGCTTCCTCGATCAGACGGCTGAGAAGCGCCCGTCCGAGGCCTTTCCCCTGATGATCCGGGTGGACATATACGGAATGTTCGACCGTATGGCGGAAACCGTCAAAGTTACGCCAGTCGCCAAAGGAGGCATACCCGGTGACGACGCCATTCTCTTCACTGACCAGAACCGGATAGCCTGATAGCTGACGCGCATCAAACCATGCGATGCGGTTATCCACATCGACCGTTTGATCGTTCCAGATTGCCGCCGTGTGCAATACCGCGTGATTGTAGATTTCGGCGATGGCGGCGCAGTCTTCTTTGCCAGCAAATCGAATAGACATGTTGAACCTCAGTTGTTGTTCACTATAGTATTACGATATGAATACTATCGAAGACAGCATAAATCAACGGATCAGTGCAAGAATTCGCATTGAGCGTGAATCGCGGGGCTGGTCGCTGACGGAGCTTGCCGAGCGGGCAGGCGTATCGCGCGCCATGATCCACAAAATCGAACGCGGAGAGAGCAGCCCGACGGCCACGCTGCTGGGGCGGCTTTCCGGGGCGTTTGGCATCAGCATGTCGACGCTGATCGCGCGGGCAGAAATGCAGGAGGGCAAGCTGCTGCGTTTTGCCGATCAACCCGTCTGGCACGACCCGCAGACGCACTACCTGCGCCGCCACGTTTCACCGCGCAGCGACCTGCCCATCGATCTCGTACAAATCTCGCTTCCGGCGGGGAGTGACGTACCGATGCCTGCGGCATCCTACGCGCTGGCAAGACAGCTTATCTGGCTACAGCAGGGAAAGCTGGTCTTTGTCGAAGGCGGGGTTCGCCATGAGATGAAAGCGGGCGACTGCCTGGAGCTGGGGCCGCCAAACGACTGCCGTTTTATCAATGAGACGCAGGAAACATGCGTTTACCTGGTTGTGCGCTTAAACCACGCGGGTAATTAATGTTCGGCTACTATTGAGGGATTCATGCCACAAGCAGAGGAGAACATCATGGGCCAACAAGCATACCGTAATCGTCGTTGGGTTCTGGCTTCGCGCCCGCATGGCGCGCCGGTTGAGAGCAACTTCCGCATGGAAGAGGACGACGTGGCGACGCCCGGTGAAGGGCAAGTGCTGTTACGTACAATTTTCCTGTCCCTCGATCCCTACATGCGCGGAAGAATGAGCGACGAACCGTCCTACTCACCGCCAGTGGAGATCGACGGCGTGATGGTTGGCGGAACGGTCAGCCGGGTCGTGGAGTCCAGTCACCCTGATTACCATCCGGGAGAATGGGTATTAAGTTACAGCGGCTGGCAGGATTATGATATTTCCGACGGGAAAGGGCTGGTGAAACTCGGTGACAACCCTGAGCATCCGTCATGGGCGCTGGGCGTGCTGGGGATGCCGGGCTTTACCGCCTATATGGGACTGCTGGATATCGGCCAGCCCAAAGCAGGGGAAACGCTGGTCGTTGCTGCCGCCACCGGGCCGGTCGGCGCAACCGTCGGGCAAATAGGCAAACTGAAGGGCTGTCATGTGGTGGGTGTCGCAGGCGGCGCAGAAAAATGCCGCTACGCGACCGAGATTCTCGGTTTTGACATATGCCTCGATCACCACGCGGCGGATTTTGCGGAACAACTGGCGAAAGCCTGCCCGCAGGGGATTGATGTGTATTATGAAAATGTCGGCGGCAAGGTGTTTGATGCGGTTCTGCCGCTGTTGAATACTTCGGCACGTATCCCGTTGTGTGGTCTGGTGAGCGGATATAACGCCACAAAACTCCCCGACGGACCTGACCGGCTGCCACTATTAATGGCGACGCTGTTAAAAAAACGCATCCGCCTGCAAGGGTTTATTATTGGTCAGGACTACGGGCACCGGATTCATGAGTTTCAGCAGGAGATGGGGCGTTGGGTCAAAGAAGGGAAGATCCACTACCGCGAACAGATCACCGACGGACTGGAAAAAGCGCCGGAGGCGTTTATCGGTCTGCTGACCGGGAAGAACTTCGGCAAGGTCGTGATTCGCCTGGCGGATGATGCCTGAGAATTGACGCTGCATGACATTAAAAAATAGCGGGGCGATTCCCCGCTATTTTTTTAGCTTTTTTAGCTCTGGTGCTTACTCAAAACGCCATGCCAGATTGACGCCAACGCCGTAGTTTCTCCCCGGCGCCGGTTCGTAATAGCGTCCGTTTGATTCGTTGACGATCACCGAACCGACATACTCTTTATCAAACAGGTTATCGACCCGGCCAAACACATCGACCGTTAAGTTGCTGTAGTTAAACTTATACCCGGTGTTCAGACCAACCACGGTATACGAGGGCGCTTTTGCCGTGTTGTGATCGTCTGCCATGATGTCCCCCATATAGCGGGCATCGGTGCCGGCATACCAGCCTTCATCCGGTACATATCCCAGAGAGGCGAACCCCATATTACGCGCAATGCCCGGCATGCGGTTACCGTTGCAATCGCCACTTTTGCAGACGTTGCTGCGGTAGGTCGCATCCAGCCAGGTCCAGGAGGCGTTTACCCGCCAGTTACCGGCGAAACGCTGATCCCATGATAATTCCGCGCCCTGACGGCGGGTTTTACCGGCGTTTTTATATGTGGTGCGCCCACCGCCGCTGGTAGCGACGACAATTTCATCATCCGTATCCGTCT
This sequence comes from Citrobacter sp. CK206, assembly GCF_030333125.1. NCBI lineage: Bacteria > Pseudomonadati > Pseudomonadota > Gammaproteobacteria > Enterobacterales > Enterobacteriaceae > Citrobacter > Citrobacter sp. CK206. The sequence goes on from NZ_JAOWGM010000030.1 coordinate 736,647, forward strand.
GGAAGAGCGCCGCCGTCAGTAAACCATCGCCAATACGCGTTTTACTGCCAATTTCCACCGTGTCATTGGTGGCGGGTTTCAGGCCGAAGTTCAGGCCGCTTTGTCCGTCCGGGCGATAGGAGAGTTCATTGATGGTCGGCGTTTCAAAACCGCGCCCTGCGGCCAGATAAACGTTCCACGCATCGGTGAACGCATACTTGAGCGCCCCGGCAGGGAGCCATTGATGGTAGCTGGCCTCGCCGCTGTCATTTCTGTTTCCAGGCGTAACGTAATGATCGTTAGAGTCAAACCAGACTGAGCTGTACCGCACGCCGGCATCAAGCGAAAGTTTTTCGGTCAGTTGCCACTGCGTTTGCAGGTAGGGATCGGCGTTCCACATCAGGTTGCGCTCATTACGACGCAAATCGCCTTTCACGCCAAACTGCGGCACGCCGTTATTCAGGCGGTAGTTCTCGTAACCCTTGCGATTTTCGCTCATATTTTCATAGTTCAGGCCGGTGGTGAACGTCACAGGTACGCCCAGCTCGCCCCGGTGCGTCCAGCGGGTGTCGATACCCTGATAATGACGCTGAAGCACGATTACGCCGCCTGCATGCGCGGGGTTATCCCGCTGCGGCGCCATCGGTATGGACTGGTATTGTGTGGTTTCACGTTCACCGGCATACATCATCACGCTCAGATCGTCGTGTTCGCTGAGCTGACGCTCATAGCGCAGGCCTGCCTGAGTCTGCTTGATGGTTTTTCGCGTGTTGAACTGTTCGGCACGCGGCGACTGCTGCGGGTTGGCTTTCCATTCGGATTCGGTCAGGCCGCCGGGGTCGTTCGCGTGAATGTCTACGCTATTGAAAATCAGGCTTAACTTACTGGCATCGTCCAGACGCACCCCCAGTTTTGCGTTAGCCAGATTCTTTTGCGCGCTGCTGCGATCGCGAAAACCGTGGGTGGTGAATCGGGTCGTGGAGACGGTGTAATCCACGTCACCCGCCTGCGTTCCGTCACCCATCGCCCCCGTGGCTTTCATGCCATAGCGCCAGCTCCCGAAACTGCCGTAATAGCTGCTGGCTTCAATCGTCGGCGGCTGGCGTCCGGTTTCCGTCGTCACGTTCATCACGCCGCCGGAAGAGTTGCCGTACAGCGCGGAGAAGGGGCCGCGCAGCACTTCCACATTCTGGACGCTGCTCAGATCGATATTGGACGTCTGCCCTTGTCCGTCCGGCATGGTGGCCGGGATGCCGTCAACATACAGACGAATACCGCGAATGCCGTACGCAGAGCGGGAGCCAAATCCGCGAATTGACAACTGTAAATCCTGCGCATAGTTCTGACGGTTTTGCACCTGCAAACCGGGCACGCCATTTAAGGATTCAGACAGGTTAATACGCGGCGTCGCCAGTCGCATATCTTCCCCTTCAACCACGGTGACGGCGGCGGGCGTGTCCAGTTCAGACACCGTTTGCGGCGTCGCGCTAACAATCATCGTTTGTTCATCTTCAGCCGTGGCCGCCTGGCTCACCGGCGAGAAAACGAAAGGGAATAAAAGGGCGGGAAATGCGGCCTGACGAGCGGTAATGATCTTCATGAAAAAAAACCAATCACGAGTAAACGTGCCAAATGAAATTTAATGAATACTTTAATTACTTTGTAAATATATGAAAAATTTAATAGCACGATGCGTTAATGGAACATGAAAAAATTAAAGAAATTGTAGACTGCCTGCAAAGAAACGCTCCACTTTGCACTAAATAATGATTACTATTCGCATCTACATACAGCGAGTGGGACATGGATTCACTCGCCGAAGCCATGTGAAGCAGCTACAAACGTGTTTATCAAAGGGAGTCGTCATGCATTTACGTCATCTGTTTTCGCCGCGCCTGCGTGGTTCTTTACTGTTAGGTTCACTGCTGGTCGCGTCTTCATTTAGCACGCAGGCGGCAGAAGAAATGCTGCGTAAAGCCGTCGGCAAGGGCGCTTATGAAATGGCCTATAGCCAGCAGGAAAATGCGCTGTGGCTGGCTACTTCGCAAAGCCGCAAAACGGACAAAGGTGGGGTAGTTTATCGCCTCGACCCGGTTACCCTTGAGGTGACGCAGGCCATCCATAACGATCTCAAACCGTTTGGCGCGACCATCAACAACGCGACGCAAACGCTGTGGTTTGGTAACACCGTAAACAGTGCGCTGACGGCAATCGATGCCAAAACAGGTGATGTAAAAGGGCGTCTGGTGCTGGATGAGCGCAAGCGTTCCGAAGATGTCCGTCCGCTGCAACCACGCGAACTGGTCAGCGATGATGCGACCAACACCGTATATATCAGCGGCATTGGTAAAGAGAGCGTGATTTGGGTGGTTGACGGTGAAAAAATCGCCCTGAAAACGACCATTCAGAATACCGGTAAAATGAGCACGGGTCTGGCCATTGACAGTAAAGCGAAGCGTCTTTACACCACTAACGCAGACGGCGAGTTCATCACCATCGATACTGCGGACAACAAGATCCTGAGCCGCAAGACATTGCTGGATGACGGGAAAGAGCACTTCTTTATCAACCTGAGCCTCGACACCGCAGGCCATCGCGCTTTCATCACCGACTCCAAAGCGGCTGAAGTTCTGGTGGTAGATACCCGTAATGGCAATGTGCTGGCAAAAGTAGCCGCGCCGGAATCACTGGCCGTGCTGTTCAACCCGACCCGCAACGAAGCCTATGTGACGCACCGCCAGGCCGGTAAAGTGAGCGTGATTGACGCGAAAAGCTATAAGGTCGTGAAAACTTACGACACGCCGACATTCCCGAATAGCCTGGCGCTGTCTGCGGACGGGCAAACGCTGTTCGTGAGCGTGAAGCAGAAATCAACCCGTGAGCAGGAAGCCACTCAGCCAGATGATGTTATCCGCATCGCGCTGTAACGGTGAAATAACGCTGTAAGCATTAAGTAAAAAGGAGGGGCTTGCCCCTCCTTTTTACTGCGTAACAACATCCCGATAAACGTCACGCCACCGGGCTGCCAGTGTTAACTCGCCGTCTCTTCTCGTAATACCATGTCCTGTTTATTCTCTTCCTGCGGCACAACCGGCGCGGTACGGTGAATTTCCGCCACGCGGTTGCGCACGCCAAACCAGCCAGCGACCAGCAGAATGGCAATCAGCGGAAGTGAAGCGATGGTATAGGTGCCGTTAGGGTAATCAAACGCCATCAGCACCAGAACGCTCAGCAGGAACAGCAGGGTGAGCCAGGAGGTAAACGGCGCGCCCGGTAACTTAAAGCTGACGTCTGCCGCTTTGCCTTCTTTAATCGCCTTACGCAAACGCATCTGGCACACCACGATGAAGCCCCAGGAGGCGATAATACCCAGCGATGCGAAGTTAAGGACAATTTCGAAAACCTGAGAAGGCACCAGATAGTTGAGCAACACCCCGATGACATACACGCCCAGCGTCGCCAGAATACCGGCGTACGGCACCTGCTGACGGCTCATTTTCGCCATAAATTTCGGCGCGGAACCGCCCATCGACATCGAACGTAAAATACGGCCGGTGCAGTACAGGCCTGAATTCAGACTGGAGAGGGCCGCCGTCAACACCACAATGTTCATAATGCTGCCGATGTAAGGCACGCCCAGTTTTGAGAAGAAGGTCACGAAGGGGCTCTGACCGGCCTGATACGCGTTCCACGGCAGCAGCAACACCAGCAGGACAACGGAACCAACATAGAACAGGCCAATACGCCAGATCACGCTGTTGATCGCTTTTGGCACCATCGTTTGCGGATCTTTGCACTCTCCGGCCGCCGTACCAACAAGCTCAATCGACGCGAAGGCGAAGACAACGCCCTGAACCAGCACCAGAGCAGGCAACAGGCCATGCGGGAAGAACCCGCCGTTATCGGTGATCAGATGGAAGCCTGTTGTGTTGCCATCCAGCGGTTTGCCGCTTCCTAAAAAGATTGTGCCGACAACCAGAAACAGGACAATCGCCAGCACTTTTACCAGCGCGAACCAGAACTCCATCTCGGCGAACCACTTCACGCCAATCATGTTCATTGTGCCCACGATCGCCAGCGCGCCCAGGGCAAACACCCATTGCGGAACGTCGCCGAATGCGCCCCAGTAGTGCATATACAGCGCTACTGCGGTGATATCGACGATCCCGGTCATCGCCCAGTTGATGAAGTACATCCAGCCTGCGACGTATGCCGCTTTCTCGCCTAAAAATTCACGGGCGTAGGAGACGAAGCTGCCACTGGAAGGGCGATGCAAAACCAGCTCGCCGAGCGCGCGAAGAATAAAGAATGAGAAAATACCGCATACCAGATAAACCAGCGCCAGGGCAGGGCCAGCCATTTGCAGTCGTGCGCCAGCCCCTAAAAACAATCCGGTGCCAATTGCGCCGCCAATGGCAATCATTTGTACCTGTCGGTTGCCCATCGCCTTGTGATAACCCTCTTCATGGGCGTTCAACCAGCGTCGTTTCGCGGCATGTTGTTCAAGCGCGTTTGTATTGTGTGTTTTCATTGTGTTACCTGTTGACCTGTCGGACAGAAGAGATACTTTTTGTGCCGCACCTTTTGCTAACCAAACGATTGCCTGGCTAACGCTGAAACGGTTTTTCCCATCATTCTGTGGTAGGGATAAAACCATCGGCGGAGCATCCTACCTGCAATTGTTAAACGACGCAAAACATACCCGGAAACGCAGCGTTAAGACGTCGTGCTTTTACGTGTGGTCAGCTCAGCCGCGCTGTAGTCACGATTCAGCCAGTAGCACGGTGAATCAACTACACTTAGCGTTTTACACGTTGTGGAGGCCGCATGATCAAAGTTTATGGCGTACCCGGCTGGGGCTCGGCAATTAGCGAAGTCATGCTGACTCTGGCGGAGATTCCGTATCAATTTATCGATGTGAAGGGGTTTGATGCCGAGGGGCCGCAGCGGGATCTGCTCCAGAAGCTCAACCCGCTGTGCCAGATTCCAACGCTGGCGCTGGAAAACGGAGAAATCATGACGGAGAGCGCCGCCATTGCGCTGATGATCCTCGATCGCCGTCCCGATCTCGCGCCGCCGGTCGGACACGCCGAGCGTCAGCAGTTCCAGCGTTTGTTAATCTGGCTGGTAGCGAACGTTTATCCCACATTCACGTATGCTGATTACCCTGAACGCTGGGTGCAAAATGCCCCGGAGCAGTTGAAGAAAAGCTGCCTTGAATACCGTAAGGCGCTGTATATATGGCTCAACGATCGGCTGATAGCGGAACCCTACGCCTTTGGCGGGCAGCTAACGCTACTGGACTGTTATCTGTGCGTGATGCGCACCTGGGGGCCGGGCCATGACTGGTTTCAGGACAACACCCCGAACATTAGCGCGATTGCCGATGCGGTCTGCCAGCATCCACCGCTCCAGACGGTGCTGAAAAATAACGACATCATTTAGCACGGGCGATGCCGATGATGGCCGTTAGCGCGCATTAACGGACACACCGTTCGCCGTTCCTGTGATAACGTGATATTCACTCAGACAATAAAAGAACAGGAACCTGCTATGCCGCACATTGATATTAAGTGTTTTCCTCGCGAACTGAATGACGAAGAGAAGGCCGCCCTGGCTGCGGAGATTACCGACGTCATTATTCGCCATCTGCAAAGTAAAGACAGCTCGGTAAGCATTGCGCTCAGTCAGGTTCAGCCGGATGCCTGGAAAACCGTCTGGGACGCGGAAATCGCCCCGCAGATGGACTCGCTGATTAAAAAACCTGGCTACAGCATGTAACGCTGTCAGCGCGCCCAACGATTCCGTCCGGCCTCTTTGGCCCGGTACAGCGCAGCATCGGCATCCGCTATCGTCTGTTCAGCGGTTTTGCCTTTCTCTGAGCAGGCGATACCCTGACTTACCGTGACGCTGTCACTTACCGTTGACGCCGGGTGAGGGATCGCCGCCGCTTCCAGCGCTTGTTGTATTCTCGCCGCCACGCGCTCTGCATCTTGCAACGTCGCGTCAAACAAAATAACAGCGAACTCTTCGCCGCCATAGCGGGCGACCACATCTTCCGGGCTACGCACCGACTGAGCGAGTATATCCGCGACCTGACTCAGGCAGGCATCGCCGGCCGGGTGCCCGTAGGCGTCGTTATAGCGTTTAAAAAAATCGACATCGAGCATGATCAGCGCAAACGCATTTTGCTGTGCCGTTGCGCTATGCAGCAGTTTTTCCATTGCGCGCCGGTTTGCCGTACCGGTGAGCGCGTCGCGATGCGCAAGGTTATCCAGGCGCGAAATAAGCAGGTTGTTGTGTTGATTCTGTCGCCAGGCTTCATCAAACCAGCGAATCAGCATAAAACGGCCGCCCAGCAAAATAAGCGAGAAAATGCCCCAGATCACCGTGAAATGAATATTCACTTTCTGATTCAAAACAACGCTGGCGACGGGGACGGTCAGCCATAGCGGGAGCAGAAAAGCGAGTACGCTCGGCGTATGAAAATAGAGTGCGATCACGGCGCTGAGTAATAACACCGCGCAGAGAGGATAGGCGAACGTTAATTGCCAGTGGCTGATGAAATAATAACTGCACCAGGACCAGAACAGGCTAAGGGTGATTAATAATCCCTGCGTCAGCCAGGATTGCCGCCGGGAGGTAATCAACAGCAGGGCACAGACCAGCATAATGCCGATAACGGCGTCATCAATAGTGCGGACAATACGCATCTCTGCCAGATAGCGCGCGTGGGTATCGTGGAATAACGCGTCACGAAAAAAGATCATCAGCGCAAAACTGATATTCACAAAAGCAAACCACGGCAGGCTGAGAGCCATTCCTCGTCTCACCATATCCTCGCGAGTGGTCCAGATGGTATGTTTCGCTTTTCTGTTATCCTGAGCCATAGCGTTATCTGAAGAGTGGATGATAAACGGGGATGCCGGAGGGCATTTCGCCTTCAGCCCGCGGTAATTTTTTTGCCCGAGGTAACGAAGGTTCCCGCGCCTAAATGATGCAGAGTATTCAGTTTATCGTCATCAAACTGCCAGCGGCCTTCAATAAAAACACGTTCATCCGCCGCCGCCGAAACCACTTCGCCAAAAAGCGTGTCATATTTTTCCTGTGCCGACGTTGCGGGCAGCAGTCGGCATTCCATCCAGGCGAGGCATTTCTCTTCGATCATGGGTAAACCGAGCACCGGGCCTTTTACCACCGGGATGCCATAGCAGTTGAATTTATCTTCTTCGCGGCCAGAGACGCTGCCTACCGCATACGTCCAGTTCGTTGCCGCTACGCCGGGAATCACGATGCCAAACATACCGCTGCGTTCTATAAGCTCGCGCGACCAGGTGGTTTTATCCAGCACAATGGCAAGACGGGGAGGCTCAAACTCGACGGGCATAGACCACGCCACCGCCATGACATTCCGCCGCTCCGTGCGATCGTCCCGGCTGGTGATCAGAACCGTCGGGCCGTGATTTAACAGACGGCTGGCATGATGTAGCTCTACAGGACGAAAACGACTCATAGGTATGCCTCGTTCAGGGGGATTATCGTCTTAGCGTAACGACACCAAAATAACGTTCACATTGGCTATACGCACAACGAGTGTTATTGTGCGTGATAACGTCATAGATACGAAAAATTAAGTAAATATATGCTTTTTTTGATTTTCGCAGCCTCATTATATTTGTTGTCTACGCTCTCCGCCTCTGCTGCTACAGGTATGAACCTGATGTGCCATATTCGCGGTGCCGTACGCATATCTTTTTTTGATTATGGTTTAACAACAATGAAGTGGAAAGATCGTTTTCAGGTAGGGGCAGGAGGCGTAAGGAAAAAACGTATTGGCGATCACGCCTTTCGACTGGTTACGTTTCAGAATGGCGACGATTTTGTCTACGATCGGCAGCATAATATTTATCTGATCTTTATTCAGGGAACGACACTCTACGATAAATGCCGACTGGAAGGGACATTTGATTATCCGGTTACGCACATTCCGTCATATCAAAGGCCAAAAATCACTCATACTCCAGATTGAGAACCGCATCCGTGACATATTACGTCAGGCGGCGGGGTAACAGATTGCCGCCATCAGCGTAGAATCAGCTTTTTTGCGTGAACCCCTACAGACAGGAATGCCTTATGACGTCTTTTTTGACCGTCTATTTTGCCCGCATAAATTGGTCGGGCGCTGCCGAAGCTAATCTTGACACTTTACGAGCGCTGCATTTGCAGCATAACAGCACCATTCCGTTTGAAAATCTGGATGTCTTACTGCCGCGCGAAATTCAGCTCGACGATCTGTCGCTGGAGGAAAAATTGCTGACCGCCCGTCGCGGCGGCTATTGCTTCGAACAAAATGGGCTGTTTGAACGTGCTTTATGGGAGACAGGCTTTACCGTGCGCAGCCTGCTGGGGCGCGTCGTACTGACAAACCCGACCAGCTTGCCGCCACGTACGCACCGGCTGTTACTGGTCGAACTGCAAGGCGAGCCGTGGATTGCAGACGTCGGATTTGGCGGGCAGACATTGACCGCGCCCATCCGTTTGCAGGCAGAATGTGAACAACAGACGCCGCATGGCAAATACCGTTTGCGACAAGAGGGGAATAACTGGATTTTGCAGTTCCGCCATCACGATCACTGGCAGTCGATGTATTGCTTCGATCTGGGGGTTCAGCAGCAGAGCGATTACGTGATGGGCAACTTCTGGTCAGCGCACTGGCCGCAGTCGCATTTTCGCCATCACCTGTTGATGTGCCGCCATTTACCGGATGGCGGTAAGCTGACGCTGACCAATTTCCATTTCACCCATTATCAGGAAGGCCATGCGATAGAACAGCGTAATGTGCCGGATGTGGCGTCGCTTTACGCGCTATTGCAGGAGCAGTTTGGGCTGGGAGTCGATGATGCGAAGCACGGGTTTACCGAGGCGGAATTAGCGGCCGTCATGGCGGCGTTTGATACCCACCCGGAGGCAGGGAAATAACGTTTTGCGCCGGATGGCGGCTTACGCCTTATCCGGCCTACAGGGAGTATTTTGTAGGCCCGGTAAGCGTCGCGCCACCGGGCATGGGGTCAGGTCAGCGACGTGAGCGGACAATCTGGTAGCGGCGAGTGAAATACTCAAACGGCGCGCTCCAGACATGCACCAGACGCGTGAACGGGAAAATCAGGAAGATGGTCATTCCCAACACCAGATGCGCGCGGAAAATTGGCGCCACGCCGTCCAGATGCGCCGAAGCGCCGCCCTGGAACGTCACAACCGCCTGCGCCCAACCGACCAGTTTCAGCATCTCGCTTCCGTCCGGGTGTTGCGCGGAGAACGGTATTGTCGTCAGCCCGAGGATGCACTGGATCAGCAGGATACAGAGGATCAAAATATCCGCCGTGGATGAGCTGGCGCGCACGCGCTGATTAAACAGGCGCCGAATCAGCAGACCTGCGCCGCCGACCAGCGTCAGCACACCACAGACCCCGCCAAGAATCATCGCCATTTGCTGTTTCACCGCAATGGGCAGGAACCAGGCGTACATCCAGTGGGGCGTTAACATACCGAACAGATGGCCGAAGAAGATCCCCAGGATGCCGATATGGAACAGGTTTGACCATAGCACCATGCCGCGTTTGTCCAGCATCTGGCTGGACGAGGCGCGCCAGGTGTATTGCCCGTAGTCATAGCGCAACCAACTGCCGAGAATAAACACCGTGCCGCAGAGGTAGGGGTAGATGTCGTAAAAAAAGACGTTCAGGTACTGTATCATTTCGGGCCTCCCGCGCTGACGTCGACATACTGTGGCGCCACGTCCTGGCTAAAGCGTCGTTGATAGTGTTGTAACGGAGAACTGTCACAGGCGGTGGCGTTATCTTCGATAAACTTCACCTGTTCCTCTTCCCAGACGGCATCCAGCGCCTGACGGGTATCGTCACGCGCCTCGCCGCCGATCTGCTGCGTGACGCTGTCACTTGAAAGTGGACTGCCCGCCAGCGACAGCAGGGCGTCAAACAGCTGATACCACGGCGTTTCCCGTTGTTTTAAACGCCCGCCCAGCAGCGCGAGGATCGGCGCGATGTTCTGCAATCCCTCCCGCGCTTCTGCTTCCGGCAGCACGCTCAAATACTCCAGATAGAGCGGCAGATGGTCGGGTAACTCGCGGCAGTCAAGTTGCAGTCCCACCTTTTCATACTGGGCCAGCAGATCGACCATTGCCTGGCCCCGATCGCGCGATTCCGCATGAACGTGTTCAAACAGCAACAGCGACGTCGCGCGCCCGCGATCAAAGACTTCGCACCACTGCGCCTGCTTATCCAGCAGCGGGGCGTTTAACAGCTCAGTGGTGAAGTCGGTGAGCATTGGCGCGTCATGGCGAATAAGCGCGATGGCGTCGTCACGGCACTCCCACAACAGCTCATCCGGGTACTCCATCAGCAAGCCGATAATCTTGAGGATCTGCATTATTCGCCCTCCGCCTTATCGCGTACTTCGGTGATGTTGATGGCGTCAATGCGGCTGCTGTTAAACAGGTTAAATTTGGTGTCGGAACCGTGGCAGCCATCGCCGAAGGTGAAGCCGCAGCCGTTACGCTCAGGGAAGGCGTCACGCGCCATTTCACGGTGGCTGGTTGGGATCACGAAACGGTCTTCGTAGTTGGCGATCGCCAGGTAGCGATACATCTCTTCCACCTGTTCCACACTTAAGCCGACTTCCTCAATAGCGCGGGTGTCCGTAACGCCTTCCACCGTCTGCGAACGCATATAGTGGCGCATCGCCATCATCCGTTTCAGGGCGCGCAGCACCGGGCCGGTATCGCCTGCGCTCAGCATATTGGCAAGGTACTGCACCGGAATACGCAGGCTTTCGATCGCCGGAAGCACACCTTCGGTTTGCGGCAGGCCGCCAGCATCGGCATAAGACTGAATTGGCGACAGCGGTGGCACGTACCAGACCATCGGCAGGGTGCGGTATTCCGGGTGTAACGGCAGCGCCAGCTTCCAGTCCATCGCCATTTTGTAGACCGGGGAACGCTGAGCGGCCTCAATCACGTTTTGCGGAATACCCTGTTTCAGCGCTTCTTCAATCACCGCTGGATCGTTCGGGTCAAGGAACACGTCGCACTGACGCTCATAGAGATCGGTTTCGTGTTCGGTGCTGGCCGCTTCTTCAATGCGGTCCGCGTCATACAGCAACACGCCGAGATAGCGAATACGGCCAACACAGGTTTCCGAGCAGACGGTCGGCTGACCGGATTCGATACGCGGATAACAGAAAATACATTTTTCTGATTTGCCGCTTTTCCAGTTGAAGTAGATTTTTTTGTACGGACAACCGCTGATGCACAGACGCCAGCCGCGACATTTATCCTGGTCGATCAGCACAATGCCATCTTCTTCACGCTTATAAATCGCGCCGCTCGGGCAGGTCGCCACACAGCTCGGGTTCAGGCAGTGCTCGCACAGACGCGGCAGATACATCATGAAGGTGTTTTCGAACTGGCCGTACATCTCCTTTTGCATCTTCTCGAAGTTACGATCGCGGGCACGTTTTGAAAATTCGCCACCGAGCAATTCTTCCCAGTTTGGCCCCCAGACAATTTTGTCCATCCTTTTGCCGTCAATCAGCGAACGCGGGCGGGCGGTGGGCTGGTTTTTGCTCTCCGGCGCGCTATGCAGATGCTGATAATCGTAGGTAAACGGTTCGTAGTAATCATCGATTTGCGGGATCACCGGGTTGGCGAAGATTTTGGTGATAACGCCCATCTTGCCGCCCAGACGCGGTCTTATCTTGCCGTTGACATCGCGAACCCAGCCGCCTTGCCACTCCTCCTGATCTTCCCAGTTTTTCGGATAGCCGATACCGGGTTTTGTCTCAACGTTGTTAAACCACGCGTACTCCATACCTTCACGCCCGGTCCAGACGTTTTTACAGGTGACGGAGCAGGTGTGGCAGCCGATGCACTTATCAAGGTTGAGAACCATGCCTACCTGTGAGCGTATTTTCATTTTTTCGCCTCCTGTACCTGATCCCGACCTTCATCATCCAGCCAGTTAATATTTTTCATTTTTCTAATCATGATGAACTCGTCGCGGTTCGATCCGACCGTACCGTAGTAGTTAAAGCTGTAGGCCAGTTGCGCATAGCCGCCGATCATATGGGTCGGTTTCGGGCAGACGCGCGTAACGGAGTTGTGAATCCCGCCGCGCATCCCTGTGACTTCAGAACCCGGGATATTCATGATGCGTTCCTGAGCGTGGTACATCATGGTCATACCCGGCGGCACGCGCTGGCTGACCACCGCACGCGCGGTGAGGGCGCCGTTGGCGTTGAAGGCCTCGATCCAGTCGTTATCCTCAATGCCCAGCTCACGGGCATCGGTTTCACTGATCCAGACAATCGGCCCGCCGCGCGACAGCGTCAGCATGAGCAGGTTTTCGCTATAGGTGGAGTGAATGCCCCATTTCTGGTGTGGCGTGAGGAAGTTCAGCGCTTTTTCCGGGAAACCGTTCGGCGGGATTTCGCGCATTTCGCTGACGCTACGGGTGTCAATCGGCGGACGGTAGGCCACCAGACTTTCCCCGAAGGCGCGCATCCAGGCGTGATCCTGATAGAGCTGCTGACGACCGGACAGCGTGCGCCACGGGATCAGCTCATGAACGTTGGTGTACCCGGCATTGTAAGAGACATGCTCGCTTTCAAGACCGGACCAGGTCGGGCTGGAGATAATTTTGCGCGGCTGGGCCTGAATATCCCGGAAGCGGATTTTCTCGTCTTCTTTGTTCAGCGCCAGATGAGTATGATCGCGCCCGGTAATCGCGCCCAGCGCCTCCCAGGCTTTGACCGCCACCTGGCCGTTGGTTTCCGGCGCCAGCGCAAGGATGACTTCAGAGGCGTCCAGCGCGGTGTCAATCAGCGGGCGACCTTTCGCCGGGCCTTCACGTTTGGTGTAATTGAGTTTACCGAGGAAATCGACTTCGTTTTCCGTATTCCAGGAAATGCCTTTCCCGCCGTTGCCCAGCGTATCCATCAACGGGCCGAGGGAGGTGAACCGTTCATACGTCGCCGGATAGTCGCGTTCCACCACCGCGATGTTCGGCGCGGTTTTACCGGGGATCAGATCGCATTCGCCTTTGCGCCAGTCGAGAATATCAAACGGCTGCGCCAGCTCCGCCGGGGAGTCATGCTGTAGCGGTTGCAGCACCACATCGGTTTCTTTGCCAAGATGCCCCACGCAGACGTCGGAGAACACTTTGGCGATCCCTTTGTAGATTTCCCAGTCGCTTTTCGATTCCCACGCCGGGTCAACGGCAGCAGACAGCGGATGAATAAACGGATGCATATCCGAGGTATTCATGTCGTCTTTTTCATACCAGGTGGCGGTCGGCAGCACAATATCCGAGAACAGGCAGGTGCTGGACATACGGAAATCCAGCGTCACCAGCAGGTCGAGTTTGCCTTCAATGGCGGCCGTTTGCCACTCCACATCTTCCGGTTTGACGCCATCACTGGACCCCAGCGCCTCTCCCTGAATGCCGCTTTCGGTGCCCAGCAGGTATTTGAGCATGTATTCATGCCCCTTGCCGGATGAACCCAGCAAATTCGAGCGCCAGACGAAGAGGTTGCGCGGGTGGTTTTTACCGCTGTCCGGCTGCTCGCAGGCAAAACGAATATCCCCCGATTTCAGCGCCTGTACGGTGTAATCGGCAGGGGATAATCCGGCCTGTTCCGCTTTGCTTTTCAGCGTGAGCGGGTTGAGATTGAGCTGAGGCGCGGAGGGCAGCCAGCCCATACGTTCAGCTCGCACGTTGAAATCAATTAAATGGCCGGTAAAGCGTGAGGAATCAGCCAGCGGCGACAGCAGTTCCTGCGCGGTCAGTTTTTCATAACGCCACTGGCTGGCGTGATTATAGAAAAACGACGTGCTGTTCATCTGACGCGGCGGGCGGTTCCAGTCCAGCGCAAACGCCAGCGGCAGCCAGCCGGTTTGTGGGCGTAACTTTTCCTGCCCCACGTAGTGCGCCCAGCCGCCGCCGCTTTGCCCCACGCAGCCGCAGAATACGAGGATGTTAATCATCCCGCGATAGTTCATATCCATGTGATACCAGTGGTTCACACCGGCACCGAGGATGATCATGGAACGGCCATGCGTTTTATGCGCGGTATCGGCAAATTCCCTGGCGATCGTTTCGATGTGACGACGCGGTACGCCGGTAATCTGTTCGCCCCAGGCGGGAGTGTAGGCCTTAATTTCCGCGTAATCTTTGGCGCTGTGATCGTCATCCAGACCACGGTCCAGGCCATAATTCGCCAGCACCAGGTCGTAGACGCTGACGACCGGGCAGAGGCTGCCATCGGCCAGGGTAAGATGCTTCACCGGCAACTGGCGCACCAGAACCGGTTCTTGCTTCACGCTGCGAAAATGCGGATTCTCATTACCGCCAAAGTAAGGGAACGCCACGCCAGCGACATCATCATGCTGGCCCAGCAAGGAGAGGGTCAGTTCCGTTTCGTTGCCTGCCGCCAGCGGCTCAAGATTCCACTTGCCTTGCTCGCCCCAGCGAAAGCCGATGGAACCGTTCGGCACTACCAGTTCACCCGCGCGGTTATAAGCGACGGTTTTCCATTCCGGGTTATTGGTTTCACCCAGCCCGTCGACCAGATCGGACGCCCGCATCATGCGACCCGGCACATAGCTGCCGTCTTCGCGCGCTTCAAGCATGACCAGCATCGGCATGTCGGTATAGCGGCGACAGTAATTCAGGAAATAGTCGCTGGGGTTATCGAGATGAAACTCTTTGAGGATGACGTGGCCCATTGCCATCGCCAGCGCGCTGTCAGTACCTTGCTTCGGCGCCAGCCACTGGTCGCACAGCTTGGCGACTTCTGAGTAGTCCGGCGTAATGGCAATCGTCTTGGTGCCTTTGTAACGCACTTCTGTGAAGAAGTGCGCGTCCGGCGTGCGCGTTTGCGGCACGTTAGAGCCCCAGGCGATGATATAGCTGGAGTTGTACCAGTCTGCGGATTCCGGGACATCGGTTTGCTCGCCCCACGTCATCGGCGATGCGGGCGGCAGATCGCAGTACCAGTCATAGAAACTCAGGCAGGTTCCGCCGAGCAACGAGAGATAACGGGTTCCGGCGGCGTAGGAGACCATCGACATCGCCGGAATCGGCGAGAACCCGGCGACACGGTCAGGGCCATAGTTTTTGACGGTCCAGACGTTGGCCGCCGCGATCAGCTGATTAAGTTCTTTCCAGTTAGAACGAATAAACCCACCGCGTCCGCGTACCTGCTTGTAGCTTTGGCACTTTTGCGGATCGTTCATGATCGACTCCCACGCCAGTACCGGATCAGGCTGGCGGGAAAGGGCGTCACGCCACAGTTCAATCAGGCGTTTACGCACCAGCGGATACTTCAGGCGGTTAGCGCTATAGAGATACCAGGAATAGCTGGCGCCGCGTGGGCAGCCGCGCGGTTCATGATTAGGCAGATCCGGGCGGGTTCGGGGGTAGTCCGTCTGCTGCGTTTCCCAGGTCACCAGACCATTTTTAACGTAGATTTTCCAGCTACAGGAGCCGGTGCAGTTCACGCCATGCGTGGAGCGCACGATTTTATCGAACTGCCAGCGCTGACGATAACTGTCCTCCCAGTCCCGGTTGGTGTGCATCACCTGACCGTGACCGTCCGCAAAAGTGTCGCCTTTTTGCTTAAAATAGCGAAAGCGATCCAACAGTTTACTCATGACATTTCTCCTGCTCCATAATGTGTCAGGCGGTCTTGTAGGCCGGATAAGGCGCTGCGTGATTGCCTGATGGCGACGCCCGGCGTCTTATCCGGCCTACGTCCGAACCTGTGATGAATATGTTTTATTTTTTTGTTGCTGCCGGTTTACGGCGACCATAAACCAGCCAGGTCACCAGTACGCAAACGATGTAAAACACCAGAAAGATTTTCATGGCGCCAACCGGCGAGCCGGTCAACGCCAGAGAAGAACCAAAAGCTTTAGGGATAAAGAAACCGCCGACTGCGCCAATCGCAGAGATAAAACCGAGGGCGGCGGCCGTATCGGTCACGGCTTCACGCTGGGCCTGCGCATCTGAGCCGCCGCGCAGTTTCACCCTGTAGATCGTGATCTGGCGGAAAATGACCGCAATCATCTGGAAGGTCGAGCCGCTTCCCAGGCCCGCCGTCAGGAAAAGTCCCATAAACACCAGATAGAAGGCGATAAAACTTCCTGAGCCGGAGCCCGGTAATGTCAGAAACAGCAGGGCGGTAAACAGCGCCATGAAAACGAAGTTAATCAGCGTGACGCGAACGCCGCCGAACTTGTCAGAAATAACGCCGCCCGCAGAACGCGCAAGCGCGCCGATAAACGGGCCAAAGAAGGCCAGTTGCAGAATATTGACGTCGGGAAACTGGGTTTTCGCCAGCATAGCGAATCCTGCGGAGAAACCGATAAAAGAACCGAAGGTGGCGAGATAGAGCAGGCTGAGCAGCCAGAGGTGAAAGCGTTTCAGCACCGGCAGTTGAGACGCGACAGAGGCTTTCGAACTGGCGATATCATTCATCCCGGTCCAGGCTGCTAGGGTCGCGATAAGCAATAACGGCACCCAGATCCACGCGGCGTTCGTCAGCGAAAGCAGCGAGCCATCGGGCTGCGGCACGCCCTGTACGCCCAGAAAAGTGAACATGGGCAGGAAAATCACCAGCGGGGCGACAAGTTGCATCACGCTGACGCCAAGGTTGCCTAAACCGCCGTTCACGCCGAGGGCGCTACCTTGCTTTGCTTTCGGGAAGAAAAAGCTGATGTTGCCCATACTGGAGGCAAAGTTAGCGCCAGCAAAACCGCACAGCAGCGCAATGATAATAAATACTCCAAAAGGGGTGGATGTATTTTGCACCGCAAAACCGAGCCAGATACAGGGAATAATCAGAATAAATGTGCTAAAAATCGTCCAGCGACGCCCGCCAAATATAGGTACCATAAAGGAGTAGGGCACGCGTAATATAGCCCCGGACAGCGAAGGTAAAGCGGTTAATAAAAAGAGCTGGTCAGTGGTGAAATTAAAACCAATTTTATTCAAATTAACGGCGACGGCACTAAATAACATCCAGACGCAGAATGCGAGCAATAAACAAGCCACTGATATCCAAAGATTTCTTCGGGCAATGTGTTTACCTTTGTTTTCCCAGAAAGCGGGTTGTTCTGGCCTCCAGTCACTCAAAAGATAACGATTATTTTTCTCATTTTGTAGCGCCATATTGCCCTCACACGCACACGTCGTTCATGAAAAAAAAGAAATAAGTCCAGGAAGGGCGCGCGGGCCCTTTTTAGAATTTATTGAAGACTTTTAAGAATATTGATTGAAAGGATAGATAAAAAAGCGAGACCACGAGGAGTGAAGGGCGGTTAATAAGTTGCTTAAGTGTTACCAAATGTAAATACAAAAGATGCATTGTTAACTAACGTATAACATCAGCGAAATAACTCCAGCGTAATCATGCGGTCCAGATGCTGCTGGTAGGCAGGGTCGGTCATTTCAGGCATACCGAGGGCGTACATGCCGTCCAGTCCGCAGGCTAATGCGATTAATCGCCAGGCGACATCAGCGGCGGCTGAGGCCAATGAAAATTCACCCGCTTCCTGACCGCCTTCAATGATGGCGGTTGTTTCTTCATGCCACATTTGCATGGTCAGCAGGTAGGCGCTTTTAATTTCCGGGTCGTTATCCGCCAGGATCTGCGCTTCCCGCCAGAGTTTAATGTAGGGCTCTAATCCGCCATCGTCACTCCCCAGCATGGCGTGCAGCCGCATGCGCCAGGTGCAGTGCTCGGGCACCAGGCTGGCATCCAGCAAGGTGCGAATCAGACGAACGAATACCTGAGATTTAAGCTCGCCCGAACTGCTGAAATGGTGGTGGAGTTGTCCGGTCGCGACGCCGGCTTCCTGCGCGATTCGCCTTACCGTCATGCCGCTCAATCCCTCTTCCAGCGCGACGCGCATTGCCGCTTGCAGGATCACTTCACGGCGCTCATCCCGATTCAGATAACTCATGGCTTTCTCCCATTTTCGCAGTTGGCGCAGTGTAACAAAAAGCTGGACATGCGTTCAACTTTCCGTAGGATCGCGAGAGTTGAACATGTGTTCAGTTTTTTGCTTTCAAAGGACGTTTTATGTTTCGTCAGTGGTTAACGTTAATGATTATTGTACTGGTCTACATCCCTGTTGCGATTGATGCAACGGTGCTGCACGTTGCCGCACCCACGCTGAGCATGACGTTGGGCGCCAGTGGCAACGAGCTGTTGTGGATCATTGACATTTATTCTCTGGTGATGGCAGGGATGGTATTGCCGATGGGCGCGCTGGGCGATCGAATCGGCTTTAAACGCCTGCTGTTGCTGGGGGGAGGCTTATTCGGTCTTGCGTCGCTGGCGGCAGCGTTCGCCCACAGCGCCAGTTGGCTGATTGCTACCCGCGCGATTCTGGCTATCGGCGCGGCGATGATTGTTCCGGCGACGCTGGCCGGTATCCGCGCCACGTTTTCTGAGGCCCGTCACCGTAATATGGCGCTTGGCGTCTGGGCGGCCGTAGGGTCGGGCGGCGCCGCGTTCGGCCCGCTGGTCGGCGGTATGTTACTGGAGCACTTTTACTGGGGATCGGTCTTTCTGATCAATGTGCCCATTGTCCTGGTAGTGATGGCGTTAACGGCGCGCTTTGTGCCTCGCCAGTCCGGTCGCCGCGATCAGCCATTGAACTTTAGCCATGCGGTCATGCTGATTATCGCCATCCTGCTGCTGGTATACAGCGCGAAAACCGCGCTGAAAGGGCAACTGGCCAGCGGCGTTATCGCCCTGACGCTGATGATCGGCGCGCTGTTGTTGGGCATATTTATCCGCACGCAGCTCGCGGCAGCGCGCCCGATGATCGATATGCGTCTGTTTACGCATCGCATCATTCTGAGCGGCGTTGTGATGGCGATGACGGCGATGATCACGCTGGTCGGCTTCGAGTTGCTGATGGCGCAGGAGCTTCAGTTTGTTCATGGCTTAACGCCGTATGAAGCAGGGCTGTTTATGCTGCCGGTGATGCTCGCAAGTGGATTCAGCGGCCCCCTTGCCGGGATGCTGGTTTCACGACTGGGATTGCGAACAGTGGCGACTGGCGGCATGGCGCTAAGCGCGCTGAGCTTTTATGGTCTGGCAATGACGGATTTCAGCACGCAGCAATGGCAGGCCTGGTGCCTGATGGCGCTGCTGGGTTTTAGCGCCGCCAGCGCGTTGCTCGCCTCTACTGCCGCCATTATGGCCGCTGCGCCCGCAGAAAAAGCGGCGGCGGCCGGGGCGATAGAAACCATGGCCTATGAACTGGGCGCCGGGCTTGGCATTGCAATCTTTGGCTTGTTGTTAAGCCGCAGCTTTTCCGCATCTATCCTGCTTCCTTCCGGCCTGAACGCAGAGGAAATCGAACGCGCATCGTCGTCAATGGGAGAAGCGGTGCAGCTGGCGGATACGCTCTCGCCTTCACTTGGTGAGGCGATACTGGACGCCGCCAGACAGGCGTTTACCTGGTCGCACAGCGTGGCGCTGAGCAGTGCCGGAAGCATGTTAATTCTGTTAGCAGTAGGGATGTGGTTTAGTCTGGCAAAAGTAAAACGCGGCTAACCTAATGTGCTAATTGACAGGGGTAATCCATCGCTTCGATCTCTTTACCGCTCAGGCGAGCGTATTGCCCCGTCAACCGCCAGAACGCAGGTTGCGTTTCGGTATAGATTTCGGCTGCCAGGATCAGACGACGCCGTTCATCTTCGGTTAATTCCAACAGCGTCCAGGGCATAAAATAGCGGTCGCTTTCCGTCAGCCGGAACCACAGCGGACACCCACAACCTGAACAGAAGTAGCGTTCGCCACGCAAAGAAGAAGAGAAGTGAGAGGGCTCTGGTGAATGGGGAGCCATAAGCGGACGACCGCAGGCTTCCAGGTACATCGCAATACCACCAGACCATTTTTGACACAGCGTGCAGTGACAGGCATAAACATCGAGCATTTCAACGTCAACGGTGAAATGACTCTGCCCACAGAGGCAACGTCCTGTGAACGTTTGCACGGCATACTCCTTATGACCGGATCAACATCTGGAGAAAAGCCAGCCCATCATGGGCTGGCTTATGTTCAAATCAGGAAAGATTAGAACTGGTAGGTCAGACCAACAGCAACGATGTTGTCAGTGCTAACGCCAGCTGCTTCGGTGAAGCGGCTGTCGTCAACCAGGTTGATTTTGTAATCAACGTAGGTAGACATGTTTTTGTTGAAGTAGTAGGTCGCGCCCACATCGATGTACTCAACCAGATCCTGGTCACCCCAGCTACCGATGTCTTTACCTTTGGATTTCAGGTAAGCGATGGACGGACGCAGACCGAAGTCGAACTGGTACTGAGCAACAGCTTCGAAGTTCTGCGCTTTGTTCGCAATGTGATCGCTGCCGTAAGCAGTCATATTGCGGGTTTCAGAGTAGGTGGTCGCCAGGTAGATGTTGTTCGCATCGTATTTCAGACCAGCAGCCCAAACTTCTGCGTTTTTACCGCCTGCGTTCAGTTCGTTCGCAGCAGAATTCACCTGCGCGTCAGTACGGTCAGATTTTGCATAAGATGCACCCACGCCGAAACCGTCGAACTCATAGGTAGAGGAGATACCGAAACCGTCGCCATTCGCTTTAGTGATGTCAGCGCCGTAGATTTTATCGCTGTTACTACGTTCGTTTTTACCCTGATACTGAGCAGCGAAGTTCAGACCTTCAACCAGACCGAAGAAGTCGGTGTTACGGTAGGTTGCAACGCCGGTAGTACGGCCAGTCATGAACACATCGCTCTGGGTCCAGGTATCGCCACCGAACTCAGGCAGAACGTCAGTCCATGCGCCGATGTCGTAAACGACGCCGTAGTTACGGCCGTAGTCCAGAGAACCGAACTGATCAAATTTCAGACCAGCGAACGCCAGACGCGTTTTGTTGCCTTTGGTGCCGTTGGACTCGTCGTTGTTGCCTTTGAATTCATATTCCCACTGGCCGAAACCGGTCAGTTGGTCATTGATCTGAGTTTCGCCTTTGAAGCCCAGACGCGCATAAGTTTTATCGCCATCATCACCCTTGTCGTCAGAGAAATAATGAAGAGCGGTTACTTTACCGTACAGGTCCAGTTTGTTGCCGTCTTTGTTATATACCTCAGCTGCGTTTACCGCACCTGCTGCCAACAGGGTAGTCACTGCCACTGCAACTAATTTAAGTTTCATTTTAATTAATCCTTATAATTTTCTTAGCGTGTTTCCTAAACCATTTCTAAACGAGGCCGCTTGTCAATGGCAGACTATTTTTAATAGACGTCGTGGTACTAATTCAATAATAAGTTTCATAAGATTACAAATTATTTGAAGTTGTGTGATCCAGATCTACATAATAGATCTCATGGTATTAATTTTAGATGGGTATATCCTGAGATAATATATTTTCAAAAGGAATTGTTTTGCGGGTGATGGTTTTATTGTCTCTAGTCACGCTTGCTGACTATATACGAAAATACAGTTACAAATGAACATAAAATGCTTTATTTTATCAATTGAATATCATAATTTTAACAAAAACAAAACAAGTGATGAAGTATTATACACTCCGTTCGCCATTCATCAGCAACAACAAATTTTCATTTAAATAACTATATGGCAAGAAGCCAGAAAAAAAGCAAATAAGAATTTTCGAAGAAATAACGCCGATCGCAATATTCATTTAACCGAAATTAATACAGCAGGAAGAGAGTCGGGGCAGCCACAGAACTCGAAAGATAATCCGCCCCAACCACTGACTTCAGGCGCGACGCGTCGCTAACCAACAAAGCAGGGAACCCGCACACACCATAACCGCACCTTGCCAGAATGAAAATGACAGCGGCGCGCTTAACAGGACAGCGGCCAGCGCAGATGACAGCACCGGGGTAAAATAGGACCCCACAGCCATAATCGTGACGTTGCCATGCAAAATACCCACGTTCCATGCTGCATAAGCAAATCCTAACGTCAGGGCAGCAGAAAACAGTTTGATAACGACAGGCGTGCTAAAAATCATCTCCGGCTGCGGCGTCAGAAAATAATGTACCCATAAACTTGCAGCAGTGAGGAGGACAAATATCGTAATGCCATTAAACCCTCTGGCATATTTGTTAGTGACGGTACAGTAGGTTGCCCAGATAAATGCGCCGAGAAAAGCGAGAAAATAGCTTAATGGGCTGGTTGCAATATTGCTGATAATTTCATCAACATGGAGTCCATGTTCACCGCCTAAAACCCAACAGACGCCGGTTAACGCGACAATTAATCCAGGAACAACCAGCCAGGTTGTTTTTTGTCCATTGAACAAAATAGCAAAAAGAATCGTCAGGCTGGGCCATAAATAGTTGACCATGCCGACTTCAATCGCCTGGTGACGCGTTGCTGCATATCCCAGCGAGAGCGCCAGACATATTTCATAACTGACAAACAGTACGCTGCCAGCGATTAAATAACGAACAGGAAAACGACGAATATTGGGGAACCCAACGGTAAAAATGAGCAATAATCCGCTTAGCGAATAAATAGCGGCGGCGCCGCCAACAGGCCCAAGTCCTTCACTTACCCCACGAATAAGCCCGACCATCGTGCTCCAGAGTACGATGGCAATAAGTCCAATTAACGTTGCTTTTTGTGTCGTCATTCTCTCCGTTTATCCCCATTCCTGGTCAAAAAAATATCGCTGAAATTTATAGCACTTTTACACCTTCCCGCGCTAATTCATTGTCTTTCTGATACTCCTTTGGTGGTATATAAACTCGACAAAAAGAACTATTTAGTAGCGGAACCGATTCGTTATTGATTTGACGCAAAAAAGTTATGGATATTGCTGTTAGTTTCCTCGCGAAGTTACATCCCTGGAAAAAAGAGGAAAGCAATGGACGTCAGCCGCAGACAATTTTTTAAAATCTGCGCGGGCGGTATGGCGGGAACAACAGTCGCTGCTCTGGGTTTTGCACCCAAAATGGCACTGGCTCAAGCGCGAAATTATAAGCTGTTACGCGCTAAAGAGATCCGAAACACCTGCACATACTGTTCCGTAGGTTGCGGGCTATTAATGTATAGCCTGGGCGATGGAGCAAAAAACGCAAAAGAAGCAATTTATCACATCGAAGGGGACCCGGATCATCCGGTCAGCCGTGGCGCATTGTGTCCGAAGGGCGCAGGTTTGCTGGATTATGTACACAGTGAAAACCGCTTGCGTTACCCGGAGTATCGCGCGCCCGGTTCAGATAAATGGCAACGCATTAGCTGGGATGACGCGTTCACCCGCATCGCAAAGCTGATGAAAGCCGACCGTGACGCCAACTTTATTGAAAAGAACGAACAGGGCGTAACGGTAAACCGCTGGCTTTCCACGGGGATGCTTTGCGCCTCCGCCGCCAGTAACGAAACAGGCATGTTGACGCAGAAGTTCGCGCGTTCCCTCGGCATGCTGGCAGTAGACAACCAGGCACGCGTCTGACACGGACCAACGGTAGCAAGTCTTGCTCCAACATTTGGTCGCGGTGCGATGACCAACCACTGGGTTGATATCAAAAACGCCAACGTCGTTATGGTGATGGGCGGTAACGCCGCTGAAGCACATCCGGTGGGATTCCGCTGGGCGATAGAAGCGAAAAACAACAACGACGCCACGCTGATTGTCGTCGATCCACGTTTTACACGTACAGCCTCGGTCGCGGATATTTACGCGCCTATTCGTTCCGGTACGGACATTACCTTCCTGTCCGGCGTACTGCTGTATCTGATTGAAAACAATAAAATCAATGCCGAATACGTTAAGCATTACACCAACGCCAGCCTGCTGGTGCGGGACGATTTTGCTTTCGATGATGGTCTGTTTAGCGGCTACGACGCCAAAAAACGCCAGTATGACAAGTCATCCTGGAACTATCAGTTCGACGAAAACGGCTATGCAAAACGTGATGAGACGCTGAGCCATCCGCGCTGCGTATGGAATCTGCTGAAACAACACGTTTCCCGCTATACACCGGATGTTGTCGAAAACATCTGCGGTACGCCAAAGGCCGATTTCCTGAAAGTGTGTGAAGTGCTGGCCTCCACCAGCGCTGCCGATCGTACCACTACCTTCCTGTACGCGCTGGGCTGGACGCAACATACCGTTGGCGCGCAGAACATCCGTACGATGGCGATGATCCAGTTGCTGCTCGGCAACATGGGGATGGCAGGCGGTGGCGTCAACGCCTTACGCGGCCACTCTAACATCCAGGGGTTAACGGATTTAGGTCTGCTTTCCACCAGCCTGAGCGGTTATCTGACCCTGCCGTCTGAGAAGCAGGCGGATCTGCAAACCTATCTGAGCGCAAACACGCCGAAAGCCACGCTGGCTGACCAGGTGAACTACTGGGGCAACTATCCGAAGTTCTTCGTCAGTCTGATGAAATCATTCTACGGCGATGCGGCGCAGAAAGAGAATGACTGGGGCTTTGAATGGCTGCCGAAGTGGGATCAGGCCTACGACGTCATTAAATACTTCAACATGATGGATAGCGGTAAAGTGACCGGCTACATCTGTCAGGGCTTTAACCCGGTTGCGTCCTTCCCGGACAAAAACAAAGTGGTGCAGTCGCTGAGCAAGCTGAAGTACATGGTGGTCATTGACCCGCTGGTGACGGAAACCTCCACGTTCTGGCAGAACCACGGCGAGTCTAACGACGTCGATCCGGCGTCGATCCAGACTGAAGTCTTCCGTCTGCCGTCAACCTGTTTTGCCGAAGAAGATGGCTCTATCGCCAACTCTGGCCGCTGGTTGCAGTGGCACTGGAAAGGTCAGGATGCGCCGGGCGAAGCCCGCAACGACGGCCAAATTCTGGCCGGTATTTACCACCGTCTGCGCGAGATGTATCGCAGCGAAGGGGGTAAAGGCGTTGAACCGCTGCTGAAGATGAGCTGGGACTACAAACAGCCGGATCATCCTGAGTCTGAAGAGATTGCGAAAGAGAACAACGGCTACGCGCTGGAAGATCTCTATGACGCCAACGGCGTCCTGCTGGCGAAGAAAGGCCAGTTGCTGAGCAGTTTTGCCCAGTTACGCGATGACGGAACGACGTCGTCCTCCTGCTGGATTTATACCGGCAGCTGGACCGAACAGGGCAACCAGATGGCTAACCGTGACAACGCCGACCCGTCAGGTCTCGGCAATACGTTGGGTTGGGCATGGGCATGGCCGCTGAACCGCCGCGTACTGTATAACCGCGCCTCGGCAGATCCACAGGGTAAACCGTGGGACCCGAAACGGATGCTGATCCAGTGGAACGGATCGAAGTGGACGGGGAACGATATCCCGGACTTCAACACCGCCGCACCGGGTAGCGCAACCGGGCCGTTTATCATGCAGCCGGAAGGGCTGGGACGTCTGTTCGCTATCGATAAGCTGGCGGAAGGGCCGTTCCCGGAACACTACGAGCCGATGGAAACGCCGCTGGGCACCAACCCGCTGCACCCGAACGTGATCTCCAGCCCGGTCGTTCGTCTGTACGAAGAAGATGCGCAGCGTATGGGCAAGAAAGATCAGTTCCCGTATGTCGGTACAACCTATCGTCTGACCGAACATTTCCACACCTGGACCAAGCACGCACTGCTGAACGCGATTGCTCAGCCAGAGCAGTTTGTGGAAATCAGCGAAAACCTGGCGGCCTCGAAAGGGATTGCCAACGGCGACGCAGTGAAAGTCAGCAGCAAACGTGGATTCATCCGGGCGGTTGCCGTGGTGACCCGACGTCTGCAAACGCTGAACGTCAATGGTCAGCAGGTTGAAACCGTGGGTATTCCGCTGCACTGGGGCTTTGAAGGGGTTGCGCGGAAAGGCTATATCGCGAACACCCTGACGCCAAATGTCGGTGATTCCAACTCGCAAACGCCGGAATATAAAGCGTTTTTAGTTAACATCGAGAAGGCGTAAGGGAGGCGAACATATGTCTTTGGAAACGCAGGACATCATCAAACGGTCTGCAACAAACCCGATCACGCCGCCTCCCCA
This sequence comes from Citrobacter sp. CK206, assembly GCF_030333125.1. Taxonomy (NCBI): domain Bacteria; kingdom Pseudomonadati; phylum Pseudomonadota; class Gammaproteobacteria; order Enterobacterales; family Enterobacteriaceae; genus Citrobacter; species Citrobacter sp. CK206. Next base: position 762,706 of record NZ_JAOWGM010000030.1, read on the forward strand.
GGCGCGTGATTATAAAGCGGAAGTCGCAAAACTGATCGACGTCTCCTCCTGCGTAGGCTGTAAAGCCTGCCAGGTGGCTTGTTCCGAGTGGAATGACATTCGTGACGAGGTGGGTCATTGCGTCGGGGTGTATGACAACCCGGCCGATCTCAGCGCGAAATCCTGGACGGTGATGCGTTTTAGCGAAACCGAACAGAACGGCAAGCTGGAATGGCTGATTCGTAAAGACGGCTGTATGCACTGTGAAGATCCGGGCTGCCTGAAAGCATGCCCGTCTGCCGGCGCGATCATCCAGTACGCTAACGGGATTGTTGATTTCCAGTCCGAACATTGTATTGGCTGTGGCTACTGCATCGCCGGGTGTCCATTTAATGTTCCGCGCCTCAATAAAGAGGACAACCGCGTCTATAAATGTACGCTGTGTGTGGATCGCGTCAGTATCGGTCAGGAACCGGCTTGTGTGAAAACTTGCCCGACCGGGGCAATCCATTTCGGCACCAAGAAAGAGATGCTGGAGATGGGGGAGCAGCGCGTGGAGAAACTCAAAGCGCGCGGTTTCGAACATGCCGGTGTTTACAACCCACAAGGTGTGGGCGGTACGCACGTCATGTACGTTCTGCATCACGCGAACCAGCCGGAGCTGTATCACGGCTTACCGAAAGATCCACAGATCGATACCTCTATCAACTTGTGGAAAGGGGCGCTGAAACCTCTGGCTGCCGCCGGGTTTATCGCCACCTTCGCCGGGCTTATCTATCACTATATTGGTATTGGCCCGAACAAGGAAGTGGACGATGAAGAGGAGGACCATCATGAGTAAGTCGAAAATGATTGTGCGCACGAAATTTATCGATCGCGCCTGTCACTGGACGGTGGTGATTTGCTTCTTCCTGGTGTCGCTGTCGGGAATTGCGTTTTTCTTCCCGACGCTGCAATGGCTGACGCAAACCTTCGGGACGCCGCAGATGGGGCGTATTTTGCACCCGTTCTTCGGCGTAGCGATTTTTGTCGCACTGATGTTCATGTTTGTGCGCTTTGTACACCACAACATCCCGGACAAGAAAGATCTTCCGTGGCTGAAAAATATTGTGGAAGTTCTGAAGGGCAATGAACACAAAGTCGCCGATGTCGGTAAGTACAATGCCGGGCAGAAAATGATGTTCTGGTCGATCATGAGCATGATTTTCGTGCTGCTGGTGACGGGCGTGATTATCTGGCGTCCGTACTTTGCGCAGTTCTTCCCGATGCAGGTCGTGCGTTACAGCCTGCTGATCCATGCGGCGGCAGGCATCATCCTGATGCACGCCATCCTCATCCATATGTATATGGCATTCTGGGTGAAAGGATCGATTAAAGGGATGATCGAAGGTAAAGTGAGTCGCCGCTGGGCGAAGAAACACCACCCGCGCTGGTATCGCGACGTCGAGAAGGTCGAAGCGAAAAAGGAAAGCAAAGAGGGATTACAATAACCCGCTTTCAAAAGACAAAAGCGCTACGTCTGTAGCGCTTTTTTTTTGCCAACAGAATGCCGGATGGCGCTGCGCTTATCCGGCCGACAACCGTATAAAACACAGGCCCGGTAAGCGTAGCGCCACCGGGCAAACACTCAGATAGAGGTACGGCGGTAATCGCGGTATTCCGCTTGCCAGAAATTCTCGTCGATGGCTTGCTGTAGCGCTTCTGCGGACGTTTTTACCGCCACGCCCTGTTGCTGCGCCATTTTACCCACGGCAAAGGCAATCGCTCGCGACACGGTCTGAATATCTTTCAGCTCCGGCAATACCAGACCTTCGCCGTTGAGCACCAGCGGAGAGTATTTCGCCAGCGTTTCGCTTGCCGACATCAGCATTTCGTCGGTAATACGCGACGCGCCGGACGCAATCACGCCCAGGCCGATCCCCGGGAAGATGTAGGCGTTATTACATTGCGCAATAGGGTAAATTTTATCTTTCCAGGCCACCGGCGCGAAAGGACTGCCGGTCGCGACCAGCGCATTGCCTTCGGTCCAGGCGATGATGTCCTGAGGCGTGGCTTCAACGCGGGACGTCGGGTTAGACAGCGGCATCACGATCGGACGTGGGCAGTGCTTGTGCATCTCGCGAATGATCTCTTCAGTAAAGAGTCCGGTTTGCCCCGACACGCCGATCAGAATGTCCGGCTTCACGTTGCGCACGACATCAAGCAGGGAGAGCACTTCGCTTTCGCTGTCCCAGTGTTGCAGGTTCTCGCGTTTTTGCACCAGCTTCGTCTGGAATGAGAGCAGGTTAGGCATCTGGTCCGTCAACAGACCAAAGCGATCCACCATAAACACTTTCTGGCGAGCGGCTTCTTCGCTGAGCCCTTCGCGTTGGGTCTGCGCGATGATCTGTTCAGCGATCCCGCAACCGGCAGAACCTGCGCCAAGGAAGACGATTTTCTGCTCGCTCAACTGGCTGCCCGCCGCACGGCTGGCGGCAATCAGAGTACCGACGGTCACGGCTGCCGTTCCCTGAATATCATCGTTGAAAGAGCAGATTTCATCGCGATAGCGATTAAGCAGCGGCATCGCGTTTTTCTGCGCGAAATCTTCGAATTGCAGCAAGACGTCCGGCCAGCGCTGTTTCACCGCCTGAATAAACTCATCGACGAATTCATAGTATTCGTCATCGGTGATGCGCGGGTTACGCCAGCCCATATAGAGCGGATCGTTCAGCAACTGCTGATTGTTGGTGCCGACGTCCAGTACCACCGGCAGGGTATAGGCCGGGCTGATGCCGCCACAGGCGGTGTACAGCGACAGTTTACCGATTGGAATCCCCATTCCGCCAATGCCCTGGTCGCCAAGACCGAGGATGCGTTCCCCGTCCGTCACCACAATCACTTTGATATTGTGGTTAGGCACGTTTTGCAGGATATCGTCCATGTTGTGGCGGTTCTGATAAGAGATGAACACGCCGCGCGCGCGACGGTAGATCTCAGAGAAGCGCTCACAGGCGGCGCCCACCGTTGGGGTATAGATAACCGGCATCATCTCATCGAGATGGTTTTGCACCAGTCGGTAGAACAGGGTTTCGTTGGTATCCTGAATGTTGCGCAGATAGATATGTTTATCGATTTCCGTTTTGAATCCCTGATACTGGATCCAGGCGCGCTCCGCCTGTTCTTCAATCGATTCGACCACTTCCGGCAGTAACCCCAGCAGGTTGAAGTTACGGCGTTCTTCTATACTGAAAGCGCTTCCTTTATTCAGGAGAGGAAATTCCAGCAGCACAGGGCCAGCGTAAGGAATATAAAGGGAACGCTGTTTCTTGATTTTGGTTTCCATGTCACTCACTCTTTTTCGAATATCCGTTCCTGGTGCTGTTTTATGGGCGTACTTAGGTTTTCACCAGGGCGTCGGGCAAAGAGTATAAAGCATTGTGAATGAATCCAGGCTTTTGTAAGCAAAAACACCATTGCGGTTGCAATGGTGTTTATCGTCATATCAGAACAGGGCGCTTACTTTTGGCTGTCAGCGTGACGTTTTCTGCCAGTAGGGTTGTTGACCACGCTGACTTTGTCGCCTTCGGTCACGAGCTTGCGTTGGTTGGAAATTTTATGGTCCAGTCCAAGAATATGACGGGCCTGACGGTTCGATTTCATTTTAACTCCTCAATCCTGTTGCTAGTTTTAAGGACAAATTCGCAATTGCGAAAGAAACGTAACCCCTTAGGTTGCTGGTACAGCATAGCAGGTTTTCCCCGGAAGGCGACCGAACGCGTGTAACAGAGTTGGTCTATACTTTCTGTTTTGAGCCAACAGGAGAGCAAGAATGACAATCCATAAGAAAGGTCAGGCACACTGGGAAGGCGATATTAAAGGTGGAAAAGGTACGGTATCGACCGAAAGCGGCGTGTTGAATCAACAACCCTATGGCTTTAATACACGCTTTGAAGGCGTAAAAGGAACCAACCCGGAAGAGTTGATCGGCGCGGCCCACGCGGCCTGTTTCTCGATGGCGCTTTCGCTGATGCTGGGCGAAGCGGGTTTTACCCCATCGTCAATTGACACGACAGCCGATGTCTCACTGGATAAAGTCGACGCGGGTTTTGCGATCACGAAAATTGCGTTGCACAGTGAAGTGGCCGTACCCGGCATTGATGCGTCCACCTTTGACGGCATTATTCAGAAAGCGAAAGCCGGGTGCCCGGTTTCGCAGGTGCTGAAAGCAGAAATCACGCTGGATTATCAGTTGACGTCATAACGGCATCAATCTCGACGGCCCGGTGATTGAGCGTCGGGTCGGCTCCACAAAACATTCTGTAGGCCCGGTAAGCGACAGCGCCACCGGGCGATTGTCTGGCTCTTACTCCACCGCTCGCCAGCAGCGAACGTCGCTCTCCGATCCCCGCGTCAATAATGCCTGCGGTTTTTCACAGCCACGGGTTGCCAGCGGACAGCGATCGCGAAAATAACACCCTTGCGGCAGGTGGCGGTTCCCCGGTAATTCCGTTTTGCGCAACACCAGGTCTTCGGCCAGCGGCGCACCCGTTTTCGGCACGGAATCCAGCAACAGCCGGGTATAGGGATGCGCAGGCGTGGTCAACACCTGTTGCGCGTCGCCCAGTTCAACAATTTGCCCGAGATACATCACCGCCACCCGATCGCTCATGTACCGCACAACCGACACGTTGTGTGAAATCAGCACATACGTCAGTTTACGGCGCGTCTGTAGCGCAACCAGCAGATTCAGGATCTGCGCCTGCACGGAGATATCCAGCGCGGAAGTCGGTTCATCAAGCACGATAACGTCCGGCTCTGACGATAAGGCGCGGGCAATGGCGATGCGCTGGCGTTGTCCGCCGGAAAACGCATGGGGAAGCCTGTCGAGGTACTCAGGCCGGATGCCAACCTGTAAGGCCAGTTCCTCCGCCAGCGTCCGCCGTTCACGTTCGCTGTTATGCTTCTGGAGCCAGACGGGCTCGGTGATAATCCGCCAGACGGGTAATCGGGGGTCCAGCGAAGAGAGCGGGTCCTGAAAGACCATCTGCATCCCGCTGTTGGCGCCGGTGCGCGCAACGCCAGGCCGCGAGCACTCGCCGTGGCTGGGTTTTAACATTCCCATCAGCAGTTGCGCCAGCGTACTTTTCCCGCAGCCGGATTCCCCCACGATGCCAAGCGTTTCTCCCTGGCAAATCTGCAAATCCATACCGTTCAGGGCATGAACGCGCTCCGTCACCCGACCCAACCAGTTTTTACGGGCGGGGAAGGTGATATGGACATCCCGTAACGAGAGCAATATGTCAGACATGCGTCATCTCCTGTTGTGGATACCAGCAGGCGGATTGTTGTTCAGGTTCGCCATGATTCTCCAGCGCCGGGACGGCCTCGCACAGCGTCCCGGCGGCAAAACAGCGTTCGCGGAAGGCGCATCCGGTTGGCAGACAGGTCAGGTTAGGCACCGTCCCTGGAATCGCGGGCAGCGGCGCGCGAGGTTCGCCGTGTTCCGGCGCGCATTTCAACAAACCAATGGAATAGGGATGCGTGGGGCGGCGAATAACCGTCTGCGTGGGGCCGCTCTCAATCACGCTTCCGGCGTACATGACATACAGCCGATCGCACAACTGCGATACCACCGCCATATCATGACTGATAAACAGCACCGCAGTACCGCTGGCTCGCGCTTTTAGTTTCAGCAAACGCAGAACCTGTAGCTGCACCGTGACGTCCAGCGCGGTAGTGGGTTCGTCGGCAATAATCAGCTCCGGCTCGCAGGAGAATGCCAGCGCGATCATCACCCGCTGGCGCATCCCGCCGGAAAGCTCAAACGGAAATCGCGCCATAACCTGCGCCGCATCGGGAATTTGCATCTCTTCCAGCAGGGCGATGGCTTTCTCCCGCGCCGCCAGGCGGCTCACCGCCTGATGATGGCGAATGACTTCCACCATTTGTTGCCCAATGCGCCGGGTGGGATTCAGCGCCGTCATTGGCTCCTGGAAGATCATCGACACGCGCGCGCCGCGCCATTTACGCATCTGCTTTTCGCTGGCATTCAGCACATCCTCGCCCAGCAGCGATACGCGGCCCTGATGAATGTGATAGCTGCCTTCCGGCAGCAGCCGCATTGCCAGCATGGCGGTGACGGATTTACCTGACCCGGACTCGCCGACCACGCCGACGATTTCGCCCCGGTCGATACGCAACGATACGTGGTTAAGGGCGTGAACATCGGCTTTGTAACCCGGAAAGCTCAGGTGTAAATCCTCAATTTCCAGCACGGGTTGGGTCATGACTGTTTTCCTCCGGCTTTAGGGTCAAGCAGATCGCGAATACCATCGCCAAACAGGTTAAACCCGACAGCGGTAATCAGGATCGCCGCCCCAGGAAAGGCGCAATACCACCACTGGTCGAGGACATAGTTACGACCAATAGCCACCATTGCGCCCCATTCAGCGGAGGGCTGTTGTGCGCCAAGGCCAATAAAGCCCAGCGTGGCGGCCATCAGGATCGCACTGCCAATATCCAGCGACGCCTGCACGATAAGCGGCGGCAGCGAATTACGTAAGATATGCCAGCTGATAAGGTGCCAGCGAGAAGCGCCATACGTTCGGGCAGCCTGTACATAGGTAAACTGGCGCACGACCAGCGTTTGCCCTCGCGCCAGGCGCACATAAAAAGGAATACGGACAATGGCGATCGCCATCATGGCGTTAAACAGGCTCGGCCCCAGCGCGGCGGCCAGCGCCATCGTCAGCACCAGCGAAGGAATCGACAGCATAATATCCATCAGGCGCATAATAATGGCGTCGGCGCGCCCGCCCATGACGCCGGACAGACAGCCAAGCAAGGAGCCGATTCCACCGGCAATCCCTACGACGACCAGCCCGGCGACAATGGATTGCTGGCTGCCGACCAGTACGCGGCTGAACAGATCGCGTCCCACTTCGTCAGTGCCGAACCAGTGCGTCGCAGAGGGCGCAAGCAGGCGCGCGGTCAAATCGATGGCATTAGGATCGTAAGGCGTTATCCAGGGCGACAGCACCATCAGTAGCAACATCAGGATGATAATCACGCCGCCAGTCAGCGTCAGCGGGCTGCTTTTCATCAGCCAGAAGAGTTTTGCCCAGTCGATCCGGCGGCGGGCGGTCTGCGACGGGGCGGGCGTCTCTTGCGTTAACATCATTCAGCACCTCCGCGACCGATTCGGGGATCGATCCACAAATAGAGTAAATCGACGACCAGGTTTACCAGCACATAAGCCAAAGAGACCACTACGGCGAATCCCATCACCGCCGGAAAATCCAGCGCCTGAATAGAGGTGACCACCCAGGCCCCCATTCCCGGCCAGGCAAAGACCGTCTCGGTAAGCACGGCGCCATACAGCAAATCGCCCAGCGCCAGCCCCAGAACGGTAATCGACGGAATCAGGGCGTTAGGTAAGGCATAGCAGAGCACGATGTACCAGCCAGGCAGACCGCTGGCACGCGCGGTGCGAATGTAGTCCTCGCTGAGTTGCTCCAGCATGGCGGAACGAATCTGACGGGCGACAATTCCCAGGTGGACAAACGCCAGAGTCAGCGCCGGTAAAATAAGGTGTTGTAACGCGTTGAAAAAGACCTCGCCATTTCCCTCCAGCAGCGCGTCAATCAGGTAGAACCCGGTAACGTGGGCGGGCGGGTCCAGCCAGTCATCAAGCCTTCCGCCGCCGGGCAGAATTTGCAGATGTCCGTAAAACAGAACAATAACGCCCAGCCCCAGCCAGAACGCCGGGGTGGAGATGCCGGTTATCGCCATCAGCCGCACCAGATGGTCCAGCCAGCGGTTTCGCCATACGGCGGATAAAATCCCCAGCGGGATCCCGATCACCAACGCCAGCAGCAGGGAACAGAAGGCCAGTTCAAGCGTGGCGGGGAAAAACACGCGCAACTCTTCCATTACCGGGCGGCCAGTGCGTATAGACGTGCCCAGATCACCGTGAAAAACGTCGCTGACATAGCGAAAAAATTGCACATACAGCGGCTGATCCAGCCCCAGCTGCTGGCGAATGTTTTCGACAATCTCATCGCTGGCGCGATCGCCGGCCAGCAGTCGCGCAGGGTCGCCAGGAATCAGGTGAGAAATAATAAACGTAATTACGCAAACACCGGCGACCACCAGAATAAGTCCCCAGCATCGCTGGCGTAAAATGCTCCAGAACGTCATAGGCTTCCCCTTGCGGAGCCATAACGGCCCCGCATCAACGTGGCTTATTTACTCATGGCGCCAATATTAAAGACCTGTTCCAGCATGGGGTTGAAGACAAAGCCTTTGACCTCTTTGTTCATCGCCAGTTGGTAGTTTTTCTGGAAGAGATAGACGTAGGCGGCCTCATCAATCACGATGGTTTGCGCCTGCTGGTAATCCTTCGTTCTGGCCGCCTGATCGGTGGTGGTCAGCGCGCTGCGCAGAAGTTTATCGACCCCGGCGTTTTCATAAAACGAACGGTTACCCGGTAGGCCTTTCTTATCAGACTCAAACCAGTAGTTCATGAACATGTACGGGTCGGCGAAGTCCGGGCTCCAGTTGCCGATGGCAATGTCGTAATCACCTTTGCCGATCCGGTCGCGCATGGTGGCATTCGCCAGTTTTTCCAGCTTCACCTTAATGCCCAGCTTGCTGAGGCTGGCCTGCGTGGAAAGCGCAATCGGCTCCCAGTTTGGATCGTTATCAGAGTAGAGGAAGCTCAGGCTGTCGGGCTTGGTCGCGACTTGCTCCCAGGCGGCTTTAGCTTTCGCTTCATCAAAACTGTACTGCATCGCCTTCGCGTCATAGCCCCACATACCTTCAGGAATCGGGCCGCGCATCTGCTTGCCGTTACCGCTGAGGATACCCGTCACCATGCCCTGATAGTCCGTTGACCATGAAATGGCCCGGCGCAAATCCACCTGATTCAGCGGCGCTTTACTGTTGTTCAGATAGAGATAAGTCACGCGCAGCGAAGGGTAATCCGCCACGTTGACTTTCCCTTCCTGTTTTAACGCGTTGAGCTGGTCTACCGGGAGAGCATCGGCAATGTCGATGTCTCCCCGCGACAATTGCAGGCGGCGGGAAGCGCTCTCACCAATAATTTTTACCGACACGCGCTTAAAGGCAGGTTTGGCTCCCGCATAATGCGGATTCGGCACCAGAATCAGCTGCTGTCCTTTCTGCCAGCTTTTCAGCATAAACGGGCCGGAACCTGCGGTGTTCTGCGCCAGAAAACCGCGCGCATCATCTGCGGCATGTTCTTTCAGAACCGCCGGGTTAATAATGGAGGCGCCGTCATTCGCCAGCGTGTACAGGAAGGGCGCAAACGGCTGGCTCAGCGTAAATTTCACCGTATAGTCATCGACGGCTTCGACTTTCAAATCTTTTGGAAAGGCTTCTGCCGGGCCTTGCCCAATTTTCAGCAGACGCGCAAAAGATTGTTGCACCGCATCTGCCGTAACGGGCGAGCCATCAGCGAATCGGGCATCTTTATTAAGGGTAAACGTCCACTCTTTCTGATCGTCTGAGGCCTTCCAGTCGCTCGCCAGATCGCCTTCAACCTCCGTCGAACCTTTACCTCCCTCGGTTTTGTACTGCACAAGGCGTTGATAAGACGGGTAGGTCACCGTCCAGTCGTTGTTATCAATAGTGACGGCAGGATCAAGCGTTTGCGGATCGGCCGCTTTACCAATCACCAGCATATCTTTGGGTACAGCCGCCTGAGCGGCGGGCAGGGCAACAGCCAGTGCCACGGCAATCAGGGCGGGACGAAACAGCGAAGTTAAAGCGTATGTTGTCTTCATGACCGTGCTCCATCATTTACAGGGAGGGTTGTGTTGTTGTGCGTGATGCCGGGAAACAGGCAATGCAGTCGTCGAGCAAGGGGTAGCTGGCCGCGTCCGGCAATTCAAAATGCCACCATTCACTGGTGATGCCGACAAAACCACCGCCAAACATAATAGCGTTCAATAACAATCGATTACGTTGCGCTGCGGGTGGAACAGAAGGGTGATACGAGTGCGAGCGATCGTGCATTTCATCAAAACCGGCCCCCATATCAAGCACGTTGCCATGCTCATCCATCAGAGTGACGTCAATTGCCGTACCACGGCTATGGTTTGAACCGATGGCTACATCCACCACGTATTGCGGATCGGGACAGACATGCCACAGAACCGACTGCGCCTGCTGCGGACGATAGGCGTCGTATACCACCAGAGACAGCCCTGCCAGCTGCGCGATGCTGATACTTTTCGCCAGCGCGGTGACAGCATCCGTATGCAACAGGCAACGGGCCTCCCGGTAAATGGGCGCGCCGGTGAGGTTATCGGCGGTGGCGTATTTGAGATCGATATGCAGCGAGGGGAAAATCACTGACAGATCGACCAGTTCAGGGGTTTCTGACATAGCACGTTTCCTGTTTATTGTTCGAATTGACCAAACTCTTGTTGCAGCTGGCGATTGGTTCGCAGCCGTTCAGCAAGCGTATCGCCCAGTTGATCCACCACGCCTGACAGCAATAAGTTGAACAGGCAGCTCACGGGGGCGAGTGAATCCCAGAAGTGCCCGGTGTCGGTTTTTACCTGCAATAAGTCGATGGCGTAGTCTCTGGCCCACGGACACCAGACATCGGTGATTAACGCCAGCGGAATGCGCCGCTCGCTGGCAACGCGACAATACTGACGGGCAGCGGCGGAATAGGCGCGGGTATCCGTGATCACCACATATGGCCGTGCGAACCCGGAATTCAACGACTCAACCCAGCTCCCGGATAGCCCTTCGGAATAACTGACTTTGGGCCGCAGGTATTCCAGGTGGCTGAAAAAGGCGTTAGCAATGCCGCGCGTGGACTGAATCCCCAGAACATACACGGCCTCCGCATGCGCCAGTTGCTGAGCGATTCGCAAGAACGTTTCACTTTGCGCCAGCTGATAGACGTGGGTGATGGCATCAATTTCCAGCGACAGCGACTGACGCGCTCTGTCGGGCAGCCGCTGCTGCTGTTGCTGTTGCCAGGAGTCAAGGCGTTCATTCATCCCCCAGGGCTGATAGGGCACGGATGGCAGTTCCCGCAGGCTGGCCTTGGCGTCCTCAAGATTACGAAAACCAAGCTTCCGTAAATAACGTCCCACCGTGATGCCGCTGGTGCCTGTCGCTCTGGCGATACCGTCTGCCGTTTCAAACGGTATCTGCGCCGCGTGCGCTAACAGCCAGCCTGCAACGCGCTTTTCGCTGGGCGTATGCTGGCTAAAACTCTTCTCAATTCGGGCAAATAACTCAGGTTTTGATGTCATTACCGTCTCGCTGTTAGTGAGCTGTCAGAGAGCGTTCCGCTGTTACTGAATTAACAATGCAGGACGCATGCCAACCTGGAAACCACGGCATCGCCGTCTTTTTTGTTAAATTAAAGTGATATTTAATTAACGAATGATCAACATTCGTGCAGATTAGTTCACTTTTGGTGCAGCGATCGTCAGAGAGGGCATGAATGTGTCGAATCCGTCGCAGGGATCACATTGTGATGCCAGAAATTGCAGGGTCAAAAATGACAAGCGCCAGCGTGGATAGCAGAAAAATATAAAAGCGCGAAACACATTATTTATCGGCGGAAAGAACGGTGTATTATTTTTGTAGATTTAATAAATATTCATCAGGCAAGTAATCTGTTCATTTTACGCATTAAAATACAACGCGATATTAATTATTCTTTTATAACAGACAGGTTTGTAGCAACGTATGAAGGCAGGCGAAGCGTAAAACCCTCTGACTTATGAAGTGCGGCACAACCAGGAGAACACAAGGCCTGGCGCGTAAGTGATTAAAACAACGCATTAAAAATAATATTCAAAATAAACTTATCACGCTATTTAAATCATCTGAAAGTGCAGGATTTTGTTATTAGTGACAACGTCACATTTAAGAGCGTGTTAATATTTCTTAACGAACCATAAAACCGCATAAAGATATAAATTTGTGTGCCGATACTGAATAAAAGAGAGTCGTTTACATAAGGGGTTTGTATGGTCTGGTATCCATCACGTATTTCCACCCGTCTGACGATTGGGGGGATTGCGCTGCTTGCAGTGACCACGCTGGTTATTGTTGCCATTATGCTCTGGCGCGGTCAGCCGCGCGTTGTTGAGATCAACTCCGCCCTGATAGAGGAGACAGGGCAAGGACTGACTCGCCAGTTAGGTACTGTTTTATCGCGTATTGAAGGTGAAACGGTTAGCCTGTCGCGCCTTGCCGAAGTGCTGCCAAACGACGAATCGCTATACCAGCATGTCGTTCCGCATCTTATTGGCGAACAGAATGATTCCATCATTACCGGCGGCGGCATCTGGCCGGAGCCGGATGCCTTTACGCCCGGCATTGAGCGACGCAGTTTCTTCTGGGCGCGTGATGCAGAAGGGAAATTGATCTTTTCCGACGACTACAACGTTGCCGGAGGAAGCGGTTATCATAACGAAAGCTGGTATCTCCAGGCGAAAGGGCACTCACAGAACAATTGCGTCTGGTCTGATGTTTACCAGGATACGATTTCCGGGGTTAACATGGTGACCTGTAGCATTCCTTATCAACTGGCAGGGAAATTTGCCGGCGTCGCCACAACCGATATCCGACTGGATAACGTCGCCACCTTTATGCAACAGCAGGGGAACAGCACAGGCGGTTACGCCTTTGTGGTGGATAAACAGGGGCAAATCCTCTATTTCCCGCAGGCCGATCACGCGCAGTTTAAAACGTTTACTGACCTGGTCAAAGCCTCTGACTGGCTCGCCCCGGTAGCCGGATCGCTGAAAACGCTGAATGCCTCGGCCGATGTCGCCACCATTCCCCTTGCACACGACGGCATACTGGACGGGCCTTCCCGGGTGATGCTTTTCCCGATGGCGGATACCGGGTGGATCGTTGGGCTGGTGACGCCTGAAGAACGCGTTGTCGGACTGGCAAAAGTGATGATGAAGGATGTACTGGAAGTGCTAATTCCGATCATGGCCATTCTGCTGGTGGGTTCCTGGCTGGTGGTGCGCCGTCTTATCTCTCGTCTGGACGATACGCGTCGCGCGCTGGATGATATCGCCCAGGGCGAAGGCGACCTGACTCGCCGCCTGGACGTCCGGGGTAAAGATGAGATTTCCGATATTGCTCAGGCCTTTAACCTCTTTGTGGACAAAATATCCGCGATCCTGATTACCGTTCGCAGCAGTAGCGTGGTGGTTGCGAATAACGCCGTCAGTCTGGCTGACAGTAATATGGAGTTATCCTCCCGCGTAACGCAGCAGGCTGCCGCGCTGGAGGAAAGCGCGTCGGCGATGGAGCAATTAAATGCGACCGTTCATCAAAATACCGGGAATACACAGTTAGCCGATGAGCTTTCCGAAAACACGGCGCAAACGGCTAACCGCTGTGGCGATGTCATGCAGGGCGTGATTTCCACGATGGATAACGTCAGCGCGTCGTCCGGCCGGATGGTGGAAATTGTCGCCGTTATCGACAGCATCGCGTTTCAGACCAACATTCTCGCGCTGAATGCGGCGGTGGAAGCCGCACGAGCGGGTGATGCCGGTCGCGGATTTGCCGTCGTCGCCTCTGAAGTGCGCACGCTGGCACAGCGCAGCGCCACCGCCGCACAGGAGATCAAAGCGTTAATCGATGAATCGGTCTCACACGTAGACAGTAGCAGTCAGCAGATCCATAACGCCGGGGATCGTCTTGGTGAGTTGGTCGGCAACGTGCGTCAGGTCAGACAATTGATGGGTGAAATTCGCGTGGCGGGTGAAGAACAGCGTAAAGGTGTCTCTGAGGTTACGCTGGCAGTAACCGAAATGGACAGTACGGTTCAGCAGAACGCGTCGCTGATTGATGATGCCGCTGCGCGAACCCAGGTCCTGAAAGAAGAGGCTGAACAACTGGCGCTGCTGGTCTCTTCATTCAGATTGCCTGAACCCACCGCGGCATAATTTTTCTCTCTCCCTCACAGAACGTCTGCAAATTGCAGACGTTCTGCTTGCGTCAGTCAGATAACTAAATCCATTATTTAGTGTTTTATCTCCATGAATAGGCAATAACTCCATTATATAGTGGTTTATGCTTTTTGCCTTCGTTGCACATTAACTCTATAATATTGTGTATTACGTCAGAAATATTGCGATAAGGGACACTATGATGGATTTAACCCTTAGTTCTCCAGCCGAGATTGTTACGCTGCTGTGCGACCGGTTACGCAAAGAACGCCTGGCAAAACAGATGACTCAGGCTGACGTGGCCGCCCGGGCGGGAGTTGGCGTCAATACGGTTTCAAACCTTGAAGCAGGCAAAAATGTGGGCTTCGAGAATCTGGTCAGAGTGGCGGTGGTATTAGGTTATGGCGACGCGTTGAAAGCGCTGTTCAAGCCCAAAATTGATAGCCTGGATGATATCTTACGTTATGAGAAGAGCGCGACGCGTCAGCGGGTGAAGAGGAAAAATAGCGATGCCTGAGCAGATAGACGTCTTCTATGAAGGATGGGGGGAACGATGGCTCTGGGGCAAGCTGGTCTCATCAACGGCATTGACCGGTCGGCCAGTCATCGCCTTTGAATACAGTGACGAGGCCGTTCGCAAAGGTTTTGAGCTATCCCGCTTAACATTACCGCTTGAGGGGCCGCGATTACGCAGGGACTTTCCGGCTCATCAATTACATCTTCCGGGGCCGGTTTACGACGCTCTGCCTGATGGCTGGGGAATGCTGCTGATGGATCGCTTATTCAAACGCAGAGGACTCAATGCCGCCCGAATTGGCCCCCTGGAGCGGCTTACCTGGGTGGGCGGCAACGCAATGGGGGCAATGACATTCCAGCCGGTACAGGCTGAGGCCGAACTTACCTCGCAAGAAGAGATCCCTCTGGTGCAGCTGGCCGCAGAGGTGCAGGAGGTTCTGAGCGGAGAAGGCGGGGAGTTCCTGCAAAAATTATTGCAAATGGGCGGTTCACCACAGGGGGCACGGCCAAAAGCATTACTCTACCGTGACACTGTCACGTCAAAATTCACAACCTCGCCGTTAGCAGGCGCGGAAAGCTGGCTGGTCAAATTCCCGGCCAGACAGGAACATGCCGAGGTCTGCGCCATCGAAGCCGTCTATTCAGCGTGTCTGCGCAAATGCGGCATCCAGACGCCTGACGTTACGTATTTCGCCTTGCCGGAAGGGCAAGCGGCATTCGCCACCCGCCGTTTTGATCGTGAACAAGGGATGCGCGTGCCCATGCAAAGTCTGGCCGCCTTCACTGGCGCGAATTACCAGACGCCTGGTTCGCTCGACTACCGAAGTTTTTTACGTGCGACGCAAATATGCACCAACGATATTCGGGAAAAAGCGCTTGCCTTCGAACGAGTGGTCTTTAATGTCGCGTTCAACAACCGGGACGATCATCCTAAGAACTTCGCTTATCTGATGTCCGCAGATGGGCAATGGACCCTGGCGCCCGCCTATGATGTGACCTATTGCGATGGTCCTGGCGGCTATCATCAGATGGATGTGATGGGTGAAGCTCTGGATATTGAAAGAAAGCATCTTCAGGCGCTGGGTGAACAGGAAGCCGAATTGCCAGCCCCCAGAGTCGCGGAGATCATCGCGACTATTTGCGACGTTGCGGCGACGTTCAGCGCAATTGCTACCGACCTCTACCCGGGGCAAATCACGGGCGACACGCTGAACTATATCCAAAAGCAAATTGATGGGAATATCAGCCGCCTGAAGGGATGACGGCTGAGTCAGTCTCACGGAACAAGAGGGCGTGGGGAGGTTAGCTTCCCCACCGGCTTTTCAGATAGTTCACCGCTTGCTGGGTTTGCGGTCGATCAAGATAGCTTTCTCTGAACAGGATTGTGCCTTTGATTTGTGAGACGGATTCATTCAGATCCAGTTGCTTCTTAAGCTCCGGGACGCCGCCATTAATCATCCAGTCCGGCTCATTCTTTGACGGTTCGCCGACTTTATACAACGCCACGCCAATATAGAGATGGGTATTCGTGGGTTTCACCACATCCGCCCACCATTTCGCCAGCACATCATAACGGGCCGCGTCACGCGCAAAGGGCCAGTAGAGCTGCGGCGCAATGTAATCCAGTAATCCCAGTTGCACCCAGCGGCGAGTATCGGCATAGGATTCATCATACGCCGCCGCGCCCCTCGTATCCGAACCTGCCGGATCATGCGAGCGGTTACGCCATACGCCTGCGGGGCTGACGCCAAATTCAACATCCGGTTTCAGGTTTTTGACCGTGCGGGACACCTGCTCAATCAGCAGTTGCGTATTGTGTCGCCGCCAGTCCGCTTTTGAGGCAAACGCCTGACCATATCGGGCAAAGGTGGAATTGTCGTTAAGCGTGGAGCCTGGCGTTTCGGTATAGAAATAGTCATCAAACTGTACGCCATCGATGGGATAACGTGTGACCACTTCCGCCACGATACTGGTGATCCAGTCCCGGACGTCAGGAATGCCGGGATCAAGAACAAAACGGTCTCCAGAGATGCGCACCCAGTCGCGATGCAGCACAAACACGCTCGCCGGATTTGACGTCACCGTCGCGTTTAACTGCGCCACCGTTGCCGGTTTGGTGTTTACTGATACGCGGTAGGGGTTAAACCAGGCGTGTACTTTCATTCCCCGCTTATGCGCTTCATCAAGCATAAACTGTAGCGGATCGTAGCCCGGATCTTCACCAATCTTTCCGGTCAGCATATCTGACCACGGTAAAATTTTTGACGGCCAGAGCGCCGTTCCATCCGGCTTGACCTGGAAAAACACGGTATTGATTCCCAGACTTTTTAGTTTATCCAGCTTTTCGATCAACGCGTTCTGTTGTTGACGCACCCGAACCGCCGCATTACTCGTATTCACGGAACTGACCGGAGGCCAGTCAAGGCGCGAAACGGTTGCCAGCCAGATACCACGAACCGGCTGCTGATTTTTCTGGGATGGGGCTGGCGTCGCGGAAGAAGGGGGCGTAACCAGCGAAACGGGAGGTTTTGAGGCGCAACTGGCAAGTAAAAACGCGGTGGCGACAAGCGTAGCCCGTTTTTTTACTTTGCTGACAAGACGAGCGTGACGAGAGCTGATGATCATATTTGCCAATTTTCCGTTTGGTTAATCCAAAAAATCTTACACGAGATCTGGCTAATTACAGAGTTCATTGCTACGTTTTTTACAGGAGATGGCATTCCTCCTCATAACCGCCCTCTGGCTGATGATGCCTGCACATTCTGGACGTTGCCCCGCGTGGACAAGTCAACGTGTATTGTGTAGGAGTCATTATGCGCCGTACCTCAACAACATCGCTGCAATTTATTACCGTTTTGTATGCCTCTGGTCGTCGTCATACACCCCCTTCGGGCGATCGTGCTCCTGCATATTTTGTCGATCTGAATCTTGATAAAATCGTCGATCGCATTGTTCAGGGACGGGAAGAGTACGGCATCAGCGCTTTCTTTTATTCACCACTTGAATGTCTGGAGGATATCCTCTATCGACAGGAAATTATTCAGGATGTGACAATACACGCGCTCTATAAGGCGCTAATGGCATATTCCGCAGAGATGAAGAATATCAGGGAGATTTCAGAAGAAAAAACAAACCGGTTTTACTTCTATCAACAGCGGCGCTGGGAGCTTGAGTGCATTTTGTTGTATTGCCAGGCCGTTACGGCGCTGTATGAGCGTATAGCGCCGCTGTCTTTGTCTTCCGACGGTATGATTAATTTCAGGCATTATCTTCGTCAGTATATCGAGAGTGAAAATTTTACCGGGTTATATTCAACCGCCACTATGATAAGAAAAAGTCTGGAGGCGGTTCAGTACGTCCTGAAAATTAAAGGCGACACCATTATTGTTGAACAGTATCACCACGAGAAAAACTATAGCGATGAGATCCTCGATGTGTTCTCAAAGTTTAAGCAGCATGATGTGAATGTCGAGGTGGAGAGTAGACATCACAGCTTCGGGATGAACCATATTGAAGCACAAGTTCTGGATTGTGTTGCCAGACTATTTCCCACCGAGTTTCATCAACTTGATGTGTTTATAGATGCCAACAAACGCTACAGAGATAACACGCTGGATCTTTTTGAACGTGAAGTGCAGTTTTATCTGGCTGTTGTGGAATACATTGAAAAATTTCGGCAGAAAGGGCTGCCATTTTGTATCCCGGAGGTACAACGAGATGAAAAGGCTATTTCGGCTGTTGCGGCTTTCGATCTCGCGCTTGCAGAGGTCATCCTTGAGAAAAAGGAGAAGGTTGTCTGCAATGATTTCAGCTTCCAGGAGCATGAACGTATTTTCGTCATATCGGGCCCCAACCAGGGCGGGAAAACCACCTTTGCCCGCATGATAGGGCAACTGCATTTTCTTGCCTTGCTGGGCATTTATGTCCCTGCCAGGCAGGCAAAGCTCTTTCTGACAGACACTATTTTTACGCATTTTGAGAAAAGCGAAAATATTTATAACCTTCGGGGAAAACTGTATGACGACCTGGTGAGAATAAAAGCGATCCTTGATGCTGCCACATCACACAGTTTGATTATCATGAATGAGATTTTTACGTCAACCACATCGCGGGACGCCATTTATCTGGGAACACGGGTAATCAAGAAAATAGTCATGCTCGATGCGCTTTGTGTCTGCGTAACGTTTATCGACGAGCTTACGGCATTAGATCCGTCCATCGTCAGCTTAATGAGTACGGTTGAGCATAATAATGCGGCATTAAGAACCTATAAAATCACCAGGAAACCGGCCGATGGTATCGCATGGTCAACGACGCTGGTGATAAAGCATGGGCTGACATATGAGCAGATAAAAAAGAGGTTAAACGGATGAACGCGTATCTGATGTATAAAGATAACGATTTTATCGTTGACGATAATATTCCAGAGAACATCAAATTTGCCATGAAAGATCTGGAGCTGGCGGTGTTGTTTCATGCGTTGTCTGATGGGGATGATTTTCTTTATTCCGTCGTCAGGAAGGCATGTTCTGTGCTGCTATCAGGCATTCCTGACATTGAGTACAGGCAGGCTATTCTGCGGGATTGCCTGTATAACGAGGACGTTATCAGAACATTCTATAATGTGGTGGTTGAATGTCTGCAAATGGAAAAGGAGAAACTTCACTACGGCGTTTTTGGTCATTATCCTTCCGCTGTGCTGCATCAGTCTCTCTCGTTTACCCAATTCCTGATGACCTATTTACAGAAAATAAAAATTATCGCACAAGAAAACATCCATCACGTTGAATCTCCGGGGATGGTCCGTCTTTTCTCGATGCTTGTTCAGGAGTTAAATGATGATTATATGAGCACTATTGAAAGACATCTGAAGCAGATGACTTTCAAAAAAGGCGTATTAATCAGCGCGCGATTAGGGCAGGGTAATCAGGGCAAGGACTATGTACTCAGGCGGCCCAATCCCCCGCAAAAAGGATGGTTCCGGCGTCTTTGGACAAAAAGGCCAGCGCATTACACCGTACAGCTAGCCGCGCGTGATGAAAATGGCTTCAGGGCATTAAGCGACTTAAAGGATGAAGGGCTCGTATTGATCGCCAACGCAATGGCGCAATCCACCGAGCATTTGCTTAATTTTCTAAAGTCACTGCGCACTGAATTAGGATTTTATATTTCATGCCTTAATCTTGCGCGGGCCTTAAACAAACGCAATATTCCACTGTGCTTTCCTGTCCCGATATATCAAAGAGAACGCCATCATGTGTTTGAGGCACTCTTTGATCCCTGCCTTGCACTGACATCGGATCGGGAAATCGTTAGCAACACATTAAGAACGGATAATAAAAATACTTTTATCATCACTGGCGCAAACCAGGGAGGGAAATCCACGTTTTTACGCAGTATCGGGCTGGCGCAGATAATGATGCAGACGGGGATGTTCGTTTCTGCTGAATGTTATAGCGCAGATCTTTGTCGGCAGATATTCACGCATTACAAATGTGAAGAAGACAGCCATATGGTCAGCGGAAAGCTGGATGAAGAGCTCCGACGAATGAGTGACATTGTTGATGCTCTACAACGTGATGACCTGGTGCTGTTTAACGAATCGTTCTCTGCGACAAACAGTCGGGAAGGGGCCGAAATCATCAGAGGCGTGGTAACCGCACTGGCAGAAAGCAACGTGAAGCTCTTTTTTGTTACACATACTGCGGAATTTGCATGTTCGTTTTATCAGGAGGATCGCCAGGACACGGTATACTTGTGCGCCGAACGACGCGACGATGGAGAAAGGACATACAAAATAGCAGAAGGCGTGCCTCTGGATATCAGTTATGGCGAAGATTTGTACCGGGATGTTTTTGATGCCTCTCCCGTATACCGGAATACGGGAGAGGTTTCAGAGCGTTAACCTTTTCTGAAGGCAGATTTACCGGCAAAAACAGCGGCATCGCCAAGTTCATCTTCAATACGCATTAGCTGATTGTATTTTTCGATGCGTTCTCCACGGCTTGGCGCTCCCGTTTTGAGGTGTCCGGCGCGTAAGCCTACCGTCATATCAGCAATGAAACTGTCTATTGTTTCTCCGCTACGGTGTGAGATAAAGCTGCCCCAGTGATGATCATGACACAATTGAACCGCTTCAATTGTCTCGCTTAACGTACCAATCTGGTTCAATTTGATCAGTGCGGCATTCGCCAGATTTTCATCAATTCCTCGCTGGATATATTTTACGTTAGTCACAAAAAGATCGTCACCCACCAGTTCAATCTTATTGCCAAGCGTATCACTCAGAATTCGCCAGCCAGCCCAGTCATCTTCAGCCAGGCCATCTTCAATCAGAACAATGGGGAATTCGTTGACCAGCCGCTCATAATAGCGCGTCATCTCTTCCGCACTGAATTGCGCATTTTCGCTGCGCAGGGTGTATTTTCCATCTGAATAAAATTCGCTGGATGCAGGGTCCATGCAAATAACAATATCCTCGCCGGGTTTATAACCGGCTTTTTCGATCGCTTCGACAATCAATTCCAGCGGTTGCCGGTTTGACGAGACGGCTGGCGCGAATCCACCTTCATCGCCCACACCAGTAGACAAACCTTTCTCCAGTAAGACCTGACGTAAATTCTGATACACCTCGCTACCCCAGCGAATGGCTTCCCGAACAGAGCTTGCGCCCCAGGGGGCAATCATGAACTCCTGAAAATCGGCGCCTTGCCAGCGAGCGTGAACGCCGCCATTGATGATATTCATACAAGGAACCGGGAGGAGGTTAGCGCCAACGCCGCCGAGGTAACGATACAGCGGAATGTTTGATAGCTGCGCGGCCAGACGCGCCACGGCAAGCGATACCCCGAGAATAGCATTGGCCCCAAGACGACTTTTATTTTCCGTACCATCAAGAGTTATCAGGCGGTTATCGATATCTTTCTGGCGGCGGACATCATATCCCCGCAGCGCATTATCGATCTCAGTATTGATACTCTGAACCGCGCCCAATACACCTTTGCCGCCAAAACGCGACTTATCTCCATCACGGCGCTCAATGGCTTCGCGCGAACCGGTACTGGCACCGGAAGGGACTGACGCGCGCGCAACACCGCCGCCGATGGCGGAGACTTCGACCTCAACGGTCGGATTACCTCGGGAGTCCAGAATTTCTCTTGCGATCACACGTTCAATTTCATAGCTCATAGAAATGACCTTATTTTATGGAGTGGATATATGTTTAATCAGCACATCAACCGAGAGATGATTGATGAACTCAAAAGAGAACGAGGAAAAAACCCCAAACAGGCGATTCTTATGACCCAGCATGACCAGGTCGATATCCTCATGTTGGATAACCGCTTCAACGTCTTTGAAACGTTGAATGCTGATAATTGATTTCACTTGCACATGAATACTGCTGGATTCCGCCAGGCGACTGAGCATCGCTTTGGCCTCGATCACTTCATGTGATTGCCGATCCCGGGTTAAAGCATCACTCGTGTAATCCAGCTCCCGGTAATCAGAACTGATATGCCCGAGGGTGATCTGAGTCCCCATTTCTTTTGCCAGACGTTCAGCATGGTGCAGCAACAGCACACCATCGATTTCATTCTGGACCAGTAATAATGCGTGTTTGTACATATGCATACGCCACCTCTCAAGTAATGAGAAACGTTCAGCATCGCAAATGAACAATGTGTTGCAGACGGGCCGATGGACATAACAAGAGCCAGTGAGCGCTACGTTGTTGCTGATGTTGTGATAGTCAAAGGCATGGATAACATCTTTCTTTTCAAAAAGATGAGATTCAGGAAGTAATGAAGTGGTTGTTTTACTATTCATAGCGATACCCGACATACATGCCTAAGAAAAACAGCAACAGTTGTATATCAGGCGTCATCATCCGATTCGAGCGAACCGGCGGTTGGGAAAGGTGGAACACCATCACCTTGTGAACTAAGCGTATAGCAGGTTCAGGCGGAAATCAATGAGAAGTAAATCTGTTGCGCATGGATCGCGAAGAAGGAGAGGGTAGTCAACGAAATCTGCGGCGTAAATAACGCAATAAAAATTATAACTTAGTACGATTTTGACTTTAACAATTCCATAAGTCGTTTAATTATAGACAGTTACTGTATCTACAAGTCTTCGAGTGTGCTTATGAAAGAGATCTGTTCCGCAGATTCGTCAACATTTAAACATGTGCGTTTTGTTCTCACAGACATGGATGAAACGCTGACTTACAAGGGGCGCCTTGCGGCTGAAACCTATCTGGCGCTGGAACGGTTGCAGAACGCGGGAGTAAAGGTGATACCGGTCACAGCCGCGCCCGCAGGCTGGTGCGACCAGATGGCACGGATGTGGCCAGTTGATGGCGTCATTGGTGAAAATGGCGGTGTGTTTTTCAGAAGGCGAAATGACGGTCATGGCATTGAGCGTTTCTTCTGGCACGGCACAGAAAAATATCCTGACGTCGCTGAGCGCCTGACGCAAATTGGGGAACAGATAAAAAGGGAAATTCCTGCCGCTCATTTTGCCGACGATCAACCTTTCAGGATGACGTCCATTGCCTTTGCTAAACCGCCAGAAACCCATCAGTGTTCATTAATACTTAACGCATTGACGCAAGCAGGCGCTACAACCACCGTAAACAATCTCTGGATTCTTGGCTGGTCTGGAGAATATAACAAGTTATCTATGGCCCGACGAGTGCTCAGGGATTTTTACGATCTCGACATTGATGCCGAACGTTCTGCCGTATTGTATAGCGGCGACTCGACGAATGATGCGCCGATGTTTTCATTCTTTGAACATACGGTTGGAGTGAGCACGGTATCAGATTACCTTGATCAAATCCCGAAACCTCCGCAGTGGATTACCCGTGGCCCGGGAGGTGCTGGTTTTGTGGAAATTGCAGATGCGGTTATTGCCGCCAGGTAATGAGAAACGCAGGTCCGGTCACTGTGGCCGGATGCGTGCGCTACGTGAAATCTGACGCAGGATAACCGCCAACAGTTTGCAGAATTCACACAGGACACGATGGAAGGTATGCATAAAAAGGCGAGGGATGCGTTATGAGTCAAGGGAGTAAGCCTGTATTGGGCGTCATAAATTCAATTTAACATAATATACATTATGCGCACCAAAGGGGATAAAGGGAAAATCTGTGGTTTTGTAGTCATCCTTGTGCTGGCCGCTATAGTCTCTGAATCACTTTCTCCAGCACGACTCTCCGTTGATTCTGGGGCTCTGTTTCACAGCTCCGGCACTTCCCGCGATGTCTAAATACATTTTCCGAATACATGTAACACGCTTTTTTGCTTAGGCGTTGTGAATTCCTCATCCGCCAGATGCTGCATCCCCAGGGATTCATAAAACCGACGCCCGCTGTCGTTACCCTTAAGAACCTGCAACCAGAAAAAATGCTGCTCCTTATGCCTTGCTATCTCGATAGCTTTTTCGAAAAGAATTCGGCCATATCCTTTACCGGTTTCTCCGGGTGCAAAATACAGTTTGTTTAAGAGCGCTCCTGAGTGATTACCACCGCTAACTGGACGGTCCCAGCTTATCTTTGCAAAACCTACTGGCTTATCGCTTTCCGCAATGAGCCAGGTGACTGACGGATCATTTAAACTATTTTCAAGTTGGTCCGGCGCGTACTCACTGTCAATAAATTGTCGAAGCTCTACAGGACAATCCCATAACTCTTTGAAATGATGGTAATAACTTGACTTCCCCAGCGTTTGCAATGTCAGGGTATCGGCAGGTACAGCATAACGTATGGTCAAGTTCATACACTCTCCTGAAACGACTTAAATTTAAGTTAACGCACAACATAATGCTGAATATGATATTTATCACAAAGCGCTCAGAAGTGCTGTAGCAAGATTAAAATATGCTATGGTTAATATATAATGTTTTCATCGGGTACATCCATCAGTTGTTGTTAACATACTAAGGAACCTGTCGCTTACTCACATAAACATACCGATATTACTCGTTTAAATCCTTGTCGTTATTATTTTAAGGAGAAGAGTATGAAAGAGCTTAATATCTTCGGTCAATATGTAGGCAGACATCTTGAGGGTAACCTTGATTTTATTTTACCTGACACGCGCCAGTTGTCAGGCCGTTACTGTCACTTACAACCCCTTGCGACTTACCACTGTGATGATCTTTATCAGGGCTGGCATAGCATAGAAGACCCACGGGACTGGACTTATCTTCCTGATGAACGCCCCGAGACAAGGCAAGCAACCTTTGACTATATCAAACGCATCATCAGTCAGGGCGGAATTTCATATTATGCCATAATAGAAAATAAATCCGCGAAAGCCCGAGGCACCCTCGCCCTTTTTAATATAGACAAGAATAATGGCGTTGCGGAAATCGGATATGTACATCTCACGCCAGCGATAAAACGTACCTTTTTAAGCACGGAAGCAATTTATCTTTTACTGATGTATGTTTTTGATGTGCTTAAATATCGTCGTTGTGAGTGGCAAACAGACACGCTTAATCATGCTGGAATGAATGCTGCTGAAAGAATTGGGTTTCGGAAAGAAGGCATCTTACGTGATAAGCAAATCATAAAATCAAGAAGCGTGGATATCGCAACATATTCAATTATTAGCGCCGAGTGGCCGAAGATATCCAGTGCGATATCTGTCTGGCTAAGAACGGAAAATCTCGACGAACGTGGACATCAGATCCACCCTTTACGGCACTACCTGGCGGAGCCTGAAGTGTAATCTGGAATACGGGGCCGTGACGACGGCCCATGCTTTTATTTATCCCATAAGCATTCAAGTTTTAAACACTCAGCGCCTTTGTATAAGCATTCATCATAAATACGGTAGCCCACATGCTCAGCAACACGAATGGACGGAATGTTATTCTTTGCAATAAGACAAATTGTTTTCGAAGGTGAAAACGAATGGACAAACCACTGATGCGCAGCGACGGCGGCTTCCTTTGCTACACCAGCCCCCTGAGCTGAACGTGAAATAACCCATGATGCCTCGACACAGTTCTCAAAGTTTTCATCAATGCCACGATGAAAATTAGCCAGTCCTGTTTCGCCTAAAAACGTGCCGTCAGACTTTTGAAAAATAGAAAATATACCGTAACCAAAAACAGACCAATGCCCGATGTTTCTCAACAAACGGTTCCATGCCTCTTCTGGCGTAAAGCCTGGGGCATTAACCAGATGAAATATTTTAGGGTCTGAATACATCGGATACCATACATCATAATCTGTGATGGCTTGAGGGCGCAGAATGAATCTTTCCGTGACGATAGCAGACATTATTTTCCACTCATTATGCTTACGTTGCTTCTATTGTAACTGAGTTATCCACTCATTCCGTCCAAAACTTTCTGTGGATAACGCGTTGGCGTTAATCCCGTGTGTTGACGGAAAAACGCAACAAATGCGCTGTCGCTGGCAAATTCCAATAGACAGATAGACACGGTTTTCCAGCCATTGAGATATCTGTTTAGCCTCCGTTGTAACACAGATCCCGCTTTGTCATTATGATCCTGCGTCTGTTCTCCTTTCTGCCATTCATCACTGGTTGAGTGTGGGATCATCTGATAGTGTCGGGAAATGAATGTTTAACGGAAATGACGATGAGCAAAGTCTATACTGGCGGCTGTCTGTGCGGTTTTATCCGTTTTTCGGCAGTAGCGCCGAAAAATCCACATACCTGTTCCTGCTCGATTTGCCAAAAACATACAGGTGCATATTCGGTCAGTTGGGTTGAGTTCGACGCTCAGGATGTGACGTGGACAGGACAAGGAGACAAGCCTGCGGTCTGGCGCTCTTCGGATATCTCCAGTCGGGCATTTTGTTCTCACTGCGGAAGTTCAGTAGGCGCAATTGATGATGCGCCTACCGTTGCGTTGTTAACTGGCGTATTTGACGAGCCTCAGGATGAAGATCTTCATGCGCATTAAGCGCATCGCCCTCACCCTGTCTACCTGTTTCGCCAGCCCTTCCTTTTCTGCCTGACGGGTAAACGCACGGAAGTTTCAGACAGCGATTAATTTCCCCCTCAAAAGTATGTTGTAACTAAATAACATGAAAACAAAACCCGGCCGCAGCCGGGTCAGATGATTAGCACAGCGGTTTTACCGCTTCACGCATCCCTTTCGTCAGGATTGCATCCAGGTCGGTCGTGACCTGTTCGACCAGACCTGCAACGTGCGTCAGATCCTGCTCCCAATGCGCGTCCACGGCCAGCACGGTATGAACCAAATCCTGTGTGCTGATAAGACCGTCGCTATGTTGATGCCACAACTGTTGATAGCGCTCAATCCAGTGCGCATCATCCTGGAGCGGATACGTCTCGCCGCGACGTTCACCACGATAAAATGCGGTCAGCGCCGCAAGCGCAAACGTCAGGCGCGCCGGTAAAACGCCGCTGACCTGCTGCTCTGCCAGTAGCTGCGGTAAAATACGGGTGCGAAACTTAGTCATGCCATTTAACGCAATCGACAACAACTGGTGTTTAATATACGGATTCTGGAAACGCCCTGTCACCGCACTGGCGAACGACATTAGCTCGTCGCGAGGTAAGTCCAGCACCGGAATAATCTCTTCATAGATGGCTTTTTCAACAAAGGCGCAAATGTCGCGGTCATTCATGGCTTCACCAACGGTATCCAGCCCGGCCTGGAACGCAACGGGCACCAGCGCCGTATGCGCACCATTCAGGATCGCGACCTTACGCTCTTTGTACGGCTTGATGTCATCAACAATCAGCACGTTGAGCGGATACTTATCAAGACGCAGCTCAGACGCTACCTTTTTGGGCCCCTGAATCACAAACAGATAAAAATGTTCCGCAGTATCGAGAAAAGCATCGTGATAGCCAAGTTCCGCTTCAAGTTGCGTCACTTCATCACGCGGATATCCGGTCACGATCCGGTCAACCAGCGTGGAGCAAAAGGTGTTCGCCTGATCCAGCCACTGCACAAACGCAGCGGACAAGTTCCACTCCTGAGCGTAACGCAGAACCAGCTCGCGCAACGCCTCGCCATTGTAATCAATCAGTTCACAAGGAATGATGATCCATCCTTTATCAAGCGCGCCGTCAAAACAGGTATAACGTTCAAACAGCAGTCGCGTCAGCTTCGCGGGGTAGCTGACCGCGGGCGCGTCATCAAATGCGTCACCGGCATGGTAGCTAATACCGGCTTCTGTGGTATTAGAGAAAACAAAACGCATGTCCGGGTTATGCGCCAGTTTCAGGAATTCATCGTAATCCTCATAGACGCTGATTTCACGGTTAACAGAACGGATCAAACGCGCGTCGCTAACCGCCTCGCCCTTTTCATTCAAACCACGAATAATCGTGGTATAGAGCCCGTCCTGGGTACTCAATGACGGCGGAAACGTGCTTTCGATAGGGCGAACAATGACCACTCCGGCGTTCAAATCGGTATGTTCATTCAGCAGATCAACTTGCCAGTCAACAAAGGCGCGCAGGAAGTTTCCCTCACCAAACTGAATGATGCGCTCAGGATAGCAGGCACCGGGAAAATCGCGACGGTTTAGAGTTTTCACAATGGGTTCCCTTCTTAATTAGTCATACAACCTGTTTGAATTGGTAGAACAGGTTAGCAAACTTTATGATATTGAAACCCTGTTTTGATCAAGTAGTCACGATTAATCAAAACTGTTTTATGCTTTAACATCTCTCACGACGCGGAGATTTACGGCTGATTCATCTGGATAACCAGCCAGTGGTGAATGACGGCAACAACATACTGCTGCTGTTCTTCACTCAGCGATTCTCCCTGGGGAATGTTGTGCCATTTCGCCAGACAACCACGGCAGCAGGTCGCCGTCGCGTGTTGGGCAATAAATACGGGGTGGCCGCGCATCGGCGTTTGTTTACCATCGTTGCGCGGAAAAGCCGGGGCCAGCCGCTTAGCAATAAACTCAGCGGCATGTTGATCAATAACCTGCGCGCCTTTATCCCAGCAATACTGCCTTTCTTTTGCGCCAAGACGAAACCGCGCGCGAAATGGCGAACGTGACAGGCGAGAAAAAAGTGGATCAAGCGCGTTCATCAGTAAACCGAACGCCCTAATTGTTGGGTGAGTTGTTCGAGTACCGCAATACCCGCCAGGGAGTTGCCCGCCGGGTCCAGTTCAGGGCTCCATACCGCAATCGCCATTTCGTGCGGGACAATCGCCACAATCCCGCCGCCGACGCCTGACTTGGCAGGTAATCCTACTCGCCAGGCAAATTCGCCTGCGTTCTGGTACATTCCACTGGTCGCCATCAGCGCGTTGATTTGTCGGGCCTGCATCGGCGTGACAACCGGTTCATCAAGGTGAAACGCCTGCCCCTGTCTGGCCAGAAAAACAAATGTACGCGCCAGTTCTGCACAGCTCATTTTCAACGCGCAGTAGTGAAAGTAATTTTGCAAAACGGTAGTGACATCATGCTGGAAATTACCAAATGACTTCATCAGCCAGGCAATAGCGGCATTGCGTGCGGAGTGCTCAAATTCAGAACGGGCGACCGTGACGTCATACGCAATATCCGACACACCACTAAGCGCCCGAACCACTTCCAGCATACGCTGGCGCGGCGCGCTCAGTCGCCCTTGTAGCATATCGCAGACCACCAGCGCGCCGGCATTAATGAACGGGTTACGCGGTATCCCTTGCTCCAGTTCCAGTTGCACCAGTGAATTGAATGGCGACCCGGAGGGATCTTTTCCGACACGTTGCCAGATTTCCTCTTCCGGGTAGTGACGCATCGCCACCACCAGACTCAGCACCTTTGAAATGGATTGTATTGAGAAGCGTTCCTGCGCATCGCCAGCCTGATAGTATTGCCCGTCAACGGTGCAAATGGCGATCCCCAGTTTTGACCCATCGACAGAAGCCAGCGCAGGGATGTAATCAGCCACTTTCCCCTGTCCAATCAACGGGCGCACCTGCTGAAGGATGGTCTCTAAAATTGAATTGTCCATGGCCCTGGCCACAATGTGCTCCTTGCTCGCAGGTCTGAAAAGGCCTGCGAGTATAACAGAGCTGAATGTGCGGCGTCAGGCAGAAAGACGAAATCGCGCCACCGCGTTCAGAAGCTGATGAGATTCATGATGCAGTTGCAGCGATGACGCCGATGCGGTATTCACCAGGCTGCTGGTCTCTTGCGCCGCACGGTTAAGCGCCTGTAGCTGCCCCGTCATCTGGTGGATGCTGTCCCCCTGACTTAACGTGGCGCCAGAGATGTCATTCAACAGTATGCCCAGATTGTCTACTAACGAAATCACCTGCTGTAAATTTTCTTCCAGCCGGTTAACCGCATGTGAACCCTCCTCGATTCCCTGCAAGGAGTGGTGGATAAGTTCCTGTATGTTCTGCGTGGACTGACTGCTTTTACGGGCCAGCAGCCCCACTTCTTTTGCCACCACGGCAAATCCGCGACCTTGTTCTCCGGCATGGGCCGCTTCGATAGCCGCGTTCAGCGCCAGGATATTGGTCTGGAACGCGACGCTGTCAATCAGAGAGATGATCCCGCGCATTTCTGACGATCGCTCAACAATCGCCTGCATCGAACGGTTAACAGTTTCCATCATACGATCGCCGCCAGCCGCTACCTGACGCGCCTCGGCTGCACGTTGATTAGCCAGTCTGGCAAAGCCGCTATTGTCCTCGACATGCGTTTCCAGAAACGAGATATGCGAGGTGACACTACTTAACTCTTCGCTCTGTTTCGCCGATTGCTGATAAAGCTGTTTGTTGCTCTGCGCAAGCTGATCGATGTTGCCGACCATTGCGGTGGTGGCATCGCTCACCTGCTGCACCAGCTGCCTCAGCCCCTGTTGCATCGCATCAATGCGTGAACTAAGTTGCGCGACCTCGCGGTTAAACCCGCTCACCTTCGGCATTGGTTCGGACAGATCGCCTGCGGCCAGAATATTAATATGGGCGATCAGGCGGCGCAGCGGAGAAATAACCCAGCGAGACATGCCGCTCCAGACCAGCAGGGCAATCACCACCAGCACAAACGGGATGAACAAAAAGAGGTGCTGCAACCCTTCCAGGCTGGCAATCAGCTGCTGCCTGCCACCCTCTGTCTGACGCCCACTCTCTTGCTGAAAGCGGGCATAGTTTTCATTGAAATCTGTCTGAAACGCCTGAACAGGAACAGCAAAGAACGCGTCGATGGCGTTAGTCTGGCTCAGACCATCCGCCTGTTCCTGAATACCGCTATAAAAACGCTGATAACTCTCAATCAGGCCGTCGTCTTTATGAGGGGCCATTGCAAGCCAGGCATCCCAGGCCGTTTTTGACTCTACCAGCGCCTGCTGAGCTTCATCCATCAACGGGCGCCAGCTGCCTTCTGATCCCGTTGCGGCATCCTGCATAAAGTAAACGCCCGCCCGGTTCAGCAGATCGCTTGCGGACAACAGCGCTACCCTCGCCTCATCCACCTTCGTTTGTTGCAGCAGTGCCTGCTGGTTACGTTGTTCGTTACGCTGAGCGTCTCGCACGGAAAACGACAGCATCAGGGATGACGCAACCTGCAAAATAGAAAACAGCGCGATAATGCAAAATATTCCCGTTAACAGACCAAACTGGCGGGGAGTGAAACGACGAATTAAGCCTCGAAAAATTTGCGTTAAGTTCATGATATTCTTCTGTATCAATGCGTTATGCGCGAGTGTACGGAGAGAAAATGACAGAACTATTGCAGTAATGTGACATGGCGCCTCAAGAAGACGCCGGAATGATCACAGACGGTTTTTCCAGACAGTTTGTACGTTGCAAAACTCATGCAGGCCAAAATGGGAGAGCTCGCGACCAAAGCCGCTTTTCTTCACGCCGCCAAATGCCACACGCGGATCGCTGGCGCTGTATCCATTGATAAACACCCCGCCGCATTCCAGGCGCGATGCCATCTCCTGAGCCAGTGCATCACGCGCAGTGAACAGCGTCGCCGACAACCCAAAGTCGCTGTCATTGGCCAGTTGCAGGGCATGTTCAGTATTCTTCGCCACGGTAATCGCCGCCACGGGTCCAAACAACTCCTGACGAAACGCCGTCATCTCAGGCGTCACATCGCCCAGCACCGTCACGGCATAATAGTTGCTTTCCCCGGCGAGCTTTTCACCGCCCAGTAATAAACGCGCGCCTTCTGCTATTGATGCCTCCACTTGCTGATGCAGCTCATCCCGTAGATCAAAACGCGCCATAGGACCGAGATCGTTCTCTTCCGCCAGCGGATCGCCCATTTTCAGTGCGCTGGCGGCGGCAACAAACCGTTCAGTAAATTCCCCGGCAATCCCCTCTTCAACAATAAAGCGCTTCGCCGCCGCGCATACCTGCCCGGTATTTTGATAGCGACCGGCGACAGCGGCTTTAACAGCCAGATCCAGATCGGCATCGTTAAGAACGATAAACGGATCGGAACCGCCCAGTTCAAGCACGCATTTTTTCAGCGCAGCCCCGGCCTGCGCACCAATCGCGGCCCCGGCACGCACGCTGCCCGTTACCGTCACGGCGGCAATACGGGGATCGTTAATCATCTGGCTAACGCCGTCGTTACTGGCATTTACCCAGCCATAAACGCCCGCCGGAATATCGGCATCGGCGAAGATCTGCGCAATACGTTCAGCGCAACCGATCACATTCGGCGCATGTTTTAGTAAATAGCCGTTACCCGCCAGCAGGATGGGAATCGCCCCACGTAATACCTGCCAGAGCGGAAAGTTCCACGGCATGACCGCCAGTATTGTCCCCAGCGGACGATATGCAATCACCGCCTGCTGATTTTCCACCAGCGTCGGTTCCGGGTTAAGCATCGCGGGGCCATGTTCTGCATACCAGTCACAGAGCGCCGCAGATTTCGCCACCTCGGCGCGCGCCTGCCGGATCGGTTTTCCCATCTCACGGGAAATACTGTGCGCCATCTCTTCTGTACGGTTACGCAGCGCTTGCCCGATATCGCGAAGTTTCTGCGCCCGGTATGCCACCGTCGTGCGTTTCCATTCCTCAAATCCACGGGCAGCCAGAGTAAGTGCATTTTCAATATCATCAGCGCTGGCCCACGGCATCATCGCCAGCGTTTCACCGGTTGTCGGGTCCACGGAAATCGCATGTGTAGCAGGTGTCATCGTCATCGGTTTGTCTCTCTACGTTGCGGGATATGCCTGCATAATGGGCGCATTTACTCTTTCTGAAAAATGAATAATATTAAGCACTGCGTTCACAAAAAGAGAAAACTATGGATCTGACTCAGCTGGAAATGTTCAATGCCGTGGCCGAAACCGGCAGTATTACGCAGGCGGCGGCGAAGGTGCATCGCGTCCCGTCGAACCTCACTACGCGAATCCGCCAGCTTGAGGCCGATCTTGGCGTGGATCTGTTTATTCGTGAAAGTCAGCGGCTGCGCCTTTCTCCCGCCGGACATAACTTTCTGCGCTACAGCCAGCAGATCCTGGCGCTGGTTGATGAAGCGCGAATGGTGGTCGCCGGTGATGAACCTCAGGGACTGTTTTCACTCGGCGCGCTGGAAAGCACCGCTGCGGTACGCATCCCGGCCACGCTTGCCGGGTACAATCAGCGTTACCCCAAAATCCAGTTCGCCCTCTCTACCGGGCCTTCCGGGACAATGCTCGAAGGCGTTCTGGAAGGCAGACTTAACGCAGCGTTTGTTGATGGCCCGATTACTCATCCGGGTCTTGAAGGTATGCCGGTATACCGTGAAGAGATGATGATTGTCGCCCCTCATGGGCATTCCCCCGTACGGCGGGCAAAAGACGTGAATGGCAGCAATATCTACGCCTTTCGCGCAAACTGCTCTTATCGCCGTCACTTTGAAAGCTGGTTTCATGCCGATCGCGCGATGCCCGGCACCATTCATGAAATGGAGTCGTACCACGGCATGCTGGCGTGCGTTATCGCCGGAGCGGGCATCGCGCTGATCCCTCGTACCATGCTGGAAAGTATGCCCGGGCATCATCAGGTTGAAGCCTGGCCGTTGAGCGAAGAGTGGCGATGGCTGGACACCTGGCTTGTGTGGCGTCGCGGGGCAATGACCCGTCAACTGGACGCGTTTATCGCCCTGCTGAATCCGTCCTCGCAGCCATAGCATTATCCTATGGGTTTGGGGCTACGCCTGCCGGGAGAAGCGTTTTATACTGCGCAAGACGAAAACGGATATGGAACAGTCATGAACACCAAAGCGCGTAAAGTGATGATCATTGGGGCAGGTAATGTTGGCGCATCAGCAGCTCACGCTCTGCTCAATCAGAATATTTGTGAAGAACTGATTCTGGTCGATTTGAACAGAGATCGTTCGGAAGGCCATGCTTTGGATCTCGCCGACGCAGCGGCCTACATGCCGGGGATGATGACCATTTCCACCCGGGAGGCGCGTGAATGCGCCGATGTCGATATCGCCGTGATTACCGTTTCCGGCGGCGCATTAAAACCAGGGCAAACACGGCTTGATGAGCTGAACAACACTGCGCGGATTGTACAAAAGATCGTGCCGGAAATGATGGATGGCGGCTTTAACGGCATCTTTCTTATCGCCACCAATCCTTGCGATATCATTACCTGGCAGGTATGGACGCTATCAGGCCTGCCGCGCAGCCAGGTAATCGGCACTGGCGTCTGGCTGGACACCACCCGTTTGCGGCGCGCGCTGGCGCAGGAACTGGATATCGGCGCGCAAAGCATCGATGCCTTTATTCTGGGAGAGCATGGCGATACGCAATTCCCGGTCTGGTCCCACTCCTCCGTCTACGGTTCTCCGATTGCGGACGTTTATCAACGTCGTACGGGTAAAATCCTGGACGTCGAGGCGATGGCGGAAAAAGTGCGCAAACATGGGTTTGAAATCTATAACCGCAAAGGCTGCACTGAATATGGTATTGCCGGAACCATTGCGGAAATTTGCCGGAACGTCTTCACCGGAAGCCATCGGGCGCTGGCCATCTCCTGCGTACTGGAGGGGGAATACGGCGTTGACGGCGTCGCCATCGGCGTACCGGCGGTGCTGACTCAAAGCGGTGTTCAACAAATTATCGA
This sequence comes from Citrobacter sp. CK206, assembly GCF_030333125.1. Classification (NCBI taxonomy): domain Bacteria; kingdom Pseudomonadati; phylum Pseudomonadota; class Gammaproteobacteria; order Enterobacterales; family Enterobacteriaceae; genus Citrobacter; species Citrobacter sp. CK206. The sequence goes on from NZ_JAOWGM010000030.1 coordinate 797,202, forward strand.
ATTACAGTTAGCCGATGATGAGCTGGCGAAATTCAGATACTCCGCCGAAGTCATCAAAGCGAATATCGCAAAACTCCCCTGAATACGGTGTCCGGGATGATTTCCATACCCGGACGCCATTTCGTTTGTTTCATCAATCGGCTCACCAACGATAATGAGACATACATCACAAAATGATTGTATTTTCGCCAGCAAACGTTTTAAGATCGTGACCTCGCCTTTTCGCAACTAACCCGATTTACTCTTATGACAACAAACACTGTTTCCCGCAAGGTCGCGTGGCTACGGGTAGTTACGCTTGCTATTGCCGCTTTTATTTTCAATACCACAGAGTTTGTCCCTGTTGGCTTACTGTCGGACATCGCCCGGAGTTTTGCTATGCCGACCGCGCAGGTCGGGATTATGCTGACGATCTATGCCTGGGTTGTGGCGCTGATGTCGTTGCCCTTTATGTTGCTGACCAGCCAGGTTGAGCGGCGTAAATTGCTAATCTGCCTGTTTGTTCTCTTCATTGCCAGCCATGTGCTCTCCTTCCTGGCATGGAATTTTACCGTGCTGGTGATCAGCCGCATCGGGATCGCGTTTGCACACGCCGTCTTCTGGTCTATTACCGCTTCGCTGGCCATTCGCCTTGCGCCGCCAGGCAAACGTGCGCAGGCACTGAGTCTGATCGCCACCGGAACCGCGCTGGCGATGGTACTGGGGCTGCCTATCGGGCGTATCGTTGGTCAATACTTCGGCTGGCGAACAACGTTCTTCGCCATTGGTATAGGGGCGTTAATCACGCTGGTATGCCTGATCAAACTGCTGCCGAAATTGCCCAGCGAACATTCTGGGTCACTAAAAAGTCTGCCGCTGCTGTTCCGTCGCCCGGCGCTAATGAGTATTTATTTACTGACGGTCGTGGTGGTCACCGCACACTATACGGCATACAGCTATATTGAACCGTTTGTACAAACGGTGGCGGGTCTGAGCGCAAACTTTGCCACGGTATTACTGCTGATCCTCGGCGGCGCCGGGATTATCGGCAGCGTGGTATTCGGCAAACTGGGTAATCAGTACGCCTCGCCGCTTATCAGCATTGCCATTATGCTGCTGGTGATTTGCCTGATGCTCCTGCTGCCCGCAGCAGACAGCGAAAGCCATCTTGCCGTGCTGAGTATTTTCTGGGGCATCGCCATTATGGTGATAGGCCTGGGGATGCAGGTGAAAGTCCTGGCGCTGGCGCCGGACGCCACCGATGTGGCAATGGCGCTGTTCTCAGGCATTTTTAATATTGGCATTGGGGCTGGCGCATTGGTGGGGAATCAGGTGAGTTTACACTGGTCGATGTCCACTATTGGCTACGTTGGCGCAGTGCCAGCCCTGGCGGCGCTGGTGTGGTCGATCATTATCTTTCGCCGCTGGCCTGTTTCACTGGAAGAACAGCCGCAGCATTGAAGTAAAGCCCCAATAAAATGACTTTTTTATAAAGGGCCAGAGCAGGTAAGTTCTGGCCCTTTACTCGTTTCTTATCAATGTTACTTAATGAACGATAAGATCAGTTGCAATGATGCAACGATGAACTCAAGAACCACAATAATCGTGCTTAAGATATTCACCACGCTTTCTTCCTCTTAAAGAGGAATGCGATTACTCCGGCTTAGCCTCTCCTTGCCCGTCCACCGAAGATCAAGTGTGTTAAGTTTGGTTTATCGCATTCCTGGCCCAGGCGCTCGCAGATACCACCCCGTAAGCCAGGACTTAGAAACTTTTTCTGCACAGGAGCAAAAGCCAGTAAAACGATAATCAACACACCTGTGCAGTATAACTCTCCCCGAAAAACGCATCAACACAATGATTTTTATACATTAATTCACATGGCGTATATAAAAACATAAATAATTCAGCACCGAATATAAGACGGCTTAGCGATGTAATCATTAACGGTTAGATTTGTATGATGGCCTGATGTGGCGTAAGATAATGCGCGTGTTAAGTTTGGTTTATCGCACTTTTTATAAGTGCTGAAGCCTTTCCTGAATCAATGACTGGCTTCAAAAATAAAAACCACCGCTACCAACGGTGGTTTTTATTTTTTTCAGGGCAACACATGTCACTTAATGGTAAGTCTTAATAATTTCCAGCACGCCGTTAATGATAAACTGCACGCCCATACAGACCAGTAAGAAGCCCATCAGCCGGGAAATAGCTTCAATTCCCCCCTTGCCGACCAGGCGCATAATCGCCCCTGAGCTGCGCAGAGAACCCCACAGAATCACTGACACCGCCAGAAAAATAAGCGGTGGCGCCACCAGAATAACCCAGCCGGGAAAATCGACGCCGTGACGTACGGTAGAGGCCGAACTGATGATCATCGCGATCGTCCCCGGCCCTGCGGTGCTCGGCATCGCCAGCGGAACAAAAGCGATATTGGCGGAAGGCTCATCCTCCAGCTCTTCTGACTTGCTTTTCGCCTCCGGCGATTCGTGCGCCTTCTGCTGCGGGAACAACATCCGAAAGCCGATAAAGGCGACAATCAGCCCACCCGCAATGCGCAAACCGGGGATGGAAATTCCAAAGGTGTTCATCACCAGTTGACCGGCGTAATACGCAACCATCATGATGGCGAACACATACACGGAGGCCATCAGCGACTGACGGTTACGCTCCGCGCTGTTCATATTACCGGCCAGGCCTAAAAACAACGCCACCGTGGTTAGCGGGTTCGCCAAAGGCAGCAGGACAACCAGCCCAAGCCCTATCGCTTTAAACAAATCCATCATAATGCCATCTCTTCCCCATCAAGCTCGTTGTAAGCGGCAAGTATAAAGGGAAAACGCGGCGTTTCGCCATTAAGCATTCATTATGCCGAATAAGCATAACCAGTAATTATTATTAATAAATTACCCCGTGATGCAGCCCCTGCACTGACGCGTTTTAGCAAATCGTGGCATCCCCTTATTCATTCGATTGACTTATATTTGCCTGGGCAATAGTATCTGCCGTGACTAACTACTTGCCGGGGCAACCATTGTGAAAAGCACCAGTGACCTATTCAACGAAATCATCCCGCTGGGTCGCTTGATCTACATGGTCAATCAGAAAAAAGATCGTCTGTTGAACGACTATCTGTCGCCGCTGGATATCACCGCATCGCAGTTTAAGGTGCTCTGTTCTATCCGTTGCGCGGTATGCATTACCCCGGTCGAGCTGAAGAAAGTGCTGTCTGTCGATCTCGGCGCATTGACGCGCATGCTTGATCGGCTGGTCTGTAAAGGCTGGATCGAAAGACTGCCAAATCCACATGACAAACGCGGCGTGCTGGTGAAGCTCACCGAACACGGCGCGGCAATTTGTGAGCAATGTCATCAGTTAGTAGGACAAGACCTGCACCAGGAACTAACAAAAAACTTAACGGCGGATGAAGTGGCAACACTTGAGCTTTTGCTTAAGAAAATCCTGCCGTAAACAGAAAGAGGTATGACGATGTCCAGACGCAATACTGACGCTATTACCATTCATAGCATTTTGGACTGGATCGAAGATAACCTGGAATCGCCGCTCTCACTGGAAAAAGTGTCAGAGCGTTCAGGTTACTCCAAATGGCACCTGCAACGGATGTTTAAAAAAGAGACCGGTCACTCATTAGGCCAGTACATCCGCAGTCGCAAAATGACTGAAATAGCCCAGAAATTAAAAGAAAGTAACGAACCGATCCTGTACCTGGCGGAACGTTATGGCTTTGAGTCACAGCAGACGCTGACCCGGACATTTAAAAACTATTTCGACGTTCCACCGCATAAGTACCGTATTACCAATATGCATGGCGAATCCCGGTATTTGCATCCACTCAACCATTGTAATTGCTAATCGCCTGTTAATGACGTAATCGAGGAAATCATGAAATCTCTGTCTTCCGCAATGCTGGCTGTGCTGTTTGTCGTCTCTGGCCCAAGCATTGCGGAGCAAACCGCACAACCTGGAACACAAAATGATCGCGATGCGATGGTCATGCCGTCTGCGCATGATCAGTCGCCATTCGATTTCAATCATATGGGTGCGGGAAGCGATAAATCCGACGAATTAGGCGTGCCGTATTACAACGGACACAGCCTGTAATTCGTTTTTGCCCCGCCACTGCGGGGCTTTTTTTATCCCCTTACCTGCGCCGTTTTGCGCAGCCGAAAACCAAACACGTTGATGTACAAACCCGCCATAATCAGCACCGCGCCAAGAAACTGTAACCCGGTAAGCGTCTCATTAAGCAACACGGCCGCGCTGGCCAACCCCACGACCGGCACCAGCAAAGACAGCGGCGCCACGCGCCAGGTTTCATAGCGTCCGAGCAACGTTCCCCAGATCCCGTAACCGACAATCGTGGCGACAAACGCCAGATACACCAGCGATAAAATCGTCGTCATATCAATCGCGATCAGGCTCTGAACCATCTGCGCAGAACCGTCCAGAATCAAAGAGGCCAGAAAGAAAGGAATAATCGGGATCAGCGCACTCCAGACCACCAGCGACATCACCGCCGGGCGACTGGCATGTTGCATGATCTTCTTATTGAAAATATTCCCGCACGCCCAGCAGAACGCCGCCGCCAGCGTTAACATAAACCCGAGCATCGCAATATGTTGCCCATTGAGGCTGGCTTCTATCAGCAGCAGAACGCCAAACACCGCCAGCGCGATACCGGCCACCTGTTTGCCCTGCAAGCGCTCGCCGAACGCAAACGCGCCCAGTACGATGGTAAAAAACGCCTGCGCCTGTAGCACCAGTGACGCCAGCCCGGCAGGCATTCCGAATTTAATCGCACAAAAGAGAAACGCGAATTGACCAAAACTGATGGTCAGGCCGTAGCCGAGTAACAGCGACAGCGGGATTTTCGGGCGCGCAACGAAGAAGATGGCCGGAAACGCGACCAGCAAAAAACGTAATCCCGCCAGCATCAGCGGCGGCATATTGTGCAGCCCGACTTTGATGACGACAAAGTTAAGCCCCCACACCACCACGACCAGTAACGCCAATAACCCGTCTTTACGCGACATACCACGGCCCCTGCAAATATTAAATTTTTGTAAACAAGTTAAGTTAACGGAAATCATCGCCCCGGAACAGATCATTAATTCAGGTAGGGCGGGACGAGCACTTTCGAACAACATCCCGGGTATACATCACACTTTTGCCGTGCTATTGCTTTAAATCACCAATAAATATAATGAAACGCATTGTCGGGCAGGAAAATGAACACAACGCTGAGACGCTCCACCCTCGCTTTACTCGCCTCATCACTGTTATTGACCATTGGGCGCGGCGCCACGCTTCCGTTCATGACGATCTATCTTAACCGCCAGTACGATCTGAGCGTCGATCTGATCGGCTATGCCATGACGGTAGCGTTAACCATCGGCGTGATTTTCAGCCTGGGTTTCGGCATCCTCGCGGATAAGTTCGATAAAAAGCGCTATATGCTTCTGGCAATTTCGGCGTTCTTGCTGGGCTTTATCGCCATCCCCCTGGTACACAGCGTCACGCTGGTGGTGCTGCTTTTCGCCCTGATAAACTGCGCCTACTCCGTCTTTGCCACCGTGTTGAAAGCCTGGTTTGCCGACAATCTTTCCGCCACAACCAGGAGCAAAATATTTTCCCTCAACTATACCGTGCTCAATATTGGCTGGACCGTCGGGCCGCCGCTTGGCACCCTGCTGGTCATGCAAAGCATCAACCTGCCGTTCTGGCTTGCAGCCATTTGCTCTGCTTTCCCGCTGGTGTTTATCCAGACCTGGGTGAAGCGCACAGAGACGCCCGTTGAAGGAACAACGGCGTCAGTCTGGTCGCCATCGGTGCTGTTACGCGATAAAGCCCTGCTCTGGTTTACCCTGTCGGCCTTCCTGGCGTCATTTGTTAGCGGCGCGTTCGCTTCATGTATTTCCCAGTATGTCATGGTCGTCGCGAACGGTAATTTTGCCGAAAAAGTGGTGGCTGTCGTACTCCCCGTCAACGCGGCGATTGTTGTCAGCCTGCAATATGCCGTAGGCCGTCGGTTAACGACCGCAAATATCAGACCCTCGATGGCGGCCGGCACAATCTGTTTCGTGGCTGGGCTGGTTGGTTTTATGATTTCAGGAAACAGCCTGCTGCTCTGGGGGCTCTCTGCCGCCGTATTTACCATTGGCGAGGTTATTTACGCCCCGGGCGAATATATGCTGATCGATAACATTGCTCCGGCGGGGATGAAAGCAAGCTACTTCTCAGCGCAGTCGCTTGGCTGGCTCGGCGCGGCGGTCAACCCGCTGGTCAGCGGCGTGATCCTCACCACCTTGCCCGCCTGGACCCTGTTTGCGGTGCTGATCGTCGCGATTATTCTTGCCTGGGCGCTGATGCTAAAAGGGATGCGGGCCAGACCCTGGGGGCAGCCCGCAATGTGCTGACGGCACGCCAGACTGTGCCGGATAACGTCCGGTACAGTCCCGGAACTCAGATCGCGACCAGACCGCGGACGCCCTCCGCTTCCATATTCTCGCCCCTGCCGCTCTGAATAATGCTTCCCCGCGACATCAATAAGTAGTGATCCGCCAGTTGGGCGGCAAAATCATAGAACTGCTCCACCAGCAAAATCGCCATATCCCCCTGACGCGCCAGATGTGAAATCACCTGCCCAATCTCTTTGATCACCGACGGCTGTATCCCTTCGGTCGGTTCATCCAGAATTAACAGCTGAGGACGGCAGGCCAGCGCCCGGCCAATTGCCAGCTGCTGCTGTTGCCCCCCGGAGAGATCGCCCCCTCGCCGGTGCTTCATCTCTTTAAGCACCGGAAAAAGCGCGTAAATATCATCCGGCACCTGTTTTGCATCGCGGGCGGAAAAACGCGACAGCCCCAACAGCAGGTTTTCCTCTACCGTCAGGCGAGGAAAAATCTCCCGCCCTTGCGGCACATAGGCGACACCGGCCCGCACGCGCTGATGCGGTTTACGCTGGGTGATGTTCTTCCCCTGCCAGATCACATTGCCGGTGCGTGCCGGGATTAACCCCATCAGACACTTCAGTAAGGTGGTTTTTCCCACGCCGTTACGCCCAAGCAAACAGGTTACTTCGCCAATGCGGGCCTCAAAACTTACCCCGCGCAGGATATGACTGCCGCCGTAATATTGATTCAGTTCATTCACCTGTAACATCCGTCCTCCCTATCGCCCGAGGTAAACTTCAATAACCTGTTCATTGGCCTGGACGTCGCGCAGGCTCCCTTCCGCCAGCACGCGCCCCTGATGCAAAACGGTAACATGGTCGGCAATGGTTTCGACAAACCCCATGTCATGCTCCACCACCATCAGCGAGTGTTTCCCCGCCAGAGTGCGAAACAGCTCAGCGGTATACTCCGTTTCCGCGTCCGTCATCCCCGCCGCAGGTTCATCCAGCAACAGCAGGTGCGGCTCCTGTACCAGCAGCATACCGATTTCCAGAAACTGCTTTTGTCCGTGCGAAAGCAGCCCGGCGCGACGCCCACGCTCCGCGCCCAGGCGCAATAGCCCGAGCATCTCGTCAATGCGATCCCGCTGCTCGCCCGAGAGGCGCGCTCTTAACGTGGCCCAGACGGATTTATCCTCTTTCATCGCCAGTTCCAGATTCTCCTCCACCGTCAGGGCCTCAAACACGGTCGGTTTCTGAAATTTACGCCCAATGCCCTGGCGGGCAATCGCAATAGGATCGAGCGAAGTTAAGTCCGTGGACTGATCGTAAATCGCGCGTCCGCTTTGCGGCCGGGTTTTACCGGTAATCACATCCATTAAGGTGGTTTTTCCGGCGCCATTAGGGCCAATAACGCAGCGCAATTCCCCTACGCCAATGTTCAGGGTTAAATCCGTCAGCGCCTGGAAGCCGTCAAAATTGACGTTGATCCCTTCCAGTTGCAGAACCGGGTCTGTTTGATCGCGAAAACGATCCCCCGGCAACTGGCGGGTAAAAAGTCCGTCATCCGGTTGCATCATTTTTCTCCTTTGCGAAACAGACCAATGACGCCGCGCGGTAAAAACAGCGTAACGCCAATAAAGATCAGGCCGAGAAACAGCTGCCAGTACTCCGGCATAATCACCGTAAACAGACTTTTAGCGCCGTTCACCAGCACTGCGCCAAACACCGGGCCAATTAAGGTGCCGCGCCCGCCCAGCGCGACCCAGATAGCCGCTTCAATAGAGTTGGTCGGCGACATTTCGCTGGGGTTAATGATGCCGACCTGAGGAACGTACAGGGCGCCCGCCAGACCGCACAGAACAGCGGAGAGCGTCCATACCAGCAGTTTGAAGCCACGTGGATCGTACCCACAAAACATCAGGCGATTTTCCGCATCGCGCACGGCGGTCAGAACGCGGCCAAACTTACTGCGCGCAAGGAGATACCCCAGCCACAGCGCCAGCACCAGTAATATGACGGTCGCGAGAAACAGCGCAACGCGCGTGGAGGTCGCCGCAACAGGAAAGCTCAGCAACGTGGTAAACCCCGTAAACCCATTATTGCCGCCAAACCCAGTTTCGTTACGGAAAAACAGCAGCATGCCTGCGAACGTCAGCGCCTGGGTCATAATGGAAAAATAGACGCCTTTGATTTTTGAGCGAAAGGCAAAATAGCCGAACACCAGCGCCAACAGTCCCGGAACCAGCACGACCAGCAGCATCGCCCAGGCGAAGTGCTGCGTTCCCCACCAGAACCACGGTAATTCACTCCAGGAGAGGAAAGACATAAACGCGGGAAGTCCGTCGCCAGAGGCCTGACGCATCAGATACATTCCCATCGCATACCCGCCCAGCGCGAAGAAAATACCGTGCCCCAGCGACAGCATTCCGGCATAACCCCACACCAGATCCAGCGCCACAGCGACAATGGCGTAACAGAGGATCTTCCCGGCCAGCGTTAACACCCAGACCGGAACAGCCAGCGGGTGTTCCGCAGGCAGCAGCGCCAGAAAAGGCAGAATCAGCAGCACCGCCAGCAGGCAAAGGCCAAAAACCCGGACAGTACGCGGCGCTCTACGCGCCAGTGTTAATGTCATTGGCATGGTCATTAATCAATAACCCTCCCTTTCAGCGCAAACAATCCCTGAGGCCGTTTCTGGATAAACAGAACGATCGCAATCAGAATGACGATTTTGCCCAGCACCGCGCCCATTTGCGGTTCCAGAATCTTATTGAAGATACCCAACCCAAATGCGGCGGCCACGCTCCCCGCCAGTTGTCCGACGCCACCGAGCACCACCACTAAAAATGAATCAATAATGTATCCCTGACCCAGTTCCGGCCCGACGTTGCCCAGTTGCGACAAGGCCACGCCGCCCAATCCAGCGATCCCCGACCCGAGGCCAAACGCCAGCATGTCCACGCGCCCCGTCGGCACGCCGCAACACGCCGCCATACTGCGGTTCTGCGTTACCGCGCGAACGCGCATCCCGAGGCGGGTTTTATTCAGCAATAGCCAGGTGAAAAACAGCACCAGCATGGCGAACCCCAGCACCACGATACGGTTCCAGGGCAACGTCAGGTTGGCATAGACCTGCACCCCGCCAGAAAGCCACGCAGGGTTGGCAACCTCCAGGTTTTGCGCGCCAAAGGTCATGCGTACCAGTTGGATCAGCATCAGGCTAATCCCCCAGGTCGCCAGCAGCGTTTCGAGAGGACGACCATAAAGATGGCGAATAATGCCGCGCTCCAGCGCCATTCCAGTTCCGGCAGCGATCAGGAAGGCAACCGGCAACGCCACAACGGGATAAAACGCCAGCCACTGTGGCATGAACTGCCCCATAAACTGCTGAACCATCCATGTGCTGTACGCGCCAAGCATCAGCATTTCACCGTGCGCCATATTGATTACGCCCAGTAATCCATAGGTGATCGCCAGCCCCAGGGCCGCCAGCAGCAGAATCGATCCCAGCGACAGCCCCATAAATGCCTGCCCCAGGAGATCGCCAATCACCATCCGCTGCGCGATTGCGTTCAGGCTTTCTGTCGCGGCCTCGCGAACACGCGCATCCGGTTCATGTTCAGCATCCGTAAAGGGTTGCAGGCGTGATTGCGTTTCCGGGTCGCCCGACTGCCCCAGTAAGACAATCGCCTGACGCCGGACGTCAGCGGAAGGACTCACCAGTTGCAGGTTAGCCTGCGCAATCTCCAGACGTGATGTCACTTCGCTTTCCGTTTCCTGCGCCAGCCGCTGCTGTAAAAGCGGCAGCATCGCGGGCGTGGCCTCCCGCTGTAACAGGCTGGCGGCAGCGGCTCTTTCCGTGACATTGTCACTTAATAGTTGATGCGTGGCTAACGCCCCGCTGACCAGATTTCGCAGACGGTTAGTCAGACGAACCTTTTTCAGTTCGCCATCGGGCGCGGCGACAGCGCCGAGCGGCAGAACCTGCGTACCCTGTCGAATGAAAGCGTGCTTTGCGCTATCAGTCAGCACATTCTCACGCGCTAATGCGTTCAACAAAGGCAAACGCTGCACCTCAGGCGTGATGGCCCATTGTTCTAATAACGTCGCCTGTTGCGCCCGGCTGGCGCCAACAAACACATCGGCATCGGTTGCCTGCACGATCCACGGCACCAGCCACGTCATTAGCAACACACCCCGAATAAAGCGCATGGCTTTCATGAAAGTGTTCTCCAGAATGTGCCCTCCCGCAGGAGGGCAAAAGATCAGTTGCTGGCGGTTTTAACAGGCTGGTCTGATTTTTTATCGTTACCGGCGATAAACGGGCTCCAGGGCTGGGCGCGAACCGGTTCGTCGGTTTGCCATACCACATTGAACTGGCCGTTATCTTCAATTTCGCCAATCATGACGGGTTTATGCAGATGGTGGTTGGTGGCGTCCATCGTCAGGGTGAAGCCAGACGGCGCAGCGAAGGATTGCCCCGCCATCGCCTCGCGGACTTTATCGACGTCGGTCGTACCGGCTTTTTCTACTGCCTGCGCCCACATATGCAGGCCCACATAGGTCGCTTCCATCGGATCGTTGGTCACGACGGTGTCGGCATTCGGCAGCTTATGCGCTTTGGCGTATGCCCGGTAATCCGCAACGAATTTCTGGTTAGTGGGGTTGTCGACAGATTCAAAATAGTTCCACGCCGCCAGGTTGCCCACCAGCGGTCTGGTATCGATACCGCGCAACTCCTCTTCACCGACCGAGAATGCCACGACCGGCACGTCTGTCGCTTTTATCCCCTGATTCGCCAGCTCTTTGTAGAACGGAACATTTGAGTCGCCGTTAATGGTGGAGACCACCGCCGTTTTGCCGCCCGCAGAGAATTTTTTGATATTGGCGACGATAGTCTGGTAATCGCTGTGTCCGAACGGGGTATACACCTCTTCAATATCTTTATCCTCGATGCCTTTGGCATGCAGCCAGGCGCGAAGGATCTTATTGGTGGTACGAGGATAGACATAATCGGTTCCCAGCAGGAAAAAGCGTTTCGCGCTGCCGCCGTCTTCACTCATCAGATACTCGACAGCCGGAATAGCCTGCTGATTTGGCGCTGCGCCGGTATAGAAAACATTCGGCGATAACTCTTCCCCTTCGTATTGCACAGGGTAAAACAGCAGCCCATTTAACTCTTCAAATACCGGCAACACCGATTTACGCGATACCGACGTCCAGCAGCCAAACACGACCGCGACTTTATCCTGGCTCAGCAGCTGACGCGATTTCTCTGCAAACAACGGCCAGTTTGAGGCCGGGTCAACCACCACCGGTTCCAGCTTTTTGCCCAGCACGCCGCCTTTAGCATTGATCTCATCAATCGTCATCAACGCCATATCTTTAAGCGGGGTTTCCGAAATGGCCATCGTGCCGGATAGCGAATGCATGATGCCGACCTTAATCGTATCGGCCGCCTGAACGCTAAAGCTCAGCCCCATCGCAACCACCGAGGCGGACAGTGCAAAGGCTTTTAATAATGTACGACGCTGCATAGTTTCACTCCTGAAATTAAGCTTGCTGGAAGTCCCGGTGCAACCGGACGGGCAAATGGTGCAAATTAAGGATGTTCAGAAGTGATAAGGCAAAATCGATGCCAGATTTTTAAATGTCTATAAATATCAATTTATTAACCGACAACGGGGCTGAAACAAGAAAATCGGAAACCACAAGGCGGGAAATACAACGAGGAAAATGATCCAGAATGAAACAGCGTTGCATTACGAATGTGCAACGCTGTGTAACAAAGAGAGGCAACTTACCAGACCTGACTGGCGATTTCGGTGATGAGGCGTACTTTGCCCCATTGTTGGGCTTCCGTCAGCGTATTCCCCTCTTCCGTGGAGGCAAATCCGCACTGTGGGCTAAGGCAGATCTGCTCTTTTGCGACATAGCGCTCTGCCTCCTGCAAGCGGGCTTTCACCCCTTCCGGGTTTTCCAGCTCGCCGTTTTTCGTGGTCACCAGTCCCAGAACCACCTGCTGACGTCCGGGCCGAACAAAGCGCAGCGGCGCGAAATCACCGGAGCGATCGTTATCATATTCCAGGAAAAACGCATCAACGTTCACCGTGCCGAACAACACTTCCGCCACCGGTTCATAGCCCCCTTCAGAGATCCACGTCGAACGGAAATTTCCCCTGCAAACATGCAGCCCGACCGTCAGATCGGCTGGTTTATCCTCCAGCGCACGGTTAATCACGCGGGCATAAATCTGCGCCAGCTCGTCAGGATCGTCACCCCACTCACGAATCTGCTGACGTTGCTGGTCGGAGCACAAGTAAGCCCAGACGGTGTCATCCAATTGCAGATAACGACAGCCAGCTTCATAAAAAGCATGAATCGCATCGCGCCAGGTGGTAGCCAAATCATCGAAATAAGCATCCAGATGCGGATAAACGGTAGCATCGATATCTTTGCGCCCGCCACGGAAATGCAGCACGCTGGGGGATGGAATGGTCATTTTGGGCTCGGCTGCACCGCTAATGCTTTTCAGATAGCGGAAGTCTTCCAGCATAGGGTGATCGCCAAACCCCAGTTTTCCGGTAACGCGCACGCCGTGCGCTTTTGTCTGCACGCCATTAAACTGGATCCCCTTCTCAGCGTCATAGCGTTCAACGCCTTGCAGTCCATCGAAGAAATCAAAATGCCACCAGGCGCGGCGAAACTCGCCATCCGTGACAACATGCAGCCCGCAGGCACACTGCTGTTCCACAACGGTGCGGATAGCGTCATCTTCCACCGCACGCAATTGTTGCGCCGTTATTTCACCGCGTGCAAATTGCAAACGAGCTTGTTTGATCGTGTCCGGGCGTAAAAAACTGCCGACGATGTCTGCGCGAAACGGGGCCTGTTGTTTTTGCATGTGATCTCCTCATTCACCCGGCATTAGTTGCCTGACGTGATAATTTATTATTTGAAGTTTAGACTTCTGGATGGCTATGCGTCTAAAAATGACATGCAACCTGCTCACTGACAACCGAGAAAAATTCATCACCCTTGAAATAAATTCACATTGCCTCATCGTTTTGTGACGCTTTTTCATAGTCTGAAATCCCGTACCGGAAAAATCCTGACGTTAACGTTGAAATAATCACCTAATTCAGCATTTGTTTAGATTTAATCTGCTACTATGGGTGCTCATGAGGTGAATTAAGGTAAGAGAGGAAACACACAAATAAAAGGAGGCATTATATGCTGGGTAATATGAACATTTTCATGGCCGTTCTGGGAATTATTTTATTTTCTGGTTTTCTGGCCGCGTATTTCAGCCATAAATGGGATGATTAATGAACGGAGATAGCTCCTCACCGACAAGGCCCCTTGTAGCGTAACTGCACAAGGGGCCATTTTTTTACCCGCCCGGCAGACAGACAGACAAAAAAAACCGCCGGATAAACCAGCGGTGAATGCTTGCATGGATAGATTTGTGTTTTTACCTTATGCGTTATCAGGCAATTCCCTGCGCAGATAACGGATCGTTTACCATCCTGACACAGACAATATCAATGAAGGTTAAACAACATAGAACTAAACCAGCAAAACGTTTCGCGCTTCCATCCCTTTGCACACTTATGTCAGTGAATAACCGGTTATGTAAAGAGCGTGTCGTTCGGCTCATGTTACACACGCGTGATTTGCTGATCTTTGTCCATAAACATGCAGCGATTCCTTCCGGTTTGTTTACCACGGTACATTGCCCTGTCTGCGCGTCCGATGACGACATCCAGCGGTTCTCCCTGCTGCGCCTGGGTAATGCCCGCAGTTACCGTTATCGAAAGTTCTCCGTCAGGGTAGTTAATCGGATTATCCGCCACTAGCTGGCAGATACGTAACCCTGCCCGACAGGCCTGTTCATCCGTTTTTGTACGGATGATAATCACAAACTCCTCCCCGCCATAGCGGTAAGGCGTTTCATCGTAACGCGTCCAGACGGATAAATTCGACGCCAGGGTGCGCAACACGCTATCACCGACCAGATGACCATAGTTGTCATTGACCAATTTAAAGCGGTCAATATCAAAAAGCAGCAAATATAAATTAAGCGGTTGTGCATCAATAAGCTGACGATCGAAAGATTCATCAAGGACTCTGCGCCCGGGTAATCCGGTTAATATATCCATATTACTGCGAATATTGAGCAGATATATTTTGTAGTCCATCACCGCCGAGGTAAATGCTAATAACGCTTCCTGAAAACGGTCAAAATGGTGATCTTCTGAACGTTTTTCCGCGATCGCCCGCAGTAATTCCCGACCTCGTGTATGCATGTGTTCATGAGCAATAATAATCTTGATAACAAAGCCCTTTTCTTCAGGTTCGTGTACCGGATGATTATTTAGCCATTGGCTGAACTGACACAGACAGTGAGAGTTGATATCGAAAATATCGGGTTGATTGACATCGCCAGACACTGTGCAACGAAACATTTTCACCAGCCACTGATAGTGGGCATCAATAGACTGGTTCAGATCTAACAAGATGGTATCGATTTCTATCGTTTTTTTAATCATTGCCACTCCTTGGGCATACATCCTTGATGTACCGTAGTCTAGCGGTACAAAAGCAAATTTATGTCAATTTATTAATAGAAGGCCGAGCCAGGAAATGGAGAATCTATAACGCTATGATTTTAAAGTAGTAATAAAGGAAAAAAGTGAATAATCCTGGAATATTTGCAATGCACTTAACATCTTTAATCGCCCTTCCCCTGCTGCGCCAGGCGAGTCAGGATCGTCTGACCGATATAATTACTCCAGTTGAAACTATTTTGCAAAACCACTACCGCGTTGCGATTTCTTTTATCAAACCCAATATAGCTGGAATACCCACCAATATATCCGACCTGATAGGTGATCTTTTGCGCAGAAAACTCATCACTCACCCACGCAATATTCGCTGCTTCTTTCTGTCGATAATAATAAGTCTGTGTGGCTTCAGCAAAAGCCTGATCGATAGCCGAAACGGTTGTGGATGTAAAATGCGCGCGGGCATAATTAGCCAGATCGCGGGCGCTACTGTATAAACTGGCCGCCCCCATCATATTTTTGTTAAAAACCCAATCTGGCGTCAGATGGCCACGGGTAATGAGCTTAGGCTGATCGCCAGCATGGCCCAGCGCTCTTCGCGGGTATGCCTTCAATAAGGTGGGCGTATAACTGCTGTTTGTCATCGCCAGCGGTTCAAATATCATGCGTTGCGCCAGCGCCTGGATCGGCTCTCCCGTTCTGCGCTGCAAAATATACCCCAGGATGGCGTAGCCGATGTTGGAATACTGCGGAACGCGCGCGTCCGGCGCAGTAAAATCACTGAGATAACCCAGCACGGCGTCGCTGTCCAGCTGCGTATAAAAGTTCTCGCCGTTACTGAAATAGCGCATTAAGTTTTCCAGCGTCAGCAAATCCATAGGCTGCCGGGGTAAACCGGAAGTGTGAGTCACCAACTGGAGGAGCGTAATATTTTTAGCGTCAGGGCTTAAAGGCGTATTCTGTGGAAGCAACGTTTCCAGTGTATCCGTCCAGTTAAACACCCCTTCATCCACCAGCATCGTCGTCACTTCTGCCGTCACGCCTTTACTCAGCGAGCCTAAAGCGAACAGCGTATCTGGCGTGATGGGATAACGATTTTTATCATCGGTTATCCCGTAACTGTGAAATTCTGCCGGGCCATTATTCTGAATAACAGCAACAACGACGCCAGTCACCTCTTTTTCCCGCATATATTGCCGAATCATCGGATCAATACCGCGTCCGTAGTATCCCACCACAACTTGCGCGCTTTTTTGCGCAGGCATATCCAGCTGTGAAAGCGTGCTGTTGCCACACCCGATGAGCGCAAATAAGGATACGCAGAGCATCTGGTGTTTAATTTTCATTGTTCGCATCAGTTCTGATTCACAGACACAACAGGGTTTTTCTCAAACAAAGAGAAAAGCGGAAGAGAATACGAACACATGAAAACAGGGGCCCCGGATAAAAAGAAGCCCGCATTGTACACCAGTATCCCGGCAGCTTACTTAATATTGACAAAAAATCAGAGCGTTGCCTGATAAACATTCAGGCAGCGCCCTTGCGCTTAGCGGTCTAAACCCCGGTGTTTTAACATGGGCACGATACGCGGTTCATGACCCCGCCACGCCGGGTAGAGACGTTCCAGATCCGTACTGTTGCCGCGTGACAAGATGGCATCACGGAAACGCTGTCCGTTCTCACGCGTTAACCCTCCCTGTTCAACAAACCACTGGTAGCCGTCGTCCGCCAGCATTTGCGTCCACAAATAGGCGTAATAACCTGCCGCATACCCGCCACCGAAGATATGGGCGAAATAGCTGCTCCGGTAGCGCGGCGGCACTGCCGGAAGATCGAGTTCTTCCGCCGCCAGCGCCTGCTGTTCAAAGAGATCGACCGACTGCGATGCCGAAAAGGTTTCAAGACTGTGCCAGCGCATATCCAGCAATGCGGCGCTGAGCAGTTCCGTCATGTCATAGCCTTTGTTAAACAGGCTTGCCCGCCGCATTTTTTCCTGCAACGCTTCAGGCATTTTTTCACCCGTCCCGACGTGGCGCGCATAGCGTTCGAACACCTGCGGATGACTCGCCCAGTGCTCATTAATCTGCGAAGGAAATTCGACAAAATCGCGCGGGGTGTTCGTCCCCGACAGCGTCGCATAGCGCTGTGTCGCAAACAGGCCGTGCAGCGTATGACCAAATTCATGGAACAAGGTGATCACATCATCCCAAAGCAGCAATGCGGGCTGCCCTGCCGCTGGCTTCTGGTAATTACAGACGTTGTAGATAACCGGTCTGGTTTCGTTAAGCGTGGATTGTTCAATAAAATTGCCCATCCATGCGCCGCCGCTTTTTGACTCGCGGGCAAAGAAATCACCATAAAACAACGCCAGGCCGACGCCATCATGATCGAAAATTTCCCAGACGCGCACATCAGGATGGTAAACCGGGATATCAAAGCGCTCGATAAACTTAATGCCGAACAGCTGGTTTGCCGTCCAGAACACGCCGTCGTTCAGTACCGTATCTAACGCAAAGTAAGGTTTGAGCTGCGCTTCATCCAGCGCGTATTTTCCACGGCGTACCTGCTCAGCATAGTACGCCCAGTCCCACGCCTGGGTCGTGAATCCTCCCTGCTCATCATCGATCACTTTCTGGATCTCAGCCTGCTCATCCAGCGCGCGCTGACGCGCGGCCGGAACAATGGCGCGCATAAAAGCGAGCGCCGCGTCAGGCGTTTTCGCCATCTGATCGGCGGTTTTCCAGGCGGCATAACTGGCAAACCCGAGTAATGTTGCCTGCCGGGTACGGATGTCCACCAGATGCTGAACAATCGCACGCGTGTCGTTGGCGTCGTTCTTTTCCGCACGAGTCCATGCGGCGTTGAACAGATTTTCACGGGTCTGGCGATCGCGTAAAACGGCCAGTGTAGGTTGTTGTGTGGTATTGAGAAGCGGAATAAGCCAGCGATCCGCCAGCCCTTTTTCCCTGGCTGCATCAGCGGCAAGAGCGACCTCCTCCTGACTCAATCCGTCCAGTTGATGGCGATAATCAACCACCATCCCACCGGATTTATTCGCCGCCAACAGCCGCTGATTAAACTGGCTGGTCAGCGTGGCGGATTCGGTGTTCAGGCTCCTGAGCTGCGCTTTATCGTCATCGCCAAGCTGCGCGCCGGAAAGTACAAAACGCTGGTGGATAACCTCCACAAGACGCAACGACTCGGCATCCAGCGCCAGCGTCTCCCGCTGTCGCCAGACCGCATCCACACGCGCAAAGAGCGTACTGTTGAGATAAATATCATTTGCCAACGCCGCCAGTTCAGCGGAAAAGGCTTCATCAAGGCGCTGTAATTCGTCATTGGTATGCGCCGCTGTCATGGCGAAAAACACGCTTGTCACACGGGTGAGCAAGGCGCCGCTTTGCTCCAGCGCCAGATACGTGTTCTCAAAATCAGGCGCTTGCGGGTTTTGGACAATCGCATCAATTTCAGCGCGCTTTTGCCGCATCCCTTCGTCAAACGCCGGGCGGTAATGGCGGTCTTCAATCAGATCAAAACGCGGGGCCTGGTAAGGCAATACGCTCTGGCTAAAGAATGGATTCGTTAACGACATTTTTCACTCCTGCAAACGATTTGTTCATTAGAGTAGGTCTCCCTTGAAATGACCGCAATCCCATTAACGAGGATTACCCCTGAACAGAGATGGCGTGCTATGGTAATACAACACAAAAAGCGTTGAGGAACAGTGAGATGATCGTTTTAGTCACCGGTGCGACCGCAGGTTTCGGCGAATGCATTACACGTCGTTTTATTGAGAATGGACACAAAGTGATTGCCACTGGCCGTCGCCAGGAACGCCTGCAAGAACTGAAAGATGAGCTGGGCGACAATCTGTTTATCGCTCGTTTAGATGTGCGTAACCGTGCATCCATTGAAGATATGCTGGCGTCATTACCCGCAGAGTGGCGCAACATTGATGTGCTGGTCAACAACGCCGGGCTGGCGTTGGGGCTTGAACCCGCGCATAAAGCCAGCGTGGAAGACTGGGAAACCATGATCGACACGAACAACAAAGGTCTTATTTACATGACCCGCGCGGTTCTGCCAGGCATGGTGGAGCGCAATCGCGGCCACATCATCAATATTGGCTCTACCGCAGGTAGCTGGCCATACGCGGGTGGCAACGTATATGGCGCAACCAAAGCGTTTGTGCGCCAGTTCAGTCTGAATCTGCGCACGGATTTACACGGTACGGCAGTACGCGTTACCGATATTGAACCCGGTCTGGTCGGCGGCACGGAGTTTTCTAACGTCCGCTTTAAAGGCGATGACGACAAAGCGGGTAAAACCTACGAGAACACAACCGCGCTCACGCCGGATGATGTCACAGAAGCGGTATGGTGGGTCGCTAATCTGCCTGCGCATGTGAACATTAATACGCTGGAAATGATGCCGGTTACGCAGTCTTTTGCCGGACTGAGCGTTCATCGGGGTTAATTTTTATACCCGGCCCGCGGGCCGGGTATAGATAGTGACAAAAAAGTGGTAGAGTACTCTGGTTAACTCTCTAAAAAGTAAGAACGAATGACCGTCGAAACCCAACTCAATCCTACGCAGCCTGTAAATCAGCAAATTTACCGCATTCTCCGACGTGACATCGTGCACTGTCTGATTGCGCCAGGCACACCGCTTTCCGAGAAAGAGGTTTCCGTGCGCTTTAACGTGTCGCGCCAGCCTGTACGTGAAGCGTTTATTAAGCTGGCGGAAAACGGTTTGATTCAAATCCGCCCTCAGCGCGGCAGCTATGTGAATAAGATTTCATTATCGCAGGTGCAGAATGGGTGCTTTGTTCGACAGGCCATTGAATGTGCGGTCGTTCGTCGCGCGGCGTTGATGATCACCGACAGCCAGTGCTATCAGCTGGAGCAGAACCTTCACCAGCAGCGGATCGCCATTGACCGCAAGCAGCTCAACGATTTCTTCCAGCTTGATGATGAATTTCACCAGAAACTGGCATTAATTGCCGATTGCCAGCTGGCGTGGGATACGGTTGAAAATATTAAAGCCACCATCGACCGCGTGCGTTATATGAGTCTGGATCATGTGTCGCCGCCTGAAATGTTGCTGCGCCAGCATCATGATATTTTTGCCGCCCTGGAAAAGCATGACGCCGACGCGGTGGAACGCGCAATGACTGTGCATCTACAGGAGATTGGCGAGTCCGTTCAGCTTATCCGCCAGGAAAACAGCGACTGGTTCAGCGAAGAGTAATCCCGCTGACAAACAAGCCGGATGGCGGCGTAACCGCCTTATCCGGCCTACAATAGTCAATGATGTTGAACGTTGCAGGCCTTATCCGGCCTACAACCATGCAGAGATTACGCTGATGCGATATTCGCCGCATATTTTGCAACGGTTGCTTTCGCACCGTTGGCAAGCAGCGACAGATACGCTTCTTTCACCTTATTCGTAAACAGCTCAACGTGCGGCAATTCATTACCAAAAATCGCATCAATGGCCAGCAGCGCCTGAACGCGACTTTCCCCTTCTTCACTGCCCTGAACCGCTTGCTGAATAACCGGCAGCAGCGGATCGCTAATTTCAATCGGATTCCCTTGCTCATCAACGCCGCCAACGTAACGCATCCAGCCCGCCACGCCTAAGGCCAGCAGGTCGAAATGGCTGTTATGCGCGATATGCCAGCGAACGGAGTCCAGCATACGCTGCGGCAGTTTCTGGCTACCGTCCATCGCAATTTGCCAGGTACGGTGACGCAACGCCGGGTTGCTGTAGCGCGCGATCAGCAAATCGGCATAACGCTTCAGATCCACCCCCTTCACTTTCAGCGTCGGCGCCTGTTCCTGCAACATCAACGCATGCGCGGCCAGGCGGTAATTCTCATCTTCCATGCAGTCATTAATGTGCTGATAGCCCGCCAGATACCCGAGGTACGCCAGGAATGAGTGACTGCCATTAAGCATACGCAGTTTCATCTCTTCGAACGGGATAACATCTGCCACCAGTTCAGCGCCCGCTTTTTCCCATTCAGGGCGACCCGCGACAAAATTATCCTCAATCACCCACTGACGGAACGGTTCACACGCCACACCCGCAGGGTCGCGTACGCCGGTTAACTGTTCGATCTTATCCAGCGTGTCAGCCGTCACCGCCGGTACAATACGATCAACCATCGTGGACGGGAACGTCACATGTTGCTCAATCCACGCGGCCAGCTCTGCATCTACCGCACGGGCATAGGCAGTAACCACATTGCGCATGACGTGTCCATTTTCAGGCATGTTATCGCAGGACATCACGGTAAATGGCGCCAGGCCAGCCGCTTTACGACGCGCCAGCGCTTCCACCACCACGCCAGGCGCGGATTTCGGCTGCTGCGGGTTTTGCAGATCGGCGGCGATCATCGGGTGATCCAGCATCAACTGACCAGTCGCCGGAGAGTGGCAGTACCCTTTTTCTGTAATCGTCAGGGAAACAATCGCCACCTGCGGCTCGCACATGGCGGCCAGGACGGTTTCCAGACCGTCAACCTGCGCGTGCAGCGCGTTTTTTACCACCCCAACAACCCTTGCGGTCCAGGCATCCGCTGACATTTCCGCCACGGTATACAGGTTGTCTTGCTGTTTCAGGTCGGCAATCTGCTGCTCGCCGCCAATCAGGTTGACTTCACAGTATCCCCAGTCGCTGTTGTGTTCCGCCGCGAGGATATCCGCGTAGACACCCTGATGCGCGCGATGGAATGCGCCAAAGCCCAAATGCACAATGCGAGGAACCAGTCTGGCGCGATCGTAATGAGGAAGCGAAGCCTTAGCCGTTAAGAGCTTGTTTTGCATGGTATGACCTATTGTATGAATGAATTCAGGACTGTCTCAGAGTAACGCCTGTAGGGTTGTATGATTTGATTTGAATTAAGCTTTTTGCAATTGGTATGACATCATTTTAAAGTTATGTGACAACATGACCGAAATTCAACATTCCCTGTCCATTCCGGTCATGCCCTGTGCGACGTTACCCTACCTGCGTTGCCGAACCCTGAACGCTACTTGCCGCCTTTAGGTCCGCTGCATCCTCCAGCACGCTCAGATCGCGATCTCTCACTTCCGGCATCAAAATCGCTGAAATTAAGCCGATAAGAGAATAGGCAATGATCATCGCTAATATAGGCAACCAGGAATCGGTCATATTACAGAAAATACCTGCCAGTACAGGACCAAATCCAACGGCGACTAAGCCACCGGCTTCTTTTGAAATCGCCATCCGGGTAAAGCGATTACGCGAACCAAACATCTCGGCCATCGTAATGTTTTCCAGCGCGAAGAGACCCAGCACGGCAAAGTTATGAATAACAATAAGCGCGGTCATAATCACGCCGGGGCTATAGGTTTTATCCACGATGATAGACAACATCGGGTACGCAAGAATAATCGCAGATATATTCAATAAAATATAAGGCAGGCGGCGACCATATTTATCAGATAACCATCCCAAAAGTGGAATAGTAATAAAACCAATGACAGAGCTAATCATTAACGCGTCGGTAGGAATCGCCTTATTGAATAATAACGTCTGCACTAAATATCCTGCAAGGAATGTCTGAATTAATCCAGAATTGCCCGCCTGACCGAAACGTAAACCGGTTGCCAGCCAGAAGGATTTACTGCTAAACATGGCACCCAATGTGTTTTCTGATGCGTTATTTAACGCTGGCGCATTTTCGCTTTCATTGACCTTTTCAAATACCGGGCTTTCTTTGAGGTTCATACGCAGCCAGATAGCGAAGATCATGACAACAACGCTCGCCAGGAATGGGATACGCCATCCCCAGGCCAGAAGCTGTTCTCTGTCAAGCGCAAAGAACATCACTGCCCAGATTGCCGTTGCGCTCAGCGTACCGCAGTTTGTTCCCATTGCGACAAGCGAGGAAATAATGCCGCGTTTCCCTTTAGGCGCATACTCAGCCAGCATCGTTCCTGCCCCGGAGATCTCCGCCCCGGCGCCTAACCCCTGAACAATACGTAACGTCACCAGTAAAACAGGCGCAAATATACCAATTTGCGCATAGGTCGGCAGAACCCCAATGAGGGTTGTACAAATCCCCATCATGGTGATAGTGATAAACAAGACCTTTTTACGCCCAATACTGTCGCCCATTTTGCCGAAAATAAACGCGCCGACAATACGTGCGATATATCCTGCGCCATAGGTTCCCATCGCCAGAATAAGCGCCATTGCGGCGGACTGTTCCGGGAAAAATATTTCATGGAAAACTAATGCAGCGCCCAGAGAATATAACTGGAAATCCATAAATTCAAGGGCGGTTCCCAGCCAACCGGATACGGCGGCTCTGATTAAATCTTTTGTTGACCGTTCATGTTTTTGTTGAGTCATATTGGCAATCTCTAAGAGGTAAGATGCGTACCACTCTCTCGCATTTATTAATATTATTCAGAGAATGTGAGTAAAACCTTGCAGCAGTGCCGTTGGTCTTTCTCAAACAATTCAATCGCGTCAGTGACATGGTGATAATTAAACGTATGCGTGACGAGTTTATCGGGATCGATCAGACCTTTTTCCAGCCAGCCAATAACGACCGGGAATTTATTCGCATTCAAACGGGACGAATAAATTGATAGCTCCTTGCCGGTAATCCCCTGCTGCACAATCTGGCAAGGATCGCTGGAGAACCCCATCAGTACAATGCGCGCGGCGGGCGACGCCAGCGAGATGGCTTCTTGTAAAATAGACGGATGACACGCCGCATCGACGATCAGCGTCGGTTTTAACCCTTTTTCGTCCAGGAAATCTTGCAGAGATTGCTGTCCATTATTGATAACCCAGTCGGCGCCGTTTTCTTTCGCCATCTCCAGTCGTTCATCAATACGATCGGCAACAATCACCTCTTTAACGTTATAAACGCCCTTCAGCGCCTGAACCGTCGTCAGTCCCATCGGCCCTGCGCCATAAATCAGCGCAATATCGTTCTCTGTCGGATTAACCTGCCCGGTAACGTTCGCCGCAATGGTGAAAGGTTCAACCATCACCGCGTGCTTATCAGCAATGGCATCCGGGATCGTAAACGCGTTTTTCGCCGGAACGACCGCATATTCACTAAATCCGCCGTCGCGGTGTACGCCCAGAACAACCAGCGAGGTACATACATTGGGCTTGCCTATTGAACAGGGATAGCAATGCCCGCAACTGATGACGGGATCGACCGATACGCGTTCCCCCACTCTGGCGTGGCTAACACCTTCGCCCACGGCGTCAATCACACCAAAAAATTCATGCCCGATAACACGCGGATACTTTGCAAAAGGATTATGTCCACGATAGATATGGCTATCAGAACCGCAGATCCCCGCCAGTTTCACTTTAACCCGAACGTCCCCGGCCGCAGGCTCAGGGATAGGACGCTCCGCTAAAACCAGCGTGTCAGGTTTTTCAATCACTATACTTTTCATGTCATATCACTCCTTACCAGTTCCACAACGTGCCATCTTCCAGACGGGCGACCGGCAAATACGCAGGGTCATACGGATATTTCGCCGCCAGTTTTTCATCAAACTCAATACCAAGACCCGGCTTGTCGCCTGGGTGCATATAGCCGTTATCGAACGTCCAGCTATGCGGGAAGACATCAAGCATTTGTTCGGAGTACCCCATGTATTCCTGGACGCCAAAGTTAGGCACCCACAGATCAAAGTGAAGCGCTGCGGCCATGCAAACCGGCGACAAATCAGAAGGCCCATGAGACCCCGTGCGCACCTGGTAAAGCGAGGCAAAATCCGCAATGCGGCGCATCCCCGTAATGCCGCCGGCATGGGTAATGGTGGTGCGGATATAGTCAATCAGTTGCTCTTCAATGAGCTGCTTGCAGTCCCAGATGCTGTTGAACACTTCCCCGACGGCAATCGGCGTCACCGTATGCTGACGAATCAGACGGAAGCATTCCTGGTTTTCCGCAGGCGTCGGGTCCTCCATCCAGAACAGACGATAATCCTCAACGCGCTTACCAAAACGAGCGGCTTCAATCGGCGTCAGGCGGTGGTGCATGTCGTGAAGCAAATGCTCTTCAAAACCAAATTCAGCACGTACGGCGTCAAACAGTTTCGGCGTGAAATCGAGGTATTTCTCGGTTGACCAGAGTTGCTCTTCCGGCCACTGGCCTTTCGTAGCGGGTTCGTAGGCCAGACCTTTGCCTTTAGACATGCCGTAGGTGGTTTTCATACCCGGCACGCCGCACTGTACGCGAATCGCTTTAAACCCCATCTCTTTGTGACGCGCATAATCTTCCAGCACATCATCAATGGTGTGACCCGTCGTGTGGCAATAGACCATCACGCCTTCGCGGGATGCGCCGCCCAGCAACTGATACAGCGGCATGTTGGCGGCTTTCGCTTTGATATCCCACAGCGCCATGTCAACGGCAGAAATAGCAGACATCGTGACCGGCCCGCGACGCCAGTAGGCGCCTTTATAAAAGAACTGCCAGATATCTTCGATACGGTGCGCATCGCGGCCAATAAGCTGCGGGCAAAGGTGATCTTTCAGATAGGATGCCACCGACAGCTCACGGCCATTCAGGGTAGCGTCGCCCAGGCCGGTGATACCGTCCTCGGTGGTGATTTTCAGCGTGACAAAGTTACGTCCCGGACATGTGACAAAAACTTCAGCCCCTACAATCTTCATTGTTGTTCCTTACATCTCTTCTGTGCGATGCAGGAAATTTACACACCTGAACTACTACCATACAAGTATAATGATCAAAAAATCGCTCATCGATCACAAAATAAGGCGCTTAAGCGCGCCCCCACCCGGCAACGATAATCAGCATTCCACAGAGTGCGATCAGTGCGCCTGACCAGTCATAAAGACTGAGTCTGACGCCGTCAACAAAGCGTAACCATAACAGCGCAGTACAGACATAGACCCCGCCATAAGCCGCATAGACGCGGCCGCTGGCGGCCGGGTGCAACGTCAGCAGCCAGACGAATAACGCCAGTGAGACTCCCGCCGGAACCAGCAGCCAGGCCGTTGCGCCCCGCTTCAACCATAGCCAGGGCAGAAAACAGCCCACGATTTCGCACAGTGCGGTCATGAAAAAAAGAAGTGTTGTTTTTAGCATCATCATCATTGCGTTACGTCAGGTTTAAGCATGATACGCCAGAATAGCGCCTTCGTATCCATACCCGCAGGATGGGTATGCCCTGCGCCAGGAATGGTGTAGAATTTAAACAAGTTTTATCCCTCTATCATGAAAGGAATTAACCATGAACAATACACTTAGCAAACGCCTGTGCCTGACGGCAATGCTTGCGCTGGGTGCTGTCGTGTATACCACCTCCGCATTCGCGAATACCAGCAAACTGATCATTGAATCTGGAGACAGCGCGCAAAGCCGCCAACACGCAGCCATGGAAAAGGAACAATGGAATGATACCCGCAGCCTGCGCCAGAAAGTGAACACGCGCACGGAGAAAGAGTGGGACAAAGCCGACGCCGCGTTTGATAACCGCGACAAGTGCGAGCAGAGCGCCAACCTTAACGCGTACTGGGAACCGAATACGCTGCGTTGCCTGGATCGTCGTACTGGCCGTACCGTTGCGCCATAACAGTGCGTTGAGCGACAGACGGTAAGGACACAAAATGACCCACGCCAACAGTGTTAAGTTGCGCCCGCTGGAGCGCGAAGATTTACGATTCGTCCACCAGCTTGATAACAACGCCAGCGTAATGCGTTACTGGTTTGAAGAGCCGTACGAAGCGTTTGTCGAGCTGTCTGACCTGTATGATAAGCACATTCATGACCAGAGCGAACGGCGCTTTGTCGTGGAGTGCAACGGCGAAAAAGCCGGTCTGGTCGAACTGGTAGAAATTAATCACGTTCACCGCCGGGCTGAATTTCAAATCATCATCTCGCCGGAATACCAGGGAAAAGGGCTGGCTTCGCGCGCAGCGAAGCTGGCGATGGACTACGGATTCACCGTACTCAACCTTTATAAGCTGTATCTGATCGTTGATAAAGAAAACGAAAAAGCCATTCACATTTACCGTAAGTTAGGTTTTATGGTTGAAGGTGAACTGATTCATGAGTTCTTTATCAATGGCCAATACCGCAACACCATTCGTATGTGCATTTTCCAGCAGCAATATCTGAACGATCACAAAACGCCAGGCTCAAGCCTGCTGAAGCCTACCGCACAGTAAGCCGCTACCCGGCTGTGTCAGACGCAGCCGGGTAATAATCAATCGTATTTTTAATGGTATAGCTCCGCGCAACGGCGGGTTCGACGCTTTCATCAACGATCACAAGCTGGCAGTTGATCGGATTGGCGTAATTATCATATTCACACGTCTGCTTCACATTGCCTAACGGGCGATCGTTCAGCAGGCTGACCGCCGTATAGTCGAGCTTTTTAAGCGGGTCCGCCGACGGTTTTGCATCAATAGATAACGTTTTGTCTTTACTGATGGTGGTCTTACCCAACGGATACCCTTCCGCATCATAGCGGTATTGTACCTTCGTCTCTCTTCCCGTTGCGGAAACAACAAAACCGTTATCGTCCGTATCCCAGACCACGCCTGCCGAGGGCAACTCCGCCAACTGGCATTTCCCCTGCAAGCGCACTCTTTTCTCCATCGTCTCGGCATCGCGGTAGTAGTTTGCATCCAGTACCAACGCCAACCCGGTATTGTTTTCCAGATCGTGCAGTTCCAGCGTATCAAAGCAGCCTTCCTGCGAAAGCGTTCCGCTGATGCGCTTCGTCACTTCCCCTTTGTCGTTCATCAACGTCTGGCTGAAATCTTTAACCGGGCCGCGCAACGGATCAAAATCGAACTCATTGGAAAAGCTGGCCATTTCCGGGGTAAAGGAGACCAGAACAGTGGCGTTATCACATCCAACAAGCAGCACACACAGAAAGCTCACCAGGGTCTGTTTCTTCACGTTATTCACCAGGATAAGGAGATGATTCTCAATCATATTAGCAAATACAGTTGTTTACACTAGAAATGCTAAGCTTTCATTATCGTGTTCATAAAAGGAGTGAATGATGAAAATCTCAGCAGGAATTGCAGCGTGTCTGCTCATCGTCGCCTCCCCGCAGGTACTGGCGGCGCCGGAGTCATGTGAAAGAGTCAAAAGCGACATCGAACAGCGCATCATTAACAATGGTGTGGCGGAGTCCAGTTTTACGTTAACTATTGTTCCTAATGACCAGGCGGATCAGCCCGATTCCCAGGTCGTAGGCCACTGTGCAAACGATACCCATAAAATTTTGTATACCCGCACCAGCAGCGGAAACGCTCCTGCCAGTGCCAGTCCTTCTCAGGACGGGCATGCTGTCGAACCTCAGTAACAGATAAGAGCCTGATATACCAGGCTCTTACTCCCTCTTAGAAAGATTCCCTCAATTTTGACATGGATTAATAACCCCTACCTATAAGGGGTTAAAATCACTCTTTCATTAGTATCCTATTAATTTCGTTATAAACATAATTATATAACGATAACTATAATGGAGTGAATTATGTCCGATGTTGAACAACAGGGAGGCATCAGCCGCAGGACGTTAGTGAAATCCACCGCGATAGGATCGCTGGCGCTCGCTGCCGGAGGGGTCTCCTTGCCTTTCGGGATGCGTACCGCTGCGGCTGCCGTGCAGCAGGCAATCCAGCCCGCTAAAGACAAAGTGGTCTGGGGAGCATGTTCGGTCAACTGCGGTAGCCGCTGCGCCCTGCGTCTCCACGTCAAAGATGATGAAGTCTGGTGGGTGGAAACCGATAACACCGGCGAAGATGTCTATGGCAATCACTAGGTGCGCGCCTGCCTGCGCGGACGTTCAATCCGTCGGCGAATTAACCATCCTGATCGCCTCAACTACCCGATGAAACGCACAGGCAAACGCGGCGAAGGAAAATTTGAGCGCATCAGTTGGGAAGAAGCGCTGGATACCATCAGCAACAGCCTGAAAAACACAGTCGATAAATACGGTAACGAGGCGGTGTACATTAACTACACCTCCGGTATCGTCGGCGGCAACATCACCCGCTCCTCGCCTTACGCCTCTCTGGTGGCCCGCCTGATGAACTGTTACGGCGGTTTTCTTAGCCACTATGGCACCTACAGCACCGCGCAAATCGCGGCGGCCATGCCCTACACCTATGGTTCGAACGAGGGTAACAGCACCTCCGATATCGAAAACACCAAACTGGTGGTGATGTTCGGTAATAACCCGGCAGAAACCCGTATGAGCGGCGGCGGAATTACCTGGTTCCTGGAACAGGCCAGGGAACGTTCAAATGCGCGCATGATCGTTATCGATCCACGCTATACCGATACCGCGGCAGGACGTGAAGACGAATGGATACCTATTCGTCCCGGCACCGATGCCGCGCTGGTCGCCGGACTGGCCTGGGTGCTCATCACCGAAGATCTTGTTGACCAGCCTTTCCTCGATAACTACTGCGTGGGTTACGACGAAAAAACGCTACCGGCCGATGCGCCAGCGAATGGCCACTATAAAGCCTATATTCTGGGCCAGGGCGAAGACGGCACGGCTAAAACGCCTGAGTGGGCGTCGCGCATTACCGGTATTCCGGCGGATCGCATCATTAAGCTCGCCAGAGAGATTGGCGCGGCTAAACCGGCCTGTATTTGTCAGGGATGGGGCCCGCAGCGTCAGGCGAACGGTGAACTCACCGCACGCGCGATTGCGATGCTGCCGATTCTGACGGGCAATGTCGGTATTCACGGCGGGAACAGCGGCGCGCGCGAATCCACCTACACCATCACCATTGAGCGCATGCCGTTACCGGAAAACCCGGTAAAAACGCAGATCTCCGTGTTTACCTGGACGGACGCCATTGCCCGCGGCCCGGAAATGACCGCCCTGCGCGACGGCGTGCGCGGTAAAGAAAAGCTGGATGTGCCGATCAAGTTCATCTGGAATTACGCGGGCAATACCATCACCAACCAGCATTCGGATATCAATAAAACACACGCGATCCTGCAAGACGAATCGAAGTGCGAAATGATCGTGGTCATCGACAACTTTATGACCTCTTCCGCGAAATACGCCGATATTCTGTTGCCGGACCTGATGACGGTCGAACAGGAAGACATCATTCCTAACGACTACGCGGGCAATATGGGTTATTTAATCTTCATCCAGCCCGCGACCGCCCCTAAATTCGAGCGTAAGCCCATTTACTGGATAATGAGCGAAGTCGCGAAGCGGCTGGGCCCGGACGTGCACCAGAGGTTTACCGAGGGGCGAACCCAGGAACAGTGGCTGCAATATCTGTACGCCAAAATGCTGGCTAAAGACCCAGAGTTACCGGGCTATGACGAGCTGAAAAAAATGGGGATCTACAAGCGTAAAGATCCCAACGGCCATTTCGTGGCCTATAAAAAATTCCGTGAAGACCCACAGGCAAACCCGCTGAAAACGCCGTCCGGCAAGATAGAAATTTACTCCAGCCGCCTGGCTAAAATCGCCCAAACCTGGGAGCTGGAAAAAGACGACGTCATCAGCCCGCTTCCCATTTATGCTTCAACGTTCGAAGGATGGGACGATCCTAAGCGCAGCGTATTCCCACTGCAACTCTTTGGTTTTCATTATAAATCACGCACGCACTCCTCTTATGGCAACATTGATGTTCTCAAATCCGCCTGCCGTCAGGAAGTCTGGATTAACCCCGTGGATGCGCAAAAACGCGGTATCGCCAACGGGGATATGGTGCGGGTATTTAACGATCGCGGCGAAGTACGCATTCCGGCGAAAGTTACGCCACGCATTCTCCCCGGCGTGAGCGCGATGGGCCAGGGCGCCTGGCACGATGCCGATATGTCAGGCGATCGCATCGATCATGGCGCCTGCATGAATACGTTAACGACGCAGCGCCCCTCTCCGCTGGCGAAAGGAAATCCGCAGCACACCAATCTGGTCGAAATCGAGAAAGTGTAACCCCCATCCCCTGAAACGATTACAGGCGTTTCGGGGGATGTGTTCGCACGTCCATCGGTCATGTGAACAAACCAACGTCCTGTAAAAACAAATTTTATAAATCGCGTTTCTTTTTTTTAATCAATAAGCAAAGTGAGTAACTATGAAAATCACCACGCCTGAGGCGCTCATGACGGCCACTATCAGCCGTCGTAGTCTGGTGAAAACATCCGCCATTAGTGGTCTCGCGCTCGCCAGTAGCGCCTTCACGCTTCCTTTCTCCCGAATCGCCCGCGCCGCTGACGGCCTTTCGCCTGCGCCAGTGGAAGAAAAAGCGGTCTGGAGTTCCTGTACCGTCAACTGCGGGAGTCGCTGTCTGCTACGGCTGCATGTGAAAGATGATGCGGTGTACTGGGTCGAGTCCGACACCACCGGCGATGACGTCTACGGCAATCATCAGGTGCGGGCCTGCCTGCGCGGACGCTCAATCCGTCGCCGTATGAATCACCCGGATCGCCTTAAATACCCGATGAAACGCGTCGGTAAACGCGGCGAAGGCAAATTTGAACGTATCAGCTGGGATGAAGCGCTGGATACCATTGGCGACAACCTGAAGCGTATTCTGAAAGACTACGGCAACGAAGCCGTACATGTGCTGTATGGCACCGGCGTGGATGGCGGGAACATCACGAACTCCAACGTGCCTTATCGTCTGATGAACTCATGCGGCGGTTATCTCAGCCGTTACGGCAGCTACAGTACCGCACAAATCAGCGCCGCAATGAGTTATATGTTCGGCACGAATGACGGTAACAGCCCAGATGACATCGCCAACAGTAAACTGGTGGTAATGTTCGGCAACAACCCGGCAGAAACGCGCATGAGCGGCGGCGGCGTGACCTACTATGTGGAACAGGCTCGCGAACGCTCCAACGCCAGAATGATCGTCATCGATCCGCGTTATAACGATACGGCGGCGGGTCGCGAAGATGAATGGCTCCCTATTCGTCCCGGTACTGATGCCGCTCTGGCGGCGGGGATCGCCTGGGTACTCATCACCGAAAATCTGATCGACAAGCCTTTCCTCGATAAATACTGCGTCGGTTACGACGAAACGACCTTACCCGCCAGCGCGCCGCGTAATGCGCACTATAAAGCCTATATTCTGGGCGATGGCCCGGACGGTATTGCCAAAACACCGGAATGGGCCGCACATATCACCAGTATCCCGGCGGAAAAAATCATCCAGCTGGCACGGGAAATCGGCTCGGCAAAACCGGCGTATATCTGTCAGGGCTGGGGGCCGCAGCGTCACTCCAATGGCGAACAGACTGCGCGCGCGATCGCCATGCTCTCTATCCTGACCGGCAACGTCGGGATCAACGGCGGCAACTCCGGCGTGCGTGAAGGCACCTGGGACCTCGGCGTAGAGTGGTTTTCTATGCTGGATAACCCGGTAAAAACGCAGATCTCCGTTTTTACCTGGACAGACGCCATCGATCATGGCGCGGAAATGACCGCCACACGCGACGGCGTGCGCGGTAAAGATAAGCTTGATGTCCCGATCAAATTTATGTGGTGCTACGCCAGCAATACGCTGATTAACCAGCATGGCAACATCGCCCACACCCATGACGTATTACAGGACGACAGCAAGTGCGAAATGATCGTCGGGATTGAGCACTTCATGACGGCGTCCGCCAAATACTGCGACATTCTGCTGCCGGACCTGATGCCAACGGAACAGGAAGATCTTATTTCGCACGAATCCGCAGGCAACATGGGTTATGTCATCCTGGGGCAACCGGCCACCTCACCAAAATTTGAAAGAAAGCCGATCTACTGGACGCTGAGCGAAATCGCCAGACGCCTCGGCCCGGATGTCTACCAGACATTTACGGAAGGCCGTACCCAGCACGAGTGGGTGAAATACCTGCATGCCAAAACCAAAGTGCGTAACCCGGAAATGCCGGACTACGAAGAGATGAAAACCACCGGCATCTTCAAGAAAAAATGCCCGGAGGAACACTATGTCGCCTTCCGTGCATTCCGCGAAGATCCTGCCTCCAGTCCGCTGAAAACGCCATCAGGGAAGATTGAAATCTACTCCGAGCGGCTGGCGACCATCGCCGACACCTGGGAGCTGGAAAACGATGAGATCGTTCATCCGCTGCCCGCCTATGCGCCAGGGTTTGATGGCTGGGACGATCCCATCCGAATAACCTATCCGCTGCAATTGACCGGCTTCCACTATAAAGCCCGCACCCACTCCAGCTACGGCAATATTGACGTGTTGCAGCAAGCGTGCCCGCAAGAGATCTGGATTAAC
The DNA here is from genome assembly GCF_030333125.1 of Citrobacter sp. CK206. Taxonomy (NCBI): domain Bacteria; kingdom Pseudomonadati; phylum Pseudomonadota; class Gammaproteobacteria; order Enterobacterales; family Enterobacteriaceae; genus Citrobacter; species Citrobacter sp. CK206. The sequence goes on from NZ_JAOWGM010000030.1 coordinate 830,436, forward strand.
CCCATTGACGCGAAAGCGCGCAACATCAAACAGGGCGACACGGTGCGCGTATTTAACAATAACGGGCAGATGCTGATCCCGGCAAAAGTCACGCCGCGCATTTTGCCGGGTGTTACCGCCATCGGGCAAGGCGCCTGGCTCAAGGCGGATATGTTTGGCGACCAGGTCGATCACGGCGGTTCCATCAACATTCTGACATCACATCGTCCTTCTCCGCTGGCGAAGGGGAACCCGTCTCACAGCAATCTCGTTCAGGTTGAGAAGGTATAAGGAGTAACCGATGACAACCCAATATGGATTTTTTATTGACTCCAGTCGTTGCACCGGTTGCAAAACCTGCGAACTGGCCTGCAAAGACTACAAAGATTTAACCCCGGACGTCAGCTTCCGCCGCATCTATGAATATGCGGGCGGCGACTGGCAGGAGGATAACGGCGTCTGGCACCAGAATGTCTTTGCCTACTATCTTTCCATTTCCTGCAACCACTGCGAAGACCCGGCCTGCACGAAAGTGTGCCCGAGCGGCGCGATGCACAAACGCGAGGACGGCTTTGTGGTGGTGGATGAGGACGTCTGCATCGGCTGTCGCTACTGCCATATGGCCTGCCCGTACGGTGCGCCGCAGTATAACGCCGCCAAAGGCCACATGACCAAATGCGACGGTTGTCATGACCGCGTTGCCGACGGCAAAAAGCCGATCTGCGTCGAGTCCTGCCCGCTGCGCGCGCTGGACTTTGGCCCGATAGAAGAGCTGCGGAAGAAACATGGCACGCTGGCGGCCGTTGCGCCGCTGCCGGGCACGCACTTCACCAGACCGAACATTGTGATTAAACCCAACGCCAACAGCCGCCCGACCGGGGATACCACGGGTTATCTGGCAAATCCGAAGGAGGT